>NZ_JBNCLF010000010.1:0-36088 GCF_049844535.1 Streptosporangium sp. DT93
CATGAAGTGCAGGCGTTCGGCGGGGAAGTCGGCGTCCATGGGCACGTACACCCCGCCGGCCTTCGCGACGGCCAGCAACGCCACGATCATGTGCTCGGACCGTTCGACGCACACTCCCACGCACACGTCCGGTCCCACGCCCGCGTCCCGCAGGTAGCGGGCCAATCGGTTGGCGCGCGCGTTCAGTTCCCGGTAGGTGAGCTGTTGCCCCTCGGAGACCACCGCCACCGCGTCGGGCCGGGTCTCGGCCCGGGCCTGGACGAGCTGGTGCACCAGGACCTCGGGGACGTCGGCGACGTTGCCGTTCCACGACGCCAGCAGTGCTTGCTCGTCGTCCCCCAGCAGCGACACGTCCCGGTACGACGCCTCCGGGCCGGCCACCATCGCCTCGAACACCCGCAGGTAGTAGTCCCGCATCACGGCGACCTGGTCCTGGGCCAGGACGTCGGTGTGGTAGTCGAGGGCCAGCAGCAGGCGCGCGGAGTAGGGGTTGCGGATCACGCCGACATTGAGCGGGAAGTTGGTCGGCTCGACACGCGCGGTGCTGAAACTGTCGATCTTGTTGTCGACGATCCGCATGCGGTCCGCGCCGAAGGCGTCCCCCAGCACGTGGAAGTGGTTGTAGACGAAGTTCACCTCGAACAGCGCGCCGCCGAGCCTGCGCTGCAGCGCCGACAGCGGGTAGCGCCGGTGCGGCAGCAGCTCACGCTCGGCCTCGAACACCGCCCGTACCAGGTCACGCCAGCTCCCCTCGGGGAGCCTTAGCCGGAACGGCGCCGTGTTCAGGAACAGGCCGCGCACCTCCGCGCCGTCGGCCTCCTCCAGGCGGCCGTTGGACGTCAGCCCCACCAGCACGTCCGAGTTCCCGGTGACCAGGCTGATCACCCGCAGGTGGACCGCCAGCACCACCGCCTTGAACGGCACCCCCCACCGCCGGGACAGCTCACGGACGCCCTCGCACACGTCGGCGGGCAACAGCGTCTCGATCGAGCCGTACCCCTCCGCCTCGTTGTGCTCGCGCCACTCGTCCTCCATCACCCGGCCGGTGAGCGGCGCCGGACGACCCGCCGGACGGCGCGGCAACCGGCTGTCGGGGCGGTCGGAGAGCGTGTCCAGCCAGAAACCCTCGCTGTCCTCCGAGCGCAGCGCCGCCTGCTCGGCCGCGATGAAGTCCCGGTAGGAGGACCGCAACGGCTCCAGGACCGGGTTCTCCCCCGCGAGCAGCCGCTGGTAGGTCGCGGAGATCTCCGAGATCGTGGAGTGCAGGCTCCAGCCGTCGAAGATGGCGTGGTGCTCGGTGATCGTCCACTGGAAGGCGTCGTCGCCGAGCCGGTGGATGCCGAAGCGCAGCAGCAGCGGCCGCGAATGGTCGAAGCCGTGGCCGCGCTCGGCCTCGATGTACGCGGCGATGACGGCATCCTGCGCGTCCTCGTCCATGCCGCGCAGGTCCGCGACGAAGAACGGCATCTCGGCGGTGGCGTGGACGAGCTGCATCGGCTCGCCGAAACCGCTCAGGTCGAAGGAGGTACGCAGGATCGGGTGCCGTTCGACCACCCGGGCCACCGCGTCCCGGAACGCCGCCTCGTCGAAGGGACCGGCGATCCGCAGGCTGTCCACGTTGTGGTACGGACGCCGGTCCGGGTCGAGCTCCATCTCGTAGACCATGCCGACCTGGAGCTCGGCCATCGGGTAGGCGTCGACCAGCCCCTCGGGCAGCCGCTCCCGATCCCTGGGCGACACCAGCGAGAACGGTTCCCCGCCCCCCGCGACGGCCTCGTCCGGGCCGCCGCCCGAGGCGCCGGCACCGGCCAGGTCCGCCAGGACCGGATGCCGGAACAGGTCCTGGAGGGTGAACGCGAACCCGGCGTTGCGGGCCTGGCCGAGGATCTGGATGCTGCGGATCGAGTCGCCGCCGAGGTCGAAGAAGTTGTCGTGGCGGCCGACCCGGTCCACCCCGAGCACCCGGCACCAGATGCCGGCCAGGGACGTCTCGTCGCCGGGCAGCGGGGCGACGTACCGCTGCAGCAGGTCCGGCCGCTCGCCCGAGGGCTCGGGCAGGACGCGCCGGTCCACCTTCCCCTGCGGGGTCAGCGGCAGCACGTCCAGGGACGTGAACCAGCGAGGCACCATGTAGTCGGGCAGCCGCTCCGACAGCCAGGCCCGCAGCTCCCCGGCCGGGGCGCCGTCACCGCCGGGCACGACGTAGGCGGCGAGGTCGGTGTGCCCGTCGGCGCCGAGGCGGGGGTCGACCACCGCCTCCAGGACCGACGGGTGCGCCTGGAGGACGGTCTCGATCTCCCCGAGCTCGATCCGGTGGCCCCGGACCTTGACCTGGGCGTCGGCGCGGCCCAGGTACTCCAGCTCGCCCGCGGCGGTCCACCGCGCCACGTCGCCGGAGCGGTACAGCCGCCCTCCGGGCCGGTCGCCCAGGTGGTCGGGCACGAACCGCTCGGCGGTCAGCCCCGCCCTCCCGACGTAGCCGCGCGTCACCCCGGCGCCCGCGACGTGGATCTCACCGGCCACGCCCACGGGGCACGGCCGGCCGTGCTCGTCCAGCACGTACACCCGCAGGTCCGGCAGCGGGCGGCCGATCCGGCTCACCGCGCCGTCGAGATGACGGTCCTCCAGTTCGAGGTACGTCACGTGCACCGTCGTCTCGGTGATCCCGTACATGTTCACCAGCAGCGGGGCCCGGTGACCGTGGCGGTCGGCCCAGCGACGCACCGACGGCCGGTGCAGCGCCTCGCCGCCGAAGACCACCGCCCTGAGGGCCAGGGGCGCCGCCGCCCGCTCGTCGGCCGTCTCGAACTGCCGGAACGCCGAGGGGGTCTGGCTCAGCACCGTCACCCGCTCGCGGCGCACCAGCTCGTGGAACGCCTCGGCGTCACGGCTCACCGCGCGCGGGACCACGACCAGGCGGCCGCCGGTGCTCAGCGCGCCCCACATCTCCCAGACCGAGAAGTCGAAGGCGAAGCTGTGGAACAGCGTCCACACGTCGCCGGGACCCACGGCCAGACCGGCGGCGGCGGTCGCCTGGAACAGCCGCGTCACGTTCGCGTGCGTGACCAGGGTGCCCTTGGGGCGGCCCGTGGACCCCGACGTGAAGATCACATAGCAGCCGTTGTCCGGGCCAACCGGGTCGTTCGCGTCGTCCTGGTCGTCGTGACGGCCGTCGAGCGGCAGGTCGTCCAGATCGAGCCTCTCCCAGGGGCCGTCGGGGACCGCCCCGCCCGCCTCCCCGGAGACACCTTCGCCGGGGACGCCCTCCCCGGAGACGCCGTTCCCGGAGACCAGGACGAGGCGGGCGCCCACGTCCCGCAGCATGAACTCCACGCGTTCTGCCGGGAAGTCGGTGTCCAGCGGGACGTAGACACCGCCGGCCTTCATGATCCCGAGAGTGGCGACGACCGTCTCGACGGACCGCTCGACGCACACCGCCACGGGCACCTCGGGACCCACCCCCAGGTCCCGCAGGTGGCGGGCCAGCGCGTTCGCCCGCGCGTTCAGCTCGCCGTACGACACCCGCTCCCCGTCGCACACCACCGCCGTCGCGTCCGGTGCCCGCCGTGCCCGTTCGGCGACCAGCCCGTGCACCGTACCGGCGGGGAGGTCGGTGTCCTCGCCCGACCAGGAGGCGACCAGCGCGCGCTCGGCCGGCGACATCGGCTCCAGCAGGCTCACCGGGACGTCCGGCGTGGCGACGGCCCGGCGCAGCAGCTCCTGCCAGTGCTCGGCCAGGAGACGGATCGTGGACGGCTCGTACAGGTCGGTGGCGTACTCGACCTCCAGGAGCAGGCCGTCGGGGCGCCGGTGCACCGACCAGGTGAGGTCGAACTTCGCGGTGTCGGTGGGCACCGTGACCCGCTCCACCGTCAGGCCGTCGCCCAGGGAACGGAGCGGCTCCTCCTCGTGGAAGGCGAAGACCACCTGGACGACGGGGTTGTGGGCGAGGGAGCGGTCGGGGTGCAGCCTGTTCACCGCGAGGTCGAACGGCACCCTGCCGCGCGAGAGGGCCCCCAGCACACCGGCGCGCGCACGGGAGACGAGGTCGCGGAAGCTCGGGTCGTCCCCGAGGTCGGCGCGCAGGACCAGCAGGTCGACGAACATGCCGACCATCTCGTCGAGCGCCGCCCGGTCACGTCCGGCGGCCGGTGAGCCCAGCACGATGTCGCCGCCACCCGAATGCCTGGCCGCGAGGGCCTGGAAGGCGGCGAGCAGCACCATGTAGAGGCTCGCGCCCGACCGCGCGGCGAACTCCTCGGCCTCGCGCGCCAGCTCGCCGGGCAGCGCGAACTCGACGGTCCGGCCGCGGTGGCTCAGCTCGGCCGGGCGCGGGCGGTCGGCGCCGAGGTCCAGCAGCGCGGGAGCCGAGCGCAGCGCCTCCCGCCAGGCCGCGAGATCCTTCTCCACCCGGGGCCCGGTCAGCCTCTCGCGCTGCCACAGCGCGTAGTCGGCGTACCGCAGCTCCGGCGGTCCGCTCTCCGGCAGGCCGTTCCGGTACGCCTCCAGGAGCTGTCGCTGGAAGACCTCCAGCGACCATCCGTCGCACGCGATGTGATGCCAGGTCAGGTGCAGCCAGTGCTCGTCCTCGGCCAGGCGGTAGAGGGCCGCCCGCAGCATCGGCCCGGCGGAGAGGTCGAAGGGCCGCCGCGCGTCCGCGCGGATCAGCTCCTCGGCACGCGCCCGGCGCCCGTCGAGGGCCGCGGCGCCCGCGAGGTCCCCGGTGTCCTCGGCGACTCCGACGGCCTCGGCGACCCCCGCCTGCCCGGCGTTCACGCCCTCCCCGGTGGTGAGGTCGACGAGGGGGCAGGCCAGCTCGCGATCGCCGAGCAGCGACTGCCCCGGCTCCCCGTCCACCTCGTCGAACACCGTGAACACGACGTCGTGGCGGGCGGCGACGCCCACCAGGGCGGCGACGAGGCGGCCGGGGACCAGCGGACCCGAGAAGCGCAGGGTCACGGGCACGTTGTAGGCCGGGCTGTCGCCCAGCCAGCGATCCAGGAACCACAGCCGTTGCTGGGCGTAGGAGAGCGGTCCGCGGTCCTCCGGTCGCGGGCGCAGCTCCCCGGCGGAGCCCCGCCGCGCGGGAGACGTGCCCGTGGAGTGGTCGCCGGTCGTACGGACGGTGTCCACGATCACGCCCTCTCGCGCGTCGAGGGCCGTGTCTCGCCACATACCTCACTGCGCCCGTCGTCGGTACGCCGTAGCGCGTTCCTGGCGCCGCGAGCTGCGTGCATGGATGAGCTCCCTTACTCGCAAGATCGACCAGAACTATGACAAAGGCGATTGCACCGGCGTTGCACCGTCCGGCGGGGCGCGGCGGGCCCGCCGTCACCGGGTGGGAAGGCGGTCGTTCCACAAGGAGAGGGCGGCGCCGGGCCGGTCACGGGGCCGAGCGGGCACCTACGGCGGACGGCGGGCGCCGGGCCGGCGCGTTGCAACGGTCCTGCAACGTCGTCCGGTGGACTCTCCCCGTCACCCTTCGTGCGACGCCGTCGGCCGAGACCCGCCCCGCCGCCGCGCCGGGCACGCGGGTGCCGTCACAGGCCCTTCGCGCCGGACCCCAGGAGCGGCGTACGGGGGACCGGCAGCACCTCGTCGCGGTCGTCGAGCAGTTCCGACGCGCGCCGCTGGTGAATCGTCCGGGTCGGTTCGGGGGTCGTCGCCTGCAGGACCAGCCGTATGAGCTCGTTGGCGAAGGCGTACCTCCGGCCGGACACCACGAGCAGGCGGGCGGCGAGCGCCCGCTCGCAGTGGTAGGCGACCTCGTTCGGGGTGAGATCGGTCAGCGCGGCGAGCACCAGCGGATCGAACGCCGGGCCGAGGACCGCAGCGGCGCGCAGCAGCCTCTCGACCTGCTCGCCCGCCCCGCGTACCCGGCGCAGGACCACCGGCCGCAGCGATTCCGGCACGCCGGAATCGTCGATGGCCTGGCCTCTCAGGGTCTCGACGACCGACAGCGTGTGCCCGCCGGTCCGCTGGAAGATCTCCGCCGCCAGCTCGTCCTTGCCGGTGGCGGCGGCCAGCTTGGTCACGGCCGCGGGCGGCAGCGCTCCCAGGTCGAGCCGTTGCGCCACGCCGTCGAGTGACCGGAAGACCTCCTCGCCCGCCTCCGCGCGGACGGTGGCGATGCACAGCAGCCGCGAGGGGGCGGCCCGGCGGGCCAGGTAGTGCACGAGCTCGACCGTCGGCTCCCCGGCGTTGTGCAGGTCGTCGAGCACCAGCAGGACCGGCACCCGCGCCGTCAGGCCGCGCAGGAAGGCGGTCACGGCCTGGTAGACGAGGCTCCGCCCGAACTCCGCGGGGTCGCGCGCCTCCGGCGACGACCCCAGCACCCGGGCCACGTCCGGCACCAGGGTCGCGAGCACGGACGCCTGTTCCCTGGCCGCCTCCCGCAGGACGGGCGGGGCGAGCCGGGCGACGTGCGGGGTCAGCGCGTCGACGAAGGGCTGCAGGAACAGCGAGCGTTCCGTCTCGTAGCACGCCGCCTGCAGGACGGTCCCGCCGGTGGACGTGACGTGCCGCACCGCCTCCGCGGCGAGGCGGGACTTGCCGATGCCGGACTCGCCGGTCACCACGAGCACGCCGGGCCGTCCCGCCGCCGCGGCGGACCAGGCGCAGGCGACGCGCGCCATCTCGGAATCGCGGCCGGCCAGCATCGACCGGCCCGCCGTCTCGCGGCCGCGACCGGCCGGTGCCGGCCGGCCCGCCGGTACGGGCGCGCGCGGGCCGTCCGGATCCGGCGTGGATCTCGGGACGCGCTCGCGCAGGACCGCCAGGTGCAGGTCGCGCGTCTGCGGGGCGGGGTCCGTGCCCAGCTCGCTGGCGAGGGTGTCGCGCAGCCGCTCGTACAGCAGCAGCGCGCGCGCCGACTCCCCGGCGGCGGCGTGCGCCCTCATGAGCAGGCGGTACGCCGCCTCGTCGAACCGGTCGGCCAGCACCGCCGCCTCGGCGGCCCGCCGGGCGACCGCGGGCTCCGCGCTCCGCAGGGCCGCCGCCGCGGCGGCGTGGCGCGCGCGCCTGACCAGGTCGGACGCCCCGCGCCACGCGGCCTCCGCCCAGCGGGCGTCGGGCTCCCCCTCCAGGACCGATCCGCTGTTGAGAAGCTCCAGCGCCCGCGTCGCGGCGACTCCGGCCACGGTCGGCTCGTCCGCCGTCAGGCGCACCTCGGCCTCGGCGATCAACGCGGCGGCCTCGTCGATGTCCACGCGCACCGCCGGTGCCGTGCCGAGCCGGTACCCGTCGCGCCCTCCGGTGATGGCGCGATGGCCGAGAGCCCTGCGCAGCCTGCTCACCAGGGTCGCGACGTTGCTCGCCGGCCGCTTCGGAGCGTTCCTCTCCCAGAGGACCTCCTCGATCCACCGGATCGGCACGACCCGGCCGCGTTCCACGGTGAGCAGCGCGAGCAGCGTACGGGCCTTGCCGCTGATCACCTTCCCGACGAGCTGGATGCCGTCGCGTTCGACGGAGAAGATCCCCGCGAGCCGGATCACCACGCACGGCCTGGGGACGGTGACGGCGTCGCGCGCGTCCCCGGCCGGGCCGACGCTCCTGATCGATGCTCCGTCGTTCGCCTGAAAGGAGTCCCGGAGATATCCGCGGAGGGCGGACCCTGACGGTTCAGAACGGCCATTATTGCCATTCCGGTCACGACCAGCCATCACGATTTCGGCCATCCTATTCCCTTACGTCACAACCAAGCGTATTCGGCTGCTCCAAATGAACTTGAATAGATTTCTCCGTGATGTCAACCGGGCTGGGGGTGAGGATGTCGCTCCGGGAGCATCACCCCGGGTGAGGAGTTTCGGGATGCTCTCCCGCCGTCGCGGGGCGGCCGCCCCGCCGGGGCTTCGGCGATGGTCTTCGTCGAGGCTCCACCAGGGGCTCACCTGGCCTTTTCCGGGCCTCTTTCAGGTCCTCGCCGGCGCCGGGGCCGCCTTCGCGTGCTCCGGTCTCCCCGGAGCCGCCCCCGGGGTGGCTCCGGGGGCGCGGGGCGCACCCCGTGCCGCGCGTGCGGAGACGGCCTCGCGCGGTGTTGATGATCGCTTTACGGGACCGGTCGCCGGACTGGTTGATCGAATGGCGTGAAACGCCGCGGACACGCTCGGGGCCCGCGCGTATCACCTCGTGGGGAATGTGCACTTCCGTGCCCGGGAAATCGGTGGAACGGGGCGCCGGGAGTATTTCAGGATCTGCTCGGAATGCTCTTCCCGGGCTCCGGCCGACATTTTTTGTTCATTTATGGCGATTGTTGCCGTAGCCCCGGCCGCGGGAGAGGGGGTGAGCGCGGTCACATGACGGTGCGGCCTGGCCGCGTACGCCTGACGGGTGGGCGCGGGAGGGCGGGCGGGGGAGGGACGCCCGGCCGGTGTGACGGCCCGGATCCCTGGCGAGGCGGTTACCGGTGAAGCCGTTCGTTGACAGATATACCTACTTTTCCTGCCGGGCTCTGGGTGCGCAGCATCCGCAGCGGGCAGGGCGCCGCCATCCCCTGCCCCACCCCGAGGGAGGCCCGGTCCCACGTGTGGAGCGAGGCCGACCGGGCGCTGGTGGCCGATCGGATCGACACCAGGTTCGTCGGATCGCCGGAGACGGTGGCCGCCGGACTGCGGACGCTCCAGCGCGTCACGGGAGCGGACGAGCTGCTGGTGACCACCATCACCCACGGTCACGCCGGCCGGGTGCGTTCCCGCGAACTGCCGGCACGGGCCTGGGGACTGCGGAATCCCGCCGATCTCCCCGGGCGCGACGGACAGGGGGCTTTCCCCCGCGAGAGCCGTGGGTTCGGCGGTGTCGTTCCCCGTCGTCGCGTGGGCTGGGGAAGCGGAGACCGCCGTACCGGGCCTTGGCCTCCGGGCCTCGATCTCCGGGCCTTGGCCTCCGGGTCTGTGTGGTCTTCGTGGTCGCCGGTCTCCGATAGCGTCGAGGGCATGCGGCTTCATGTGGGGTGCGCGATGTGGACGCACAAGACCTGGCAGGGGCGACTGCTGCCCCACCCGCTCCCCCCGGAGGAGCGCCTGATCGCCTACGCGACCTGGTGCAACGCGGTGGAGGGCAACACGACCTTCTACGCGACCCCGGCGAGGAGCACGGTGGAGTCGTGGGCGCGGCAGACCGATCCCGACTTCCGCCTCGTGGTCAAGCTGCCCAAGACGATCACGCACGGGCGCCACCTCACCGGCGCCGACGAGGAGCTCCGGTCGTTCCTCGACGCGATCGAGCCGCTCGGGCCCCGGGCCCACGCCCTCTGGGTGCAGTTGCCGGGGTCCTTCGGTCCCGCCGATCTCGGCATCCTCGCGGCCTTCCTCCGCAGGCTCCCGGATTCGTACCGGTACGCCGTTGAGGTGCGCCACCGCGCGTTCTTCGAGGACCCCAGGGCCGAGGGGCTTCTGGAGCGGGTGCTCTCCGACGTCGGCGCCGAGTGGGTTCCGTTCGACACCGCCGTCCTGTTCCAGAGCCCTCCGGCCAGTGACGCCGAGCGGGAGGCGTGGGAGAGGAAACCACGCATGCCCCGCCGGTCGCGCGCGCTCACCGACCGGCCGATCGTCCGCTACCTCGGCCGGGACGACCCCGCGCGTACGGTCGAGGGCTGGCAGGAGTGGATCGACACGGTCGTCGGGTGGCTGCGCGAGGGGCGCTCGCCGACGGTGTTCGTCCACACCCCTGACAACGCCGACGCGCCCACGCTCGCCCGCCGTTTCCACGAGGAGGCGCGGGCCCGCCTGCCGGAGATCGAGCCGCTGCCCGAGCCGATGTCCGAACCGCTGCCGGACGAGCCCCTGACCCTCTTCTGACCGGCCGGGTCTCCTTCCCGCCGGCTGACCTCGCCGGTGTCCTGTCGGTGCCGTCCGGCATGGTTGGGGCTCGTGACTCACTTCGTCTACCGCACCCACTACGAGGGCCCGCTCGGCAAGCGCGTCCGCCGTCTTCCCGACCCCACCGTGCTCGACTGGTTCCGCCGGGCCTGGCAAACGGTGGTGGACGACCCCGCCGGGGACCCTCGCGCCTGGATCGAGGCCGAGCTGGGAGGGGACGTCTACGGCCTGTCCTCGCTCTTCGAGAGCGCCCGCGAGCACGGCCTCCCCGCCCCGTCGTCCTGGCGGGAACTCGCCGCCCTGCTGCCCGAGCACCTGTACCACGAGGGTGAACTGCTGGTCGACGAGCACAGCGTGCGGGTCCACACCGACGACGACGAGGTCGAGGTGCCCTACTTCTTCTTCGACGACACCCTCGCCGCCCTGCATCCGGAACGGGTGGCCTACCTGCTGCACGACGGCTGGCCACTGCCCGACGAGACCGGAACGAACGACGAGACCGGAACGGGCGGTGGAACCGGGACGGGCGGTGGCGAGATCGGAACGGGCGGTGGTGGTGCCGGGACGGGCACCACCCACGCGGTCCTGCTGACCTTCTACGACAGCGAGAGCATCTGCTGGCAGCCCCCGTTCTCCTTCCCCGGCGTCAGGCTGCCCGCCCTGGCGGCGCACCTGCGCGCCACGACCGCAGGGCTCGGGGAGTGGCCGCACGAGCTGCTCGTCCTGCGGGCACTGGTGGCGCCGGAGGAGGACGACCTCGGACCGGCGCTGCGCCGGTGCAACCACTGGCCCTCGTACGACGGGGAGCTCCCGCCCGAGCTGCTCGGCGAGCACGCCCTCGCCCACGCGTTCGCGCTCGGACGGCTGGAGGCAGGCCCGTCCGACGACGGCCGCGACCCCGGCAGGACGCTGCTGGAGAGCGGCGACCACCTGGCCCAGATGGCGATCCACATGAACGGCCACTTCGGGTACCAGCAGTGGTTCGTCTTCGACGACGTGTGGGCCGGCCGGCACGGGGACCTCGCCGCGTCCCTGCTGCGCTACGCCACCGACTGGGACCCGTTCGGCCCCGACGAGCCCGACGAGAGCTGACCGGGCCGTCGCGGCCGGTGCGGCCGGTACGGCGCGCGATCACGCGCCGTACCGGCAGGAGGCTCCGTTGTCACGCCGGACCACGGTGCCTCCACGTCACCCGCCCCTCCGGCGTCGCCGCGTCTCAGCGGGGCACCGCGCGCACCCACTCGCGGTCGCCGGCCAGGAACCCGTCCATGGTCAGCCCGGCCGCGTCCACCCCGGCGACCTGGGCACCAAGGGCGGCCCGCTCACCGGCGAGCACGCCCGCGTGCTGCGCGAGGACGGCTCGGAGATCCCCGGCCTGTACGCCGCGGGCAACACCACCGCCTCGGTCGTGGGCCGCACCTGCCCCGGACCCGGATCGACCATCGCCCCGGCCGTCGTCTTCGGCTACCGCGCCGCCCCGCACGCCGCGTCCCGCTGAGGACGCGGAGGGCGGGCCGGCGGGAGGTCTACGGGGATCCGGGAGGCCCGTCCGGGGCGACGGACAGCAGGAGGCTCTGCGCGCGGTGGTCGGACATGCCGCGCGGATCCAGCAGGTCGTAGCGGTGGACCGTGACCTGGGAGGTGAAGGTCCAGTCGAGCTGCCACAGCGCCGGTCCGCCCGCGGGCCAGGAGGCGGGCAGCAGCCGTGAGGAGGCGTCGTTGGCGCCGGAGAGCCGTCGCGGCAGCTTCCGCAGGTCGCCCATGGCGTACGTGGTGTTGAAGTCGCCGGTCACGACGGCCGGGTCGCGGCCGGCGTCGAGGTCGGCCCGCAGACCACGGAACTGCGCCCCGCGGGCGGCGTCGCGGGCCCGCAGGGCGGTGTGGAACTCCGGCGTCAGCGGGTTCTCGTCCAGCATGTACTGGGTGGGGATGTGCACGTTGTAGACCGACAGGACGGACGCGCCGACCCGCAGGTCGGTACGGAGCACCTTGGCCAGGTCGAACACCGCCCGCCACGGCGCGGCCGGGCCCAGGGTCCTGGCCGGCCCCACCCGTGAGGTGGCCGTGATGGGGAAGCGCGAGAGCGTGACGAGCTCGCCGTCCACGGCCAGGTGGTACCCGGGGAACTCCCGGCGCAGCCGGGCCAGGTCGTCGACCCGCAGTGGCGTGTCATCGGTCCAGTTGAGGTACTCCTGCAGGGCGTAGACGTCGGCGTCGTGGGATCTGAGGAAGGCGTAGAAGCGGGCCGGGTCGTCGTGCTGGTGCCAGTACTCGGTGTTCCACGACAGCACGCGCAGCGCCCCGGCCGGTACGGGGCCGTCGCCGCGGACCGCCCCGCCGGGGTTGAGACCGCTCTGACCGGCGCCGAGGACGAGGGAGGCGACCGTCAGGGCCGCGTACCACCGCCGTGCCCGGCCGGCCGCCGGGGTCGCGGCCAGCAGCAGGAGCGGCACCGCGACGTAGACCAGCGGCGGCACCAGGTCCGGCAGCAGCCACAGCCAGAACCGCCCGGACAGCAGGTGGTGCAGGACGACGAACACCAGCCAGGCCGCCGCCGCCCCGAGGAGCAACCGGGCCCGCACCCCGAGGGGCGTCCGCCGGGGCGCACCGCTCCCGGACACGGTCCCGCCCGCGCTCCCGGACGTGATCCCGTTCGTGCCCGCGGACGCGGCCCCGCTCGTGTCCTCGGGACCGGGCGGCCCGCCGGAGGCCGGTTCCCGGTCGTGCCCGTCCGGGAACCGGCCTCCGGCGGGGAGCGTCCTGTCCCTCACGGTGCGGGTTCCTTCCCTCGGGTGCCCGCCGTCTCCGCGCCGGGGGCTCGACCGGGCCGGACCGGCGCGGCCGGCCCGGGCACGTCGTAGATCGCGCGGAACCTTCCCGACAGCAGCCACTGCGCCGCGCCGGTGATCACACCGCCCATGATGGCGAGGTTCACCAGGAAGTGCACGCCGACGAAGAACACGCCGAACAGCGGGCAGCGACGGGAGAACACGAACCGGTACATGCCCGCGTCGCAGGCGATCGAGACGGCCACGGCCAGCATCGGCACGGCGAGCGCGGCGGGACCGTACACCAGGGGCAGCGGCAGGGTCGCGACCGCCAGCCCCGCCGCCACGGAGGCCCACGCCCGGGACGCGGTCTCGTACCCGCGGGCGAACCGCCGCCTGCGGGCGTACAGGGGAACGCGGAACCGGCCGCGGTGGAACAGCTTGCGCAGCAGCGCCCCGAGCTCGCGGTCGTGGCCCATCCGGCCGCGCACCGCGGAGGTGATCACGATGGTGCGGCGGAGGCCGAGCCGCCGCCCGTAGTCGACCTCCTCGGTGTACCTCAGCCGCGGGTCGAACGGCCCGGTCTCGGCGAAGACGTCCGCGCGGATCGCGAACATCGCCGACCACAGGAAGGAGACCTCACCCTCCGAGCCGATCGACCAGTGATGATGCTGCAGCGCGCGGTAGTCCTCGATCCGGGTGGAGCGCAGCAGCGGTTCGGGGTCCTCGATCCCGCAGACCGCCCCGAGACCCGGATCGGCCTCCAGAAGCCTCACCGCGACGGCCACGGCGTCGGGCGCCAGCGCCACGTCGGAGTCGACGAAGAACAGGATCTCGCCGGACGCGTGGGCGGCTCCGGTGTTGCGGGCCACGGCGGAGCCGCCGTTCACCGGGGTCCGCAGCACGGGCACCCCCATGGACTCGGCGATCCGCACGGAGTCGTCGGTGCTGCAGTCGTCCACGACCAGCACCTCCAGGGGGGAGTACGTCTGCTCCCGCACGGCCGCGAGACACAGCGGCAGGAACCGCGCGTGGTTGTGGTTGGGAACGATGACGGTGACCGGCGGACGGTTCGCTTCCATGGCTCATCCCGCTTTCTGGCTCTGACGTCGGTGCCGGTCCGGTGCCGGGTGCGGAGGAGGCGCGCCCCGCACGTCGGCCGGTGAGACGACCGTCTCCTGGAGGTGGTGGGTGGACAGCCCCTCGGGCGAGCGCAGGTCGTAGCGGTGCACCCGCATGTCGTACGAGGTGAGGGTCCAGTCCATCCGCCACAGCCGCAGTCCCGCGAAGGTGAGCGTCGCCGGGTAGGGCGACCGGCCGGCGCGCGCGGCGTCCGACAGGTGCCCCAGCCGCCCGGCGTGCCCCGTGCCGGGGAGCGCGTTGAGGTTGCCCGAGACGAGCAGCGGGTGCGGGTTGCGGCCGATGTCGGCGGCGAGCTCGTCGAGCTGGACGCCGCGCTCGGCGTCCAGCACCGCGATGGACCGGTAGAACTCGCGGCTCAGCGGGCTGGAGCTGAGGTAGAGCATGTCGTACAGGTGCACGTTGTACAGCGAGACGAGGCGCCCGCCGACGCTCACGTCGGTGCGGAGGGCCGCGTGCCTCCACGAGGGCGCCAGCGGGTTCGGGCGCGTCCCCAGGACGGCCCGGTCCGCCACGGGCAGGCGCGAGATCGTCAGCAGGCCGTCGGCGGTCACCACGTGGTGACCGGGGAACGCGCGCCGCAGCAGGTCGCCGTCGTGGATCGGCAGCGGCGCCCCCGGCCCGCACCCCGAGTACTCCTGGAGCAGGTAGACGTCGGCGCGGAACCGCTTCAGGTAGGCGAGGAAACGGCCGGGGTCGTCGGTGGTGTCCCAGCAGTAGGTGTCCCAGGAGACGACGTGGAGCGCGCCCGGCGGGACGGGCTCGGCCGCCCCCACCCAGGCCCAGGGCGCGCGCGGGTTCAGCCCGGAGCCGTCCAGGCCGAGGACGAGGGCGGTCGCGGCGAGCAGGACCGTCCACCGCCGGGCGGCCCGGCCGAGCTGGACGCGGCACACCGCGAGCAGCGCGACGGCGGCGAGCAGCGCGGCCGGCAGCAGCGCGAACAGCAGGGGCGGCACCATGAGGTCGGGGACGACCCACACCCAGGTCCGGCCGGTGAGCAGCCGGCGCAGCACCACCAGCGCCACCTGGGCCGTCGCCAGGCTGACCAGCACCCGCTCCGGACGCGAGAGGCGCGTACGCGACAGCAGCAGCAGGGGCACCGTGGCGAGCACCAGCAGCGGCCCGGCGCAGAAGACCAGCAGCGGTACCGCCCCGCCCCACCACCAGAACCCGCCGGTCGACCAGTTGACCAGCGCGGACACCGGCCACACCAGCGCGAGCCCGAGCGCGGCCCACGCCACCGGGCGCCGGACGCGTGTCCTCCGTCCGGCGGCCCGGCCGTCCGGCGGGACCGCACGGGGCAGGCCGGTCATGCCGCCGGTCCGGCCGGGCGGTCGCGGATCCGCATCCAGAACGACGCCGGAAGGTAGGACTCGGTGAGCGAAAGGCGGCGCCACAGCGGCTCCACCAGCCCGCGCAGCCGCTCGTCGCCGTCGACGAACGCGTTCGGCAGCTCGACGTCGAACCGGCCCGGGTCGGCCAGCAGGAACGCCGCCAGCAGGTACTGCTCGGAGTAGTGCCGCCAGCGCCACTCGGGCGGGTAGTCGCGGGGCAGCAGGATGTCGTGCAGCTGGACCAGGACGCCCGGACGCAGCAGCGGCAGGATCTCGAGGAAGAAGACGGTCACGTCCGACCCCATGAAGACGCGGTGCGAGCCGTCGAGGAAGACGACGTCACCGTCCTGGAGGTCGGCGAAGAAGCGCGGGTCGACGTGCTCCAGGGGGCGGCGCACCACCGTGTCGCACAACGCGTCGACGTTCGCGCGCGGCGCCGGGTCGATCGAGGTGACGTGGGTGCGCAGGCCGTGGTCGCCGATCGCGCGGCGCGCGAACTTCGTGGAGTTGCCCGAGCCGATCTCGACGTACCGGCGGGGGGCGGTCCTGGCGAGCGTGCCGTACAGCGCGAGCGCGTCCAGCGGCGGCAGCCAGCCGTTGTCCCAGTACGGCACCGTGCCGTCCGGGCGGTCCCGTACGGGAATGGCGGCCAGGTGCTCCTCCAGGGAGAGGAAGCCGGTGAGCCGGTCGGCGTAGCGGTCGCGGCCCCGCTCCAGCAGGGCCGCGATCTGCGGGTGGTCCGGCCTGCCGTAGCCGAAGCGCGGCTCCGGGTGGACGGGGTGGTCGATGAAGATCGGCCGCCGCAGGCCGAAGGCGGACAGGAGCGTGCCGTGCACCGCCGGATGCCGTTCCAGCCATCCGAACGGCCGGTCGGCGAAGGGCAGGGCGGCGAGCGCCCGCAGCAGCGCGCCGGTCACCCGCCCGGCGGGGACCTGGCGGACCAGGTGACGGATCCGCTCACGACCGGGGACGAGCGGGGCGGGGGCGAGCGGCGCGGATGCGAGCGGGGCGGATGTGAGCGGGGCGGAGGGGGTGGGGGCGGGGCCGAGCGGAGTCGGGGTGGGCGGGGTCGGGGTGAGCGGGGAGGAGCCGCTGTGGGGGGTCATGGTGAGGGGACTCCTTCTGTCCGCTGGTCGGTGGGATCGGCCCGCCGGTCACCGGAGGGCGGGACGGGGCGGGAGGTGAGCCGGCCGGTCAGGGCGAGCCAGCCCAGGACGACGGCGGTGGAGATCAGGTCGCCCACGGTGATCAGCACCCGGCTCAGCGCCACCAGGGTGACCAGGCCGGGACCGGTCAGCAGGGTGGCGACCGTGAGCCCGAGAACGGCCTCGCGCGGACCCAGGCCCGACGGCATCACCAGCGTGAGGACCCCGGCGACGGTGGAGAGCGCGAAACCGCCGATCCCCACCGTCAGAGCCCCGGCCGGTGACGCGCCGAGCGCGACCGCGAGCACCGTGACGTGCAGGCCGCTGATCAGCCAGCCGGCCGTCATCAGCCCGGTCACCGCGAACAGGGTGCGCCGTCCGGGCAGTACCGGCGCCTCCCCGCCGCGGCGCAGGACCCGCTGGGCCACGCCCAGCAGCCGCTCCAGCAGCCGGGGGGCGGCCAGCGGCACCGACGCGGCGGCCAGCACCGGCAGCAGCGCCCACCAGATCGCGTCGGCCGCCACCAGCCACGGCAGGGCGACCAGCCCGACCGCGAGTCCCGCGATCACCGCCAGCCCCTGCGTGGCCACGAAGGCCCCGGCCAGCCTGGCCGGGGGCTCGCCGAGCGGCCGGGCCATCGCGGCGTGCGCCACCGCCGGCCAGACGCCGCCCGGCAGGTAGCGGGTGAGCCCGGCGAGGAAGAACACCCGGATCGCCGCCGGCCACGGCAGGCGGGTGCCCAGCCCGGCCAGCAGCATGCGCCAGCCGAAGAACCCGGGCACCCCGCCGACGGCCGCCAGCGCCATGGCGAGCAGGGCGTCGTCCCAGCCGACCAGCCGCAGGCTGTCGCCCAGGCCGTGGCGGACCCGCCACACCTGGTAGCCCAGGAACCCGAACACCAGCAGGTAGGCGACCGTCCGCAGCCCCGCGAACACCCGCCGAGCGGCCGTACGGTCCCCGGCCCGCCGGGTCCCGTCACGGACCTGGGCCGTCACGCGGGCGCCTTGGCGTACATCCGGCGGAACGAGCGCGAGGTGAGCCACTGCAGGATGCCCGTCCCCGCGCCGGCCGCGATCGTCAGGTTGACCAGGAAGTGCATGCCGACGAAGAACAACCCGAAGCCGGGTGTGCGGGTGGTGAACACGAACCGGTACATCCTGCGGTCGATCCCCAGCCAGGTGGCCAGCAGCAGGGCCGGCAGCGCCGCCGTCCACGCCGAACCGGTCAGCAGCGGCACCGGCACGGTGACGGCGGCCAGCGCGGCGGCCAGGCTCGCGGCCGACTCCGGCGAGCCGACCACGCCGGGGGCGTACCGGGGCTGGAGGAAGAACGGCACGTGCACGCGGGTGCGGGTGAAGACCTTCCGCAGCGCGACGCGGAGCGTGGCGTCGTCGTCGTGGCGCCCGCGCACGGCCGAGGTGAGCAGCACCGTGTACCGCTCGGCGAGCCGTTCGCCCACGTCGGTGCCCTCGGACTGGGTGAGCTCGGCCGTCCAGGGGCCGACCTCGGCCCACACGGAGGCGGGGAAGGCGATGATGGCGACGGGCAGGAAACCCCTGATCGGCCCCTCGGCGACCAGGTACCAGTAGTGGCGGTAAAGGGTGCGGTACTCCTTGACCAGGCTGTCGCGCCGCAGCGGGACCGGCTCGTAGTTGCCGCAGACCGCGCCGACGCCGGGATCGGACCGCAGCAGCTCCACGGCCTGGGCCACCGCGTCGGGGGCGAGCGCCACGTCGGAGTCGAGGAAGAACAGCACCTCGCCCCGGGCGTGCTCCACGCCCAGGTTGCGCGCGACGCACACCCCGCTGTTGCGCGGCGTGCTGAGCACCCGCACCCCCATCGACTCGGCGACCCGCACGGAGTCGTCGGTGCTGCAGTCGTCCACGTAGACGATCTCGATGGGGGAGTACGTCTGCTCCTGGACGGAGCGCAGGCAGAGCGCGAGCACCTCCGCGTAGTTGTAGTTGGGGACGATGACGGAGACGAGCGGTGCCGAGGTCATGCCTCACCGGCCTTTCCGGGGGTTCGACGGGCGCGCGGGACGGGACGTGCGGGATCGGGGAGTACGGGATCGGGAGGTACGGGGACGGGAGGCGAAGGGGCGGGGGGTGAGGAGCGGGGGGCGCGGGGCCGAGGGGGCGCGGGGGCCGGGGCCGCGCGCCGGGACGGCCCGAAGGAGGAGTCGAGCGCGGCGCGCACCACCCCCGTGGCGGCGCCCGCGAGCAGTGCCGTGTGGGTGAGCAGGTGCACCCCGGTGAAGAAGGCGAGGAACGCCGGTCCCCGCTCGCGCAGCACGAACCGCGACAGCCCGGGGTCGGAGACCGCGAACAGCGCCGGGCAGGCCAGGGCCGCCGGGAGGGCCGGCCGCCACGCCAGGCCCAGCGGCACGGCCACCGCGGTCAGCGCCGCGGCCAGCAGCCCCGGCGTCCGGGTGACCTTCAGGGCGTCCCGGCGCAGCCGGTTGCGCGCGGAGAAGCGCATCAGCTGCGCGCGCCGGTACTGCTCGGCGAGCAACGGCAGGAGCCGGTCGGCCTCGTCGTGACGGCCGGTGATCTCGCCGGAGATCCGGATGCCGTACCGGGCGAGCAGGCGTTCGCTGTACTCGTCGTCCTCGGCGCAGCGGAGGTTCTCGTCGAACGGCCCCGTCTCCTCGAAGACCGCCCGGGGGACGGCGGCCATCGCGAAGACCGCCGTCGCCGTCGGGCCGGCCGCACGGCTGAGGACGTGGTGCAGGTGCAACGTCCGGTAGGTCTCCACCGGGCCGTCGTCGACGAGCGGCTCCTTGCCGTAGACGCCGTACACGCACCCGCATCCGGGGTCCTCGGCGAGCAGCCGCACCGCAGCGGCCACCGCGCCGGGGTCGAGGCCCACGTCGGAGTCGAGGAAGAACAGGATCTCGCCGCGGCTCGCCGCCGCCCCGGTGTTGCGGGCCGCCGACACGCCCCGGTTGCGGGGGTGCTCCAGCAGCCGGCACGGGAACTCTCCCGCGATCAGCCGGGACCGGTCGGTGCTGGCGTCGTCGACGACGACGATCTCCAGACGCGGGTACGTCTGCGCCGTCACCGAGGCGAGACAGGCCCGCAGGGTCTTGGCCGCGTCGTGAACCGGGACGACGACCGACACCAGAGGGGAAGGGGAGGATGGGGGCATGCGCGTCGCCTTTCGTGGGGGTTCACGGCAGGATCGTCCCGGCCAGCGCGGGATGGCGGGCCAGCGCGAACGTCACGCCGAGCACCACCGCCAGCGCCACCGCCGTGACGGTCAGGGCCCGGTCGCGCAGCACCCCCCGCACCGGATCGCCGCCGCCGCCCTCGACGAGCACCACCTGCAGGTAGCGGAACAGGCCGAAGAGCACGAACGGCGTGGCCAGCACCATCGCCGGCCGCCCGTAGGGACCGAGCGGGGACTCGGTGCACAGGTACATCAGCCCGGCGACCGCGGTCAGCGCGCAGGTGAGCTGGAGCATCTGGTCGGCCAGCCCCACCGAGTAGCCGCGCAGCGCGGGCCGGTGCGCGACGCCGGCCCCCAGCAGCTCCTGGCGGCGCTTGCCGACGACGAGCAGCAGCGCCACCGAGAACACCGTGACCAGCAGCCACTCCGAGGCCGGTTCCCCGATCGCCGCGTACCCCTGCACGAGGCGCAGCACGAACCCCAGCGCCACCGCGCACACGTCGACCAGCGGGACGTGCTTGAGCGCCCGGCTGTAGGCGACGTTCAGCGCCAGGTAGGCCAGCACCGGCCAGTACGGCCGGCCGGGGCCGGAACCGATCACCGCGCCGAGCAGCACGAGCAGCGCGGCGCAGTACAGGTACGCCGCCGCGACCGGTACCCGCCCGGCGGCGACCGGCCGCCGGCACTTGACCGGGTGCAGCCGGTCGCGGTGCCGGTCGGCGATGTCGTTGCCGACGTACACGCAGGCCCCGGCCAGGACGAACCCGGCCACGGCCCAGCCCACCGCGCCGAGCGCGGCGAGGCTCCAGACGCCCGCGTCGGCGAGCGCCACGGGCACGAGCAGGATGCTCTTGGCCGAGTGCAGGGGACGCACCAGGGCCAGCAGGTCCGCGGGCAGCTGGCGCAGGGTCCGGGCCGTGCCGCCCGGAGCCGGTTCCGGCGGCTCCGGTGGCCGCGCCGTCCCCTGGGAGTCGGGAGGATCGATGACACGCATGTGCACCTCCGGCCGGGATCAGAAGAAGACCTTCGCGAGCGAGAGCGCGCCCTGCCGCCACGCGTCACGGCTGGTCCGCCCGGTACGGGCGGGCGTCCCGCGCTCCGGCCGCCGGTCGCGCCGCCACCACTCGTAGGTGCGCAGGATCGCGTCCCGGTTGGACAGGCGCGGTTCGAACCCGAGCCGGTCGCGGGCCCTGTCGATGCCGACGTAGGAGTCGGCGAGCAGCTTGTACAGCAGCCGGTCGTACACCGGCGACAATCCCGTCCGGCCCAGCAGCCGCAACGCGGTCAGGGTCGGCCCTGCCGGGAGCCCCACCACCCGCCGGCCGTGACCGGCCGCGTCCAGCACGGCCTGGAAGTCCTCGCGCAGGGTGCCGAACTCGGCGGCGGCGATGTTGAACGTGTCACCGGCCGCGTCCGCGGGCGCCCGGAGCGCGCGCCGGATCGCCTCCACCAGGTCGTCGACCGCGAGCATCTGGATGCGCACGTCGCCCCGGCCCAGCACCGGGAAACCGCGGCCCTCCTCGGCCCACTCGAACAGCATCGCGAACAGGCCCATCCGGCCGGGGCCGAGGAAGGTCTTGGGCCGCAGGATCGGCACGCACATCCCCCGCGTCCTGAATCCCTCGGCGACCTCCTCGGCGGCGGCCTTGGCCCGGCTGTAGGGGTCGACCGGCCGGCGGGGATGCGCCTCGGTCGTGGGGACCTCCGAGGGCAGGCCGTACACGGCGGTGGAGGAGATGTGCACGACGCGCGGCACGCCGGCGCGGTGCGCGGCGGTCAGCACGCCGCGGGTGCCCGCCACGATGACGTCGTGGATCTCGGCGGAGGCGTGACTCGGCAGTGCGGCGGCGCAGTGCACCACCGCGTCGGCGCCGTCCACCAGGTGGGTCATCAGCGCGGTGTCACGGACGTCGCCGGTCGCGTACAGCGCCCCCGACGCCCCCGACGCCCCCTCCGCTCCTGGGGTTTCCGGCGCCCCCTCGGCTCGCGGGGTCTCCGGTTCCTCGCCGGGGTGCGGCCGCAGGTCCACGCCCAGCACCTCGTGTCCCGACCGCGCCAGGCTCGCGGCCAGGGTTCCGCCCAGCATCCCGGAACTGCCCGTGACTACGATCCGGCCGGCCATCGCGGCGCCACCTTCTCCCGTACGAACCTGGTCAGCAGGCGGGGCAGGCCCTGGGCGAGGGTGGCGGCCAGGGCGTCGAGGAAGTACTCGACGTCGGCGGTCTCGACGACCAGCGGCGGCGCGGCCACCAGCGGGTTGTCCCCGTTCAGCGTGTAGTAGGCGTAGACGCCGTGGTCGCGGTAGAGGGCGTCGACGACCGAGCAGGTGATCAGCTTGACGCGGAGGTTGGGGTCGGCGGCCAGGCCGCCCGGGGCGAGCCTGGCCGCGAGGTCGAGGATCCTCGGCCCGCCGTCCAGGAAGATCCCGTACAGCGCGCCCGCGCCCCGCACCGCGGCCACCGTGTCCGGGTACTCCTTGCGGATGCGCTCCAGCCCCGGCTGAAGGACGCGCTCGATCTCGCGCGCCCGTCCCGGGTAGTCGTCCTCGACCGCGATGTTCACCGCCTCCAGCGCGGTGGCGGTCTCCTCGCCGAAGCCGTAGTACGTCGTGCTGGTGCTCTGGATCAGCGAGTCGGCGAGGTTGTCGTAGGCCCTGCGGAACACCGGCTCGCGCGCGACGTACGCCGAGATCGACGACTTGCCGCCGCCGAACGACTTCGACGTGGTCAGGACGTCGGGGACGAGGCCGGGGTGGCGCATGAAGTAGAAGAGCTCACCGGTCTTGCCCCACCCGGTGTAGATCTCGTCGAAGATCAGGACGATCCCCTCGGCGTCGCACAGCTCCCGCAGGCCGCGCAGGAACTCCTCCGGGCAGTGCCGCATCGTCGACGCGCTGAACGGCTCGACGATGATCGCGTACACGTCGCAGCCGCCGTCGCGGGTGCGCGCCGCGGCCGTGGCCGTGCGCACCGCCTCCAGGTCGCCGTAGGGGAAGGTGGTCACCCCGGGGATGCCGGGGAAGCGGAAGCGCTCCCCGCCGCCGGTGAGGCTTCCGGAACCCAGCAGCTTGCCGTGGAAGGCGATGTCGGCGCGGAGGATCCGCCCGCGGCGCCCGCCGTGGTACTTGTAGGCCAGCTTGACCGCGCCCTCGACCGCCTCGGCGCCGGAGTTGGGGAAGAACGACATGTTCAGGTCGCCGGGGAGCAGCCGGGCGAGGTTGCAGGCGAGCGCCGCGACGTAGGGGGAGAAGTAGGTCTTGTGCACCTCCATCCGGCGCGCCTCCTGGAAGCGCCGGCGGGCGGCCAGGATGCGAGGGTGGTTGTGGCCGTGGTTGAGCACGCCGACCCCGCCGGTGAAGTCGAGGATCCTGCGGCCGTCCCGGGTCCGGATCCAGGCGCCCTCGGCGCTCTCCACGAGCTCCCGGCCGAAACCGAAGGACGTCATCAGCGACACCTGACTGCGGCTGACGTGTTTTCGGTACAGGTCGTGAACGCCTTTCGCGGTGAGCCGTTCGCATTCTTCGAGACCGATCAGTTCGGACACGCGTGCTCCCTTCCCCGTCGAGGGGAAATCGATGATCGCCGGAAATTCGCGGCCTCTTCGGAAGCGGGTGCGCGGGTTCCGGCGAATGCCGGGCCGTGCCCCTTCCGGGGTGAGGTCACAGCGATGATGTGCCGGGGGTGTCAAGGGCGGGTAAAGGCGCGGCTTGACGTGACGGCCGCGCTTTCCCGGAGCTCCGGGATCGGAGCGGTCCCCGAGGGGAACCGAGCCGGGAACCGGGGGCCGGACGCCCGGTGTGCGGACGCGTGGGGGCGGGCGGGAGCCGGTCGGGAGCCGGGCGGCGCGTGCCGTCTCACGATCCGAGAATCCTCCGTCCGGCCTCGGACGGTCGCGGTGGATCCGGGTGGGTCCCCGTCATGCGGTGCGGTACGGGGCCGACGCGGGGCCGCGACGTGCCGTCCGGGGAGGCTTTCGTCGCCACCGCGGGCGGGGCGCTCTGAACGCCATGAAGAATACGGCCGAAACCATGATTGCGGATGGCATGAAAGGGGTCGTCGCGGTATTCGCGAAATGGCCTGCTGGATAAGTCAGATATCGACATCAGGAGACATTTGTGGCTATATGACCATAATGATATGTCGTTGTCGTGCACCGGCGGATGAGGTGGCCCCGGCCGTCGTGATGTCCGCGGATCCGGACCCGCCACCGGGTGGGGGACATCCGGCGGTGCCGCCCCATGCGTTTTAGCGTCCTCGGCACGCTCGAGGTCCGTTCCGGTGACCACCGGCTGGTCCGGCTGGGCGCCGCCAAGCAGCGCACCCTGCTGGCCGTCCTGCTCCTGAACGTCAACCGGCCCGTCCCGGTGGACCGGCTGGTCGAGGCGCTGTGGCAGCAACGGCCGCCCCGCACCGCCGCGGTCGCGCTGCGCACCTACGTCTCCGCCCTCCGGCGGGCCCTCGGCCGCGCCGACCGGCCCGAGCCCTCGCCGCTGTGCACCGTGCCCGGCGGGTACCAGATGCGGCTCCGCCCCGCCGAGCTGGACCTGCTGGCCTTCGAGGAGCTCGCGGCCCAGGGACACCAGGCGCTGGCCGACGGCCGGCCGGGACTGGCGGGCGAACGGCTGCGGCGGGCGCTCGGCCTCTGGCGCGGCAGGCCGTTCGAGGACGTCGCGCTGGAGCCGTCGCTGGGCGCGGAGCTGGTCCGCCTGGAGGAGCGCAGGCTCGCCGCCCAGGAGACGTGGATCGACTCCCAGCTCGCCCTGGGGCATCACCGCGACCTGCTCGCCGAGCTGGGGGCGCTGGTCGTCGAGCAGCCGCTGCGGGAACGCCTGCAGGCCCAGTGGATGCTCGCCCTGTACCGTTCAGGACGTCAGGCCGAGGCGATGCGGGCCTACCGGGACCTGCGCCGGCGGCTCGTCCGCGAACTCGGCGTCGAGCCGAGCCCGCCGCTGCAACGGCTGCACCGGCAGATCCTCGCGGGCCACGCCGACCTGACACCCCCGGCGGACCCCTCCCACGCCGCGTCCGGTGTGCCGGCGTCGGGTGTGCCGGCGTCGGGTGCCCCCGCGTCCGGTGTCCCCGCGTCCGGTGTCCCCGCGTCGGGTGTGCCCGTGTCCGGTGTTCCCGCGCCTCCCCGGCAGCTTCCCCGCGACATCGCCAACTTCACCGGCCGCGCCGCCGAGCTCTCCCGCCTGCTGGCACTGGCCCGTCCCGGCACCCCCGTCCGGGACCACCCACCGGACCACCCCGGCGGCCCCGTCCGGAACCCCCCGGCGGACAGACCCGATCCGGTCTCACCCGCCCAGGCCTCACCCGGGACGACCATGCCCGAGTCGGCCACGCCGGTGGTCGGCGCCGTCCACGGTATGGCCGGGGTCGGGAAGACCACCCTCGCCGTGCACGCCGCGCACCGGCTGGCGGACCGTTTCGCCGACGGGCAGCTCTTCGTCGACCTGCACGGCTTCACCCAGGGGGTGTCGCCGGTCGATCCGGCCGACGCGCTCGACCAGATGCTGCGCTCCCTGGGCGTGCCCGGCGAGCAGATCCCGACCGGCCTCGACGCCCGCGCCGCCCTCTACCGCAGCCGGCTGGCCGGCAGGCGCGTGCTGATCCTGCTGGACAACGCGGACGGCGAGGCGCAGGTACGGCCCCTGCTGCCCGGCGCGCCCGGATGCCTGACGCTGATCACCAGCCGCAGGCGCCTGGCCGGCCTCGACGACGTACGGCCGCTCTGCCTGGACGTCCTGTCGCCCGGCGACGCCCTCACGCTGTTCACCCGCACCGCCGGCGCGCGGCGCCTCACGGCCCAGCCGCCCGGGTTGCTCACCGAGATCGTCGAACTGTGCGGGCGGCTGCCGCTGGCGATCCGCATCGCCGCGGCCCGCCTGCGCACCAGATCCGGCTGGACCCCGGCCGACCTGGCCGACCGGTTGCGCGACCACCAGCACAGGCTCGGCGAGCTGGAGGTCGGCCAGCTCAGCATCACGGCGACCATGGACCTGTCGTACCACCATCTCAGCCCCGGCAGGCAGGGCATGTACCGGCTGCTCGGCCTGCATCCGGGGCCCGACATCGAGCCGCACGCGGCGGCGGCCCTGGCGGGTACCACCCTCAAGCACGCCGGTCACCTCCTCGACGACCTGGTCGACGCCCACCTGCTGCAGGAACCGCTCCCGGGCCGCTACCGCTTCCACGACCTGGTACGCACGCACGCCACCGCGACCGTGGCCGACGAGGACACCGAGGCCGACCGGCACACCGCGCTGACGCGCCTGTTCGACCACTACATCCGCGCCGCCTCGGCCGCCGCGGACCTCGCGGACACGTCCGGAGAGGGGCGGGCCGGGAGTCCCGGAGGCCGGTCACGCGCGCCCGGGTGGCCGGACACCGAGCCGCCCGAGCGGGCGGCCGAGTGCTTCGAGAGGGCACTGGAGATCGCCAGGATGACCGGGGACCGGGGCGGCGAGCTGTGCGCACTGTGCGGCCTGGGCCGGATCCACTGTCACGGCGGGCGCTACGATCCGGCGGCCGAGCATTTCGAGCAGGCCCTGAAGATCGCCGACGCCACCGGCGACCACGACGGCGAACTGTGCGCGCTGATCGGTCTCGGCGTCGTCCACCTCATGAGGGGAGAGCACCGGCAGGCCGCCGACCGCTACCGCCGTACCCTGCGGCTCGCGCGCCGGGTCGGTGACCGCGACGCCCGGTTCGAGGGGCTGTACGGTCTCGGCCGCGCCCACCAGGCCGCCGGTCACCCCGGCCGGGCCCTCACCTGCCACCGGGCCGCCCTCGCCCTCGCCCGTGAACTCGGCCGCCTCACGGGTCAGGTACGCGCGCTGCACGGCCTGGCCGGTGCCCATCGGGACCTGGGACGGCACGAGGAGGCGCGGGAGCAGTGGCGGCGTGCCCTGGACATCCTCACCGGCGGGGGCTCCGCGCCGGGGACGGCCGGGCCTCCCCCGCGCGACCCGGGCCGCGTGCCCTGACGGGACCGCCCGCTGTGGCCAAGCCGCCTGCTTCGGGGGCGCCTGCCTCAACGGGCGCGTTCACCTCGACGGGGCCGTTCACCTCGACGGGGCCGCGCCCGGACGCCGCTCACAGCGATCGGGCGAGCCGGAACCCGAGGTCGTCGATGCGGAGGGTCGGGTGGCTCTTGCGGCGGCACGAGGCCCGGCACCCCCGGGGCGGGTCGTACGCGCTTCCGCCGCGGAAGACCCGGTACGGGCCGTAGACCCCGGGATCGTAGAGGTCCTGGCACCACTCCCACACGTTGCCGATCATGTCGTACAGCCCCCACGCGTTGGGCGCCCTGGTCGCGACGTCGTGCACCTCGCCGCCGGAGTTCTCCCGGTACCAGGCGATCTCGTCCAGCTCCCCGTAGCGGACGCCGGAGGTCCCGGCCCGGCACGCGTACTCCCACTCGGCCTCGGACGGAAGGCGGTACCCGCCGGCCGCCGCGTCGCACACGACGTCCAGCGCGTCGGGATCGCCGGAATCGCCGGCCGCCGAGTAGCAGGGGTCCAGGCCGCAGGCCCGCGAGAGCAGGTCGCAGAACAGGACGGCGTCCTTCCAGGAGACCTCGGTCACCGGCGCCCGCGGGCCGGTCGCGCTCGCCGGAGCCTCACCCAGAACGGTGCGGTACAGCTCGCGGGTCACCGGGTACGGCGCCATCCGGAAGGCGTCGAGCTCGACCTTCCAGGTCGCCTTCGTGCCCTCGTCCCGCAGGAAGACGTTCCCGGCGGGGATCTCGATCATCTGCTCGGTGATCGCCTGGGGCGGCGTCGGTTCAGGTCTCATCGCGGGCCTCACCCTACATGATCGATATCGGTCGCCCACCGTGGCTTTTCGTGCGGGATCGGCTGCCCGGACGAGGACGCGCGCCGGAATCCGTACCGGCCTCGAAGACGCGCGACCCTCGGGGCGGCGCGATCGCCGAGCAGGGATCTTGTCCTTTTTGGCCCTTCACGGAGGTGGGCGGTGGCCGCCGTCGGGTATCCGGCGGTCATGAGCGACGAACGGGGGGCCGACCGGCCCGAGGTGGGGGACGCCGTCACCTGGCAGAGCCACGGGAACACCGTCTCCGGCCGGGTGGAGGAGAAGATCACGAAGCGGACGGAGAAGGCCGGGCGCACGGTCGAGGCCTCGGCCGACGATCCCCAGTACCTCGTCCGCAGCGACAAGAGCGGCAAGACCGCCGTGCACAAGCCGTCGGCGCTGCGGAAGAAGGATCATGAAAACTGACGACGGGGGACGGATCGCCGCGGATTTCGGCGAGGCGGTCAACATGACGGCGGCCGAGCTGGAGGGCTGGCTCGGCACCGAGGAGTCCAGGGCGGTGGGTGACAGCCCCGACGGCGGGGAGTCCACGGGCCACCGGTCCGGCCGGCGGATCATCGAGATCCTGCGAAAGAAGCGGGGCGACCTGGACGAGGACGACTACGCCCACATGCGGAAGGTCGTCGGGTACGTCCGCCGCCACCTGGCGCAGCGCCCGCAGGGGGACGTCACGGAGACCCCCTGGCGGCGCTCGCTGATGAACTGGGGTCACGACCCGCTCAGGTGAGACCGGCCCCCCGGACGGGTTCCCCGCGCTCCGCCCGGGATCCTCTGCCCGGACAACCGGGTGAGGCCGGGGGACGAGCGTCTACCCTGCCGGTCATGACGGTGGGATTCCTGTTCTGTACCGATCCGCTCCGGCCCCGGCGGGCCGATCCGCATTTCGAGCCCGAGGCGCTTTCGGGGGCATCGTCGCAGCTCAGAAAGGGTTCGCTGGTTTCGGTGGGAAGGCCAGGGGTAATGCACATAATGCATTAATTCAGACCCCAGCACCTCAAAAGAGCAGGGGAGACGAGACATATGAGCAACCCTCAGACCGTCCCGAGCCAGTCGACCGGCCGTCCGGCCGTGGCACGCCACGACGACCAGACGGCGGAGACACGACCGGCGTTCAGGACCACCGAGTTCATCGTCTACGTCGCCGCGGTGGTCGCGGTGATCATCACGGCCCTGGTGGTCGGCGACGACGTCCGCGGTGGCGGTGGCGACCCCTTCGGGGCCGAGCAGGCCATCCGGTACATCACGTTCCTGACCATCGGCTACATGGTGGCCCGTGGGCTGGCGAAGGCCGGGAGCCGGTCGCGGCACGACGATCACCGCTGAGGCGGTCACCGCGCCGGTTCCGGCCCTGCCGGGCACGTCCCGGTACCGTGAACGCGCCCCGGCTGTTCGGGGAGGCCCGCAAGGGAGCCTCGGAGGGTGAAGACCTCGCGAGGACGTCGCGTGAGCCCCGCACGGGCCGCGCGGCGATCCCACGGACCGCCCGGTGGCGACGACGGCCGTGAGACGGCGCGGGCGGGTGTCACCGTCCCGTGTTGTGCCGCTCACGCGCCGCCCACACGCCGCACATGCGGCTCACGGTTGCTCGTGCGTCGTTCACGTGCGGCTCACGATTGCTCGTGCGTCGTCGCTCACGTGCGGCTCACGTGCGGCTCACGGTTGCTCGTGTGTCGTTCACGTGCGGCTCACGTACCGCTCGCGCATCGAAGAAGGCCGTTCCCGTACGGAAGCGGGAACGCCCCGCCGGAGCGCGACCGCTCAGGACGTCAGCAGCGCCGCGTAACGGGCGAGATCGACGTTGCCCCCGCTGATGACGACCCCCACCCGCCGCCCGCGCAGCCGCTCCGCGTTCTTTCTCGCGGCGGCGAACCCCAGGCAGCCGGTGGGCTCGACCACGATCTTCATGACGGCCCCGAAGGTCCGCATGCCCTCGACGAGCTCGGCGTCGGTCGCGGTGAGGATGGCGTCGACCTCACGACGGATGATCTCGAACGGGTAGGCGCCGACGTGCTGGGTCTGCGCGCCGTCCGCGATCGTCCTCGGGGTGTCGATGTGGACGATGGACCCCTGGGCCAGCGATCGCCGGCCGTCGTCGCCCGCCTCGGGCTCGACACCGTACAAGGCGCACCCGGGGGAGAGCGCGCGCGCCGACAGCGCCGTGCCCGACAGCAACCCGCCACCGCCCATCGGAACGAAGATCGCGTCGAGGTCGCCGACCTCCTCGAACAGCTCCGCGGCGGCGGTGCCCTGACCCGCCATCACGTCCGGGTGGTCGTACGGCGGGATCAGGGTGAGACCGCGCTCGGCGGCCAGCGCGCGGCCGATCTCCTCGCGGTCCTCGGTGTAGCGGTCGTAGGCGACGACCTGCCCGCCGTACCCCCTGGTCGCCTCGACCTTCGAGGCCGGGGCGTCGTGCGGCATGACGATCGTGGCCGGGATGTCCAGCAGCCGGGCCGACAGGGCGATCGCCTGGGCGTGGTTGCCCGAGGAGTAGGTGATCACGCCCGCGCGGCGCTGGCCGGGGGTGAACCGGGAGAGGGCGTTGAACGCGCCGCGGAACTTGAAGGCGCCCATGCGCTGGAAGTTCTCGCACTTGAACACCACGTCGGCGCCGAGCTCCTCGTTGATCCGCCGCGACCGCAGCACCGGGGTGCGGTTGGCGTGGGACGCGATGCGGGCAGCGGCGTCCTGAACGTCCTCGTAGGTCGGCGTCTGGAGCATCGATCCACCTTTCCCGGGGCTCATGAGAAGAAATCGTACGGTCCCGGGATCGACGCACCACGGACGTCCTCCGCCGTACGGACCGGTGCCCCCGCCATGTGGACCGGTGCCCTCCGCCTCCTCCCGGAAGTTCCCGCGTGACCGACGCGTGCCGGAGATCCGCGGGCTACAATCGGACGGTCCGGCGCGACAGGCGTGCCGGGCCCTCGCCCGGGCGGTTCCGGCGAGGTCGGGTAGAGCGTTGTCGTTCTCTGTCGGGTGGTGTTCTGGTGGCAGTTGGTACGATTCTGCGTTTCGACGAGGTGCGCGGGTACGGTTTCATCGCCGCGCTGGGTGGTGGCGAGGACGTGTTCTTCCACGCCAACGACTTCGGCGAGAACAGGCATGTGGTTCAGCCCGGTCTCCGGGTGGAGTACGAGGTCATGGAGGGTGAGCGAGGGCTGAAGGTGTCGACCGTCAGCCTGCTGGACCCGCCACCGGCGCGGCTGCCGGTCACGGGGGTGACGGCGCACGCGGCGCCCGCCGCGGGTGTCTCCGGGCAGATCGGTGACGACGAGGGCGTGTGCGACGTGCTGTCGGCGAAGTCGTTCAACGGTGCGGTCACCGAGCTGCTCATCGAACACGCGCCCACGCTGAGCGGCGCGCAGATCGCCCAGGTCAGGCTGCGCTTCCTCACGTTCGCCCGGTCCCACGGCTGGGTCGACGACTGACACGTGCCGGGCGCCATCACGCCGGGGCGGCGCGCCGTCGCCCCGGCGCGGTGGCGCGGTGGCGCGGCCCGCGCCTCCCGGGAAGAGGAGGCGAGGGCCGCGTGAGCCCGCTCGGTTGCCGAAGGTGAACCGGCCGACGTCCACTCGTCGCCGCTCCTCAGCGGGGTGATCCCCAGGTTCCCGCCGCCGGGCGGTGGTCTACCGGGTCGTGCCGGTGGCGGCCGCGGTCAGCAGGTTCAGGTCGTAGGCGGCGAGGATCCTCCCGATCGGCTGGAAATAGGTGACACCGCCAAAGGCGCAGTCGCCCGCTCCACCGGAGGTGATGCCCTGCGCCTGGTCGATCGAGATGAACGGGCCACCGGAGTCGCCGCGTTCCGCGCAGACGTTGGTGCGTACCGCCCCGAAGATCTTGCCGGTGGGGTACACGGCGCTGACGTCACGCTGCTGGACGGTGCCGCAGTGCCATCCGGTGGTCGAACCGGACCGGCAGATCGAGGCCCCCTCGATCACGGAGCGGGAGCCGTTCACGGCGGTGGTGGCGCCGGTCGTCGCCTCGGCCACGGCACGGATCACCCCCTGGGTGTCGGAGGTGGTCCCGGGGGTCGCGGCCGGCAGGGCGCCGGCGGCGGACGGGGCGGGCGGGGAGGGCGGGAGGCCGGAGACGGGCGACGCGCCCCCCGAGCCGGTACTGCCGTCGCCCACCACCCCCCTGGGGGTCCAGTCGTCGTTCACCGCCACCCACGCGTAGTCACCGACGGGGAAGGTCGACTCCTGGAAGACACCCTGCGGGGTCCGGTCGAAACCGACGGTGAGAACGCCCTTCCTCCCGCAGTGACCGGAGGTGACGAACCCCTTCCTGCCGCCCTTGGCCACCGAGAAACCGACCGAGCATCGTCCCTTGGGCAGGAGGTGGTAGGCGTCGCCACCCCGCACGTCGTGCATGAGCCGCGGGGTCTCCGCCGAGGCGACCACCTGCACCACGGCCGTGTCCACGCCGATGCTCTTGATGACGGTCTGCGTCACGGCCGCCCGGGCCGACAGGACGACGACCTTGTTGCTCCGCACGTCGACGTAGCGCACCCTGCCGCCGATCGGGTGCGCGGGCAGGGCCTCGTCGAGCTTCCGCTTCACCTGCTGCAACCGCGACAGCGGTGTGGCGACGATCTCGGCCTGGGCACCCGCGGCGATGATCAGCGGGATGTCGGCGGGGCTGGTCGTGGCCACCACCAGCCTCCGCGAGGTGATCCCGCTGAACCAGGACCCGCCGAAACGGCCGCCCAGGATCCTGCGCAGCCGTTCCTCGATCGGCGCCAGCCGGGTCTCGTTGGACAGCCGGGCCCTCACCTGTTCCCCGTTCAGCTTCAGGTCGCGCTGGAGCGCCTCGAACATGGTCGGCGGTTCCTTGCCGAGCGGTGACGTCGTGCCCGGAACGGGCGGAGGGGGCGGTGCGCTCGCCGCTCCCGACAGGGCGACGGCCGGCAGGCTCGTCATGGTCAGCGTGACGATCGCCAGTACGTATCCCGTGGTGACGGTACGGCTGCGGGACATGTGCTCTCCTCGACCTCGGCTCTCACAGCGGGGGGAGATCACTCCGTGTCGCCGGCGGCTCGTGCGACACGGACGACACCACCTTAATTCAGCGGCCCCCGGTCACGGCCGCAATGACGGGGCGCCACGCGGAGCCGCTCTCGCACGTCGCCCGGCCGCGGCCCGGCGGCTCTCGCGCGCCGTCCCGCTGTAGCGTGGGCCGAGATCGGGCGACCCGCGCCGAGATCAGGCAACCCACGCTGGGAGCACGCCGCATGCGCTGGCAGGTCAACTCCGAGGAACCTCTCTACACCGACCGCTGGCTCGACGTCCGGATGGCGGATGTGGAGCTTCCCGACGGCACTCACCTGGACCACCGGCTGATCCGTACCGCGGCGGGAGCGGGTGCCGTCGTCACCGACGACCGGAGCCGGGTGCTGATGATCTGGCGTCACCGCTTCATCACCGACTCCTGGGGCTGGGAGATCCCCATCGGCAGGGTCGAGGACGGCGAGGAGCCGATGGCGGCCGCGGCGCGGGAGGTCGAGGAGGAGACGGGCTGGAGGCCCGGCCCCCTGCGACCGCTGCTGAGCGTCCAGCCGAGCAACGGCATCTCGGACTCGGTCCACCACATCTTCCGCGCCGACCACGCCGTCCACATCGGCCCGCCCACCGACCCCTGGGAGGCCGAGCGCGTCGAGTGGGTCCCCTTCGACGACGTCCGCGGGCTGATCGCCAAGGGCGACGTGGTGAGCGGCACCTGCGTGGCCTCGCTGCTCTACGTCCTCACCGAGCCACCGCGTCACCCCTGAGGGGCGGTCGTCCTCCTCGTCCTCCTCGTCCTCCTCGTCCTGCCCTCGGGCGCCGGGCCGGGCCGTGCTCGGGGCGGGCCCGGCGACGGCCGCCGGGACGGGAACGGGGCGGGCCCGGCGACGGCCGCCGGGATGCGATCGGGCCGTGCTCGGGGACGGCCGCCGGGACGCGATCGGAGCGGGCTTGGCGACGGTCGCCGTGACGCGATCGGTGACCCCTCCGAAAGGGAAACCGGAATGGCCGTCCACGGACGCCGGACATAGCCGTTCAAAGCATGTGACGTCACTTCGTGCCCGGGCGGCAATGGTAAGGACCTCGGCGATTCAGCTCGAAGGCGGGGGGGAACAGATATCGTGCGTCCAGGGTTCCCGGTACCCGTCGGGGCAGGAGTCGGCAGTGTCGAGGTGATCGATGGCTCGTCGCACAAAGAAATTAGCCGATATGGTCACGGCGCTTCTGGTGATTTCCGGAATTCCAGCCGTAATGCCCTCCCAAATGGTCGCCGAATACCTGCCCGGCGTGGCCGGTGAGTACAGGGTCGCGTGGATCGCGTTCTCCGGGCTGACCGCCTCCTCCGTCCTCCTGCTGACCCGGGTGACCCCCAGGCTGCTGGGCGCCCGCGCCCGCGGCCGGCTCTTCCGGGTGCCCGACAGGCCGCCGGGACGGGTCCGCAGGACCGAGCTGGACGACGTGGTCTCCGCCCTGACCGCACGGACCTCGGGAACGGTCGGCCTGACCACCGGCCTGGCCGGGGCGGGAGGGTTCGGCAAGACGTCCCTGGCGGTGGAGGTCTGTCACGACGACGAGACGGCGAGGCGGTTCACCGGTGGCGTCTTCTGGGTGAGCGTGGGCCGCGAGCGCACCGGCGCGGACATCGCCCGGCTCGCCGACGACGTCACCGAGACCGCCACCGGCCTGCGGCCGGAACCCTCCGGCCCGGAGCAGGCCGGGCACCGGATGGCGGAGGCCCTGGCGGAGCGGGGCCGCGCGCTGCTGGTGGTCGACGACGTGTGGAGTCCCCAGCAGCTCAGGCCCTTCCTGTCGGCGGCCACCCGGTCGCGGCTGCTGGTGACGACCCGCCTGCCCAGGGCACTGCCCGCGAACGGGATCGCGATGATCGTCGACGAGATGGCGCCGCGGGTGGCCGTACAGCTCCTGAGCCGAGGGCTGCCGCCGATGAGCCCCGGCGTGGTCAACGGCCTGATGGCGCTGACCGGGCGGTGGCCCCTGCTGCTGGCCCTGGTCAACGCGCGCCTGCGCGACGAGCACCGGTCGGGGGCGAACGCCGACGTCGCCGCCCGGCGGGCGATCGAGCGGCTCGGCCGGATCGGACCGGCGAGCCTGGACGTCACCGTCCCCCACCAGCGGGAGGCCGCGGTCCGGTCGGTCGTCGAGTACGGACTCGAAGCCCTCGGCGCGGCCGACCGCGCCCGCTTCCTGGAGCTCGGCATCTTCCCCGAGGACACCGAGGTCCCCGTCGACCTCGTCGCGCTCCTGTGGCGCCGCACCGGCGGGCTCACCCCCGAGCGGTCCCGCGCCCTCTGCGCGAGGCTGCGGGAGCTGTCCCTCGTCGGCGGCCGTCACGCCGACCCGCTCGCGTCCCCGACGTCATCGGCGCCCCCGATGCCCCCGATGCCCCCGACGCCATCGGCATCGCCGGTGTCGCCGGTGTCATCGGTGTCATCGGTGCCTCCGGCGTCGACGGTCGCGCTCCACGACGTCGTCCGCTCCTGCGTCCGGTCCGAGGACGGGCTGGGGAAGGACCACCTGGCGGCCGCCCACCGGGCCTTCCTCGACGAGGCCCGGACGCTGATCCCCGGCGACGATCCGGCGGCGGACCCCGAATGGTGGAGACTGCCCCGGTCCGTGCCCTACCTCTGGGACAACCTGCTGCCGCACCTCAGCGAGGGGCGAAGGACGGAGGAGCTGGAAGCGCTCCTGCACGACGTGCGCTGGCTCGTCGCCCGCATCCGCGCCTCGGGGGTCGCCGCGGCCGAGTCGGACCTGGCCCTGTCGGCCTCCCGCCCCGCCGCCGGGGTCCGGCGGCTGATCGGGCGGAGCGCCCACCTGCTGACCCCCTTCGAGTCGGAGGCCGTCTCCACGGCCAACCTGCTGGCCCGCCTGTACGCGTTCCCGCCGCTGCGGGCCTCGATCGAGCGCTACAGCCGCGGACACGACGCCTGCTTCCTGAGGCCCCGCTGGCCGTTGCCCGACGACGGCGCCACCCGCCTGCTGCAGACCCTGACCTCGTCCCCGGGACGTCTGGACGAGATGTCGATCACCCCGGACGGGTCGCGGTTCGTGATCCGCGGCCGTGACGGCGGCGTGCACGTCTGGAAGGCCGACGGCACCACCCGCACCAGGCTGGCCACCTCCCGCGGGCGGGTCCACGAGGTCGCCGCGGCCTCGGACGGCTCGTGGCTGGTGACCCGCTCCGGACGCAGGAGGGTGCAGGTATGGGAGATCGGCGGCACGGAGAGGGCCGTGCTGCAGAACGGCGTCCGCAGGCTCGCCGGGATGGTGGCCTCGCCGGACGGCTCCTGGCTGGCCACCCTCTCGGCGAACGGAAGGGTCCACCTCTGGAACCCGGACGGGACCAGGCGCGCCGTGCTGAGGAACGGGCCCGGCAGGCTCGCCGGGATGGTGGCCTCGCCGGACGGCTCCTGGCTCGCCACCCTCTCCGTCGCCGGGCAGGTCTGCCTCTGGAGTCCCACGGGTACGAGGCTTTCGACCCTGCGCAGCCCGGTCAGGTTGCGGACCAGGCCGAGACCCCTGCGCCAGGCCCTGCTGATGCGCGGAGGGCACGGCGAGGAGGAGAGGGTGTCCGGCCGCGTCAGGCCGGTGCGCGGGGTCACCCGGCTGGCGGTCGCGCCGGACGGCTCCTGGCTGGCGACCCTCTCGGGGGACGGGACCGTGCGCCTGTGGGGGGCCGACGGCGGCGAGCGGGCCGTCCTGACGGGGCACACCGGAACGGCGCCCGGCATGCGGATCTCCCCCGACGGCTCCTGGCTGGTCACCTGGTCCTCCACCGGGGCCGTGCGCCTGTGGGAGGCCGACGGCAGGCAGCGGGCCGTCCTGACGGGGCATGCCGGGTCGGTGCGTCAGGTGG
>NZ_JBNCLF010000010.1:36185-48276 GCF_049844535.1 Streptosporangium sp. DT93
TGGTGATCGCGCCCGACGGTGGTTGGCTGGTGACGTTGTCGGGGGAGCGGAGTGTGCGTCTGTGGGAGGCCGACGGCAGGCAGCGGGCCGCTCTGACGGGGCATGCCGGGTCGGTGCGTCAGGTGGTGATCGCGCCCGACGGTGGTTGGCTGGTGACGTTGTCGGGGGAGCGGAGTGTGCGTCTGTGGGAGGCCGACGGCAGCGAGCGGGCCGCTCTGACGGGGCATGCCGGGTCGGTGCGTCAGGTGGTGATCGCGCCCGACAGCCTGCACCTGGCCACCTGCTCCGACGACGGGGCGATCCGGATCTGGAGGTCGGAGGGTCCGGCGCGGCAGAACCCCGGACGGCGGGACACGGGAGAGCGGGGCACCGGAGAGCGGGGCAGCGGGCAGCGGGACAGCGGGCAGCGGGTCCCTGAGAGGCGGGACCGCGGGGGCAGGGCGGGACTGATACGCCACGTGGCGATCTCCCCGCAGGGGAACTGGATCGCCACGCGCTCCGGCGACGGGTCGGTGAAGCTCTGGAACGAGGACAGGATGGACCGGGCGACCCTCACCGTCCCCCTGGAGAACGACCGGTACGGCACGGTCTCGCCGGACATGACGTGGCTCGCCGTCTGGTCCGGCGACCAGGTCGTCCGCATCCACGGAGCCGGTGGCCGCAGGCGCGCCATTCCCACCGGCCATTCCGGCCGTCTGCGGGGGGTGGCGATCGCCCCCGACAGCACCTGGCTGGCCACCTGGTCGGCCGACCGCACCGTACGGCTGTGGGGCGCGGGCGGCAGCCGGAGGGCGGTGCTGGCCGGTCACACCGGGCCGGTGCGCGAGGTGGTGATCGCGCCCGACAGCACCTGGCTGGCCACCTGCTCCGAGGACGGCACCGCGCGCGCCTGGTGGGCCGACGGCGGGGAACGGGCCGTGCTGGTCGCGAACGTCAGGGCCACCGCGCACGTCCTCGTCTCCCCGGACGGCGCCTGGCTGGCCACCCTGTCCATCTACGGGAGGATCCAGCTCTGGACGCCGGACGGTGACAGGTACGCCACCCCCAAGTGCCGGGTGGAGACCATGGACGAGATGACCATCGCGCCGAACGGCAGATGGTTCGCCATCCTCTCGGCCAACGGGACGGCGGGACTGTGGGGTGCCGACGGCAAGGCGCGCGCCCCGCTCAGGGGATGCCCCGGCCCGGCGCGCGAGGTGGCCGTCGCCCCCGACGGCACCTGGCTGGCGGCCTGCTTCGACGACGGCACCGCGCGCGTCTGGTCGGCCGGGGGCAGGGAGCGGGCGACGCTGTCGTCCGCCACGGGAAGGATCCGCGCCGTGGCCGTCTCCCCGGACAGCAACCTGCTCGCCACCTGCTCCGACGACGGCGTCATCCGGATGTGGGACAGGTACGGGGAGTCCTTCCCCGCGGGAGCCAGGGTGGACGCGGGCCTCAACTGCCTCGCCTGGTTCCCCGACGGCTCCGGCGTGGCCGCGGGCGGCGACCAGGGCCTGTACGGTTTCGACCTCCACCCGCCGCCCGGCTGAGCGCCGTCCCGGAGCTCGGGACGCATCTCATCGCTCGACGGCCGCTCCGGGGCTCGGGACGACGTTCTGGGGCCCGGCGTGCGCGGAGCCTCCCGCCTGTACCGCCTCACGGGAGACGGTCGCGGACGGGAGGCTCCCTCCGGTCTTGGCGCCTATCGCGCCGCCGGTCTCAGTAACCGGTGGAGTACCCACTCGGGTACCGGCTCGGGTATCGGTTCGGGTACCGGTCCGGGTACTGGCTCCGGCCGTAGCAGAAGCGGGCGAAGCCGGCGTCGTAGCCGTTCAGCCAGCCCCTGTCGTAGTCGCTCGGCGGCCCGAACGACCTTCTCGAATTCCTCATCGAGCAGTCCTGGCCGGCGGCACGGTAACCGTCCCGGTACCCCCTCCAGTAGTCCGAGGGGTCGATCGTCGACGCCTTCTGCGGGGAGCCCGCCGCCTGCGCGGGAGCCGGAGCCGCCGAGGCCTGCGAGATCGAGGCCGGTCCGAGGGCGAGGATCGCGAGAAGTGCCGAGCCGAGCACCAGCGACTGTCGCTTGCCGTACATGTTTCCTCCTCTGTTCGAGCCGCGAGCACGAATCACCCGACGGCCATAACTGAGAGTCACGATATAAGGCGAGTCGTCCTTAACAAGGAACTTAATCTCTTATCTCCTCGACCTTGGCGCAAGACTGAACAAGGAATGTTTTGGCTATCATCTTACTTGTTCGCGAGTTTTTTTATGGAATTCAACATCATTCTGATCATAAGATGTAATTATACGTAAGTCGTAAATATTAGTAATTGTCGACAGGTGGTCGGCGGTATTTCACGGGAGTGTCCGATCGGCCGGACGGGTGCGTGCCTCCCGGGGCCGTGGGCTTCTGGGGCGGGTGACCCCCGGGTATCGCATTCGTAGATCTTGGTTCGTTCGGCCTCGTGAGCGGGTCCGTCCGGTTCATCGTGTGCACGTGACCCGCTCGCCTCACTTACGTCCTCCCCGCGTCCAGGAACCCGTGACCGGCACTGTGCCCCTGGTCCCGGCCGGACGTGAACCCGTGACCGGCACCGTGCCTCTGGTCCCGTCGGGACGTGAACCCGTGACCGGCGCCGTGCCCGCGGTCCCGCCCGGAGACGAGCCGGTGACGACACCGGCCCTCGGCAGGTACGAGGCCAGGGAACCGAGGGTGCCGCGGACGATCGGCGCGATCTCCGACGCGTTGCGCGCCGGTCGGCGGGCACGGTTCTTCGCCGAGCTGCTGGACGCCCGGCGAGGGCGGGAGCTGGACGGCGTCCTGAGCGTGTGGTGGGGGCGGGCCATGCGCGACACCGCCCCCGGCCCCGGAGGGCTCCCCGCCCCCGTCGAGTCGGCCGCCCTTCCGGGCCGGATCGTCCGCGCCCTTCCCGCGCGATCGACACGGCCGAAAGGGCCGCGCGGGGTGAACGGTTCACGACGGGAGGAAGGGCCTCCGGAGGCGGATGGCCGGGGAAAGGTGTCGATCACGGTCACCGTGGATCTGTGGCTGGGCGCCCACGCCGAGGAGCTCGTCGAGGCCGGTCATGCCTCCTCGGTCTCCGCCGTCGTCAACGAGGCGCTGAGCGAGAGGTTCCGGCGGGAGCGGCACACTCCCCGCGACCGCGACCGCGACCGCGACCACGACCGCGGACGTGACCGCGACCGCGGGCCTGACCGCGACCACGGACGTGACCGTGACCGTGACCGCGGGTGCGACACCGCGCGATCGTCGTCCTCGGCCGATCGGTTCGAGGAACTCCCGGCGGTCACCGTGGGGATCCTCGCTGTGGAACCTCAGGCCGAGCACGCCCTCGTGGAAGGCGCGCAGAGTGGGCTCGCTTCCGGGAGGGCGGGTCGGCTGGACATGGTGGATCACCGCGACCCCCTCGCAATGCCTTGATGTCAAGATACATCGTCGCGGTGTCACGTCACGTCACGTCACGTCACGTCATCGTCCCGGGACTCGGTCCTTCCCGGTCTCCGGAGCCCGGACGCCCGCTCCCGAAGCCGGGGCGTCCGGAGCTCGCGGGGCCTCGTGTCCCCCGGCCGGCCCGCGGGCGGATCTCAGCGCTCGTCGACGACCCGGCCGTTCGACGCGGTGCCGTCCCTGGTGAGGGCCATGGTCAGCGGCGCCTCCGGGAAGGTGGGCATGGCGGCGAACGCGGCCTCCATCTGCCCGGCGGACTCCCACTGCCAGGTGTCGGTGTAGGTGCCGTCGTCGAGCCGGATCAGCACGGCGCGGCTCAGCCCGGGATGCCCCTCCCGGACGGTCGCGATCAGCGAGCTGCGCCGGGCCAGGAACTCCTCCAGGTCGGCGTCGGCGACGGAGTAGCGGTGCGAGCGGACGGCGGTCACGCCGGTACCTCCTTCTCGTACGGTTCGGTGATCACCAGCTGCCGGCGATCTGCCGGATCGGGGCGTTCAGGCGGTTGAAGAGATTGGTGACGGCGGTCATCAGCAGGATCGAGGCGAGCTGCCGCTCGTCGAAGTGGTCGGCGGCGTTGTTCCAGACCTCGTCGGGGACGGCGTCGGCGCGGTCGGCCAGCCGGGTCGCGGCCTCCGCCAGCTCCAGCGCGGCCCGCTCGGCGCCGGTGTAGTACGGGGCCTCGCGCCAGGCGACGACCAGGCCGATGCGCTCCTCGCTCTCGCCGAGCTTGCGCAGGCTCTTCAGGCCGGCGTCGACGCAGAAGCCGCACCCGTTGATCTGGCTGACCCGCAGGTGGATCATCTCCATCAGCTCCTGGGGAAGCCCCTGCGAGTGGGCTGCCTTGATCAGCTCCTGGATCGGCTGCCCCGCGGCGGGGATGACGGCGGCGGGGTTCTTCATCCGGGCTTCCATGGCGTGTCCTTCGTCTCGGTTCGTGTGAGATCCACAGTGGCCGCCCGGGTTGATACATTCGCCATGCGTGCGCGATGCGGCGGTGATGGGAGGACGATGCTGCGTCTCACCCTGCTCGGCCCCGTCCAGGTGGTCGTCGACGGCGTGCCCCTGACCGGCATCGCCCCACGTCACCGGGCCGTTCTGGCCTACCTCCTGCTCAACGCGGGCCGGGTGGTCGGCACCGAGCGGCTCATCGACGCGATGTGGGGTCACGACCGGCCCGAGACCGCCCGGTCGCAGATCCACGCCTCGATCACCGCGATCCGCAAGGCGCTGCGCGGCGCGGGAGCCGCGGACCTCCTCGAGACGCGGGCCGGCGGCTATGTCGCGCGGCCGGGGGCCGGGCAGCTCGACACGCGGGAGTTCACCGAGCTGGTGGCGGCCGGCGAGCCGCGCAAGGCCCTGGACCTGTGGGAGGGCGAGGCGCTGGAGGACGTGCACGCGCACTACGTCCGCGGTGTCCGGGAGCTGTGGAACGAGCGGAGGCTGTCGGCGTACGAGGGACTGGTGGAGGCCGAGCTCGCCGCCGGGCGGCACGACGACCTGCTCGACCGGCTCGCCGCCCAGGTGGCAGCCGCTCCGCTCCGCGAGAGGCTCAACGGCCACCTCGTCCTGGCCCTGCACCGGGCGGGGCGGCAGGCCGACGCCCTGGCCGCGGCGCGCTCCTACCGCGCCGTCCTCGCGGACGAGCAGGGCCTCGACCCCGGGCGTGCCTTCACCGAGCTGGAACGGGCCGTGCTGGCGGACGATCCGGCGCTGCGCCCGCCCGGCGCGGCACCGGCGGCACCGGCGGTCCCGGATCCACCGCGCCGCTCGACCTTCCTGCCCTACGACATCCCCGACTTCACCGGACGGACCGCCGAGCTGGAACGGCTCATGGGCGAGGACCACGGGTCGGCGGTCGTCACGATCGACGGCATGGCGGGGATCGGCAAGACCACGCTCGCCGTCCACGTGGCCCACCGGCTGGCCGCCCGCCATCCGGACGGCCGGCTCTTCATCGACCTGCTGGCCCACACCGCGGGGCGCGAGCCGATCGACGCCGCCGCCGCGCTGGAGGCCCTGCTGCGCCAGCTCGGGGTTCCCGCCGACCGCATCCCGGCCGCACCGGCCGAGCGGGGCGCCCTCTGGCGCGCCGAGCTGGCCGGCCGCCGCGTGCTCGTCGTCCTGGACAACGCCCTCGACGCCGAGCACGTACGCCCCCTGCTGCCGGGGCACTCCGACACCCTCGTCCTGATCACCAGCAGGCGGCGGCTCGTCGACCTGGACGGCGCCCGGGCCCTGTCGGTCGAGCCGCCGGGCGAGGAGGACGCCGCCGGACTGTTCGAGCGGATCGCGGGCGAACGCGCCCGCCACGAGCCGGAGGCCGTACGCGAGGTGCTGCGGCTGTGCGGGTACCTCCCGCTCGCCGTCCGCATCTCGGCCGCGCGCCTGCAGCACCGGCCGCGCTGGACCGTGTCCTACCTGGCGGGCCGGCTGCGGGACCGGCGCCGGCTCCTGGACGGGGTGTCGGCGGCCTTCGCCGTGTCCTACGAGCACCTGCGCGAGGCCGAGCGGCGCATGTTCCGCCTGCTGGGGCTGGTGCCCGGCCGCGACATCGACACCCACGGCGCGGCCGCGCTGGCGGGCGTCGACGAGGACGAGGCGGAGGAACTCCTCGAAGGTCTCCTCGACGCCCACATGCTCCTGCAGCTCGAACCCGGCCGGTACACCTTCCACGACCTGCTTCGCGAGCACGCCCGCTCGCTCGCCGAGGACGACGGCGCCGTCATGCGGCTGCTCACCTACTACCTGCACCGCTCCCGCGCGGCGATGGACCGGCTCTTCCCCGACAGCGTCGGAACGCGGGAGGGCGTCCCCCGGCCGGCCGCCCCGATCGCGCCCGTCTGCGACGCCGCGGAGGCGATCGCCTGGCTCGACGCCGAGCGCTCCAACATCATCGCGACCGCCGTCCACGGGCCGGAGATCTGCCTCGGGCTCCTGGCCCTGGTGATGCGCCCCTTCCTCGACCGGCAGGCGCACCACGACGACGCGCTCACGCTGCACACCCTCGCGCTCCGGCGCAGCCGTACGCTCGGCGACCGCGTGGTCCAGGCGCGTGCCCTCGCCGACCTGGCGTGGACCCACTGGCGGCTCGGCGAGTACGAGCGGGCCGAGGAGCACGCCCACCGGGCCCTCGACGTGTGCGAGGAGGCCCCCGAACGGGCCCGGGCACTGCTCGCGCTGGGCAACGTGGCGCTGCGCCGGCGGCAGGACGCGCAGGCGAGGCACTACCTCGGGCAGGCGCTCGACCTCACCAGGATCGGCGCCGACACCTGGGGCGAGGCGCACGTGCTCGGCATCCTCGCCCTGGTCATGGACCGGGCCGGTCGTCCGGAGGAGGCCAGGCGCCATCTCGACCTGGCGCTGGCGCTCCACCGCAAGGTCGGCAACCCGGCAGGGGAGGCGGCGACCCTCGACCACCTCGGCGTCGTCCTGCGGCACCAGGGCGAGCCCGCTCAGGCGCGCGCCCGCCACGAGCAGGCCGCGGCCCTCTACCGCAGGCTCGGCAACACCGCCGACGAGGCGGTCGCGCTCAACGGGCTGGCCGAGGCGGCCGGCGACCCGGCCCGGGCGGTCGAGGAGCACACGGCCGCGCTCGCGCTCGCCGACCGGACGCGCAACCGGCCGGAGCGGGCCCGCGCCCACGCCGGCCTGGCCCGTGCCCACCTCGCGCTGGGGCTCCCGGAACGGGCGCGTGAGCACGGGCGGACGGCTCTCGGCCTCTACGGGGAGCTCGGCGTCCCGGAGGCGGAGGAGGTCCGCGCCTTCCTGGAACACGCCGGGGAGCCCGCGTAGCGGGACCGCCCCGCACCGGCCGGCCTACCTCGGCGCGGCCTGGTCCGGCGCGGCTCGATCCGGTGCGGACGCCCGGCCCGGCGTGAGGGCGATCGCGAGGGCGGTCAGCAGGACGCAGGCCGCCGCGATCGCCGCGACCACGGCCGCGACCCCGATCGACGGTGCCGCGAGCGGCAGCAGCAGGACGACGGCGACGCAGCCCAGCACCAGGGCGGGGCGGACGACCGGCTCCGCCACGATGGGGGCGTGGACCATCCACAGCAGCGTCAGGAACACGCCGACCGGGATCGCGACGGCGTAGCAGATCGCCAGGGCGGACGCCCGCGCGCCGTGGCCGGTCTGCTCGACCGCGACCTCCAGGCCGGCGCCGAGGGCCGCGAGGGCCGCGAAGACGCCGTAGTGGCCGTACCCCCACAGGAAGGAGCGGTGGCGGCGGTCGCTGAGGCCCTCGCCGGCGGGGGTGAGGAAGTACAGCCACCACAGGGCGAACAGCAGGACCAGACCGGACAGGGCGACGGTCACGAGGGAGCCGATCTCGGCGGCCTCGAGGGCACCCTCGACGCCCCGGGTCGCGGCGAGGACGCTCTCGCCGAGCAGGATGATCGTGAACAGGCCGTACCGCTCGGCGATGTGGTGCGGGTGCCAGCCGGTGCTGCCGGTCCGTTCCGCCCACCGCGGCACCGCGAGCTCCGCGACGACCAGGGCGGCGAAAAAGGCCGTCCCGGCGGAGGGCGACAGGGCTCCCGTCTCCCAGACCAGCAGGCGCAGCCCCCAGCCCACCTGCACGACGATGATCCCGGCGGCGTAGCGCAGCGCGGTGCGCCGGCCCTCCCGGTGCTCGACGGCGGCCCGCAGCCACTGGGCGACGAGCCCGAGCCTCATGACGAGGTAGCCGAGCGTGACGACGCGGTAGTCGGAGCCGGAGGCCGCGGCCGGGACGCCCGCGGCGAGGACCAGCACGCCCGCCATCTGCACCATGGTCAGCAGCCGGTAGGGGACGTCGTCGGTGTCGTAGGCGGAGGCGAACCAGGTGAAGTTCATCCACGCCCACCAGATCGCGAAGAAGACCTGGAGGAACGGGACCAGCCCCGCCAGGGCGTGGCCGTCGGCGATCGCGTGCGCGAGCTGGGCGGTGGCGGCCGCGATCGCGACCACGAAGGTGAGGTCGAACAGGAGCTCCAACTGGCTGGAGGCGCGGTGCGGCTCGTCGATGGGACGCGCGCTCATCCGGACCCGGATCCCGGTACGTGCTGGTGGCAAGGTGTTCGCTCCTGTCGTTTCCGGGTCCGTCCTACCACAGGAGCCCGCGGGGCCGTTCCCTCCCGTCCCGTCCCGCGACGGAACGGGCCGGGGCCGGCCGGGCCTGGCAGGGGTTGGCCGTACCGAGGCGAGGCGGGGCGGGGCAGGGGGACGTCGTGTCCCGCCGGCAGGGAGCGGCGATCCGCCCGTTCCGGCGGGGTGGCGTGCGCGCCTCCGGCGGGAACCGTCCGGGCATTGCATCCCCGGCCACCACGGTGACACGATCATGCCGATATGTCATACGAAAGGCGGCTTTATGGCGGAAAACCACGTGGATGAGCGCGGCCGTGTCGCCCTGGTGGTGCGGGGCGGCTGGGAGGGGCACGTGCCGGTGGCGGCCACCGACCTGTTCATCCCGTTCCTCGAGCGGAACGGGTTCGACGTGCACGTGACCGGCTCCCCGGAACGGTACGCGGACGCCGGTTACATGGCCGGTGTCGACCTGATCGTGCAGTGCTACACGATGGGGACGATCGAGCCCGGCCAGCTCGACGGCCTGCAGGCGGCGATCCGTGCCGGGACCGGCATGGCCGGCTGGCACGGCGGCATCGCCGACTCCTTCCGCGCCTCCTCCGACTACCTCCACCTCATCGGCGGCCAGTTCGCCTGCCACCCCGGCAAGGACCCCGCCGAGCGGGCCGAGGGCTCCACCGACCACGACTTCGTCCCGCATACGGTGAACATCCGGCCCGAGGCCGCCGACCACCCGATCGTCCGCGGCATCGAGGACTTCGACCTGGTCACCGAGCAGTACTGGGTGCTGTCGGACGCCTACAACGACGTGCTGGCCACCACCACCCAGAAGGTCCGCCCCTGGGACCCCTGGCACCGCGAGGTCACCTCCCCGGCGGCCTGGACCCGGCGGTGGGGCGAGGGCAGGATCTTCGTCACCACCCCCGGCCACAGCCTGGACGTCCTCGAACACCCCAGCGTGCGCACCATCGTCGAGAGGGGCATGCTGTGGGCCGCCCGGTGAACATCGGTCTCGTCGGGTGCGGCACCATCGCGGGCCAGTACCTGCGGACGATCGAGCGCCTGCCCGGCCTCACCCTGGCCGCCGCGGCCGACCTGGACCCCGCGCGGGCCCGGGAGACGGTGCGGACCCGGCCGGGAGCGCGGGCACTGTCCGTGGACGAGCTGGTCACCGACCCCGGCGTCGACGTCGTGCTGAACCTCACGATCCCCGCGGCCCACGCCGAGGTGGCGCACAAGGCCGTCGCCGCGGGCAAGGACGTCTACTGCGAGAAGCCGCTCACCGCCACGACCGTCGAGGCGCGCGAGCTGCTCGCGGCGGCCGACGCCGCCGGGGTGCGGGTGGGATGCGCGCCCGACACCGTGCTGGGCACCGCGACGCAGACCGCCCGCAGGGCCCTCGACGACGGCCTGATCGGCCGGCCGGTCGCGGCGACGGCCACGATGGTCACCCCCGGGCACGAACGCTGGCACCACCACCCCGACTTCTACTACGCCCCCGGCGGGGGACCCCTGATGGACATGGGCCCCTACTACCTCACCTCGCTCGTCACGTTGCTCGGGCCGGTGGCGACGGTCGTCGGGGCGGCGTCCCGTCCCCGCGCCGAGCGCACGATCGGCACGGGCCCCCGGCAGGGCGAGACCGTCCCCGTCGGCGTGGACACGCACGTCACCGGGGTGCTCGTGCACCGCTCCGGCGCGCTGTCCACCCTGGTGATGACCTTCGACGGCGTCGCCACCACGTCCCCCCACCTGGAGGTCCACGGCGATCAGGGCTCCCTGGTGCTCCCCGACCCCAACCACTTCGCCGGTGACGTCCGGCTCCGGTGCCTCGACGACGAGGGGTGGCGGACCCTCCCGGTGAGCGCCGGGTACGAGCCCGCGGGGAGAGGCGACGGCCTGGCCGACTTCGCGCTCACCCCGCCCGGGGTCGAGCCCCGCGCGAGCGGCCGGCTCGCCTACCACGTCCTGGACGTCATGGAGTCGCTGCTGGCCTCGGCGCGCGCGGGACAGGCGGTGGACGTGGCCAGCACCTGCGACCGGCCCCGGCCCGTCACCTCCGCCCCCGCAGGGGAGCGGACGGGATCACCGGGGTAGCCGCGCGCGAGAGGCCCGCGAAACGGTCGCGCCGGGGCGGGCGGGCCGTGGGGGCCTCTCAGTCCGGGCGCAGGGCGGCGGTGTAGGCGGTCAACGCCTCGTGGCGACGCTGGAGGTCGGCGATGTCCCGGGCGAGGCGGGAACGGTGGGAGTCCAGCATGTCGGTGTAGCCGGCACAGCCGGAGACGGGGTCCGGCCCGTTCTCGGCACAGGGCAGGAACCGGCGGATCGTGTCGGTGGGAAGGCCCGCGGCGAGCAGCTCGCGGACGCGCCCGACCCGCTCGACGGCCTCGGGACGGTAGCGGCGGTAGCCGTTGCCGTCCCGCTCGGGATGCAGCAGTCCCTGCTCCTCGTAGTAGCGCAGCAACCGGCTGCTCACACCGGTCTGCCGGGACAGCTCGCCGATCCGCATCGTGTTTCCTTCCGGAGAGGACTTGACCTTCACACCGATGTGAGACGGCAACCTCGCAGACATGAGACGAATTCCCGACCTCGCCACCACCGTCACCGGCTCCGGCCCCGGAATCCTGCTCGCGCACGGCGCGAGCGGCAGCGTCGCCGACAACTACGGGGCGCTGATACCTGTCCTGGCCCGGGGTCACACCGTCGTCGGCTCCGACTACCCGGGTTCGGGCGCCACCCCGCGGGCGGCCGAGGGCTTCACCCTGGACGAGCTGACCGACGCGGTGGTCTCCTCCGCGGTCGGCGCCGGGGTGGAGACCTTCACCGTGATCGGCTTCTCCCTGGGCACCGCCGTCGCCGTGCGGGCGGCCACCCGCCACCCGGAACGGGTGCGGGGGCTCGTGCTGACGGCGGGCTTCGCCAGGGCCGACAACCAGATCGACCTCTCACTGGGCCTGTGGGAGCACCTGCTGAACCGCGGCGACACCGAGGGTTTCGCCAGGATGCGCGCGGTGAACGGCTTCAGCGTCGAGTTCCTCAACGGATTGTCCGAGGAGGAGTTCGCGGCCCTGCTGGACCCGGGGCCCGCCGGGCCGCCGCTCGGCGTGGTGGAGCAGGCGGCCCTGGGCCGGTCCGCCGACACCCGGGAGGACCTGGCCGCGATCACGGTACCGACCCTGGTCGTCGGGACGACCCGCGACGTCCTGGTCGCCCCGGCCAACTCCCGCTACCTGGCGGACCACATCCGCGGCGCGCGCCACGCCGAGGTGGAGGCGGGGCACGTGGTGATGGCCGAGCGGCCCGCCGAGTGGCAGGAGCTGATCGAGAAGTTCCTGGCCGAGCACGGGCTCTGAGGCCGCACCCCCGGCGGTCCCCGCCGATTCCCGCCCACCCCGGCGGGCCCGCCCCACCGCGCCGATCCCACCCGCCCTCCACCGGTGGCACCGAGCGGGACGACGTCGTTCGTCGTCTCCCCCCGGTGAGCCGGGCAGGGGGCGGGCGGCCCCCGGGGCGGCCCCGCCCGGGGGGCGCGCCGGGCGGCGGGCGCCGCGGCGCCGGGGGGGGGCCGCGCGGGGGGGT
>NZ_JBNCLF010000010.1:48286-161682 GCF_049844535.1 Streptosporangium sp. DT93
GGGGCACCCGGGGCGCCGCCCCGCCCCCCCCCCCCCCCCGCGGGCCCCCCCCCCCCCCCCCCCCCCCCCGCGACCGGGGTCCTCACGGGACGGCGAGCTCCGCGGCCAGGGCGTGGGCCCGCTCGGTGGTGAGCCGCCCGTCGGCGACCACGACGGTGATCGCACGCTCCAGCCGTTCGGGGACGACCAGCGGCACCTCCCAGGCCAGGGCCGGTCCGACCCCAGGGTACTCGGCGACGCGGACGAACCACGGGTCGAGCCCGGCGGTCTGCGCGAACAGCAGGCTCCAGTCGTCGCAGGTCAGCGCCAGCCAGGGGGATCGGCTGCCGTGCACGGCCCGCTCGCCGCGGGCGTCGGCGGTGAAGACGTCCAGCCCGGGGGAGTCCTTGGGAGCGCGCCAGAAGAACCCGCCGTACCCGGCGCCGGTCCGCCCCTTGCAGGCCGAGCTCTGGATCGACAGCGGCTCGCCGGTCCGGTTGTGCAGCGTGAAGACGAACTCCAGCGCCCAGGCGCCGGTCACGGTACGGGCCAGCAGGGTCCGTTCCTCGACGGCCAGGACGGTGCCGTCCGGCCCGACCCAGTCGAGCCGCTCGGCGAAACCGTCACCGCCGTCGCCGTTCACGGGACGCAGTGAGCGGCGCCGCTGCCGCCCGTGGTTGGGGAGGATCACCGGCCCGGTGCCGGGCACGTAGGTGGAACCGCCCCAGAAGTTGACCCCGTTGACGTCGGAGATCGCCACGCCCGCCCCGAAGTGGTGGACGTGGTCGGCGGGCTGGGTCTCGGTCACGACCGTCCCCGCCAGCGTCCGTACCGGATGCAGGTGGGGGCGGGGCGCGTCCGTCGCCTGGAGGTCGCCCCGGCGGACGTAGGTCGCGACCTCCCGCGAACCGGCGCGCAGCAGCGACTCGGGCCATACCGCCGGTGCCTCCGGCGTGATCGGTGCGGCCGGCGCCGGCGGGGGGGTGGACGCGGTCGCCGGGGAGCCGGTGCCGCCGGGGAAACCGAGCTCCGACAGGGTCCTCAGCTCCGCCGCCGCGCGCACGGCCAGGCCCTCGATGCCCGGCAGCACCAGCCGGGACGGCTCCGTACGGAAACCGGTAGCGGGCAGCGGGTCGGGGGCGCGCCGGATCTCGTCGAGCACCCGGGTGAAGCCGCCGGTCCGCTCCAGCGGCACCAGCAACTCCTCTCCCTCCCTGACGTGCGCCAGCAGGTTGGACAGCAGGTCGGTGCGGTCGAAGCCGGTGCGGACGCCGTCCACCTCGACCTCGTCGAGGGTGTAGAAGAGCAGCGCCGAGCGGGTGTCGCCGTGCAGGTGCAGGTAGGGCTCGGTCCGGCGCCCGCCGCACAGGCTGACGGTGATCGCGATGACGGTGCCGTCGGAGAGGCGGAGGCGGGCGCTGGAGGTGTCGTCGGAGGAGATCGCGTTGGCCCGGTACAGCTCCAGCTCGATCCCCTCGACCGAGGAGACCGCGTCGGCCCCGGCGACGGCCAGCGCGGTGGCCACCGCGTGCGCGAACGGGTTGGTCAGGGCGCCGTCCATGACGTCCACGCCGTCCAGCCTGCGCCGCCCCGCCCAGGGGGCGCGCGTGTAGTAGGAGAACGGGCGCGTCCAGGACCCGGCGACGCCGACGGCGCGGATCGGCTCGCCCAGCAGCCCGGCCGCCGCGGGAACGGCGGCCGAGCCGAGCGACTGGAAGCCGACCTGGCAGGCCAGCCCCGTCTCGGCCACGGCGGCGGAGATCTGCTCGAACTCCTCCACCGACGGTGTGGGGGGCTTCTCCAGCAGCACGTGCGCCCCGGCCCGCAGGGCGGCGACGGCCAGGGGGGCGTGGGTGTGGATCGGCGTCGCGATCACCGCCACCTCCGCCCCGGTCCCGGCGATCAGCGACGCCAGGTCCGCCGACCACGGCACGTCGAGGCCGTCGGCCGGCCGCGTGTCGCAGACCCCGGCGAGCTCGGCCCTGCCGGTCGCGGCCAGCCGCCGCACGTTCTCCACGTGGTTGCGGCCGTGGCCGTGGATCCCGGCGACCACCACGCGCACCGGCTTCACGACGCCCACCTCGTCGGCGCGCCGGTCGCGCGCAGCTCGGCCCCGTCGATCTCCACCGGGAGGGGGGAGGCGAGCAGGCCCAGGTCGGCCAGCGTGGCGTCCTCCACCCGCTCCACCATCGCGGGATGGTGCAGCGCGAGGGCGAGCTGCCCCGACAGCTCGGTGAGCAGGTGCGGGTAGACCGGGACGCCGAAGACGCGGGCCAGCTCGGCGATCCGCAGGAACGGGGTGATCCCGCCGACCCGTACCAGGTTCGGCTGGACGACGTCGCAGGCGCCCGCCGTCAGCAGGTCGCGGAACCCGTGGACGGTGGCGACGTTCTCGCCGACCGCCACCGGGACGCCGACGCCGCGCCGCAGCTCCACCTGGCCGGGCAGGTCGTCGGCGGGCAGCGGCTCCTCGATCCAGAACAGGTCGTACCTCTCCAGGGCCCGCAGCGCGACGCGGGCCCGGTGCAGGTCCCACCGCTGGTTGGCGTCGACCATCAGCAGCCGGTCCGGCCCGATCACCTCGCGGACCGCCGCGACCCGCTCGACGTCCTCGGCGAGGGAGGGGCGCCCGACCTTCATCTTGACGGCGGTGAACCCGGCGGCGACCCACCGCTCGGCCTGCGCGCGCAGCTCCTGGAGGGTGTAGTGGAGGTTGACGCCGCTGCCGTAGACGGGGACGCTCTCGCGCCGCGCGCCGAGCACGTCGACCAGTGCCCGCTCGCCGCAGCGCAGGTCCCACAGCGCGAGATCCATCCCGGACAGGGCGATCGGGACGATCCCCGACCGTCCCGCCTCGCTCAGGTGGGCCGAGAGGCGGTCCCACACCAGCTCCGGGTGCGGCGGCAGGCCGATCACCGCGTCGCGGACGTCGTGCTCCAGCAGGGCCTTGACCGCCTGGGCGCCGATCTGCGGCGTCCAGGCGAGCCCGGTGCCGCGCCGCCCGTCGTCCAGCGTGATCGTAACGAGCAGGGCGTGGTTGAAGGGCACGTCCGCGCCCCAGGGCCGGGCCAGGGGCGCCGACCGCAGCGTGACCGCCAGATCCTTGATCACGAAGCCACCAGGGCGAGGCCCGAGGTGATCAGCGCCTCCAGCTCGGCCTCGTGCTCGGGCGTCACCGGCACCAGCGGCGGCCTGACCTGGCCGGCGTCCAGCCCGCGCAGCCGCACCCCGGTCTTGACCAGCGACACCGCGTACCCCGGCACCTTGGAGCGCAGTCGCACCAGCGGCGCGTAGAACTCGGCGATCAGCCGCTCGTCGCCGTTCAGGTAGGCGTTGGCGATCTCGGGCGCGAAGCAGAACACCGCGCTGGAGTACAGGCCGACGCCGAGCGCGCGGTAGGCGGGCTGGGTCAGCTCGGCGGTCGGCAGCCCGTTGAAGAACAGGAAGTCCTGGCGCACCTCCCGCACGGCCAGCACGATCCGCTGCATCCGGTCGATGTCGCCGAGACCGTCCTTGAGGCCGATGACGCCGGGGATCGCGGCCAGCTCGACCGCGGCCTCCGGCTCCAGGGCGATCGGCCCGCGCTGGTAGATGATCACCGGCAGCTCGGCGGCGATCGCCCGCACGTACGCGGGGAAACCGGGGCCCTGCACGAGGTAGGGCGGCATGAGCAGCAGCCCGTCGGCACCCGCCTCGCGGGCGGCCCGCGCCTGGGAGAGCGCCGCGCCGAGCGGCCCGCCTGCCCCGGCGAACACCGGGACGGCCCCGGCCGCGCTCTTCACGGCCACCCGGACGACCTCGGCGTGCTCGGCCTCCGACAGGGCGGTGAACTCGCCGGTCCCGCAGGCGGCGAACACGCCGCCGGGACGGTGCTCCAGCCCCTGGCGGACGTGGTCGGCCAGCACGCCGGGCGCGAGCTCGCCGTCGGGGCCGAAGGGGGTCACGGGGAAGAACAGGACGCCATCGAGATTCATGATCGGGCTTTCCTTCAGGAGAGTTCGGTGCGCCAGCTGCGCTTGGCGGTCCAGCCGAGCAGCCGCTCGGCCTTGGCGGAGGAGAAGGCGGGACAGGTGCCGGTCAGGGGGGTGGCGAACGCCTTCGTCTCCGGCATGACGGTCGGCAGCAGCTCGGCCAGCGGTTCGCGCGCCAGCGCGTCGGCGGCGCCCGCGAAGAAGACCTCGCCGTTCGTCTCCAGCAGGGGGAGCCTGGCCATCAGCGTGTCGACGAAGTCGCCGGCGTCGCGGGCGTCGAGGTAGTTGAACAGGGAGACCCCGCCGATCTCGGGCCGGTCGAGCCGCTCGACGATCGTGTGCCCGGACTGGGTGGGCGCTCCCTCCCACTCCTCGGGCGCGACGACGAAGCAGGGGCGGAACGCCGCCATCCGGGTGCTCTCACTGGAGCGCGCGAACGCCTGCATGGTCTGCTCGGCCACGAGCTTCGACAGGTTGTAGGCGTTCCAGGGCCGCGCCGGATGGTCCTCGTCCAGCGGCAGGTAGGCGGGGGTCCACCCGCCCGGCGCGCCGTACCCGATCACCGTGGGACTGCTGGCCACGACGAGCTTCTCCACCCCGAGGGCGACCGAGGCCGCGCAGACGTTGAAGGCGAGCTGGGTGTTGACGCGGAACGTGGTGGCCTCGGAGCGGCTGAACGGTACCGCGATGGCCGCCAGGTGGACCACCGCCTCCGGCCTGAAGTGGGCGAGGACCGAGTGGGTCTCGCCCAGGTCGGTGAGATCGGCCGGGAGGGTGGAGGCGGCCTCGCGCGGGGTTCCCGGCGCGCTGTCCACGCCGATGACCTCGTGTCCGGCCGCCGCGAGCGAGGTGACAACGCTGCGGCCGAGCCGGCCCGCGCTACCGGTGACGAGCACTCTGCTCACCGTGGGGGCTCCTTCGAAAGACTGCAATCAGTTGCAGTAAACAATCGCGGCAGCCGGGACAATACGTCAAGTGAGCGGGGTTAACCACCGACAACCGGTCTCAGGATGCTTAACCCATCTGCAAACGGTTGCGTTAGGGTGTGCGGCATGTCAGTGACCATCCGGGATGTCGCCCACGCCTCAGGTGTCCATGTGTCGACGGTTTCCCGGACCTTCTCGGCGCCCCATCTGGTCAACGCCGAGACCCGTACCCGGGTGCTCGCGGTGGCCGAGGAGCTCGACTACCGGCCCAACCGGGCGGCCCGCTCGCTCAAGACGGGCCGCACCAACAACATCGGGCTGATCGTGCCCGACCTGGCCAACCCGTTCTTCTCGTCGCTGATCAAGGCCGCGCAGGCCGCGGCCCGCCGCCAGGACTACCACCTGTTCGTGGCCGACACCGGCGAGAGTCCCTCCGAGGAGGAGGAGCTCATCCTGGCCTTCTCCAAACAGGTCGACGGCATCGTGCTGTGCAGCCCGCGCCTGTCCAACAAGGCGCTGGAGAAGCTCTCGGAGAGCGTCTCGTTCGTGCTGGTCAACCGGCTCATCCGCGGGCTGACCACGGTCGTGATGGACGTCGCCCACGGAGCCCGCGTCGCCATGGAGCACCTGGTGGAGCTCGGCCACCGGCGCGTCGCGCTGGTGACGGGTCCCGCGGGCTCGTGGACCAGCGGCGAGATCCGCAGGGCGGTCACGGAGATCCCCGGTCTCGACGTGGTCGTCATCGGCCCGAACCCCCCCACCGAGGAGGGGGGCGTCGCCGCCGCGGCCAGGGTCGTCGAGGCGGGGGTGACCGGGGTGCTCGCCTACAACGACCTGGTCGCCATCGGTCTCATCGAGGCGCTGGAGCCCCTCGGGGTCGGCGTGCCGGGCGACGTGAGCGTGATCGGTTTCGACGACAGCACCACCGGGCGGCTGTACCGCCCCAAGCTCACCACGGTCGCGATGCCCGCGAGCGCCGCCGGGCGGATGGCGGTCGACCTCCTCGTCCAGTCGATGAGCGCCGCGACCGTCCTGGAGACCCATCTCGTGGTCCGCGACTCCACCGCGCCCCCGAGGGAAGGCGCCTGAGCCGCGCTTCCCTGGCGCCCGGGAAGCGTGGCACTCGTTCGCTCCCCCGGGTGAGACGCCTTTCGCGTGCCCACGCCGCGCGGAACTCGTTCGCACCCCCGGGGAAGGGCTTCTGAGCGGCGCTCCCCGTGCGGCTACGCCGCGCAGAACTCGTTGCCCTCCGGGTCGCGCATGACCCACCAGTGCCCGGCCGGCCCCCTGTCGAACTCCTGGACGCGGGCCGCCCCCAGGCCCTCCAGCCGGGCCACCAGCGCGTCGAGGCCGCCGGGCCCGGCGTGGACGTCGATGTGCAGGCGGTTCTTGCCCGACCTGCCCTCGGGCACGTCCTGGAACAGCAGCCGCCGGCCCCGGCCGATGCCGCTGACCTCGTCGAACGGGTCCTCGGGGTGGCGGATCGCGGCGTAGCCGCGGAAGATCCTGCGGCCGCGGTGCTCGGCGACCGCCTCCTCGCCGAGCTGACCGGCGGCCAGCAGGCGCTCGATGAGCGCGCCGGGATCCTCCACCTCGTAGTCCAGGGCCGCGGCCCAGAAGTCCGCCAGGGCGGGAGCGTCCGTGCTGTCGATGACCAGCTTCCACGTCAATGCCATGTAACCAGTTATATTGGTTACATGGACTCGCCCGCAACCAAGGGGCTGACGCTGTACTCCCGCGCCGGCGTCGCCTACCGGTTCGACCCCGGCGCCCTGTGCCTGGAGCTGCTGACCACCGGCGGCCCCGGCCCCTACCGCCGCTACGAGGTCCTGCACGAGCCCGCCGACCTGGCGGCCTGGGCGGAGCGGTCACGGCTGACGCCGACCCCCGTGCTGGAGATCACGGAGGCCGAGGTGGCGGGCGCGCGGCGGCTGCGCGACGCCCTGTTCGGGACGGTCCTCGCCCACCTGCGCGGCGAGCCCTACCCGCCGGAGGACCTGGCGGCCGTCAACGAGGCGGCGGCCCTTCCGGCCCTGGCGCCCGCGATCGCGGCGGCCGGGGAGCGGCGCTGGGCCACCACCTTCACCGGCACGCACCTCGTGGCCACCGTGGCGCGCGACGCCGTCGAGCTGCTGACCGGCCCCTTCGCGCACCGGGTCCGCACCTGCGCCGCCGGGAACTGCGACCTCGTCTACGTCGACACCTCGCGTCCCGGCCGCCGCCGCTGGTGCTCCATGGAGCACTGCGGCAACCTCAGCAAGGTGAGGGCGCTGCGCGAGCGCCGATCCGGCGAGGAATGACCGCCCGGGGCCCGGGGCCGACGGCCCGCGACGCACGTGTGGCCGATTCGCGGCCGATTCGCGACTGATTCGCGTCCGGGGCGAGGGCCTGGCCCCGGGGTGGTCACCAGGCGGTTTTCGCTCCCCTTCACAGGGGGCGACCACGCTCCGTGACTGCAATCGGTTGTATTAACTCGCGTTGAAACGAGTTTTTTCCGTTCACCCTCTGATGGCGTAATAGTGCCTTGAACTGCTGTTATGTGAAAAGGGGGCGTTGCGAGGCGTGAGCCAGCTCACTGCAAAGGGTTGACGTCCCGGCTCGTGAAGCTATAGGAAAAGCGCTACCAATTCACCGACTCCCCGAAGGGCCAGTGATGACGCTGAGTCCCGCAACGGCGGGGACGACCGAAGTGCCGGTCACGCCCCCCGAAAAGGTGGCTCCCCCCACCCATCGGCGCCTCAGGAGCTCCCGCAGCCGATCGCAGGCGTGGGCGGCCTACCTGTTCCTGGCCCCTTGGTTCATAGGCCTCTTCGCGATCACGCTCGGTCCGATGATGGCCTCGCTCTACCTGTCGTTCACCGACTACAGCATGCTGAGCGAGGCGCACTGGGTCGGCTGGGCCAACTACGAGAAGATGTTCTTCGCCGACGACCGGTTCATCACCTCGCTGCAGGTGACGACCACCTACGTCGTGGTGTCCGTCCCGCTGCAGCTGGCCTTCGCGCTGGCGCTGGCGCTCGTGCTGGACAGGGGACTGCGCGGCCTGCCGTTCTACCGCTCGATCTTCTACCTGCCCTCGCTGCTCGGCGGCAGCGTGGCGATCTCGATCCTCTGGCGGAAGATCTTCGGGACCGACGGCATCGTCAACTCGTTCCTCGGCCTGTTCGGCTACGAGGGCCAGGGATGGGTGACGAGCCCCGACACCGCGCTGTGGACGCTGATCATCCTGCACGTCTGGACGTTCGGCGCCCCGATGGTCATCTTCCTGGCCGGGCTCCGCCAGATCCCGCAGAGCCTGTACGAGGCGGCCGCGGTCGACGGCGCCGGCAGGTGGCGGAAGTTCCGCTCGATCACCCTGCCGCTGCTCACGCCGATCATCTTCTTCAACCTGGTGCTGGAGGTGATCAAGTCGTTCCAGTCCTTCACCCAGTCGTTCATCGTCAGCGGCGGCAACGGCGGACCGGTCGACTCGACCCTCTTCTACACGCTCTACCTCTACATCAAGGGCTTCAAGAACTACGAGATGGGCTACGCGGCCGGCATGGCGTGGGTGCTGCTGCTCATCATCGCCGCCCTGACCGGTGTCAACTTCATCATGTCTCGATTCTGGGTTTTCTATGGCGACGACAAGTAAGCGCGTGCCGGTGCTGTTCCGGCCCGCCCCCCGCCTGGTCAGGCACGTCCTGCTGATCGCCTTCGGGTTGTTCATGCTCTACCCGCTGCTCTGGATGATCTCCAGCTCGATCAAGCCCGAAGAGCTGATCTTCCGGGAGCCGGGGCTGGTGCCGGGCGAGGTCACCGGTGCGAACTACACCGAGGGCTGGGTCGCGCTCAAGCACACCTTCGGCTACTACCTCTGGAACTCGGCCGTCATCACGGTCCTGGCGGTCGTCGGCAACCTGCTCGCCTGCTCGCTCGCGGCATACGCCTTCGCCCGGCTGGAGTTCCCGCTGAAGAAGGTGTGGTTCGCGATCATGCTCGGCTCGATCATGCTGCCGCACCACGTCACGGTCGTCCCGCAGTACATCATGTTCGCCAAGTTCGACTGGATCAACACGATCTGGCCGATCATCGCGCCGAAGTTCCTCGCCACCGACGCGTTCTTCATCTTCCTGATGGTCCAGTTCATCCGGACCCTTCCCCGGGAGCTGGACGAGGCCGCGGCGATCGACGGCGCGGGCCACTGGCGCACGTTCATCCGGGTGATCATGCCGCTGTGCGTCCCGGCGCTGGCGACCACCGCGATCTTCACCTTCATCTGGACCTGGAACGACTTCTTCACCCAGAACCTCTACCTGACCAACTCCGACAACCTCACCGTCCCGGTCGCGCTCCGGCAGTTCATGGACTCCAGCGGCGAGTCCTCCTGGGGCCCGCTGTTCGCGATGTCGATCATCTCTCTCGGGCCGATCTTCGGCTTCTTCCTCGCGGGCCAGAAGTACCTCGTCCGGGGCATGGCGACCACCGGTCTCAAGTAGTCCCTTTCGTCCATCCAGCTCACACCCCCCGTCCTCCCCACCTCCACCACCTGAGGCGATTATGAAGATCATCAAGGCGGCCACCGCCATCACCCTGCTCGCGATATCGGCCACCGCCTGCGGCAGTGGCGACAGCGGAGAGGCCGGCGAGTCCGGCGGCAAGACGAAGGTCGTCTTCTCGTACTGGGGCAGCGACGCCCGTCAGAAGCTGACGGAGTCGGCCATCGCCGCGTTCGAGAAGAAGAACCCGACGATCGACATCGAAGGCGACTTCTCCGACTGGGACAGCTACTACGAGAAGCTGGCCACCAAGGCCGCGGCCGACGACGCCCCCGACGTCATGTCCATCGAGATCCGCGGTCTGGCCGAGTACTCCGGCCGCGGCATCCTCGCCGACCTCACCGGCAAGGTGAACAGCACAGACCTCGACCAGGACGTGCTCAAGGCCGGCCAGGTCGACGGCAAGCAGTTCGCCATCCCGACCGGCGTCAACGCCTTCCCCATGATCGTCAACAAGGCGGCGGTGGAGAAGGCCGGCCAGAAGGTCCCCGACGACACCACCTGGACCTGGGACGACTACATCTCGATCTCCCAGAAGATCACCGAGAAGGGTGAGGGCAAGGTCTGGGGCACCGAGTACAACGAGAACCCCGCCTTCCTGCAGCTGTTCGCCGCCCAGCGCGGGGAGCAGTTCTACAAGGACGGCAAGATCGGCCTGTCGGAGCAGACCGTCAAGGACTGGTGGGCGCTCCTGCAGAAGATCATCTCCACCAAGGCCGGTCCGAGCGCCGCCCAGATGCTGGAGACCGGCACCAAGGTCGACCAGGCCATGCTCGCCACGAACACCAGCGCCTTCGGCAGCTGGTGGAGCAACCAGCTCACCGCGCTGAGCAAGGGCTCGGGCCAGGAGCTCGACCTGCTGCGCATGCCCAAGGTCGAGGGTGCGCCCAACGCCGGCATGTTCCTCCAGCCGGCCATGTACTACACGGTCTCCGCCAAGACCGACAAGGCCGACGCCGCCGGCAAGTTCGTCGACTTCCTCGTCAACGACCCCGAGGCCGGCGGCATCCTGCTCAGCGACCGCGGCCTGCCGACCAACGCCAAGGTCGTCACCGCCATCAAGGACAAGCTGACCCCGGCCGACCAGAAGGTGCTGGCCTTCATCGAGTCGATCAAGAGCGAGCTGAGCCCGATCACCGTCCCGCCGAAGGGCGCGATGGAGATGGAGGACATCCTCAAGCGCGCCACCGACTCGGTGCTGTTCGAGAAGGCCACCGCGGACGACGCGGCGAAGGCCTTCATCGCCGAGGCCAACTCCACCCTCACCAAGTAACGGCCCTTCTCCACGCGGGAACGACGTGCCGTACGGCTCACACCGGGCCGTACGGCACGGCCGTCTCCACCCTTACTCCCATGGGGTTCCTGATGCGATACGCCTTCGTCGGACTCGGCCACCGGGTACAGCTGTACATCGACGCGCTGCTCGGTGACTGGAGCGACACCGGCGAGATCGTCGCCCTCTGCGACGTCAACCGGACCCGGATCGGCTACTACCTCGACCGGATCGGCCGCGACGTCCCGTCCTTCACACCGGACGAGTTCGACAAAATGCTCCCGCTCGCGGACGCCGTCGTGGTCGCCACCGTCGACGCCACCCACGCCCGCTACGTCGTCGCCGCGCTGGACGCGGGCAAGGACGTCATCGTGGAGAAGCCGCTGTGCACCACCGCCGAGGACTGCGCGGCCATCGTCGAGGCCGCCGAGCGGAGCACCGGCCGGCTCGTCGTCACCTTCAACTACCGCTACTCGCCGCGCAACAGCGCCGTCCGACGGCTGATCGCCGACGGCGCGATCGGCGACGTCACCTCCGTGCACTTCGAGTGGGTGCTGGACACCATCCACGGAGCCGACTACTTCCGCCGCTGGCACCGTGACAAGGCCAGCTCCGGCGGCCTGCTGGTGCACAAGTCCACCCACCACTTCGACCTGGTCAACTGGTGGCTGGACGACACCGCCGCCTCCGTCTACGCCCGCTCGGCGCTGCGCTTCTACGGGGCCGGCAACGCCCGCGCCCGCGGCCTGGGCGACCGGCCAGAACGCGCCGCCGGAGCGCCGGAACTCGGCACCGACCCCTACCTGCTCGACATCTCCGCCGACCCCCGGCTCAAGCGCCTCTACCTGGACGCCGAGCACGAGGACGGCTACATCCGCGACCAGGACGTGTTCGGCGACGGCGTGACCATCGAGGACAACATGTCGGTCCTCGTCGGCTACTCCCGCGGGGCGATCCTCACCTACTCCCTCAACGCCCACGGCCCCTTCGAGGGCTACCGGGTGGCCTTCAACGGCACCGAGGGACGGCTGGAGCTGGAGGTCGTCGAACGCGCCTGGACCCCGCCGCGGGCCGCGATCGACCCGACCGCCGCCGACAAGGCCCACGCCGCCGGCGCCTCCGAGCGGCTCGTCCTGCAACGGCACTGGCAGGAGGCGGAGGAGGTCGCGATCTCCGCGGGCGCGGGCGGCCACGGCGGCGGCGACGTCCTCATGCTGAACGACATCTTCCGCGGTGTCTCCGACGACCCCCTGCGCCGCCAGGCCGGGCACCGCGCGGGCGTCGCCAGCGTGATGGTCGGCGTCTCGGCCAACCTGTCCGCCGCGAGCGGAGCCCCCGTCCTGCTGGAGGACGAGGGCACCCGGCAGGCGCGCTGACCCCGGCCGGGTCCAGGGCCCGGCCGGACCGCATGGCATCCGGCGACACCCGGCACACCGGCCGGCACGCGGGGCGGCCGGCCTGACGCGCCGAACCTGACGCGCCGGCGGGCACGCGGGGCGGCGGACCTGACGCGCCGGGGTGCGCGCGGGGCGGCCGAGCGGTCACCGCCGCGCGCGATGGACGACCTTCTCCGTGGACCGGCCGGGATAGACGACGATCAGGTGCTCCTCGACGGGCGCGTCGGGGTCGTCCTCGTCCCACCCCAACGCGCGGGCGTAGATGCGCATCCGGTAGCGGCCGGGGCCGCCGACGGCCAGGTCGGGCAGCGGCCGGATCGTCCCACTGTCACCGCCCTCGGAGAAGTGCGGCACGACCAGGCGGCCGCTGCGGCTGACGAGACCCACCTCGACCACCCGTTCCCAGCCCCTGAGCCGGAGCGGCGGGGTGGCGCCGAACGCCTTGACCGTGACGCACAGCGCCGCGTTCTCGCCGTCGGTCATGACGACGGCACTGCTGCCGGCGGCGTCGACGAACCCGTCGTCGACCGCCCGGTCGATGTCGCCACCAGGACCTTCGGACTCGTCGCGGTCGTCGAAGACGTGGTGGCCGCCCCCCTCGAAGAGCAGGTACGCGGTCGTGCCCTGCCTCCCGGCCCGCACCCCCGGCCAGGGGTCGGTGCACCGGGCGTTCATCTCGGCCTCCCACGCGGCCGTCTCCCGCTCGTTCTCGGCCCGCGCGCGTGCCTCGTCGAGCGCCTGCTCGGCCCGCTGCCGGTCGACACCCTCCTGCGCGCCGGGGAGGGCGAACCGCGACTCCTCCTCGGCGCCGACCACGACGAGCGGCAGTACGAGCGCGGCGACGACGGCCGCCCGCGGCACGCGGCCGGGGGTGGGCCCGGGGCCGGCCCCGGCGGCGGGCGTGCCGGCGGGCCCGGCGAGCTCGTGCGCGGTGCGCGCCAGCCACACCGTGCCGAACACCCCGAGCGCGCCCAGCACGAGCGCCTGGTCGTCGAACAGCTGCCCGACCTGGAGGAGGCCGAGCAGGGAGGCCAGCAGCGGGGAGAGCAGGGCGACGACGAGGGCGACCCTCCCGATGTCGACCGTGGCGTCGCTCCACCGCCCGTCGCGGCGCTGCGCGACGAGGATCATCACCGTCCAGCCGAGGCCCGCCAGCCCCAGCAGCTCGATCGTCCGGCCCGTACCCTCGGAGAAGGAGAATAGGAAGAGCGTCGAGGACAGCGCGCCGGTCAGGCCGAGCACGAGGGCGAGGGCCCGGAACAGGACCGAGACCCCGGAGACGACCCGCACCAGCAGGACGACCGTGGCGATCCACACGGCCTGGCTCGCGACGTACTCCACGACGTCCGACAGCTCTCCGACGAGGTCCCAGAGCGCCAGGTCGCCGACGATGCCTACGTACAGCAGGCGCCGAAGCCAGACCACGTCGCGCGGCGACTGCGCGGTGCGCGACGTCCCGGGACCGCGCAGCACCTGCCACAGTGCCCACGCGTTGAGCCCGCAGATCCCGGCGTACAGGGGCGCCGGCCCGTCCTCACCCCACATGTGGAGTGTCCTCGACGCGGCCACCGACAGCACCGACGGGTCGCCGGACACGACGGCGAGCACCACGCCGATGGCCGCGACGGCCAGGTAGAGCACGACGACGACGGCGGCCACGTGCCCGAAGCGGTATCGGCCGGCAGCGGCCCGGATGCGAGTGACGATGCGGATGATCTTACCGATATGTCCGGACACGGGAACCCGGCGGAGCGGGGAGCCGCCTGGCACGCCGTCCTCGACACGTCACCCGCGGCGCAGCCGGTAGGCCAGGACCGCGGCGGCCAGCAGGATCCCCCAGATCGGGTACGGCCACAGCAGCAGCGGCAGCAGGTCCCCCCACTCCACGGCGTTGACCGTGAGCCCGGGAGAGGCCAGGCAGCAGGCCCCCGCGACCAGCCCTCCCGCGATCACCGGCAGGCGCACCGGCACGGGGCGGCCGTGCAGGACCGGCACCCACCGCGGCCACACCTCGCCCCACCGGGCGATCAGGCCGAGCGTCAGCACGGATCCGCCCAGGGCGCCGAAGGCGATGATCAGCCCCTGCAGCCTGAGCCCCGGATTCGCCGCCAGCTCGCCCGCGCCGACGTCGGTGGGCCACGGGGTCAGCCAGGTCAGCCGGTAGAGTGCGTACGGCAGCGGGCACAGCGCGGCCGCGATCGTGACCGGGCGTCCCCAGCGGGCGACGGCGGCGGGCCGCACCCAGCGCGGCGTGCCGCCGGTCCTGAAGGCCGCCACCGCGATCGCCGCCCACAGGCCGCAGGCGAGCGCGTCGGCCAGCGTCCAGGACACGCGCCCGGCGTACGACGAGAAGTCCGCGAAGAGGTTGAGCAGGAGGCGGCCGACCGGGACGAGCCCGGTGAGCGTGCCGCCCACGACCAGGGCGAGCAGCGCCCCCAGCGCCACGAGGGCGAGCACGGCCGGCCACCCGCGGCGCCGGCAGAGCAGGACCAGGATCGCCGCCAGCGCGACCGGGCCGGCCAGCGCCATGGCGTAGCCCAGCAGGGACATGATGCCGGCGTCGGACATCACCACGCCGAAGAAGACGACCTGCGCGACCGCGCCCGCCCTCAGCGCCGTACCCGAGGCGAAGGCCGTCACCAGCCCGGCCAGTCCGGCCACGACGGCCATCGGGCCGCCCACGTCGTGCTCGAACAGGTGCGACAGCGACACGGTGACGCGGTCGTGCGCGCCGAAGGGATAGCTCGCGGGGATGATCCACCACAGCAGCCCGACGGCCGTCACGGCGATCGACAGCAGCGCGCCGGCGATCCGGAGGTTTCTCGTCATGGCGCTCACCGTAGGAACGGGCCGCTCCCCGCCACCTCCCCCTGGCGGGGGAGTGCCCGTCCCGGCTTGCTGGTTAGCATCGTCGCCGTGAGCGAACACCTCGCGCGCGCCCTGCGGGCGGCGATCTACCCGGCGCTCGGCGCGGCCCTGCTCGTCCCGGCGGCGGTGGCGCTCGGCCTGGTGATCGTCACCGAGGTCACGCCGGCCCGTGTCCTGACGCTGTGGGCGGCGTGCCTGCCGGCCTCGGTGCTGCTGGCCCTCGCGCCCCTGGTGCGGCGCATCGAGACGATCGCGCTGTCGGAACTCCTCGACGTCGACGTCCCGGCGAGGGCCGATCCGCTCTACCTGGTGGCCCTGACGAGCCTGCACCTGTACGGCGGAGCCACGCTGGGCGCCGCGCTGCTCCTGCTGGCCCCCGGGCTGACACGCGCCGGCGACCTGACGGGCTGGCGCCAGAACCCCGCCGAGACGGCGCAGCCGTTCCTGATGGCCGGCGCGGTGGTGGCCGCCATGGTCGTCGCCGGGTTCGGCCAGCGGTCGGTGGCGCGCCGGCTGCTGCGCGCCGAACCGTCCCGTGCGCTGGAGGAGCTCGGCCGCCGCCAGACGCTCGCGCTGGAACTGCACGACGCGGTGGGGCACGCGCTGAGTGTGGTCCTGGTGCAGGGCATGGCCGCGCAGGCGGCGCTGCACCGGCCCGAACCCCGGGTGCGGCAGGCGGGGGAGTCGCTGGACCACCTGGTGGACACCGCCCGCGCCGCCCAGGAGGAGCTCGACGTGCTGCTCGGCGTGCTGGACGACGGCGACACGGCGCGCGCCCCCACACTCGACGCGCTCGGCTCGCTCACCCGCGGCCTGGACGTGCGGGTGCGCGCCCAGAACCTGGACCGGGTGCCGGCGGCGACCTCACGTGCCGCGTACGCGATCGCCAGGGAGGCGCTCACCAACGCCCTGCGGCACGGCCGGGGCCCCGTCACGCTCGACGTGGCCGTCGTCGGCGACCTGGTGCTGACGGTGGAGAACGCCACCGCGACCGCCGCCTGCGCCGCCCCCGCCGCCACCGGCGGCGGTGCCGGTCGTGATGCGGCCGGGAGGGGGCGGGGCCTGACGGGCATGCGCATGCGCGCCCGCCTGGTCGGCGGCACCTGCACGCTGGAGGAGGCGGACGCCGTCTGGCGCGTACGGGCGAGGCTGCCGCTGTGATCCGCGTGGTCCTGGCGGACGACGACCGGCTGATCCGCGCGGGGTGGTCGGCGATGCTCTCCGCCCACGACGACCTCGCCGTCGTGGGCGAGGCGGCGGACGGCCACGAGGCCGTCGAGGCGGGCACCGGGGCGGACGTCGTGCTGATGGACGTCCGCATGCCCCGGATGGACGGCCTGGCCGCCACCGTCGAGCTGGCCCGCCGCTCGCCCTCCACCCGCGTCGTCGTGGTCACCACCTTCGAGAGCGATCAGCTGGTGTGGGGGGCGCTGCGCGCGGGAGCGGCCGGCTACGTGCTCAAACGCGCTCCCGCGACCCAACTGGTGGAGGCGGTCCGGCTGGTGCACTCGCGGGACGCGGTGCTCTTCCCCGACGCGCTGCGGCGCATCGCCTCGCCGCACCACGGCGACGCCGGGGTGGGCCACGGGGTGACCCTGACCCCGCGCGAGCTGCAGGTATTGCGCCACATCACGCTCGGGCAGGCCAACGCGGAGATCGCCGAGGTGCTGCGCGTGTCGCGGGAGACGGTCAAGACGCACGTCACCAACGTCCTGGACAAGCTGGGCGCCCGCGACCGCACGCAGGCGGCGGTCACGGCCTACGAACTCGGCCTGGTCGTCCCCGGCATCGAGCCCCGCTGAATTCCCCGAGCTCCCCGAGCTCCCCGACCCGGGCCGGCGGCCGGGCGCCGGCTCAGCCCTGGCGGCGCTCGTAGGCCAGCCGGGCCTCCTCGACCTCGGGCACGGCCCCCTCCAGCAGGTCGGCCAGGGCACGCAGGTGCGCGGCGGCACGGACGCCGAGCGGGGTCAGCGCGTACTCCACCCTGGGCGGTATGGCGCTGAGGACCTCGCGGGTGACCAGGCCGTCGCGCTCCAGGGCCTGGAGGGTCTGCGACAGCATCTTCTCGCTCACCCCCTCGACCCGGCGGCGCAGCGCGTTGAAGCGGTAGCCGCCCTCGGCCAGGGCCAGCAATGCGAGCGAGGCCCATTTGGCCGTCACGTCCTCGAACGCGGCGCGCGAGGTGCAGGAACGGGCGAAGACGTCGCTGACGAGCTCCTGGGAGGGCTCCGCCGGGGGGTGCGCACTGTGTTCGGCCACCCCGCCAGCCTACCCCCGTCGCTGCGGAACAGTGTGTACTGTGTTTTAGTTAGTGCTTACTGGATTGCAGTGCTTACTTGAAGGGATTCGCCATGCCCGCCTATGCCGTCACCGGGGCCACCGGCCACCTCGGACGCCTCGTCATCGAGGACCTGCTCGACCGGGGCGTACCCGCCGCCGAGATCGTCGCCGTCGCCCGCAGCGAGGCCAAGGCCGCGGACCTGGCCCGGCGCGGCGTCCAGGTCCGCCTGGCCGACTACTCGCTGCCCGAGACGCTGCCGGCCGCCCTGGACGGGGTACGCCGCCTGCTGCTGATCTCCGGCGACGTGCCGGGACGGCGTCCGGCCCTGCACGCCGCGGTGATCGAGGCCGCACGGGCCGCCGGCGTCGAGCGCGTCGTCTACACCGGCCTCCTGCGGGCCGGCACCAGTGCCAGCCCGCTGGCGCCCGACCACAGGGCCACCGAGGAGATCCTGGCCGCCTCAGGCGTGCCGTTCACCGTGCTGCGCAACGGCTGGTACACCGAGAACCACACCGATCAGCTCCCCCGATACCTGGAGCGGGGGGAGATCCTCGGCGCCGCGGGTTCCGGCAGGATCTCGGCCGCGCCCCGCGCCGACTACGCCGGGGCCGCCGCCGCGGCGCTGACCGGCGACGAGCACGACGGCGCCGTGTACGAACTCGCGGGCCAGGCCTTCACCCTCGACGAGCTGGCCGCGACCGTCACCGAGGTGACCGGCACGAAGGTCGTCTACCGCGACCTTCCGGCGGCCGAGTACGCCGCCGCGCTGCGCCGGAGCGGGATGGACGAGGGCACCGCCGCCTTCGTCGCCTCGCTCGACGAGTCCATCGCCCGCGGCGACCTGGAGGCCGGCGCCGGCGACCTGGCCCGGCTGCTCGGCCGCCCGGTCACCCCGCTGGACGAGGTGATCCGGAACGCTCGCCCCTGAGCCCGTGGTGGGCCGCCGCCCACGGTGGCCCACCGGCCGCTCCGGGCTGTCAGGGGGCCACCGTAGAGTGGGCCGATCCGCGGCTCTTTGAACGAACGGGTGGAAATCATGAGCGAACGATTGACCGTGATGGCCGTGCACGCCCATCCCGATGACGAGGTCCTCGGGACGGGCGGGATCCTCTCCCGGTACGCCGACGAGGGCATCCGCACCGTCCTGGTGACCTGCACGAACGGGGAGCAGGGGGACGCCCCCGGCGGGGTGAAGCCGGGGGAGCCGGGCCATGACGAGGCAGCGGTGAGCGCGCTGCGGCTGGAGGAGCTCCGCGCGTCCGTGACCCATCTGGGGATCGAGCACGTGGAGCTGCTCGGCTACCGCGACTCGGGCATGGACGGCTGGGACGGCAACAAGGCCGAGGACGCCTTCGCCAACGTCCCGGTGGAACGGGCCGCCGCGCGGCTGGCCGAGCTGATGGAGCGCTACCGCCCGCAGGTCGTGGTGACCTACGACGAGAACGGGGGCTACGGTCACCCCGACCACATCCAGGCCCACCGGATCGCCGTGGCCGCGGCCGAGACCAGCCAGATCCCCGAGAAGCTGTACTACACCGCCGTGCCCCGCGAGCGCATGGCCGAGCTGTCCGAGCTCCTCCGCTCGGCCGGTGTCGCCCCCGAGGAGCTCGAACTTCCCGACGACTTCGGGGTCCCGGAGGCGCAGATCACCGCGATGATCGACGTGACGCCCTACGTGGAGCGCAAGCGCAAGGCGCTGGAGGCGCACGCGAGCCAGGGGGACAGCATCTTCATGCTGCGCATGCCCCCCGAGGCCCTGCATCAGGTCCTCGGGACCGAGGGGTTCATCCGCGCGATCAACCGCGTCCCCGGGGCGGCCGACAGGGAGGACGACCTCTTCGACGGCCTCCGGTAGGGGCCGAGGGCGAGGGGGCGGCGCGGGCGCGTGAAGGCAGGACGGGCAGGGGCGGGAGAGGGAATCGGCACGGCTCCGGTGAGGAAGGGCTTCGGGTCGTGAGGGGGACGCGCGCCGGTGACATGCCGGGCCGGCGCCGCACCACCTTCGCCCGTTAAGGGCACGCTCCTGTACCGATGTCGGGAAAAACCTGTTTCGGTATCGCGCCCGCCTTTACGATCTTTTCTCTGGTGAGCATCCGTGGAAACCCAGGGGAGTAAACGGCATGCGGGATCGACGGCTTCTCGCACTGATCGTCTCGGCGGTCATGATCGTCATTTTCGGCGTGTACGCGCTGGTGTCCACCTCGGGCACGGTCGCCGCCTCCCCGTCGGCCCGTCCCACGCCCGCCGACGCGGCCGCGGAAGCCGAGGAACCCGGCACGGCCGAGGGGGGCGAGGGGGCGCCGCCCTCCTCGGCGTCCGTGATCACGCTGGCCCCGGCCACACCCACCCCGGCCACGCCGACGCCGCAGGACGGTCCCGAGTGGGTCGCCAGGAGCTACCTCACCGCCTGGCAGGCCGGCGACCACGCGGCCATGGCCGCCCTGGTCGCCGACCCCCCGGCCGACTTCGCCGACCGGCACCGCGGCTTCGACGCCGACCTGCGGATCTCCTCGCTCTCCCTCACCGCCGGCGAGCTGAGCGAGCCGGGCGCGGAGAAGGCCGAGCTGTCCTTCAACGGCGTACGGGAGATCACCGATCTGGGCCGGTGGCCCTTCACCTCGGTCCTGCGCCTGGAGCGGCGCGCCGGCACGTGGAAGGTGCTCTGGGCCCCGGAGACGATGCACCCCTCGCTCAAGGACGGCGGGAGCCTGAAGCTGAGGCGGAAGGAGATCAGGACCCCGGACACGCTCACCCGCGAGGGGCGCCCGTTCCCCAGGGAGAGCAGGGCGGGTGACTACTTCACCGGTCTGGGTGAGACGGCCGTCGAGCTGAAACTGCTGGAGGAGCCCTCGGGAACGGTGCTGAAGGCGTCCCCGCGCCGGGAGGCGTCCGGGACGAGGACCACCGTCTCGCTGCCCGTGCAGGCCGCCGCGGCACGGGCCCTGGACGGGGTCGGGCAGCCCGCCGCGATCGTGGCCCTGGACATCCAGACCGGTCAGGTACGCGCGGTGGCGGACGCGCTGGGCGGCAAGAAGGCCTTCAACGGCCTCTACCCCCCGGGGTCGACGTTCAAGGTGGTGACGGCCGCCGCGCTGCTCCGCTCCGGCCTGGTCCCGGACTCGCAGGTCCCCTGCCCGGCCTCCTACACCATCCCGAACGGCAGGACCTTCACCGACTCCGACAACGTCGACCACGGCGCCGTCCCCCTCACCATGGCCTTCGCGCTCTCCTGCAACACCACCTTCGCCCAGCAGGCCCACGACCGGCTGCGCGACGACCGGCTGCGCGCCGAGGCCGCCGACCGGTTCGGCTTCCGGGAGAAGCCGGGGCTCAGCGCCTGCCGGATCCGGCCGTACGGAAACCTCGACGAGCTGGGGTCCGACGCCATCGGCCAGAACTCCGTGCAGGCCAGCCCGCTGTGCATGGCCGAGGTCGCGGCCGCGGCGGCGAGCGGCGTCTGGAGGCCCGCCATCCTGGCCGAGCAGGCCGGCCCGGACGAGCCGCAGCCGGTGCCGCTGGACGACGGTGTGGCCTCCGCCCTGCGGACGATGATGGAGGCCGTGGTCACCCAGGGCACGGCCGCCCAGGCGGGCCTGCCCGCGGGCACGGCGGGCAAGACCGGCACGGCCGAAGTCCAGGGCGCCACGGACCACGCCTGGTTCGTCGGCTACCGGGGCTCCCTGGCCTTCGCGGTGTTCGTGGAGAACGGCGGGGCCGGAGGACAGGTCGCGGCCCCGATCGCCGCGCGGTTCCTGAACGGCCTGTAGGCGCCGGCCCGCCCGGGTGACCGGGGGCGGGCGGGTGGTGCCGGGGACGGGCTACCGTACTCAGGGTGTACGTGAAGATCTGCGGGCTCCGCGAGCCCGGACATGTGACGGCCGCCGTCGAGGCGGGCGCCGACGCCATCGGGTTCGTCCTCACCAGGAGCTCACGGCGGGTCACCCCCGCGCGGGCGCGGGAGCTGGCCTCGGCGGTCCCGGAGCACGTGCTGACCGTGGCGGTGTTCGCCGGGGAACCGTCCGGGGAGGTCCGCGCCGCCGCGCTGGAGGCAGGGGTACGCGGGATCCAGCTCCACGGCGACCACCCGCACGAGGACTTCACCGCGCTCAAGGACCTGGGGCTCACCCTGGTGCGCGCCGGGGCGGCGAGCACCGACCTGCGCTGCGGCGCCTTCGACGAGGACCTGCTCATCGTCGACGCGCCGAGACCCGGTTCGGGCGAGCCGTGGGACTGGGCGGCGGTACGCGGCCGTCCGGCGGGCCACTGGATGCTCGCGGGAGGGCTGGACCCGTCGAACGTGGCCGGGGCGATCGCCGCGGCCCGCCCGTGGGGGGTGGACGTGTCGAGCGGGGTGGAGGTCGCGCCCGGTGTCAAGGACGCCGGGCTCATCGCGGACTTCGTCGCCGCCGCCCGCGGCGCCGAGGGGCCCTGACCGGCGGCGGGTGCGTGGCCGACGGTGGCGGGGGAGGGGTGTTACCGGCGGCGGGAGCGGGCCGTTCGGTCCGAGGCTCAGCCTCGCCCGAACCACCGGAGGAGGGAACGCCGCCGGGGCGGCGGGGCGGGGGCGGGGGCGGGCTCCTCCACGGCGGGGTGGCGGGTTCGCCGGTCGGCGACGACCTCGTCCACGTCGAGGAGTGGCTGGACGAGCGGCGGGCCCGACAGGGTCCTGCCGTGACTCTCGCGGATCCGGTCGTTGATCTCCTCGATGATCCTGCGGGCCTCGGCCTCCGTCCGCGCGTCCACCGCGGCCGCCCGCGCCCTCTCGGCGTCCTTGCGCAGTGCGAGCGTCCCCGGCAGGGGGAACGACAGGTTCTCCTCCCTCATCTTCTGCTTGACCCACCACAGCTCGTCGGGCTGCCTGCCCGCGTCGGGAAGGGGCTTGCCCGCGCCCGGCAGGTTGTCGAACTCCCCGCGTTCGGTGGCCTCGCGGATCTGCCGGTCGATCCACGTCTCGAAGCCGACCCCGAGGGGTTTGCGGTCCGTCACGGTCGGGCCTCCTGTCGCGGTCGGTGACGTCTTCGAGGGTAATCGGCGGTTCCCCGGGGGCGGGTGGTGGACCCCTCCGCGATTCTCACCCGCTCACCTGCCGGCGGAACGGCCCGCCTGTCCACGACGTTGCCAAAGTAGTCAACCATGTTTACTATATAGACAACCACATTGACTGTTTCGCCGCGTGCGTCAGCCGAGCCCGGCTCCCGCGCCCGGTGAGTCCCAGAGAGAAGGTCCCGATGCCCTCCGACGTCTTCGTCGCCCACACCGCCGACAGCGCGCCGTCCGACATCCGTCCCACCGTCGAGGCGGTGACGCGCAAGTTCGGCTACCTCCCCGCGCCGGTGGCCCTGATGGCCGACTCCCCGCAACTGCTCAAGGGGTTCCTGGCGGCCTCGGCCTCGTTCGAGCAGGCCACCCTCGGACAGCTCGAACGTGAGATCGTCATCCTGACCGTCGCCACCCGGAACCGCTGCCACGTCTGCGTGGCGATGCACACCGCCACGCTGGCCGGGCTGGAGGCTCCGCCCGAGCTGGTCGAGGCGCTGCGGGCCCGGAGGCCCCTGGCCGACGCGCGGCTGGAGGCGGTGCGGCGCTTCACCCTCGCGGTCATGGACGGCCTGGGCGCGGTGGACGAGAAGGAGACGCGCGCGTTCCTCGACGCCGGCCACACCGCGCGCAACGCGCTGGAGGTCGTTCTCGGGGTGGGCGCCTACACCATCTCGACGTTCGCCAACCGGCTCGTCGAGGCGCCCCTCGACCCCCAGTTGAGCGCCTTCGCGTGGGACGGCGAAGGCGCCTGAGCGCTCCTTGCCATCGGAGCGCCCCTCGGCGTGCCGGGACGGATGTTCCGGGGTGGTCGAGTCGTTCCGGGACAGGCGTCCGGTGTCAGGCGTTTCAGGCCGGGCGTCTCACGGCAGGCGGCCCAGGGCGTCGGCGATCGCCTGGCGGAGCATGTCACCGTACGGGCCCTCGGGAAGGTCGTGGACCCGGTCGGCGGCCAGCCGGAAACAGCGGCGGGCCTCGTCGGGATCGCCCAGCAGCTCGTGGGAGGCGCCGATGTTGAGGTGCAGCGAGGGGTAGAAGGGGAGCACCCGCTCGTCGGCCACCGCGTCGGCGTGCTTGAGCGAGATCTCGTTCCAGCGCAGCGTCTCCTCCGCCGACTCCTGATGGCGCGCGACGTAGTGGGCCGCCACGCAGGCGTCGAAATCGTCGGTCCGTTCCAGCCACGCCTGCTCGAACAAACGCAGCGCGTCCTCGGGACGGCCGTCGGCCTCGGCCTCCATGCCCTGGGCGCAGAGTCCGACCACGGGGTTGTCAGGGTCCACGATTCCCACCTTCCTGTCGTACGGGGTCGGCAGACTACGGGCCGGGACCGACAGAATCGCCGCCGGCGGAGCCAGGACCGGGAAACCGCGACGGACCGGGCCGGGACCTACGGAGCCGGGGCAGGCGGTCCGCCTCCCACCTCCCTGGCGGCCCGCCTCCCGCGTGCCTGGCGGCCCGCCTCCCGCGTGCCCGGCCGATCCGTCCAAGAGTCTCCAAACTCCCCGCCAGGACACCGTCATCCGGCGAGGAGAACGCCGTTCCCCGCGCCCGCTCCCGCACAATGACCACGATCCCGCGTTCCACGCCGCCCGGCGCGGGGCGGGGACGGGCCGGTGGGCGGCACGACGGGGCACCGTCCCGCCCCCCGCCCCGTCCCCTCGTCCCGCCCACCGGCCGGGCGGGCTCACACGGGGGCGGTTCCACGACGGGCATCAAGGACGTGACGCATGCACATCGATCTCACCGGCAAGACGGCGCTGGTCACCGGGTCCACCCAGGGGATCGGGGCGGCCATCGCCACCGGCCTGGCACGGGCGGGCGCGACCGTGGCCGTGAACGGCCGCACCCCGCAGACGGTGGAGGCCGCCGTCGGCGCGCTACGCCTGAAGGTGCCCGGGGCCCGGGTCCTGCCCGTCGCCGCAGATCTCTCCACCGAGGCCGGTGCCGACCGGGCCGTCGACCTGGTGCCGGATGCCGACATCCTGATCAACAACCTCGGCGTCTTCGGGGTGCAGGACGCCCTGGAGATCACCGACGACGAGTGGCGGCGCTTCTTCGAGGTGAACGTGCTGGCGGCGATCCGCCTCACCCGCGCCTACCTGCCGGGGATGATGGCGCGGTCCTGGGGTCGCGTCCAGTACATCGCCAGCGACTCCGCGGTCGTGACACCCGTGGAGATGATCCACTACGGGATGTCCAAGACCGCCCTCCTGGCGGTCTCGCGCGGCTTCGCCAAGAAGGCCGCGGGCAGCGGGGTCACGGTCAACTCCGTCATCGCCGGTCCGACGCACACCGAGGGGGTGGAGGACTTCGTCTACGATCTCGTCGACCGGGACCTGCCCTGGGAGAAGGCCCAGCGCGCCTTCATCAGGGAACACCGCCCCCAGTCGCTGCTGCAACGGCTGATCGAGCCGGAGGAGATCGCCGACATGGTCGTCTACCTCAGCTCCCCGCAGGCCTCCGCCACCACCGGCGGCGCCCTGCGGGTCGACGGGGGCTACGTCGACGCCATCCTTCCCTGAACGTCCCGCTTCCGGCGGTCACCGGCACGGCCACGAGCGCGAGCCACGGCCATGGGGTACGCGGGCATGGCCACGAGCGCGGGTCACGGGCGCGGGTTACGAGTGCGAGCCGGCCACGAGTGAGGACACGGCCGGCCACGGACACGGGTGCGCCCGCCCACGAGGGGGACTCGCGGGGGAACGAGGGGGAACGGGGACGCGGGCGAGGTCAAGTGTTCGTCGGTGAACGCGGGGATAATCCGGCGAAATCGGCGGGTAAGGACGCTTCGTGAACGATCAGGAGATCATCCCGGGGCCGGACACGCCCGGCGTACCGGCGCGCTGAGCACGGCGAGCCGTGCCTACGCCGCCTCCGCCGCCCCCGCCGCCTCCGCCGACCCCGTCGAACCCACCCCCGTCGCGCCGGTCGCCCCCGTTCTTCCGGCGGGCCGCCGACCGGCTGACCGACGCCGCCCCCGGCTGGCTGGTGGAGACGGTCCGTCCCGCTCCCGCCGCCCTCGAATGGTGGCCGATGCTGCGCATGGCGGTGGCGGTGACCCTCCCGCTGGCGGCCGGGTTCGCCACCGGGCACGTCGTGGCCGGCCTGCTGCCCGCCATCGGCGCGATGAACGCCGGCATGGCCGACCGCGGCGGGCCGTACCGGGTCAGGATCACCCGGATGGCGGCGGCCGGCACCGCCGGCGCCCTGGGGTACCTCGTCGGGACCACGGTTCGCGACCACGGCTGGTGGGTCGTGCTCACCGTGGTGGTCGTCTCGGTGGTGTCGGCGCTGATCAGCACGAGCGGCGCCACCGGCTCGGCGGCCGGCCTGCAACTGCTGGTGATGACCGTGCTGTCCATCGGCATCGAGCTGCCGGGATCACCGCTCCTGAACGCGCTGGCGTTCCTGCTGGGCGTGGGATGGGTGATCGTCCTGGGGGCCGCGGAGTGGCCGTTCCATCCCCGGGCGCCCGAGGAGACCGCGGTGGTCGCGGTCTACCGCGCCCTCGACGCGCTTCTCGGCGGCGGCACGAGCGGCACCGGCGGCCCCGGCGGCACCGGCGCGCTGGCCGCGTTCGACGCCGCCCTCAAGAGCGGGTACGACACCGTCCTCGCGGCCCGCTCCCCGGCGGCGGGGCTGGACGCGGAACGCACCCGCCTGGTCGCGCTGCTGAACCAGGCCTCACTGATCCGCAACGCGCTGCTCTCGCTCTCCCACGAGGGACGTGAGCCGCCCGGCGCGTTCGCCGACGCCGTCCGGGAGGTCACGGCCTCGCTCACCGGCGGGCCCGCCCCGCGGGCGCCGCGTCACGCGTGCGACTCGCCCGCGATGCGCGCCCTGTGCTCCGCGGTGGAGGGGGCCGTGGAGCTGGTCTCCGGCGCCGAGGTGGCCGACGAGCAGCTGCCGTACGAGAGGATCGGCCACCGCGCACGGCTCCGGGCCACCCTGCAGAGCATGTGGTACGGCCACCTGGTCCGCGTCTACACGCTCAGGCTGGGACTCTGCATGGGCGTCGCCGCGGCGATCAGCCGGTTCGGCTGGTTCGAGCGGTCCTACTGGATGACGCTGACCGTCGCGCTGGTGCTCAAGCCCGACTTCGGCTCGGTGTTCGCCCGCGCCGTGCAGCGCGCGCTCGGAACCCTGGCGGGCACGCTGGTCGGCACCCTGATGCTCCTGGTGGTGCCGTACGGCGCGCTGCTCCTGGTGCCCGTCGCGGTGTGCGCGGCGCTCCTGCCGTACGGCGTGCAGCGCAACTGGGGTCTGGTGTCGGCCTTCCAGGCGCCGCTGGTGCTGCTCCTGGTGGACCTGCTGACCCGGGGCGGGCCCGGGCTGGGCGTCGTCCGGCTGGTCGACACGCTGGCCGGATGCCTGATCGTCCTGCTGCTGGGCTACCTGCCGTGGCCGACGAGCTGGGAGGCGCCGGTCGGGCCGCGCTTCGCCGACGCCGTCTCGGCCACCGCGGGCTACCTCCGGTACGCCTTCGACCCCGGGCACACCGGCCGGGCTCTGCTCCGCCGGGGGGTGTACGACGCCCTGGCCGACCTGCGGACGGTGTTCCAGCGGGCGATGACCGAACCGCCGGTGGTCAGCCGGCGCGTGACCACCTGGATGCCCGCGATGACCGCGCTGGAACAGGTGGCGGACGCGACCGTCGCCACGGTCGCGCGGACCGAGCGCGGTGCCTCGCCGCCGCCGGACACCGCCGTCCAGAACCTGGCCCGCTGCCTGGACGATCTCGCCAGGGACGTCCGCGCCGGGCGGGAACCCCGCGATCCGGCGTACTGCGAGGAGAAGAGCCTGGAGCGGGTCGACTCCGCGGTGCGCGCCCTGCGCGACACGGTCTCGGCCGACCGGCCCGGCTGACCGGCCCGGCTGACAGCGGCTCCCCGGCCCGAGGGCCGGGGAGCGCGCGTCAGAAGAACAGGCTGAGCAGCAGGACGAACACCAGGCCGGCCACCGAGATGATCGTCTCCATCACCGACCAGGTCTTGATGTTCTGCCCCACGGTGAGCCCGAAGTACTCCTTGACCAGCCAGAACCCCGCGTCGTTGACGTGCGAGAAGAACAGCGATCCCGCGCCGATGGCGAGCACGAGCAGCGAGGTCTCCCCGACGCTGAGGTTGGCGACCAGCGGGGCGAGGATGCCGGAGGCCGTGACGGTCGCGACGGTCGCCGACCCCGTGGCCAGCCGGATGAGAACGGCGACGAACCAGGCCAGCAGCAGTACCGACAGGCCGCTGTTCTGCACCCAGGTGGCGATGAGGCCGCCGATCCCGGTGTCGATCAGGGTCTGCTTGAAACCGCCGCCGGCGGACACGATCAGCAGGATGCCCGCGATCGGGGGCAGCGACTGTTCCAGCGACTTCGCGACCGCCTTCCGGTCCATGCCCGCGCCGAGACCCAGGGTGAACATCGCCACGATGACGGCGATGAGCAGCGCGATCAACGGCGTGCCCAGGAAGTCGAGCACGCTGCGGATCGGGTTGCCCTCTGCCAGCAGGATGTCGGTGAGGGCCTTGCCCATCATCAGCGCCACCGGCAGCAGGACCGTGGCGAGGGTGACGCCGAACGACGGCCTGCGGGTGTCCTCGGCCGCGGGGCGGGTCTCGTAGAGCTCCGGCGGCGGCACGTTCACCCAGCGGGCCGCGTACTTGGCGAACAGCGGCCCGGCGATGGCGACGGTCGGGACGGCGACGAGCACGCCCAGCCCCAGCGTGATGCCGAGATCGGCCTTGAGGGCGTCGATGGCGACCAGCGGCCCGGGGTGGGGCGGGACCAGCCCGTGCATCACCGACAGGCCCGCGAGCGCGGGGATGCCCACCTGGATCAGGGAGACGCCGGAACGGCGCGAGACCAGGAAGATGACCGGCATCAGCAGCACGAGGCCGATCTCGAAGAACATCGGCAACCCGATCAGGGCGCCCACCGCGGCCATCGCCCAGGGCAGCGAGCGAGGGGTGGAACGGCCGACGATCGTGTCCACGATCTCGTCGGCCCCGCCGGAGTCGGCGAGCAGCTTGCCGAACATCGCTCCCAGCGCGATGAGGGTGCCCACCCCCGCGGCGGTACTGCCGAACCCGTCGGTGAAGGCGGCGATGGTGTCGGCCATCGACAGGCCCGCGACGGCCCCGACGGCCAGCGAGCCGAGGGTCAGGCTCAGGAAGGGGTGCAGCTTGAAGTACGTGATCAGCAGGACGATCAGCGCGATGCCGATGAGCGCCGCCGGGATGAGCCGGCCGGCGGAGGCCGCGGGGGGTGCGGTCAGCGTGGTCAGCGTGGCCAGGACGGTGCCGCTCATCACGCGTTCCCCGGCCGGTCGGTGGTCCCGGGAGCGGAGGTCTCCCCGTCTCCCGGAGCCGCCGTCGCGGCGGAGCCGTCCGTGGCGTCCGCGGTGTCCGCGGCGTCCAGGTAGGCCTCCACGAGGTCGTCGACGGACAGGGAGAAGTCGAGGACCATCCCGTGCTCGTCGGGCTCCAGGGGCTCCAGGGTCTTGAACTGCGAGTCGACCAGCGAGGTGGGCATGAAGTGCCCGGGGCGACCGGCCACCCTGCGCCGTACGGCGTCGATGTCACCGTGCAGGTGGACGAAGCGCACCGACGGCGCGGCCTCCCTGAGGATGTCGCGGTAGCTCCGCTTGAGGGCCGAGCAACTGGCGACGCCGCCGGTGGCGGCGTGCTCGGCGAGCCAGACGCCGATGGCCCGCAGCCACGGCATCCGGTCGTCGTCGTCCAACGGGATGCCGGCCGACATCTTGGCGACGTTGGCCTCGCTGTGGAAGTCGTCCGCGTCGGCGAAGGGCAGCCGCAGCCGCTGGCCGAGGGCCGCTCCCACGGTGGTCTTCCCCGAGCCGGTCACGCCCATGACGACGAGCAGCGCGGCACCGGGAGCCGGTGCGGCGGGATTCTGGTTGGGGTTCGTGGCTCCTCCGCTCCCTTGGAGGCACGAACTGCGGCCGTATCCCCTGCGGGATGCGGCGGCGGCACGGCCGTGCCTTGAGGATGTTGATGCCGTGTTTCATGCCGGCGTGTCCCACATGCCCGCACGTCGTGACCCGAAACTCAGGCGTCACACGGGCCCGTCTTCTTTCCCGAGTCCAAAGACGATCTCTGGAATCCGCGGAGCGGGGGCGGGGCACAGCCTCCCCATGGCTGACACCGCGATCGTCGACGTCGACGGCACCCTGGTCGACACCAACTACCAGCACGCGCTGGCCTGGTCCAGGGCGTTCGGCCGCCACGACGTGTGGCCGCCGCTGTGGCGCATCCATCGGCACATCGGCATGGGCGGGGACCAGTTGGTGGAGGCGGTCGCCGGCGAGGAGGTCGAACGGCGGCACGGTGACGCGCTGCGGGACGCCTGGGTGGAGGAGTTCGACGTCTTCCTCGACGAGGTCAGGCCGCTGGAGGGCGCCACCGGCCTGCTGGACGAGCTCGGCAGGCGCGGGTTCACCATCGTGCTGGCCTCGTCCGGGAAGCCCCAGCACGTCGAGCACTTCCTCGACCTCGTCGGCGGCCGCTCGCGCTGTGCGGCCTGGACCACCTCCGAGGACGTCCAGAAGGCCAAGCCCGCCCCCGACCTGCTGAAGGTGGCGATGGACAAGGCCGGCGGCACCTCCGGGGTCATGGTGGGCGACTCCTCCTGGGACTTCGTCTCCGCCCGCAGGGCGGGCATCCCCGGCATCGGCCTGCTGACCGGAGGGTTTCCGGACGCGGACCTGCGCGAGGCCGGGGCGGACCACGTCTTCGACTCCCTGCCCGACCTGATCGCCGGTCTCGACCGCACCTCGCTCCGCGCGCCCCGCTGAGATCGCGGGTCCCGCTGGGACCGCACGCTCTGCCGGAACCGTGCTCCGCCGGGACCGCACGCTCCGCTGGAACCGTGCTCTGCCGGAACCGTGCTCCGCCGGGACCGCACGCTCCGCTGGAACCGTGCTCTGCCGGGACCGTGCTCCGCCGGTACCGGGCGGCCGGTGGCGGGGCTCAGCTCCAGGGCAGCGCGCCGCGGGTGGACCAGTAGCTCTCCGGCTCCTCGGCCAGCCCGGCGAGCCGCTCGTCGAGCCCGGCGTCCCAGGCGACGCCGGTCGCGGCGAGGTTGTCGCGCAGCTGACCGGCCGAGACCGCGCCGCTCAGCACCGTCCCGGCCCACGGGCGGGCCAGTACGGCCGCCAGCGCGAGCGCGTCCGGTGTGACGCCCCGCTCGCGTGCGGCGTCCCCGAGCGCGGCGGGCGCCGCGCGGGCGGTCAGCCGCCCGTTCGCCACGCCCTCCTTGACGATGACGCCCAGGCCCGCCCGGTGTGCCCGCGCCAGTGCCTCGCCGGCCGAGCGTTCCAGCAGGTTCCACGTCGACTGCACGGTGTCGAAGACCCCGGTGCCGACCGCCCGGTCGATCGTCCCGGCCTGGTGCGGCCCGCTCGTCGACAGGCCGACCGCGACCCCCTCCGCCCGCAGCGCGCGCAGCCCGTCGAGCACGCCCCCGTCGTCGAGGACGCCGCTCTCCGCCGTCGCCGAATGGATCTGGTAGAGCGACAGGTGATCGCCGAGCAGGGCGCGGGTCTGCTCCAGCTGGACGCGGAACCGGTCGGCGGTGAGCTCCTTCACCTCGTGCCGTTCGGCGTCCATGCGCCAGCCGCCGACGTAGGCGTACCCCCACTTGGAGCCGACGGCCACCGCGTCCGGGGCGATGCCGCGCTCGCGCAGCCAGCCCGCGAGGAACTCCTCGGCGCGCCCGTACGAGCGCGCCGTGTCGAGGTAGCGCACTCCGGCGGCCCACGCGGCGTCCAGCACGGCCCAGGTGCGCTCGCGCATCGCCGGGACGTCGCGGTCGCCGCCGAGGTCCTCGGCGCGGCCGAGCGTGATGTAGGCGGGGCGGCCGAGCGCGGCCAGCCCCAGGCCGACCCGCGTCACGGCCGGGCCGCTGCGCCCCAGCGGGCGCCGGACCAGCGCGTTCATGCGCGCCAATATAGCGGCCGTCACCGCCGGGACGGCCCGGCGGCCTCGGGCGCGCCACGCCGTGGATCTTCCTTGACAGGCATACCGGTGGAACCTACGTGCGAATCCGGGGTTCGCGCCCCCTGTGACGCGGGCGGGCCGGCCGGGGTGCGGAGAGGCGTCGGCGGCGCGTCACGTAAGGCGGCACGGGGGTGCGTCATGGCGACGCGTCGCGACGGTACGTCGCGGGGGTGTGCCGTGGCGACGCGTCGCGGACCTGTCACGACGGTACGTCGACGGGCGGAGACGAGGGGAGACGGTCATGCGGGATGTGCTTCTCGCGATCGGCACGCGCAAGGGCCTGTTCCTGGCCCGTTCCTCCGAGGGCGGCCCGTTCGAGGTCGATCCGGTCCGGTTCTCCACGATCGGGGTCCCCTCGGTCGCGATCGACACCCGCGGCCCGGTGCCCCGGATCCTCGCCGGGATCGAGTACGGCCACTTCGGCCCGTCCGTGCTGCGGTCCGACGACCTCGGCGGGAGCTGGCAGGAGGGCGTCAGCGCTTCTGGTGCTCCCGGTGCCTCGGGTGCTTCGATCTCCTTTCCCGAGGCCACCGCGACGGCGCTCACCCGGGTCTGGCAGCTCCAGCCCTCCGCGTCGGAGCCGGAGGTGGTCTGGGCCGGTGCCGAGCCGGGGGCGCTGTTCCGCTCCGAGGACCGTGGCGTCACGTTCTCGCTGGTGGAGGGACTGTGGAACCACCCGCACCGGTCACAGTGGCAACCCGGTCAGGGCGGGCTCTGCCTGCACACCGTGCTGGTCCACCCCGGTGACTCCAAGACCGTGCTGGTCGCGGTGTCCGCGGGCGGGGTCTACCGCACCGAGGACGGCGGCACCTCCTGGCGGGCGGCCAACCGGGGGATCCGTGCCCCGTTCCTGCCCGAGGGCGCGCAGTACCCCGAGTTCGGGCAGTGCGTGCACAAGGTGGACATGCACCCCTCCCGGCCCGAGCGGCTCTTCCTGCAGCACCACGGCGGCGTCTACCGCAGCGACGACTTCGGCGACTCCTGGACGCCCATCGGGGCCTCCCTCCCCTCCGACTTCGGCTTCCCGCTGGTCGTGCACCCCGACCGGCCCGACACCCTCTACGTCTTCCCGCTCCAGGGCGACCAGGACCGCACGCCCCCCGGCCACCGCTGCCGGGTCTTCCGCAGTGACGACGCGGGCGGATCGTGGCGGGCCCTGGAGGAGGGGCTGCCCGCCGGGCCGGTCCACGCCGCCGTACTGCGCGACGCCATGTGCGCCTCGGCGGGCGGGGTGTTCTTCGGCACCCGCGACGGAGAGGTGCACGGCTCGTGGGACGACGGGGAGAGCTGGTTCCCGGTCGCCGCTCACCTGCCGGACGTGCTGACCGTACGGGCCGCCGCGATCTGAACGGGCTCCGCCCTCGCCTCCCGTTCGCGACGGGGCCCGGCCGTTTTCAGCTCCCCCCGATCTCCGCTCCGAAGAGACCGTTTCGCCTTTCTGTCTTCCTTAATTTCCTAATTATACGATTTCTGGATTTTTGCTGACATGACAGTGAAAAGTAGGAAATAAATATTTTCTGGGAATGGCGTGAAGAGGCTCGGCCGGAGCAGTCGTGGAGGGCGTATGAGGAAGTGGGGAGCCGCGGTCGTCGCGGTGCTGGCGGTGCTCGTCCTGGGCGTCGCGGGGGCGCGGGCGGTGGCCAGGGACGCGTACGAGATCTGGCTGGTCGACCAGTCCGACAGCGCAGGTCTCACCCACGGCGGCACCGTCCACGTGTACTCCGGCGCCGACGTCACCGGGCGGCTGTCCGCCGCCCGGCCCCTGCACGTGATCGACCTCGGCGGCGCGACCTCCGCCCTGTGCCTGGCGAGCACCGGCAGCGTCCCCGTACGCCCCCACATGATCGTTTTCAACAAGGCCGACACCCACGCCGCGCTCGCCTTCGTCGCCAGCGGCCACGTGGTCGTCTTCAACGCCGCCACCCGCGCCCCGCTGGCCTGCCTGCGCACCGAACCCGGGGCGGGCGGGGCCCGGCAGGCCCACGCCGTCTGGCCCACCGAGGACGACAGGTACCTGATCGTCTCCAACCAGAACGGCAAGAAGCTCGAGCGCATCACCACCGACTACGCCGCGGGCGTCTTCACGACGCAGCCGGCCGCCACCCTGGACATGGCCGGGTGCGTCACGCCGAACGGCCTGCCCTGCCAGGCCCCGGCCGTCCGGCCGGACAACGCGCCGATCTGCCCGTTCATCGCCTCCGACAACGGCCCGGTCTTCGTCAGCCTCCGCGGCGGCGGGCTGCTCGTGGTCGACTGGCGCACCACGCCGATGTCGATCGTGGGGGAGTACGACATGACCAGGGTCCCGGCCAACGGCTGCGGCTTCATCGAGGCCGCGGGCACCGTCTTCGGGAACGGCGGCGGCGGCGCACCGGGCAACCTCGACCAGTTCAGCGTCTTCCGGCTGCCGATGAGCGGCTACTCGCCGGCCGCCCCGCCGAACACCCCGCCCGTCCAGCGGCTCTTCGACGACGACACGCCCGAGCGCGACGCCCACGGCGTGCTGGTCGCCGGCGACGAGCGCCACGTGTGGGTCGGTGACCGCGACGCCAACGTCGCCGAGGTCTTCAACGGGGCAAGCGGCGCCCGCGTCGGCACCGTCGACCTGACCTCGCCGTTCAGCGCGGACCCCACGGTCGACCTCTTCGCGGTCTCGCCCGACGAGCAGTGGGCCTTCGCCTCGACGCGGGGCCCGAACCCGCTCTCCGGCGACCCGCACTCCTCGCACGGGACGAACCCGGGCATGCTCATCCTCAAGCTGAACGGCAACGGCAAGAAGGGCAAGGTCGAGGGCCTGGTCCCGATCTCCAACCTCGACTCCTCCGGCGTCCAGCGCGCCGACGCCCACGGCATCCGGCTCCGCCGTACGGGCTGACCGAGGCCGGGCCCACCGCCCGGCCCGCCCGGCCCGTCCGGCCCGCCTGGTCCGCCCGGCCCGCCTGGTCCGCCTGGTCCGCCGTCCGGCCGGGTGACGGGCCAGGCGGCGCCCGGGCGGTGTGGCGGGCCGGGTGAGGGGCCGTCAGCCGGTCCGGACGCTCAGCGTGAGGTCGCGTCCCAGGACACCGGCGAGCCGTTCGCGCTCGGCCTCCAGCGTCGCGCGGGGCACGTCGCACTCCTTCCACACCGTGACGGCCAGGACGTCCTTCTCCGCGGTCCAGGTGCCGCGGACCCGGCCCCCGCCGACCACGACCGGCGAGATCCATCCGGCCGCCCTGCTGACCTCGCCGCGTCGTGACGGGGGGACGACGGCGGCCTCCCCGGTGCCGGGTCCCAGCACGTACTGGTCGAAGGCCGGAAGCAGGCGGACCGTGTCCGTGGGCCGGGTGGCGCGCAGGTCGTCGAGGTCCTCGGCCCGCGCGTAGGCGTCCCGGCCCTCGATCTCGACCGTGGTGATCCGGTCGCCCAGCGCGGCGACCCACGAGCGCAGGTCGGCCTTTCTGAGTGCGCCCCGGTAGAGCCACTGGTCGAAGCTCTCGATCGGCGCGGGCCCGTACGCGGCCAGGTAGGCCGGGATCACGATCCCGGCGGCCTCGACGGGGTCCGGCAGGCCGGGCCACGCGGGCAGGTAGGTGTCGGGCCGGGTGAAGGTGACCGAGGTGCCGTCGGCGGGCCCGTGGCAGAGCACTCCCCGGAACGCCAGCGGTTTGAGCACGGTACCCCAGCCGGAGCGCAGGTGCTCGGCGACGCTCTCGTCACCGGTGGCGTCGATCACCCGGGCGGTCAACTCCTCGCGGGTGAGCACCGTGCCGTCCAGGGCACGGTGGGCCGCCTCGCCGATGGCCTCCAGCCGGTCCGCGGTGACGAAGGCACGCTGCCAGGACCCCTTCTCCCAGCTGCGGGTCGAGGCCAGCAGGCTCAGGTAGGCGGCGGCCTCCTCGACGGGCAGCAGGTGCAGGGTGCCGCGCATCGCCCAGGTCTTCATCAGCCTCCGGCCCGCCAGCGCCTCCTCGACGCTCTCACGCCGCGGCTCGCGCTGCCGGACCCCCACGGCCGTCCGGGCGGCGGAGGCGACCTGCGCCTGCACGCCGCACAGGCGGCTCACGATCGCCACGGGGTCGTCGGTCTCGGGCTTCTCCAGCATGTGCCTGTTCATCCGCCAGGCGAGGACGTCGTCCCAAGTGATCTTCACGCGGTCTCCTGGCTCGAGGGGGTGGCGCCCATGACACCACCTGGCGGGACCGCCTGGCGACACCGCCGGACGTTCCCCCCCGGGCCCGCCCGGGCTCAGTGGGCCGTCAGGCGGTTCGCCTCGTCCTTGGAGACACCGTAGGCGGCCCCGCAGAACGTGCACTGCGCCTCGTACCTGCTCCGGACCGGGAACAGCGGGATAAAGAACAGGCTGAACTTGGTGACCCGCCTGGTCAGCACCTGGGCCGCGGTGTTGCCACAGGTGGGGCAGGCGCGGGTCAGCACACCGAGGCGGTGAAGAGCGGTACGGAAACCGAAGATGAAGAACATCCTGAAGGACTACCCCGTTCGGAGCCGGTATGCCTCCACCTCGCCGGATCGGCGTATCCGCAGGTCAGAGAGGGGGATCGCTGGACCGGAGCGGGTAAACCGGGTGTAATGAAAGGACCGTTCCACGACGGGGACGTTCCGGATCCTCCCCGGCCGTCCCCGGCTCGAAGAACACCCGCGACAGCCCCCGGTCGCCTCCGTTTCGGAGAACACCGTCGATCCTCGCCGGCCCGCTTTCGTCTCGAAGGAGATCGGCGACCCGCCCCCGGCCTCCCCCTCACACCGCCCCGCCCGCCCCGGCTCGACCTCATCCGACCCCCAGGGAGCCAGTCGTGCTCGACGACGCCCCGCTCGTCTCCGTTCCCCGTCCCGCCACCCGCCGGCTCCAGCCGTTCCTGCACGATCTCGTCGCCGTGGTGGCGGCCCCCACGGTCGCGCTGAGCGGCGCCGACGGACAGATCCGCCCGGCCGGGGTCCAGGGGCTGTTCCACGCCGACCGGCGCGCCCTGTCGCGGGCCGTCCTCACCGTCGGCGGGTACGAGCCCGCGGCCGCCGGGCACGCCCTGCGGGGGTCGGGCGGCGCCGGGTTCGTCACGCTGGCCCGCGGGCTGGGCGATCCCGGCGCCGACCCCACGGTCCGCGTCGAGCGCACCCGGCGGGTCGTGCCAGGTGGCATGGAGGAGAGCGTGGAGATCGTCTCCGCCGCCGAGACCCCGGTCCGCGCCGAGGTCGTCCTGGAACTGGACTGCGACCTCGCCCCGATCGACGCGGTGAAGTCCGGCGGGGAGCCCGCCGCCCTCCCCGGGCCGGTCGTCGCGGAGATCACCGGTCCCGGTGAGATCACCTGGAACGGCGACGGCGTCCGGGTGACGGTGACCGGCGAGGACGCGCGGGCCGGGACGGCCGCCGGAGGGCGCGCCGCGTTCCTGCGCAGGCCGGTCGCGCTGGAACCCCGCGGCCGCGTCACGTTCCGCTGGCGGGTCGCGGTACGCGATCCACGGGCCGTGGTCGTCGCGCCGTCCCGACCCGCCGAGTGGGCGGCGGGGGAGGGGGAACCGGGGCTCGTCGCCGACGACCACCGCCTGGAGCGGCTGTTCGAGCGGTCCCTGCACGACCTGCGCTCGCTCCGGCTGGCCGAGCCCGCCGCCCCCGGCGACGCCTTCCTCGGGGCGGGCGTGCCCTGGTACCTCACCCTGTTCGGGCGCGACAGCATCTGGGCCGCCCGGATGCTGCTGCCGCTCGGCACCGAAACGGCCCTCGGCACCCTCCGCGTGCTGGCCCGCCGCCAGGGGACGCGGGTGGACCCCGGCACGGGCGAGGCGCCGGGGAAGATCCTGCACGAGCTGCGCCGGGAGGCGTTCACGGCCGGTGACGACGGCCCGCGCCTGCCCGCCGCCTACTACGGCACGATCGACGCCACACCGCTGTGGATCTGCCTGCTGCACGACGCCTGGCGCTGGGGCGCACCCGTCGCGGAGATCGCGGCGCTCCTGCCCTGCCTGGAGGCCGCCCTGGGCTGGCTCGGCGAGCACGCCGACCCCGTCGGCGACGGATTCGTGCGGTACGCCGACCCCGGCGGCCGGGGCCTGGCCAACCAGGGCTGGAAGGACTCCGGCGACGCGCTGCGCTTCCACGACGGCCGTCGCGCCCGGCCGCCGATCGCGCTCGCCGAGGTCCAGGGGTACGCCTGCCAGGCGGCCCGCTGCGGCGCCGACCTGCTGGAGGCGTTCGGCCGGCCCGGGGCGGCCCGTCACCGCGCGTACGCCGCCGCGCTGGCCGGTCGCTTCCGGGAACGGTTCTGGACCGACGGGCCGCACGGCCGGTTCCCCGCCCTGGCGCTGGACGGGGACGGCCGCCCGGTGGACGCGCTGACCAGCAACATCGGCCACCTGCTCGGCACCGGCCTGCTCGACGAGGCCGAGGAGGCCCGCGTCGCCGACCTCCTGGTCGTCCCGGAACTGGCGGGGGGTTTCGGGCTGCGCACGATGTCGTCGGACGCGGGCGGTTTCAACCCGCTGTCGTACCACTGCGGGTCGATCTGGACGCACGACACCGCGATCGCGGTCGCCGGGCTGGCCCGCGCCGGGTTCGCCGCGCGGGCGGCGGTCCTGGCCCGGGGGCTGCTGGCCGCGGGCGAGGCGTTCGGCCACCGGCTCCCCGAGCTGTTCGGCGGGGACGACCGGGAGGCGCTCGGGCGTCCCGTCCCCTACCCGGCGGCCTGCCGCCCGCAGGCGTGGTCGGCCGCCGCCGCGGTGACGCTGGCGCACGCCGCGCTCGGCCTGCACCCCGACGTGCCCGGCGGCCGGGTGCTGCTGCGGCCCCTGGAGGGAACCCCGCTGGGAGCGGTCTCGCTGAGCGGGCTGCGGGTCGCGGGCGAGCCGGTGAGCGCGTCCGTCGACCGGGAGGGCAGGGCCGCCGTCACCGGTCTCCCGGCGGGAATCCGCGTCGTCCACGTCCCGCCCCCCGACAGGTCCGCGGTCCGTGTCCCGCCCTCCCCCAGGTCCGCCGTCACCGGCTCGCCCCCCGAAGACCCCGCCGGCCCGTCCCCCGGAGGCCCCGCCGTCACCGGCGGCGCAGCGCCGCCTCGGTGACCGCGGGCGGCGCGTACCCGACGTCGGCCGGGCTGATGCCCGTCCCCGGCGGGACCAGCTCGTCGATCGCGTCCAGCACGTCCGGCGAGAGCGTGACCTCGTCGGCGCCGAGCTGGCTGGTGAGCTGCTCCAGCGTGCGCGGCCCGATCACCGCCGAGGTCACGGCCCGGTGGGAGAGCACGAAGCCCAGCGCGAGCTGGATCATCGAGATGCCCGCCTCGTCGGCCAGGGCCACCAGCCCCTCGACGACGTCGAGCTTGCGGGAGCGGATCTCCTCGGCCTTGAAGTCGAAGTGGTCGCCGTCGCGCGAGGCGCGGGAGTCGGCCGGCATCGGCGCGTCGCGGCGGTACTTGCCGGTCAGCCAGCCGCCGTTCAGCGGGCTCCAGACCATCACCCCCAGGTTGTAGCGCTCGGCCACCGGCAGCACCGCGGCCTCGGCGTGCCGGGCGAGGATCGAGTACGAGGGCTGCTCGGTGGAGAACCGCTCACGGCCGCGGCGTTCGGCGACCCACTGGGCCTCGACGAGCTCCTCGGCCGGGAAGGAGGAGGTGCCGATCGCCCGTACCTTGCCCTGGCGTACCAGGTCCGACAGGGCGCCGAGGGTCTCGTCGATGTCGGTGCGCGGGTCGGGGCGGTGGACCTGGTAGAGGTCGATCCAGTCGGTGTCCAGGCGCCGCAGGCTGTCCTCCACGGCCCGCATGATCCAGCGGCGGGAGTTGCCGCGCCGGTTGGGCGAGTCGTCCATGGCGTTGTGGAACTTCGTGGCGAGCACGACCTCGTCCCTGCGGCCCTTGATGGCCTTCCCGAGGATCGTCTCGCTCTCGCCGAACGCGTAGATGTCGGCGGTGTCGATGAAGTTGACGCCCGCGTCCAGCGCGGTGCCGACGATGCGTTCGCACTCGTCGCGATCGGTGTTCCCCCACGCCCCGAGCATCATCGTGCCGAGACAGAGCGGGCTGACCTGGATGCCGGTACGGCCAAGCGTGCGATGGTTCACGGCCTCGATCCTGCCAGCCGCCACCCGGCCGCCTCCGGCCGGGTCAGCCGGGACCCGCGACATCCGCGCAGGTAGGAGATGCGGAGGCCACCCGTCCGAGGCCACCTCCGGAACCCCGTCCGGCCTCCTGGCCGGGTCCGGTCGCCGTTCTGTGCATTTGTACGTGGACGGCGCGCCCGCTCCGGTGCGGAGATGGGCGCGTGACGGGTACGGAGGCGGAGGCGTCGATGGGCGAGGTGCGGGATCGGACACCGCTCGGCAACAGTCCGGTCTTCGACACCGGGGATCTCGACGAGGCCCGGGAGCGGGTGGCCGCGGTGTTCTGCCCCCACCGCCTGGATCTCACCGGCGACGCCTCCCGGCTGGCCGCGCGCCTCAACTCGGCCCGGCTGGGCTCGCTGCGGGTCACCTACCTCGACTACGGGGCGGACGTCCGCATCGAGCCGGGGGAGCTGGAGTCCTTCTTCCTGGTGCAGATCCCGCTGGCCGGGCGGAGCCTGATCCGGTGCGGCGAGCAGGAGATCGTGTCGACGCCCGGAATGGCCTCGCTGCCGTCGCCGTCGGAGCACCTCGACATGCGCTGGGCGGCGGGCTGCCCCCAGCTGATCGTGAAGTTCGACCGGCCGGTCGTCGAGGGCGCCGTGGAGCGGATGCTCGGGGAGCGGCTCGACGAGCCGGTCGTCTTCGACCTGGGCGTGGACATGACGGCGGGCTGGGCGCGGGCCTGGAGAGGCATGGTCGACCTGGTCGTGAGCGAGGCCGAGCACGGCGACGGGATCGCCGCGCAGCCGCTGGCCGTGGCCCACCTGGAGAACGCCATGATCACCTCCCTGCTGACCGGGCAGCCGTCCAACTACCGGGACCGGCTGACCGCGCCCCGGCCCGCGGCCGTGCCCAAGGTGGTGCGCCGGGCGATGCGCCACATCGAGGACAACGCCCACCTGCCGCTGACGACCGACGACGTGGCGCGCGCCGTGGCGGTCAGCGGGCGCTCCCTGCAGGAGGGGTTCCGCCGCCACCTGGGCCTGTCCCCGATGACCTACCTCAGGGACGTGCGCCTGGACCGCGTCCACCGGGAGCTGGCGGCCGGTGACCCGGCCGGGTGCACGGTGACCGGGGTGGCGGCCCGGTGGGGCTTCCTGCACCAGGGGCGGTTCGCCGCCCTGTACCGCGCGCGCCACGGCCAGGCCCCGTCGCGGACACTGCGCGGCGGCGGTAGTGGTGGCGGTGGCGTGGAGATCGGCGGTGGCGGTGACGACGGCACCGGCGCCGGCGAGAAGTCCGCGCCAGACGGACGTAACCCGCGCTGAACGGATGGCGGGGGCGGCGGCGTCCGGCATACCGTTCTCTCAGGCGCCGCTCGACCGTTCACCTCCCTCCCACCTCTCGCGAAGGACACGTCATCATGCGCAGAATCCTCATCGTCGGCGCCGGTCAGGCCGGCCTCCACCTCGCCCTCGGCCTGCTGCGGAACGGCTACGACGTCACCGTCGTCTCCAACCGCACCCCCGAGGAGATCCGCGACGGCCGGGTCACCTCCAGCCAGGCCATGTTCGGCACCGCCCTCGGCCACGAGCGCGCCCTCGACCTGGACCTGTGGGCCGGCGACTGCCCGCCCATCGACGGCATCCAGTTCGCCATGGCCGGCCCGGACGGCCCGGCCCTGCACTGGGCGGCCCGGCTCGACGCCCCCGCCCGCTCGGTCGACCAGCGGCTGAAGATGCCCGCCTGGATGGCCGAGGTGGAACGCCTCGGCGGCAAGATCGTCATTCACGACGCCGGCGTGGAGGACCTGGAGGAGTACGCCTCCGGCTACGACCTGGTCCTGGTCGCCGCGGGCAAGGGACCGATCGCCTCGCTCTTCGAGCGGGACGCGCCGCGCTCGCCGTACCGGGCCCCGCAGCGGGCCCTGGCCCTCACCTACGTCAACGGCCTCGCACCGCGGCCCGAGTACTCCGCGGTCTGCTTCAACGTGGTCCCCGGGGTCGGCGAGTACTTCGTCTTCCCCGCGCTCACCGTCACCGGCCCGTGCGAGATCATGGTGTTCGAGGGCGTCCCCGGCGGGCCGATGGACTGCTGGGCGGACGTCTCCACCCCCGCAGAGCACCTGGCCAGGAGCCGGTGGGTGCTGGAGACGTTCCTGCCGTGGGAGGCGGAGCGCTGCGGCGACGTCGAGCTCACCGACGAGGGCGGCACGCTGTCGGGCCGCTTCACCCCGGTCGTGCGCAGGCCCGTGGCCACGCTGCCGTCGGGGGCGGCGGTCCTGGGCGTGGCGGACGTGGTCGTGCTCAACGACCCGATCACCGGGCAGGGCGCCAACAACGCCGCCAAGTGCGCGGCCTCCTACCTGGCGGACATCCTGGAGCACGGTGAGCGCCCGTTCGACGCCGCCTGGATGGAGCGCGCCTTCGAGCGCTACTGGCAGGACGCCAGGCACGCCACCACCTGGACGAACGCGCTCCTGGCGCCCCCGCCGCCGCACGTGGTGAACATCCTGGGCGCCGCAGGGCAACTGCCCGAGGTGGCCTCCCGCTTCGTCAACGGCTTCGACGACCCCTCCGACTTCGCGGACTGGTTCCTGGACCCGGCCGGCTCGGCCGGCTACCTGGCGCGGGCCGGGCGGGGGGCGGCGTGATGCGGGCCACGGAAACGACGGGAGCCACGGGAGTGACGGAAGCGGTGGGAGCGGCGAGATCCTTGCGGGACGCCCTCGGGCAGTTCGCCACCGGGGTGGCGGTGATCACCGCCGTCACCGGCCGGGGCGACCGGCTGGGCGTCACCGTCAACTCCTTCACCTCGGTCTCGCTCGACCCGCCGCTGGTCCTGTGGTGCCTGTCCAGGCGGGCCCCCAGCGCGCCGGCCTTCGCCGAGGCGGGCCGGTTCGCCGTCAACGTGCTGGCCGCCGACCAGGAGCACCTGTCGCGGCGGTTCGCCACGCCGCTGCCCGACAAGTTCGCCGGGGTGGAGACCCGCCTCACCCCGGCCGGGGTGCCGGTGCTCGCGGGCACCCTCGCCCACTTCGCCTGCCGCACGGTCACCACGTACGAGGGAGGCGACCACCTGATCTTCGTCGGGGAGGTCGAGCACTTCCACGGGACACCGGGCGGCGAGCCGCTGGTCTTCCACTCGGGCACCTACCGGGCCGTCTCCGTACCGGAGCGGGACGGTGAGCCGGGGACGGCGCGGGACAGGGAGCCGAACGGGGGGCGGGGCAAGGCGGCGACGCCGTCCGGCGCGGTCACGGCCCGCAGGACCGGCCGGGCGCGGGCGGCGGGCCGCGACGTGGTTGGGGCGGGCAGGCCGGGGTAGGACCGCACCGTGGGACCGGGGAGGTTCATCTCCCGCTGGCCGGTGATCCGGCAGCTCAGGGGTGAGGACGGCAGGGGCGACGCCGCACGCTCGGCGCGCACCGACGCGCTGCGGCCCCGCACCGAGGAGGCCGACACCGTCACCCGGTCGATCTGCCCGTTCTGCGCCGTCGGATGCGGCCAGCTCGTCTACGCCAGGGACGGCCGCGTCACCCAGATCGAGGGCGACCCCGACTCACCGATCTCCCGGGGTCGCCTCTGTCCCAAGGGGGCGGCGAGCAAGCAGCTCGTCACCCACCCCGGCCGGCAGACCCACGTCCTCTACCGGCGCCCGCACGGCACCGGCTGGGAGCGGCTCGACCTCGACACCGCCATGGACATGATCGCCGACCGGGTCGTCGCGACCCGGCGGGCGACCTGGCAGCAGGAGCACGAGGGGAAGACGGTCCGGCGCACCATGGGCATCGCCAGCCTGGGCGGGGCGACGCTGGACAACGAAGAGAACTACCTGATGAAGAAGCTGTACACCGCCCTCGGCGCGATCCAGGTGGAGAACCAGGCCCGTATTTGACACTCCTCCACGATCCCCGGTCTGGGGACCAGCTTCGGGCGTGGCGGCGCCACGGACTTCCAGCAGGATCTGGCCGAGTCCGACTGCATCGTCATCCAGGGCTCCAACATGGCCGAATGCCACCCGGTGGGTTTCCAGTGGGTGGTCGAGGCCAAGGCGCGCGGGGCGAAGGTGTTCCACATCGACCCGCGCTTCACCCGTACCAGCGCGATCGCCGACCGGTACCTGCCGATCCGCGCCGGGACCGACATCGTGCTGCTCGGAGCGCTGATCAACCACGTCCTCACGCGTGAGCTGGACTTCCGCGAGTACGTGCTGGCCTACACCAACGCCGCGTCGATCATCTCCGGGGACTTCGAGGACACCGAGGACCTCGACGGGCTGTTCTCCGGCTTCGACGCCGAGACGCGCGCCTACGACCCGTTGAGCTGGTCCTACGAGAGATCGGCCGAGGAGACGTCCGGGGGAGACGAGGACCTGGAGGGCGGCCGGAAGCATTCCGAGGCCGCGGGAGGCGAGCAGTACGGCTCGGGCGGCGCCCCGGCCCCGGCCAGGCCGTCGGCCGACCCGACGCTGCGTCACCCCCGGTGCGTCTACCAGATCCTCCGGCGGCACTTCGCCCGCTACACCCCCGAAATGGTCCGGGAGGCGTGCGGCATCCGCCCGGAGGACTTCGCCGAGCTCGCCGACGCGATCACCGCCAACTCCGGCCGGGAGCGCACCACCGCCTGGGCGTACGCGGTCGGCTGGACCCAGCACACCGTGGGCGCCCAGTACATCCGCGCGGCGTCGATCCTGCAGCTCCTGCTGGGCAACATCGGCCGGCCCGGCGGCGGCATCCTGGCGCTGCGCGGCCACGCCAGCATCCAGGGCTCCACCGACATCCCCACCCTGTTCAACCTGCTGCCCGGCTACCTGCCGATGCCGCACGCCCACCGCCACGAGGGGCTGGACGACTACCTCGCCAAGGCCGGGGCCGACACCGGCTTCTGGGGCAGGAAACGCGCCTACACCGTCAGCCTGCTCAAGGCGTGGTGGGGTGAGGCCGCCACCGCCGAGAACGACTTCTGCTTCGGCCACCTGCCGCGCGTCACCGGCGACCACGGCCACTTCACCACGGTGATGGCGCAGATCGACGGCACGGTCAAGGGCTACTTCGTGGTGGGCGAGAACCCGGCGGTGGGCTCCTCGGGCGGCCGGGCGCAGCGCCTGGGCCTGGCCAACCTCGACTGGCTGGTGGTGCGCGACCTGACGCTGGTGGAGACGGCCACGTTCTGGAAGGACGGCCCGGAGCTGCGGACCGGGGAGACGCGCACCGAGGACATCGCCACCGAGGTGTTCTTCCTGCCCGCCGCGAGCCACGTGGAGAAGGAGGGCACCTTCACCAACACCCAGCGGTTGCTGCAGTGGCGGCACAAGGCCGTCGAGCCGCCGGGCGAGTGCCGCAGCGAGCTGTCGTTCTACTACCACCTCGGCAAGCGCATCAGGGCGCGGATCACCGACGACGAGATCGACCGGCCGCTGCGCGAGCTGACCTGGGACTACCCCGAGGAGGGCGAGCACGCCGAACCGTCGGCCGAGGCCGTGCTGCGCGAGATCAACGGCGTCGGCCCCGGCGGCCGGGCCCTGTCGGCCTACACCGAGCTCGAACCCGACGGCTCCACCGCGTGCGGCTGCTGGATCTACTGCGGGGTCTACGCCGACGAGGTCAACCAGGCGGCCCGGCGCAAGCCGCACGGCGAGCAGAGCCGGGTGGCCCCCGAATGGGGCTGGGCCTGGCCGGCCAACCGGCGCATCCTCTACAACCGCGCCTCCGCCGACCCCGAGGGCCGCCCGTGGAGCGAGCGCAAGGCCTACGTGTGGTGGGACGCCGAGCGCGGGGAGTGGACCGGTCACGACGTGCCGGACTTCGAGCGGGACAAGCCGCCCGGCTACCTGCCGCCCGAGGGGGCGCTCGCCGAGGCGGCGCTGGCCGGCACCGACGCGTTCATCATGCAACCCGACGGCAAGGGCTGGCTGTTCGCCCCCTCGGGCCTGGCCGACGGGCCGCTGCCCGCGCACTACGAACCGCACGAGTCCCCGGTGCGCAACCCGCTGTACGCGCAGCAGGCCAACCCGGGCCGCCGGACGTACCGCAGGCCGGAGAGCCCCTACAACCCGCCGGAGTCGCCGCGTTTCCCGTACGTGCTGACGACCTACCGGCTCACCGAGCACCACACCGCGGGCGGCATGAGCCGGCCGCTGGCCTACCTCGCCGAGCTGCAGCCCGAGCTGTTCTGCGAGGTCTCCCCGGAACTGGCCGCCGAGCTGGGGCTGGTCAACGGCGGCTGGGCGACGATCGTGACGAGCCGCACCGCCATCGAGGCCCGCGTCCTGGTGACCGGGCGGGTACGCCCGCTGCGGCTGCGGGACGGCACCGTCCACCAGGTCGGCCTGCCCTACCACTGGGGCTGGGGCGGCGGGGGGCTGGTGACCGGCGACGCCGTCAACGACCTGATGCCCCTCGTGCTCGACCCGAACGTCTACATCCAGGAGAGCAAGGCCATGACCTGTGACCTGCGGCCCGGCAGGCGGCCCACCGGCGGGGCCCTGCTCGCCCTGATCGAGGAGTACCGCCGTGGCTGAACGGATGGGCTTCTTCACCGACACGAGCATCTGCATCGGCTGCAAGGCCTGCGAGGTCGCCTGCAAGGAGTGGAACCACGTGCCCGACGACGGGTTCGTCTTCCGCGCCACCTCCTACGACAACACCGGCAGCCTGGGGGCCGACACCTGGCGGCACGTGGCCTTCATCGAACAACCGGGCCGGTCACGGCCCGAGCGCGGACCGGACGAACTGGGCCTATTGGACGGATCGGGCGGACCGAACGGTACCGGATCGGGCGGCGGGCACGAACGGAAAGCGGGCACGGACGCGGGCGGGTTCGAGGACATCGAAGGCTGGCTGATGTCCTCGGACGTGTGCAAGCACTGCACGCACGCCGCCTGCCTGGACGTCTGCCCGACCGGCGCGCTGTTCCGCACCGAGTTCGACACCGTGGTGGTCCAGGCCGACGTCTGCAACGGCTGCGGCTACTGCGTGCCCGCCTGCCCGTACGGGGTGATCGACCGCAGGGAGGGCGACGGCCGGGCCTTCAAGTGCACGATGTGCCACGACCGCCAGCTCGGCGGGCTGGAACCGGCCTGCGCCAAGGCGTGCCCCACCGACTCCATCCAGTTCGGGCCGCTGGACGAGCTGCGCGCCCGCGCCGCCGGGCGCCTGGAACGGCTGCACGCCGAGGGCCGCTCCGAGGCCCGCCTGTACGGGGCCGACCCCGGCGACGGCGTGGGCGGGGACGGGGCGTTCTTCCTGCTGCTGGACGAGCCGGAGGTGTACGGCCTGCCGCCCGATCCGGTGGTCACCACCCGGGATCTCCCCGCCATGTGGGGATGGGCCGCCGGGGCGGCGCTGTCCATGGCCGGGGCCGTCGCGATCTCCTTCCTGGACCGGTCGCACTCGTTCCCAGGACGGTCGCGATGAGGCGGGGCGAGGAGGAGATGGTCCCGCGGGCGGAGTTCCGCTCCTACTACGGGCAGCCGATCATCAAGTCGCCGATCTGGCACGAACCCCACATGCCCCTCTACCTGTACCTGGGGGGAACGTCCGGTGCCGCGTCGATGCTCGCCGCCATGGCCACGCTCACCGGCCGCGACCGGCTCGCGCTCACCGCCAGGGTCGTCGCGGCCGGGGGAGCCGCGGGCGGTGCCGCCTTCCTGGTCGCCGAGCTCGGCAGGCCCGCGCGGTTCCTCAACATGCTGCGCGTCTTCAAGCCCACCTCGCCGATGAGCGTCGGCTCCTGGGTGCTGGCCGCCCACAGCGGCCTTGCGGCGCTCGCGGCCGGCTCGGCGCTGGTGACGCCGCGCGAACCGCCCGCCGGCCCGCGGACCTCGCGGCTCGCCGCGGTCCTCCCCGCCCGGCTCGCGACTGTTCTCTCCGGTACGCGACCCGCCTCCTCGCCCGCCGCAGCCGCGAAGGCCGACGTCCTGCGCGCCCGGCTCGTCGCGGTGCTGCCGTCCCGGGTGGTCGCGCTCCTGCCCGCCGCCGGTGACGCGGCCGGTCTGGCGGCCGTGCTGACCGGCCCGCTGATGGCGACCTACACCGCGGTGCTCGTGGCCGACACCGCCGTGCCCGCCTGGCACGAGGGGCACCGCGAGCTGCCGTTCCTGTTCGCCGGGAGCGCGCTGGCCGGGGCGGGCGCCGCGAGCATGCTGGCCACCCCGCTCCGGGACGCCGGTCCGGCCCGCGCCGTCGCCGCGCTGGGCGCCGCCGTCGAGACCGTCGCCGGGGCGGTGCTGGAGCACCGTCTCGGCATGCTCGGCGAACCGTACCGGCAGGGCGTCTCCGGCCGCCTGATGCGGGCGGCCCGCGTCCTCACGGTGGCCGGGGGCCTGCTGGCCCCGGTCGCCGGACGCGGCCGGACCCTCACCGCGCTCTCGGGCCTGGCCCTCACCGGGGGCGCCCTGTGCACCCGCTTCGGTGTGCTGCGGGCGGGCAAGGCCTCGGCCGCCGACCCCAAGTACACGGTGGTGCCCCAGCGGGCACGACTGGAGGCCGCCCGGCAGGAGACCGCGCACCGGGAGGACGCGGACGTCTGAGCGACGGTGCCGCGTGCCGGGAGGACGCGGACACGGACGCCTGGACGACGGCGCCGCGCCCGCCGGACCGATCGTGGGACGCGCCCGCCCGTGCGCGGCGGGTGCGGGAGGCACGATGCCGTTCCGCCACTCCCCGCCCCGGTCAGCGCAGCCGCAGGGCCGCGCCGTCGAACGGGACGAGCTCGCCGACCACGGGGGCGCCGGGGACCTCTCCCGCCACGAGCAGGCCGCCGGAGGTCTGGGCGTCGGCGAGCAGCAGCAGGTCCTCCTCGCCGATACGGCCCGGGTCCAGGTGCGGGTGGACCCACGCCAGGTTGCGCCGGGTGCCGCCGCTGACGTGGCCGTCCCGCACCGCCCCGCGGGCGCCCTCCAGGTACGGCACGGCCGCCACGTCGACCACCGCGGTGACGCCGCTCGCCCTGGCCAGCTTGTACAGGTGCCCCAGCAGGCCGAACCCGGTCACGTCCGTGGCGCACTCCGCACCGATGGCGAGCGCGGCACGGGAGGCGTCCCGGTTCAGCGCGGTCATCGTGGCGATCGCCTGCGGGAAGACCTCGCCGGTCGCCTTGTGCCGGGTGTTGAGCACGCCGACCCCCAGCGGCTTGGTCAGCGAGAGGGGCAGGCCCGCCCGGCCGCGGTCGATGCGCAGCAGCCGTCCGGGGTCGGCCAGCCCGGTCACCGCCATGCCGTACTTCGGCTCGGGGTCGTCGACGCTGTGGCCGCCCGCGACGTGACAGCCCGCCGCCCGCGCCACCTCCAGGCCGCCGCGCAGCACCTCCCCGGCCAGCTCCATCGGCAGCACCTCCCGGGGCCAGCCCAGCAGGTTGACCGCCACCAGCGGCTCCCCGCCCACCGCGTACACGTCCGACAGGGCGTTGGCCGCCGCGATCCTTCCCCAGTCGCGGGCGTCGTCCACCACCGGTGTGAAGAAGTCGGCGGTGGCCACGATCGCCCGCCCGCCCTCGACGCGGACCACGGCGGCGTCGTCCCCGTCGTCCAGCCCGACGAGCAGCTCGGCGTTGAACGGCGGGTAACCGCCCGGCCCGTCGGACCCACCACCCGCTCCGCCCGGTTCCTCCAGCAGGCCCGCGACCACCGCCTCCAGCTCCCCGGGAGGGATCTTGCAGGCGCAGCCGCCGCCGTGCGCGTACCGGGTCAGCCGCACCGCGCCGCCCGCCGTGAGAGGAGAGCGCCGCTCCGCCTCGGTGTCCGTCATCCCGAATCCACCCCTGACGGGCCCTGGCACGCCGCCGTCCGGCACGCCGCCTCGGTTCCCATACCCACCGGGGGGTATGTTCTCCCCGGAGGTGTCCGGGTGCCTGGTGGCCCCCGCGGTCCTCAAAACCGACGAGGCCGGGTCACCCGGCCTGGCGGGTTCGATTCCCGTCCGCCTCCGCCACCTGCCCGAATGTGCGAAAGGGTGAGGGGCGGGACCTGGGGGAGACGACGAAACGCAAGGTCGTCGGAAACGAAATGGAAAAACAGCGTCATGATCTTGCCTCTCGTGCCCCTTCGCGCTCAGGCAAAAGCACCACGACCCTCTCCGCCGCGTCGTCGGGATGCCACGTGCGGTCGTTCCACCGCCGCGGGAAGATCCCTACGGTTCCTCCGAACCTGAGGCGGAGGAACTCGTCAACACGGTGAAGCGGGAAGCGGGTGACCCGCTCCTGAACATGCGAGCGCCTCGCTCGTCCTCGTCGGTGCCGTCGTACGGGGTCGACCTTGTTCTCAGATCATTTCGCCCTCCTGGCGATCTGCGGCCGCCTCATCGGTCCTCGGTGGGAATGTCCAGGGCGGTGCCGTACAGACGTGACACCCGCAGCCTGATCACCACGCGTTGTTCCCTCACCGTCTGCCGGAGGAACGCCGCCTCCTGTGCCGGGTTCTCGAAACCCGGGGTGAGGGCCAGAAGTTCCCTGCCGATCGCGTCCCCGGGCGTGGTCGTGATCTCCGACACCTCCGCGTCGCCCTCGGCGACGGCGAACGACCAGATGTCCGGCCCGTTCACATGCAGGGCGAGGCGGGGATTGTCGCGTGCCTGACGTGCCTTGAGGCGGTCGTTCGTCGTGGAGATCCGTACGATTCGCTCTTCGGGATCCCAGTTGTAGAGGACGGTGGACAGATGGGGGTGGCCACTGCGTTTCACCGTCGCCAGCACGCCGAACTGCTGCCTGCCGATCAGGCTCACCAGTTCCCCGTCGGTGAGGACCCGCGGCGCGGGTCCGGAGACCTGGTCGTTCTCGTCCGTGGCGGTCGGCTCGGTCATTTGAATCGATTCCTGTCTGCACTGTGTTTCGCTGGGCTGGTGATCAGGTGGCTTCGGGGCGAACCGATGGCATCGACACGGTTGCGATGCCGTCACCCGGAACCGTCGTCGGCATCGCGGCGGCCGGGCCGGTGAGCACCGGTCGGCGCGATCGGAAGATGCCGGTGCGGGTCGGGCCGAGGAGAAGGCGCGGTACGCGCCATGACCGCCTCCGCTCCAGAAGGAACAGAAGAGACCGTAGCAGATAGGTTCGTTGTAGACGATCCTTTGCGGGCCTACTTTTGCGTGCCCCCGCTCACCGGTCAGCCGGTGCCGAAGTCGGTCCGGGCGACGTGGTCGGTGAGGTTCTGGGCGAACCAGGCCCGGCTCAGGATCGTCCACCCGGCCGTCGCCCCTTGGCGGCCCGCCCGGCGGATCCGGAACGGCTCTAAGATCAACTGATGCGCACAGGGTACGGCGAGGCCTCGGTGATGTTCGGATACGTGCTGGGCGCGGTCGTCACGACGGGATTCCAGGAATGGGCACGTGGAAGCGACCGGGCGTTACTCGCCGAGGTTCTGTTCGTGTGCTCCCAGCTGTTCATGATGGCGTTCCTCTTCGGAGTGGTCCGGTTCCTCTTCCGAGGACTGCGGTGGGCCGGCCGTCTTCCCGCCCGCCGGCGGCGGGCGGCGACACCGGAGAGCCCGTCCCCGGTCCGCTGACGCGCCGTCAACGCGACCGGCACGAACGGGTGCGGCAGAACCAGGGGGAGAGCGCGACGGGAGAGCCGCAGGAGGACCGCTTTCGCGGACGATGACCGGATGCGACTGATCTCGTGATGCCCTTTCCGGGCCGGACAGGAGAGGACGCAATGAACACGTTCGTCATCGTGAACGGACTGCCGGGCTCGGGTAAGAGCACGCTCGCGACCCCGCTGGCGCGAAAGCTGGAACTGCCCCTGATCGCGAAGGGGGACGTCGAAACCGCCGAGGCGGGGAGTCACGGCCCGGCGGCTTCGGTTCCGGGGTGGGCTCGCTCTACGTTCGAGGTGTGGACTCACGAAGGCTCGTGCCGCGTACCGACGCCGTCCTCGCCGATCCCCGGCTCGTCGCGGCGGTGGAGCGGCTCGGCCGGGCCGTCGTCAAAGAGGTCGTGACCGCGGCCCAGCAGCGCGCGCGTCAGGGCGGGCTCGATCCGCGGGAGGTGGCGGACGCGGCGGTGGCGGCGCTGCCGCCGTACCCGGCGAGCCCACGGCCGGTGATCAACATGACCGGGGTGCTGGTCCACACCAACCTCGGCCGCGCCCCCCTGTCGGAGGCCGCGCGGGCGGCGGCCCTGGCCTCGGCCGGCCCCGTCGACGTGGAGTTCGACCTGGCCACCGGTGCCCGTGCCCGCCGGGGACGGGGCGCGCTGGAGGCGCTCGCGCGGGCCGTGCCCGCCGCCGGGGACGTGCACGTGGTCAACAACAACGCCGCCGCGCTCGTCCTAGTGGCCACCGCGCTCGCCGCCGGACGGGAGATCGTGGTCAGCAGGGGCGAGCTGGTGGAGATCGGCGACGGGTTCCGCATCCCCGACCTGCTCGTCTCCACCGGTGCCAGGCTGCGCGAGGTGGGCACCACCAACCGCACCTCCTGCGCCGACTACCGCGCGGCGGTGGGCCCAGGGACCGGGTTCGTCCTCAAGGTGCACCCGTCGAACTTCCGGGTCGAGGGCTTCACCGGCTCGGCCGGGGTCGGTGAGCTCTCCGGCCTCGGCGTGCCGGTGGTGGCCGACATCGGCTCCGGCCTGCTCGCGCGCGAGCCGCTGCTGCCCGGCGAACCCGACGCGGCGAGCGCCTTGGCGGCCGGGGCCGCCCTGGTCACGGCCAGCGGGGACAAGCTGCTCGGCGGGCCGCAGGCCGGGCTGCTGCTGGGCCGCCGCGACCTGGTCGAGCGGTGCAGGCGGCACCCCCTGGCCCGCGCGCTGCGGGTGGACAAGCTGACGCTGGCCGCGCTGGAGGCCACCCTGCGCGGTCCCGAAAGCCCGGTCCGGCAGGCGCTGCGCGCCGACCCCGAGATGCTGCGCGAGCGCGCCGGCGCGCTCGCCCGGCGGCTGGCCGAGGCCGGGATCGACGCTCGCGCCGTGCCCAGCGAGGCCGCGGTGGGCGGGGGCGGGGCGCCCGGGGTGAGGCTGCCGAGCGCCGCGCTCAGCCTGCCCGAGCGGTTCGCCCGCCCCCTGCGGACCGGCGACCCCGCGGTCGTGGGCCGGGTGGAGGGCCGCCGCCTGCTGCTGGACCTGCGCGCCGTGCCCGCCGGAGCCGACGACGACGTGGCGCGGGTGGTCCTGCGAGCCCACGGCGACGTGGCGCGGGCGGTCCTGGGGGCGGACGCCTGATGCACGTCGTCGCCACCGCAGGACACGTCGACCACGGCAAGTCCACGCTGGTACGGGCGCTGACCGGGATGGAGCCCGACCGGCTGGAGGAGGAGCGGCGGCGGGGCCTGACGATCGAGCTCGGCCACGTCTGGACGACGCTGCCCTCGGGGGAGCGGCTGGCCTTCGTCGACGTGCCCGGCCACGAACGCTTCCTGGCCACCATGCTGGCCGGGGCAGGCCCGGCCCCGGCCGTCGTGTTCGTGGTCGCGGCGGACGGGGGCTGGATGCCGCAGTCGGAGGAGCACCTGGTGGCGCTGGAGGCGCTGGGCGTGCGGCACGGCCTGCTCGTGGTGACCCGCGCCGATCTCGCCGACCCCGCCCCCGCCACCCGTACGGCACGGGACCGGCTGGCCGCGGGCGGCCTGGCCGGGGTCGAGGCGCTGGCCGTGAGCGGGCGCACCGGCCAGGGCCTCGACGAGCTGCGGCGGGCGCTGGACCGGCTGGTGGCGGCCCTGCCTCCGGCCGACCCCGCCGCGCCGGTACGGCTCTGGATCGACCGCGTGTTCACCGTGCGCGGCAGCGGGACCGTGGTGACCGGCACGCTGCCCGCGGGCACCGTCTCGGCCGGGGACGAGCTGCTCCTGGGCGACACCCCCGCGCGCGTCCGGGCGCTGGAGTGCCTGAAGGAGCCGGTGACCTCGGTGAACGGCGTGGCCAGGGTCGCGCTCAACCTGCGCTGCCCGGGGCCCGTCGAGCGCGGCACGGCCCTGGTCACCCCGGGCGCGTGGACGCGTACCGACCTGGTCGACGTGCGGCTGAGCCCGGCCGGGCCTCCAGGACCGCCGGAACCGCCGGGATCGGCGGGGCACCCGGGAGAGAACGTCTCCGCGGGTCCCGGCGCGGGGTGGGGGGCGGCGGACCTGCCGGGGCGGCTGACCGCGCACCTCGGCTCCGCCGCGGTGATCTGCTCGGTGCGGCCGCTCGGCGGGCGGATCGCCCGGCTCCGCCTGGCCCGGCCGCTGCCCCTGCACGCCGGTGACGTGCTGCTGCTGCGCGATCCCGGGCGCAGCCGAGGCGAGGCGCGGGTGCTGGCAGGGGCCCGGGTGCTCGACCCCCGCCCGCCCGAGCTGCGCCGCCGGGGCGCGGCACGGGAGCGGGCGGCGCGGTTGGCCCGGGCCGTACCGGACGCGGCCTCGTTGCTCGGCACCCATCTGCTGCTGCGCGCCGCCGAGCTGCGCGCCCTGGGCCGAGCCCCCGGGACCGGGCCGGTCTGCGCCGACTGGCACGCCGATCCGGCGTACTGGTCGGGGCTGGGGGAGCGGCTGCCCGAGGTGGTGCGGCGGTACGCGGCGGCGCACCCGCTGGAGCCCGGCATGCCGGTGGAGGCGGCCCGCCACGAGCTCGGCCTGCCCGAGCGGCGGCTGGTCGCGGCACTGGTCCGGCCCCCGCTCGCCCTGGCCGGAGGGCGGCTGGTGACCGACCAGGCCGGACGGACCGGACAGGCCGGGCTGCCCGCGCCGGTTGCCCGCGCCGTCGAACGGCTCGGCGCCGACCTGGCCTCTGGCCCCTTCCGGGCACCGGAGGCGGACCGCCTGGCCCGGCTGGGGCTGGGGCCCCGCGAGGTGGCGGCGGCCGTACGGGCGGGGGCGCTGCTGAGGGTGGCCGAGGGGATCGTGCTGCTGCCCGGCGCGGACGCCCGGGCCGCGCGGGTGCTCGCCCGGCTGCCGCAGCCGTTCACGGTCAGCCAGGCGAGGCAGGCCCTCGGCACCAGCCGCAGGGTCGCGGTGCCGCTCCTGGAGCACCTCGACCGGCGCGGGTTCACCGAGCGGCTCGACGGCGTCCTCAGGCGGTGCCGGACCCTCTGAACATCAGGGGTTCCGGACTCCCGGGGGTGCCCGGGAGGGCCGTGCTCTCCCGGATGGCCGGGGACCGGACCTCCTGAGCGCCCGGTGCCGGGGCCGGACGGGGGCGCCGGATCTCCCCGGGGGTGCTGAAAACCCCAGGTACAGGGTGGGAAACGCAGTGAAAACGGGGAGAACCATGCGTGGAGCACCATGTCCGGGAACGATCGTTCCCGGCCCGGACCCGGTCGTCACGGACCCCCCCTCACCCCCCGCAGGCAGCGACCGCGCGCGGAAGGGCACCACGAGGGAAAGGGAGGACGTCATGCCGAGCAACAAGGCCGTCTCGTACCAGGGGCCGGGCAAGGTGACGGTGGAGAACATCGACTACCCCGAGTTCGAGCTCAAGGACGGGCCAGGGGTCAACCCGGCCAACGTGGGACGCAAGGTCCCGCACGGCGCGATCGTCAAGACCGTCGCGACGAACATCTGCGGCAGCGACCAGCACATGGTCAGGGGCCGCACCACCGCCCCGCACGGGCTGATCCTCGGTCACGAGATCACCGGCGAGGTCGTCGAGGTCGGTCCGGGCGTGGAGTTCGTCTCGGTGGGCGACCTCGTCTCGGTGCCCTTCAACATCGCCTGCGGCCGCTGCCGCAACTGCAAGGAGGGCAAGACCGGGATCTGCGAGAACGTCAACCCCGACCGGCCCGGTTCGGCGTACGGCTACGTCGACATGGGCGGCTGGGTCGGCGGGCAGGCCCAGTACGTCCTGGTCCCCTACGCCGACTGGAACCTGCTGAAGTTCCCCGACCGGGACCAGGCGATGGAGAAGATCCTCGACCTGACCATGCTCACCGACATCTTCCCGACCGGTTTCCACGGCTGTGTCACCGCCGGGGTGGGGCCGGGATCGACCGTCTACATCGCGGGCGCCGGTCCGGTCGGGCTGGCCGCGGCCGTCTCCGCGCTCCTGCTCGGCGCCGCCGCGGTGATCGTCGGCGACCTGAACAAGGAACGCCTGGAGCAGGCCCGCAGCTTCGGCTGCGAGACCGCGGACGTGTCCCAGGGGGAGCTGCCGGACCAGATCGAGCAGATCCTCGGCGAGCCGGAGGTCGACTGCGCCGTCGACGCCGTCGGCTTCGAGGCGCGCGGTCACGGCGCGAGCTCCGGGGAGGAGCAGCCCGCCGCCGTGCTCAACACGCTCATGCAGGTCACCCGTGCGGGCGGGGCGCTCGGCATCCCGGGCCTGTACGTGACCGGTGACCCCGGAGCCCACGACGAGGCCTCCAAGCACGGGTCGCTCTCCCTGCAGTTCGGCCTGGGCTGGGCCAAGTCGCTCTCCTTCACCACCGGCCAGACCCCGGTCATGCGCTACAACCGCCGGCTGATGCAGGCGATCCTGCACGACAAGGTGCAGATCGCCAAGGCGGTCAACGCGGTGCCGATCCCGCTGGAGCAGGCGCCCAAGGGGTACGAGGACTTCGACCAGGGCGCGGCGTCCAAGTTCGTCCTCGACCCGAACGGGATGCTCGGCACGGCCGCCTGACCACCTGACCGGCTCACCGGTCACCGGGTCACGTATCCCGGTGGCCGGGCGGCGCGCCGGTGCCGGGACCCGGTCCGCCCGGGTCCCGGCCCCGGCCGGTTCGGCTCGGTCCGGCTCGGTCCGGCTCGGCCCGGCCCGGTTCGGCTCCGGAGCCCAGGGCCGCTCCGGCTCGTCCTCGCGGTCTTCTCGCCACGTTCCCGTCCGGCGCTCGTCGCGTTCCCACGGAGACTTTTAGCCTGGCGAAATGTATATATCCGGCAAAGCCGGTAAGGGACCGTCCAGGTGCGGGCCACGGTCAGGGCCGTGATCCGGCGAGAACACGGGAGCGAGCATGAGCGAAGCGAACAACGTCTGGCGCCTGGACGTCGACGGGCAGGAACGCGACATCGAGGTCGAGCACAGCTCCATGACCGGCAAGATCGTGGTGAAGCTCGACGGCCAGGTCGTGGAGGAGAGCCGCCTGCTGATGAGCAAGAAGGCCCTGGAGTTCAGGGTGGGCGAGCACGTGGCCCTGGTGGGCGTCGAGTACGCCTACAGCGGCCTCGCCAGCCAGAGCTCGCTCCACTTCGACGGCCGCTACGTCGAACCACTGGGCAACTGAACGGCCGCTGTACCGAGCCGCTATGACCGAGCCGCCGGATCGAACGGCCGCTCCGACCGAGCCGCCGGGCGGAGCGGCCGCCGTGCCGAGAGGCCGGGCGGAGCGGCCGCTGTATCGAGAGGCCGGGCGGACGGACGGCCGAGGGCCCGCCGTCCCCGCGTCCACCGCCTCAGAGCGACTCGACGAACAGCACCGCCTCGCGCTCGCCCATGCCGGTCTCGCCGCGTACCAGGTGGACCGCCTGCTCGGCGCGTCCGGCGGCCTTGAGCGCGCGCACCCGGCTCGCCAGGTCTCCGGCCCCGTTCGTGCCGGTGTGGGGCGTGGTCACGGGATTCACGGGCCGGAACCGGGCCATCAGGGGGTGGCCCCACATGTCGTGCCCCGCCTCCACCGCGTCGACGACCGCCTTGGCCTCGGCCAGGCCGAGCGCGGTGTGACGGCGCAACTCCTTGATCGCCTGGATCTTCTGCCCCCGGCGGGTCAGCCCGGTGACGAGCTCGCGCAGGTCCCCCGGCGCCGGTGCCGCCGCCTTCACCGGAGCGACCTGCGCCCCGGAGGACCTGCGGGAGGCCCTCCGGGCCGCCGTTATCAGCAGGGCGGGGATCGCCACGAACAGGAGAAGGATGATCAGCAGCTCGGTCGGTCCAAGATTCGGCATGGCCGCATCGTACGGTGCCTCCCGACGGGCGTACAGGTCGCGGACCGGCCCCTCACAGGTCCAGGACGAGGCGCGGTGAGCAGGAGCGGCCGACGCAGATCATCATCGTCCGCCCGGCCTCCCGCTCCTCGGCGGTGAGCAGCGAGTCGCGGTGCTCGGGCGTTCCCGCCAGCACCCGTGTCTCGCACGCCCCGCAGTAGCCCTTCTCGCAGTCGTAGGACAGGCCGGGGACGGCCTCGCGGACCGCCTCGATGAGCCGCTGGTCGGGCCGGACCCGCACGGTCCGCCCGGTTCGGGCCAGGTGCACGTCGAAGGCGGTGTTGGCCGCCGGGTCGAAGACCGTCTCCAGGTCGTCCCCGGCGCCGAAGCGCTCCACGTGCAGCCGCCCGGTGAGGCCCAGCCGCTCGCAGGCCCGCTCGACCGCCTCGATCATCCCGGCCGGGCCGCAGCAGTAGATCGCGGTGGCGGGACCCGCCGCGGCCAGGACGGCGGCCAGGTCGGGCAGGCCGAGCTCGTCCTGGGGGACCAGCTCGGCGCGATCGCCCGCGTACCCGGCCAGCTCGTCGCGGAAGGCCATGGTCGCGCGGGAGCGCCCCCCGTACAGGACGCGGAAGGCGGCGCCCCGCAGGGCGACGGCCCGTGCCATGGCGAGGATCGGCGTGACGCCGATGCCGCCCGCGACGAACAGGTAGTCGTCGGCGGGCACCAGCGGGAAGTGGTTGCGCGGCCCCCGCACGCCGACGACGACGCCCTCGCGGGCGATCTCGTGCATCTCGGCGGAGCCGCCGCGGCCGTTCTCCTCGCGCAGCACCGCCACCCGGTAGCGGTCCCGCTCGGCCGGGTCGCCGCAGAGGGAGTACTGCCGGACGCGGCCCGAGGGCAGGCGGAACTCCAGGTGCGCGCCGGGCTCCCAGGCGGGAAGGTCGCCGCCGCCGGCCCTGGCCAGGGTCAGCGCCAGCACGCCGTCGGCGACCGGCTCGGTCCCGACGACGACGGCCTCGAAGGAGACGGCCTGCCCGAAGAGCGGCGCCCCGACGGCGCCGGAACCGGACGCGGAACCGGACGCGGTGCCGGAGCCCAGCCGGGGGCCGGCCGGGAAGACGGCCGGGATCGCGTCCCAGCCGGACTGGTTGCCCCGGGTGGGATAGGCGACGAGCCCCTCCTCCAGGACCCGGAAAGCGGGCAGCCGGGTCAGCACCTGGGTGATCATCTCGCGGAACATGGCGCGGGCCAGGTGCGCCCCGGCGCAGCGGTGCGTGCCGATACCGAAGCTGAGGTGGCGCGCGGCGTCCCGGTCCAGGCGCACCTCGGCCGGGTCGGGGAAGACGGCCGGGTCGTGGTTGGCGGCCACCCACGGGATCAGCACGCGCTCGCCGGCCCGTACCGGGCAGCCGCCGATCTCGGTGTCGGCGCGCGCCGTGCGCGCCATGGACTGCGAGGGGGCGAACGCCCGCAGGAACTCCTCGGTCGCCGAGTCGAGCAGGTCGGGCGAGTCGATCAGGCGCCGGAGCTGGTCGGGGTGACGGCTCAGGTGCACCAGCACCGAGCCGGTCAGCGAGGTGGTGGTGTCCACGCCGCCCGCGATGAGCAGCCCGATCACCGAGACCAGCTCGTCCTCGCCGTACGGGAGGCCGTCGGGGCCGGTCCGCGCGGCCAGGACGCTCGTCGCGTCCGAGGTCGGCTCGGCCCGGCGCTGACGGACGATCTCGCGGATCCGCCGCTCCATGTAGGCCAGGCCCTCGGCGCCCCGGCGGGCCCGATCGCTGTCGGCGGGCGCGGCGAAGATGTCGTGGATCGGGCCGGCCAGGCGGGCCCAGTCCTCCTCGGGGAAGCCCAGCCAGTCCAGGGTGACCGCCGCGGGCAGCGGGTTGGTCAGGTCACGGACGAAGTCGGCCGAGCCGTGCTCGACGAACGCGTCGACGACGCGCGTCGCGTGCCGGGCGATCATCGGCCGGAGCGCGTCGACGGCGTCCGGGGTGAGCAGCGGGTTGATCAGGTCGCGGTACCCGGTGGACTCCGGCGGGTCCAGCTCGATCGGGTACTGCTCCAGGCCGGGCCCGCTGGGGATGACGATCGCGACCCGGTCGACGCCCGAGGAGGCCCGGGAGGAGGAGAAGGTGTCGTCGTCGCGGGCGATCCTGGCCACGTCGGCGTAGCGGGTCGTGTAGACGAATCCGCCGTGGGCCTCGGTCCTGCCGACCGGGCACTGCTCGCGGAAGGACCGGTAGTAGTCGACCGGATCGGCGGTGCAGGCCGCGGAGTGGTGGTCGAACTCAGTCTGCTGGGTCATGGCGCACAGGCCCCATATCCATACGAACGATGCGCGGTGTTGCCCAGCCGCGCCACTGGGTGTTCTGGGTCCGGGAAGTCTAACCCGATGCGGATCACGAGACAACGTCTCGCATGTCGCAGCGACATCACGTCGCCGCGGAAGGATGTCGCGAGGTCAGAAGGTCAGGACGGCCTTGGCGGTCGTTCCGGCGCGTAGGTCGGCGATCGCGTCGCCGATCCGCTCGAAGGGGTAGGTGGTCATCATCCTCTCCACCGGGAAGCGGCCCGCGGCGTACAGGTCCAGCAGCCGGGGCAGGAAGACCTGCGGCAGGCTGGAGCCGGCGATGATGCCGGTGACGGTGCGGCCGTTGAGGACGCTGCGCCAGTCGAGGCTGATGTCCTGGCTGGGGCCCACGCCGATCACGCCGCACCGGCCGAGCGGGGCCAGTGCCTCCACGGCGGTGCGCAGCACCTCCTGGCGCCCGGTGGTGTCGACGGTGAACTCGAACCCGTGCGGGGCGATCTCGCGCAGCGCGGCGGCCGGGTCGGCGGCGGAGGAGTCGACCGTGTGCGTCGCGCCGTAGGAGCGGGCCGCCTCCAGCTTGGCCGGGTTGACGTCGACCGCCGCCACGACCGAGCAGCCGCTGAGGGACGCCGCGATGATCGCCGCCACGCCCACCGCGCCGGCCCCGAAGACGGCGATGGAGGAGCCGGGGCCGGGGCGCAGCACGTTGAACACCCCGCCCGCGCCGGTCTGCAGGCCGCAGCCGAAGGGGCCGACATGGGTCAGGTCGAGGCTCGCGCCGACGCGCACGACGGCGCGCTCGGGGGCCACGACGTGGGTGGCGAAGGAGGACTGGCCCAGGAAGTGGGCGTTGACCGGGGCGCCGTCCAGCGAGAGCGCCGAGGAGCCGTCGGCCCGGTGGCCGCCGAAGTTGAGGGCGTCGAAGTCGCGGCAGTAGGCCGGGGAGCCGGTCAGGCAGGCCGGGCAGGCCCCGCAGGAGGTGAAGCTCATCGCCACATGGTCACCGGGGGAGACGGAGGTGACCCGCGAGCCGACCCGCTCGACGATCCCGGCGCCCTCGTGGCCCAGCACGGCGGGGGTGGGGAAGAACCCGGCGAACTCCAGGTCGGTGCCGCAGATGCCGGTGCTGACCACGCGGACCAGCACCTCGTCGGCCCGGGGCTCCTCAAGATCGACGTCCCGGAGGACGAAGGGCCCCCCGGCGGTCTCCAGAACGGCGGCGGTGATGCGCACGGACCCCCCAAGTGTTTTCATAAAACGAGATGGCATCTTGACATGCAGAACGGAAGGGGTCAAGGATTCCCATCATGGCCGAACTCCTCATCCCACCCGCCCAGCAGCTCGTCGACGGCGAGTGGACAGCCGCCCGGGACGCCGGCGAGCTGCCCGTCGTCGATCCGGCCACCGGTGAGACCCTCCAGACGGTGGCCCGCGCCGGTGCCGGAGACGTCGGCGACGCCGTCGCGGCGGCCCGGCGGGCCTTCCCCGGCTGGGCCGCGACCTCGGCCTCCGAGCGCGGCAGGCTGCTGCACCGCTGGGCGGAGCTGATCGGCGAGCACATGGAGGACCTGGCCCGGCTGGAGGCCATGGACGTCGGCAAGCCGCTCTCGGGCGGCCGGACGAACGTCTTCATCGCCCAGGGCATCGTGGAGTACTTCGCCGGCGCCGCCGACAAGCTCACCGGTGTCACGCTGCCCACCCGGACCCCCGACTACCTCGGATACACCCTGCAGGAGCCGTACGGCGTCTGCGCCGTCATCATCCCCTGGAACGTTCCCATGGTGCTCACCGCGGCCAACGTGGCGCCGGCCCTGGCGGCGGGCAACACGGTGGTGCTCAAGCCGTCGGAGGTGGCGCCGCTGGCGCCGTTCGCGCTCGCCGAGCTGGCCCGCAGGGCCGGGTTCCCGCCCGGCGTGCTCAACGTGCTCGCCGGGGTCGGCGCCGACGCCGGCGCCGCGCTCACCTCCCACCCCGGCGTCGGCCACATCAGCTTCGTCGGCTCCACGACCACGGGCCGCGCGATCATGCGGGCCGCGGCCGAGAACCTGGTCCCGGTCAAGCTGGAGCTGGGCGGCAAGTCGCCCAACGTGCTCTTCGCCGACGCCGACCTCGACGTCGCGATCCCGGCGATCGTGGGCTCCATCACCGAGAACGCCGGGCAGAACTGCTACGCCGGCTCCCGGCTGCTGGTGGAGTCCTCCGTCGCCGGGGAGGTCGTGGAGCGGGTGGCCGCCCTGATGCGGGCCGTCCGGGTCGGGCCGTGGGACGCCGATCTCGACATGGGGCCGCTGGTCAACGAGGCCCAGTACCGCAGGGTGCTCGGCTTCCTGGAGGGCGCCCCCGCCGAGGGGGCCCGCCTGGTCACCGGGGGCGGCCCCGCCGCCGAGGGGGAGGGCGGCGGCTGGTTCGTCCAGCCCTCGCTCTTCGACGGCGTGGACCCGCGCTCCCGGCTGTCCCGGCAGGAGGTCTTCGGCCCGGTCCTCGCCGTCCAGGAGTTCTCCGGCACCCGCCAGGCGCTGGAGATGATGAACGACACCGACTTCGGGCTGCTGGCCTGCATCTGGACCGGCGACGTCTCGCGGGCGTTGCGCCTGGCGCAGGAGGTACGCTCCGGCCAGGTGTCGGTCAACCAGTTCGCCGACGCCGGGGTCATCGGCTTCCCCTTCAACATGCAGAGGGACAGCGGGTTCAGCCGGGGCGGGGGATACGCGGCGATGCGGGAGTACACCCAGGAGAAGGCGGTCGCCATCCGCCTGCTCGACGGGACGCCCCCGCGCTGAGGGGCCGCCGGGAACGGCGCGTGGCCGTCCCCGGGAGCTTCGACGGGCCGCAGGGAAACCCGCCGCCGGGGCCTCTGCCGGGCATCCGGCCGGGCCCTGGCCCGGGCTCCGGTCCGGCCCCCGGCTCTGGGCCCCGGTCCGGGGCCGCCTCCGGTCATCACCCGGCGGCCCGCAGCGGGACCGTTCCAACCTGCGGATATCGATCGCGGAAGACGCGGATGTAACAAGCGTGTGACGCGGGGAGCAGTTGGCTCCGGAGGCATTGACAGGTCCCCGGAGCGGAGGCAGAGTACGACGCATTGCGACCCAGAATCACAATGCGAGACGCCATCGTGAATTACGATCGCTTGGAGGGTAGCGTGCGAGCACTGGTCCAGACGGCCTTCGGCGGTCCGGAGGCGGTGAGCGTCCAGCGGGTCGCCGATCCCGAGCCCGGCCCGCTCGACGTGGTCGTCCAGGTCGACGGGTGCGCCCTCAACCGGCTCGACCTGCTCCAGCGCCGGGGCCCCGGCATCCTGCCCGGCTTCAGCCTGCCGCACATCGCCGGCATGGACATCGCCGGGACCGTGGCGGCGGCCGGGAGCGCGGTCACCACGGCCCGTACCGGCGACCGGGTCGTGGTCGACCCCACGCTGGGCTGCGGCACCTGCCCGCACTGCCTGGCCGGCGACAGCGGCCACTGCGCCGGCCTGCGGGTGATCGGCGGGAACGTTCCGGGCGGCTACGCCGAGCTCGTGGCCGTCCCCGCCCACCTGGCGCACCCCGTGCCCGGCCACGTCGGCCTCGACGAGGCCGCCTGCCTGCCCACGCCGTGGAGCACCGCCTGGCACGCCGTGCACACCGTCGCCGGGATCGGCGCCGGTGACGTCGTGGTGATCCAGGGCGCCGCGGGCTCGGTGAGCATCGCCGCGATCCAGCTCGCCACGCGGGCCGGGGCCCGGGTGGTGGCGGTGGCCGGCAACGACGAGAAGCTCGCCGTGGCCGCAGGGCTCGGCGCGGACCTGCTGGTGCGCAACGACCAGCCGCTGGCCGACGCCGTCCGCGAGCACACCGGCGGCCGGGGCGCCGACGTCGTCCTCGACCACGTGGGCGCCGCCACCTGGCGCCGGTCGCTGGACTGCCTGCGGATCGGGGGGCGCCTGGTGACCTTCGGCAACACCGGCGGCGACCAGGTCACGCTCTCCCTCGCCGAGATGTACCACCGCGGGATCCGCCTGCTGGGCGCCGGCGCCTACACCCCGGCCGACTTCTCCGCCATGCTCGCCGCGTACGCCGCGGGCGGCCTGCGCACCGTCCGCGCCGCCGAGTGCGGCCTGGAGGACCTGTACGAGACCTTCGACCTGGAGGGCTCGCGCGACCTGGTCGGCAGGGTCCTGGTGCGGCCGTGAACGCGCCGCGCGCCCACCCCGCCCCCGGGCCGGGACGCGGAGGTTCCGCCGCCGACCTGCTGATCGTCGGCGGGGACGTGGTGACGATGTCGCCGCGCCGCGAGGTGGTCACCGGTGCCACCGTGGCCGTCGCCGCCGGGCGCATCGCCGCGATCGGCCCCGCCTCCGTGCTGCGGGAGGCCTTCCCCGGCACCCCCGAGCTCGACGCGGACGGCTGCGTCGTCATCCCCGGCCTGATCAACGCCCACCAGCACACCACCGCCGACCCGCTGGTCCGCAGCATGATCCCGGACGACATCGACTCCCAGGAGTCGATCTTCGACTGGATCGTCCCGCTGCACGGCAAGGTCACCGGCGACGACGACGAGCTGTCGGCCACCCTGACCGCCGCCGAGTCGCTGCTGCGCGGGGTCACCACCCTGCTGGAGCCGGGCACGGTCGCCCACCCGCTGCGGGTCGCCGCGGGCCTGCGCGCCGCCGGCGTCCGCGCCCGGGTCGGCCGCTGGGGCTGGGACGTGCCCGGCGCCGTCCACGCGCTGCCCGCCGCCGAGACCCTGGCCCTGCAGGAGGAGACCGTACGGGCGCTGCCGCCCGGCGGGACCGTCACCGGCTGGGTCACCCTGGTCGGCCACGACCTGGCGAGCGACGAGCTGTTCGCCGGCGCCGCCGAGCTGGCCGCGCGGCTGGGGGTCGGCCTGACCTGGCACATCTCGCCGGGCGAGGCCGACGTCCACGCCTACGCCCGCCGCTCGGGCACCCGGCCGGTGCTGCACCTGCGCGACCTCGGCGTGCTGGGTCCCGACCTGGTGCTCGGCCACGCCGTCTGGCTGGACGACGCCGAGCTCGACGCCCTCGTCGAGACGCGTACCGCGGTGGCCTCCTGCCCGGGGGCGTACCTGCGCCTGGGCCAGGGGTACGCCCGCGCCGGCCGGCACGCCGAGCTCGTCCACCGCGGCGGCCGGGTCGCCCTGGGCTGCGACTCGCACAACGCCGGCGACGCCCCCGACCTGCTGGGCGCCGCCCGCCTGCTGGCCGCGCTGGAGCGCGACCGCGACACGCGGCCCGTCCTCGGCGCCGACCGGGCGTTCGCCCTGGCCACGATCGACGGGGCCGCCGCGGTCGGCCTGGGCGACCTGGTCGGCTCGATCGAGGTCGGCAAGGCCGCCGACCTCGTGGTGATGGACACCCGCGACCCCGCCTGGATCCCCCGCGGGGACCTCGCCACCCACCTCGTCTGGGGCGCCCCCAGCCACACCGTCCGCGACGTCCTCGTCGACGGCCGGGTGGTCGTGCGCGACCGCCGGATCACCACCGTCGACCTCGGCGCCCTCGCGAAGGAGGCGCGGGAACGTTCCGCCGCGCTCCTCGCGCGGACCGGCATCGAGGTCCCGCACCGCTGGCAGACCCTGCCGGCGGAAGACCACATCCAGGGAGTACGCGGATGATCATCGACCTCGCCGGCCGGACGCCGGCGCAGAAGCAGGGGCTGCTCTCCCAGCTCGTGGTACCGCGTCCGATCGCGATGATCACGACGCTGGACGCCGAGGGCGCCGTGAACGTCGCCCCGTTCAGCTACTACATGCCGATCTGCGGCGAGCCCCCGCTCGTCGCGGTCACCATCGGCACGGTCAGGGAGGCGACGGACGAGCCCAAGGACAGCTGGGTCAACATCAGCGCCTCGGGCGAGTTCGTGATCAACGTGACCACCACGGCCCTGGCCGAGCACATCGAGACGGTGGCCAGGGAGTACCCGGCCGGCGTGGACGAGGCCGGGCTCGTGGGCTGGAACACCGTGCCGTCGGCGGTCGTGGCGCCGCCCTCGCTGGCCGGCAGCCCCGCCCACCTGGAGTGCCGGGTGCGCGAGGTCATCGACCGGGGCGACCCGACCTCCTGCTTCTCGGGGGTGCACATCGTGATCGCCGAGGTGGTCTGCATCACCGCGGACGAATCGATCATGTCCTCCCCCGGCAGGATCGACCCGACCAAGGTGCACGCCGTCGGACGGATGGGGTTCCCCTGGTTCGTCGCGGCGACCGAGGAGACGGTCTTCCACCAGGAACGCGTCGCCTACGCCGACCTGCCGGCCGGCGAGGAGGAGGTGCTCGCCTGACCCGCCTCGCGGGCGGGGGAGGGGCTCGGCAAAGCCCGCATCCCCGCCGGCGACAAAGCTTCGTCCCCCTTGCGCGCCGTCGGGCGGCGCGCGTGCATCAGATCGAGAGGATCGTCATGGCCGCACACTATCGAACGGGCCGGGCCACGGCCGCACTGACCGCGTGCCTGAGCGCGCTGGCACTGGCCGGCTGCGCGAGCAACGACGCCACGGCGCCGGCCCCGGCCGCCGCCCCCAGCGACGCGGGCGCCAAGACCGACGGCGGCACCGTGCTCGCGGGCCAGCCCGACGTCAACGGCGACGGCAAGGTCGTCATCGGGGTGCTGAGCCCCGGCGACATCAACGACAAGGGCTACTACCAGAGCTTCGTCGACACCGCCCAGGAGTTCGCCACCGCGCAGGGCTGGACGATCATCAAGCGCGGCAGCGTCAACACCAGCGAGGCGCTCAACGCCGCGCGGGCGCTGTGCCAGCAGAAGGTCGACATGGTGGCGCTGGGCGCCTCGGAGCTGCGGGACGCGATCCCGGCCTCGGAGGAGCCGGTCTGCGCGAAGACCGCCTGGTACGTGCCCTCGTCCGACAACATCCAGCAGACCCCGAAGATCGTGCTCTCCACCGACGAGGCCGACCAGAGCATGCTCGCCGCCGGGTACGCGGCCGGCCTGGTCATGAAGGACGCCGGTCAGACCAAGGCCGGTTTCGTGACCGGCCCCGAGGCCGACTTCACCACCCAGGCGGCCGCCGCGTTCAGGGCGGGCATCAAGCTGGTGGTCCCCAACGGCACCATGGTGACGACCTTCACCGGCGACCTCAACGACTCGGCCAAGGCCAAGGAGGCCACCCAGGCCCAGATCAGCCAGGGCGTCAAGGTCATCTACCCCTACCTGGGCGGCGCCACCGACGCCTCGGCGGAGCTGGCCAACAGCAAGGACGTGCTCACCCTCACCCCGGGCACCGACCGCTGCGCCTCCACCAAGCCGGTCTTCGACATCTCGGTGCTGTTCAGCCCCGGCGACTACTTCAGGGCCGCCCTGGAGGACTTCTCCAAGGCGAAGCTGCAGATGGGCGTGGAGAAGGTCTGGACGCTGGGCGTCGACCCGTTCCCCACGGTGAAGATCTGCAAGCCCACCCCCGACCAGCAGAAGAAGCTGGAGACCTTCATCGCCGACGTGGGCAGCAAGAAGATCGACACCAAGGCGACAGTGAAGAAGCTCGGTTCCTGAGATGACGGACGACGAACCGGCGAGGGAGCTGACCCCGCCGCCACCCGCGCTGCGACTGCGGGGAATCAGCAAGAGCTACGGTCCGGTCGTCGCCTGCGACGCCGTGGACCTCGCCGTGCACCAGGGCGAGATCCACGGCCTGCTCGGGGAGAACGGGGCCGGCAAGTCGACGCTCATGAAGATCCTGCTGGGCCTGGTCCACCGGGACGCCGGAAGCATCCTGCACCATGACGGCGCCGTCGACATCGCCAGCCCGCAGGAGGCCGTGGCGCTCGGCATCGGCATGGTGCACCAGCACTTCAGCCTGATCGACCCGCTCACGGTCTGGGAGAACGTCATCCTGGGCGACACCGGCAGGATCGACAGGGCCGCCGCCTGCGACCAGGTGCGGGAGGTCTCCGCCCGCTACGGCCTGCCGATCGACCCGCTGGCCCGGGTCTCGCGGCTCTCGGCCGGCGAGCGGCAGCGGGTCGAGCTGATCAAGTGCCTGCGCCGCGACCCCTCGGTGCTCGTCCTCGACGAGCCGACCTCGGTGCTCACCCAGGCCGAGTCGGCGGAGCTGTTCGGCGTGCTGCGCCGGGTGGTCCGCTCGGAGAACCGCGCGGTCATCCTGATCAGCCACAAGCTGGCGGAGATCACCGCGGCCACCGACCGGGTGACCGTGCTGCGCAGGGGCAGGGTCGTCTTCCACAGCGCCACCGCCGACACCGGCCCGCAGGAGCTGGCCAGGCAGATGGTCGGCAGGGAGGTCTCCCTGGGGGCCGAGGCCGCGGCGCTGGGCATGCTGCCGGTCGAGAACCCCGCGGCCGGCGGGCCGGAGACGGCCCGCTCCGGCGACACGGACGGCACGGGCCAGGGCGAGGCGGGGGTGCCCGCGCTGCGGCTGCGCGACCTGACCGTCACCCTGGACGGCGTACGGGTGCTCGGCGACCTCAGCCTGGACGTGGCACCCGGCGAGATCGTCGGCCTGTACGGGGTCGAGGGCAACGGCCAGGCGACGCTGGGCGACCTGCTGTCGGGGCTGCTGACCCCCGACACCGGATCGGTCGAGATCTCCGGCACCCCCGTCGACCTGAACCGGCCGGGCGCGCTGCACGCGGCCGGCCTGGGCATCGTGCCGGAGGACCGGCACAGCTCGGGCGTGGTGCTGGACATGAGCGTCGCCGACAACCTGGTCATGAAGTCCCTGGACGCGGTCAGCGGCCGGGGCTTCGTCAGCCGGAAGAAGGCGCACGCCGTGGCCCGCCGCCTGGTGGCCGAGTTCAACATCGTCACCCCGTCGGTGGACACGCCGGTGCGCAGCCTGTCCGGCGGCAACCAGCAGCGGGTCGTGCTGGCCCGCGAGCTCTCGGCCCACCCGGTCGTCCTGGTCGCGGCGCAGCCCACCCACGGCCTGGACGTCGGCGCCATCGAGGACATGTACGTGCGGCTGCGCGACGTCGCGTCGAAAGGGGTGGCCGTGCTGCTGATATCCACCGAGCTGGAGGAGGTCATGGCCCTGTCCTCGCGGATCGCGGTGATCTCCTCGGGCCGGATCACCGGGGTGCTCCCCACCGGGCAGGCCACGGCCGAGCGGCTCGGCATGCTGGTGGGAGGGGTGGCCGCGTGAGCGAATCCCGCACCCCTTCCCTCCCGGACGCCTCCGGGCGCCGCCTGCTCGCCTTCCTCACCCCCGGCGCGGCCGGCCGGCAGACCGCCCTGGCCACCGTCGCCGCCGTGATCGTGGCGCTCGGCCTGGCCTCGCTGCTGATCGCCACGACCGGCGGGTCCCCCCTCGCCTCGGTGCAGGCGCTCTTCCAGGGCAGCATGGCCGACTGGACGGCCTGGACCTCCACGCTGCTGTACGCGGCGCCGCTGATGCTGGTGGCCGTCGGAGCGTGCGTCAGCGCCCGCTCGGGCGTGTTCAACATCGGCCAGGAGGGCCAGGTCCTCGTCGGGGCCCTGTTCGGCGCCTGGGTGGGACTGCGCCTGGCGCTCCCGGGGCCGCTGCTGCTGGTCGTCGTGCTGGTGACCGCCGCGCTGGCCGGCGGCGCCTGGGCCGCGCTCAGCGCGCTGATGTACCGCCTCCGCGGGGTCAACATCGTGGTCAGCACGCTGCTGATGATCTTCATCGCCCAGCAGCTCGTGGCGTTCTCGGTGAACACCCCGTGGCTGCTGCAGGAGTCGCGGGTCGGCGACGCGATCGTCTCCCCGCAGTCCAACCCGCTGCCCGCGAACGCGTTCCTCACCTCGATGGGGGAGTACCCGGACCTCCAGCTCAACGGCGGGCTGCTGCTCGCCCTGGCCGGCGCCGTGATCGTCGCCGTGGCGATCGCCCGCACCCGGTGGGGCTTCCGGCTCACCATGCTCGGGCTCAACCCGCTCACCGCCAAGCACGCCGGGGTACGGGTCAACGCCCTCGGCGGGGTGGCGCTGGCCATCTCCGGCGCCTTCGCCGGCCTGGCCGGGGCGGTGCTGCTGGCCAGCCCGGTGGGCGTGCACCGGCTCCAGCCGGGCGTCGCGATGAACATCGGCTGGGACGGCCTGCTGGTCGCCCTGGTCGCGCGCAACCGCCCCCTGCTCACCATCCCCGTCGCCCTGCTCTTCGGCGTGCTGCGCTCCGGCGGAGGCTTCCTCGCCGCGACCGGCGTGCCCCCGTTCCTGGTGGACGTGGTCAAGGCCCTGCTCGTGCTGGCCTTCGTCGCCCCTCCCGTCGTCGTCGCCGCGATCCGGCGCAGGCGGTCCGGACTCCGTACCGCGCGCGCCGAGCAGCGGCCCGCGCCCGTCACAGAGGGGGTCGCCCTGTGATCGGCACAGAGGACATCTCCACCATCCTGTCCAGCGGGATCCGGCTCACCGTGCCGCTGGCGTTCGCGGCGTGCGGGGAGTACCTCGCCGAGCGGGCCGGCGCCATGAACATCTCCCTCGAGGCGATGATGCTGAGCGCGGCGTTCGGCTCGATCGCCGTGGCCAGCACCACCGGCAGCGCCACCACCGGGCTGCTGGCCGGCGTGGTGATCGGGCTGGTGATCGGCTTCGTGCACGGCAACCTCTCGCACCGGCTGGCGATCAACACCTTCGTGGTCGGCCTGGTGCTCAACGCCCTGGTGCTCGGGCTGACCAGCTTCCTGATCACGATCAGCTCCTTCGACTCCCACCAGGTCGCCCAGGTCAGCATCCCCTGGCTGCGCGACATCCCGCTGATCGGCGCCCCGCTGTTCGTGGAGCGCTGGCCGGTGTACCTGCTGATCGTGATCATCCCGCTGACCTGGTGGCTGGTCGAGCGCAGCAGGTGGGGCCTGGAGCTGCGGGCGGTCGGCGAGCAGCCGCAGGCGGCCGACGTCACCGGCATCCGGGTGAACCTGCGCCGCCGCCAGGCGCTGCTGTGGTGCGGCGCGCTGGCCGGTCTCGGTGGCGCGTACCTGGCGGTCGGCGAGGTCGGCTCGTTCAACCAGAACATGACCGCCGGGCGCGGGTACATCGTCATCGCGGCCGTGATCTTCGGCGCCTGGCGGCTGGGGCGGACCCTGCTCGGCTGCGTGCTGTTCGGCCTGGCCGACGCCATGCGCCTGGCGCTGCCCGCCCTGGGCCTGACGCTCAACTCCCAGCTTCTCGTGGTCGCCCCCTACCTGCTCGCGCTGCTGGCGATGCTGCTCTTCGCCAACCAGCACCGCGAACCCAGGGCCCTGGGGCAACCCTTCGAACGGGGTTCGACCTGACGCGTCCGGACCCCGAGTGGCATATAGGTATAAACAGAACAAATGGAGGAAACCATGAGTAATCTGACCCAGGCACGCTGGACGCACGTCGCGCTGCCCACCGGTGACCTCGACAAGGCCATCGCCTTCTACACCTCGCTGACCCCGCTGGTGGTGGTCGAGCGGTTCCGCGACGCCGACGGCGAGAGCGCCTGGCTCTCCAACGCCAAGCAGGCCGAGACCCCGATGGTCCTGGTGCTCGTCTCCTTCAACAAGGACAAGGGCGGGCAGCTGGGACTGCTGACGCCGTTCGCGCACCTGGGCATCGAGGTGCCCGAGCGCACCGACGTGGACGGCATCGCCGATCGGGCGCGCGAGCTGGGCTGCCTGCACTGGGAGCCGCGCGACATGCCCGACCCGGTCGGCTACATCTGCGCGCTCAAGGACCCCGACGGCAACGTCGTGGAGATCTCGCACAACCAGCAGGTCTTCAACACGGTACGCAGGCTGTGGGCGACCCCCTCCTGAACGCCGACCCGAGCACCGGCCCGAGCACCGGCCCGGGCACCGGCCCGGACGCCGAGCGCACCCGGGCCGCGGTCCTGCGGTACGTCGAGGCGCTCAACGCGCACGACGCCGACGCGATCGCGGCCCGCGTGAGCGAGGACTTCGTCAACGAGCACACCTCGGCCATGGGTCGCAACGTCACCGGCAGGGCCGGTTACCGCGCCAACCTCACGGTCTTCCTGGCCGACTTCGCGGACCTGCGCTACGACGTCGAGGACCTGGTGGCCGAGGACGACCGGGCGGCCCTGGCGTACCTGATGTCGTTCCGCCCGGCCGTGCCGGGGGCCGGGACGGTGCGGGTGCGCGGGGTGTTCAGGTTCCGGGTCGGTCCGGACGGCCTGATCGCGCACCGCGTCGACTACTGGGACAGCGGCGAGGTGCGGCGGCAGCTCGACCCTCCGGCCTGAGAGGGGCCCGCCGCCTGACCCCCGGATGAAGCGATAAAGCCGACAAAAGCCCGCTAAGGGGCTTTTGTCGGCTTTTGGCGTTCACGGACGCCGGTGACGCGCGAGGCCGTCAGCGTGCGCCCGGGGGCCGCGGGGGACGCGGGGGACGCGGGGGACGCGGGGACACGGGGTTGCCGGGGCCGGTCGGAGGAGAACGGGGAGGTGAGGGTGTGCGGACGCGGGAACGGCCGGCGGGGAGTCCCGCCGGCCGTTCCGGTGCGATCCTCGGGGTCAGTTGCCCCAGTCCATGTTGGGCACGACCGCCTCGGCGATCCTGAAGTTGCCGCCGGGCAGCGGCTGCCTGGCGTCCTCGCCGCGTTCCTTCACCACGTTCTTGCCGAACCCCTCGACCAGCGGGCGGCCCACGTCGCGCTTGAGCCAGAGCCGCAGCAGGTGCCTGCGGCGCTCGGGCTCGGGCCAGTCGACGTAGCCGGTGCGCGAGTGCAGGGCGGCGTAGTTCAGCAGCCACTGCACGTCACCGGGCTGGAAGTCCATGTCCAGCGCGAGACCCGGCTCCTGGGTGATCTCGTCGTAGAGGTGCAGCAGCTCGACCTGCGCGTCGGTGAGCTGCGGCACGCCGTCGTACTTCTGCGCGGAGAAGATCATCGAGCTGCCCGCGTAGGTGCTGAAGGTCCCCTCGACGTAGCTGCAGATCGGGGAGACGTAGGTGTCGGCGGGGGCGTCGGGGTCCTGGCCGCGCCAGTCCCAGTGCCACGGCTCGAAGAGCAGGGGGGCGAGCTCGGGGCGGCGGCGCAGGATCTCGTTGTAGATCGTCGTGCCGCTCACCAGGCTGCTGGAGCCGCCCTCCTTGGACGCGCGCAGGCACATCAGCGCGACCACGTCGGAGCTGTCGGAGTGGAAGGGCAGCCGGTCGCGCACCCGCGACGGCAGCGCGCCCGCGTCGTCGAGCGTCTTGTTGGAGGTCGCGATGACGTGGTCGAGCACGTCGCCGAGCTGGTTCTGCTCCATCGGCGTGCCCAGGTGCAGGCCCATCAGGAAGAAGATCGCGCCGGCCAGCCTGTCGCCGTACTCGTCGGTGCGCAGGCCGCGCACCAGCACGAAGCCGCGGCCGGAGTCCATCTGCCGCGCGCACTCGTCGATCATGGCGTGGGAGATCGGGAGCGGGTAGCCCTCGGCGGAGACGGTGCGCAGGTCGGGGTCGTCCTCGACGAACCGGCGGCCGACGGCCTCCAGCTCCTCGCGCTCGGCGTCGCCGAGGGTGTAGATCCACTCGGTGGATCCGGCCAGCTCGTCGCCGCGCCAGGCGGAGGGTCCGGTGATGGGGGACATGGAGATGTCTGTGGTCATGGTCGATGCGCTCCGAATGCTCGGGGTCGTCTCAGGAAGGGCCCGCCTGGGCGGTGCGGTGATCCGGCCGGAGACGGCGGGAGGGGTCGCGCGGACGTCCGCGCGGCGGCACCCGCCGCCGCGCCGGAGTCAGAAGGGGGTCTGCGGATCCCCGGCGGCGGTACCTGGGCGAAGGCCCTTGCGCGGCGGGTGGACCCGCATCGGATCCCTGCGGCCGGACAGGACGGACCCGGAGCCTGGCACGGCTTCCTGGGTCATGGCGTTCTCCTGCGGCTCGTGGTTCTCCCACCACGCTAGACCGCCCCTGTGATTCCGTCAATAGAGACGCCGTCTCGCGCTACGTTACGACCGGGTGTCGTCCGGGACGTCGGCGGAGGCGCCGGCCCCGGTCTCCCCGGCGCGGCGCGCCCGCCGCCCGCGCGCGATCTCGGTGCCCAGTGCGTCGAGGCGCTGGGTCCAGAAGTGCCGGTAGCGGTCCAGCCAGGCGTCCACCTCCCGCAGCGGGGCGGGATCGACGGCGTACAGGCGCCGGGTCCCCTGGGCGCGCACGGTGGCGAACCCGTTCTCGCGCAGGACGCGCAGGTGCTGTGACACGCCGGGCTGGGAGATCCCGAACTCCTCCTGGACCACGGCGCTGATCTCGCCGGCCGCACGCTCGCCGTCGGCGAGCAACTCCAGGATCCGGCGCCTGACCGGATCGCCGAGAACGTCGAGCGCGTGCATGGCCTCACTGTCTCAAGTGTCGGCTCGCGAGGGGAACCCCGAGCCGGGCGGATCCGACGCGATCGACCCTACTGCGGTGCCGCACCGGGGCGGTGGCGTCGGGCGGCGCCACGCGGACTACCATCGCCGATGTGGACAAGCGTGAGCTGGGCAGGACCGGAAGGCACATCGGCGTCGTGGGACTCGGCGCCTGGCAGCTGGGGGCCGACTGGGGTGAGGTCGGCGAGGACGAGGCGCTGGGGACCCTCGGCACCGCCGTGGACGCGGGGGTCACCTTCGTCGACACCGCCGACGTGTACGGCGACGGGCGCAGCGAGCAGTTCGTCGGGCGGCTGATCAAGGACAGGCCCGGCCTGACCGTGGCCACCAAGATGGGCCGCCGCGTGCCCCAGGAGCCCTCGGCCTACACCCTGGACAACTTCCGGGCCTGGACCGACCGCTCCCGCGCCAACCTCGGCGTCGACACCCTCGACCTGGTGCAGCTGCACTGCCCGCCGACCCCGGTCTTCTCCTCCGACGAGGTCTTCGACGCCCTCGACACCCTGGTCCAGGAGGGACGGATCGCCGCCTACGGGGTGAGCGTGGAGACCTGCGACGAGGCGCTGACCGCGATCGCCCGGCCGGGCGTGGCCACCGTGCAGATCATCCTCAACGCCTTCCGGCTCAAGCCCCTGGAGAAGGTGCTCCCGGCCGCCGCCGAGGCCGGGGTCGGGATCATCGCCCGCGTGCCGCTGGCCAGCGGCCTGCTGTCGGGCAAGTACGACGAGTCCACCGTCTTCGCCGCCGACGACCACCGCACCTACAACCGGCACGGCGAGTCCTTCGACGTGGGCGAGACCTTCTCCGGCGTCGACTTCGCCACCGGCCTGGAGGCGGTACGCCGCCTGGCCCCGCTGGTGCCCCACGGCATGACCATGGCGCAGTTCGCGCTGCGCTGGGTCATCGACCAGCCCGGCGTCTCGGTGGTCATCCCCGGCGCCCGCAACCCGGAGCAGGCCCGCGCCAACGCGGCCGCCGCCGAGGCCGCCCCGCTGCCCGAGGCGACCCTCCGGGGCGTCCGGGAGATCTACGACGAGCTGATCCGCCCGCAGGTCCACGACCGCTGGTGACCGCCGGACCGGGCGGCCCGTGGAACGCGGGCCGCCCGGTCCCGGCCGTCGTCAGGCGAACAGGGCCTGCTCTTCAGGCGAACAGGACCCGATCGTCGGGCGTGGAGCGCCCGGCCGTCGGGCGAAGCGTCTCGGCCGTCGGGCGAGGAGGGCCCGGCCGTCGGCTGAGGATCCCCGGCCGTCAGGTGAAGAGGGCCCGGCGCAGCGCGACCAGCCGCTCCGCGACGGCCCTGCGGCTGATCTCCGCCGCGGGGACCATCCCGTCGAAGCCGTGGAAGGCCCCCGGGTAGAGGTGGAACTCGGTGGAGACGCCCGCCTGCGCGAGCCGCAGCGCGTAGCCGGCGCACTCGTCCCTGAACACCTCCAGCTCGCCGACGTCGACGTAGGCCGACGGCAGGCCCGACAGGTCCGCCGCCCTGGCCGGGGCCGCGTACACCGAGACGTCCTCGCCGCCCGCCCGGTCGCCCAGCAGCGCCTTCCAGCCCAGCAGGTTCGCGGCCCGGTTCCACACGACGGCGTCGGTGAACTCCAGGCTGGACGGGGTGGTGTTGCGGTCGTCCAGCATCGGGCAGATCAGGAGCTGGAACGCCACGGCCGGGCCGCCGCGGTCGCGGGCCAGCAGCGCGGTCCCGGCGGCGAGGCCGCCCCCGGCGCTGATCCCCCCGACCGCGACGCGCGCCGGGTCGACGCCCAGCTCGGCGGCGTTCTTGGCGACCCACACCAGCCCGGCGTAGCAGTCCTCGACCGGCGCGGGGTCCGGATGCTCGGGCGCCAGGCGGTAGTCCACCGAGACGACCGCGCACCCCAGCTCGACGACGTAGTGGCTGAGGCGCGGGTCCTCCATCTCGATCTGGCCGAAGATCATGCCGCCGCCGTGGATCCAGTACAGGGCGGGCGTCGTCCCGGCGGGGGAGGCCGGGCGGTAGATCCGCAGCCGGACGTCGGGGGCGCCGTCGGGGCCGGGCACCGTCCGCTCCTCGATCGTCACCCGCTCGTCCCGCGGGAACGGCTCCATCATGGCGATCGCCTCGCTCATCTGCCGGCGCAGGCCGGGCAAGTCCTCCACGCTCATGCCACCGAGGTCGAGGGCGGGCAGCGCCCCCTCCCGTACGGCGACGGCCAGGCCCGGGTCGATATTTCGGTGAAGTGTCATATCGCTCACTTGGTCGGGGGCGGCCGGCCCGTTCGCGACCGGCTCCTCCCCGAATCATGCGCGAGCCGGCGCCCCTTCACAAACGCGGCACAAACGCGGCACAAACGCGGCACGACCGCGGGACACCCGTCGTGCACCCCCTGGTCCCGGCCCGGTCGCCGCCCCGACCCCTACCTGACCGGCGGCCGGGCCAGGGCGTTGTGGCCCCGGGCCACGATGACGTCCACGGCCTTGAGGTCCTGGAGGTCGTGCGCGGTCGCCAGCGCCTCCTTGGCGGCGTCGTAGCAGTCCAGGGCCCGGTTCCAGTCGGGGGCGTCCCCGCCACCGTCGGCCAGGCGGTCGATCTCCTCACCGAGCCGCGTCACGTTCTCCTCCTGGGCCCGCCGGGCGTCCTCGAACAGGACCGCCCGCTCGGCCGTCTCGGCCCTGGCGAGCCCGGCCCGGCGACGGCCGCGCACGATCACCCTGAACAGCACCCAGAGGACCACCAGTCCCGTCACCGCCAGGAAGACCACCCAGCCGGGCGCCATCCTGCTGGACGACCCCGACAGGTCGGCGCCCTCGGAGTACTCGGTGTCCAGGCCGGTGACCTCGGCGTCCACGAAGACCGCTCCCCGCAGCTCGGTGTGGCGCGCGTCGGCGCCGCCCATCCTCGCCCCCCGGAAGACCGCGCCGCGGAACTCGCCGCTGCTCAGGTCGGCCCGTTCCATCCTGGCACCGGTGAAGTCGGCCCGGTCGGCCCTGGCGCTGCCGAACTCGGTGTCGCGCAGGTCGGCGCCGCCCAGCCTGGCCCCGGCCAGGTCGGCGCTGCCGAACGACGCCCCCGACAGCTCGGCGTTCGTGAGGTTCGCCCCGGCGAGCTTCGCGCTGCCGAACTGGGCCCCCGACATGCGGGCCCCGCTCAGGTCGGCTCCCATGAGCTCGGCGCTGCCGAGCTTGGCGTGCTCCAGCAGGGCACCGCGCAGGTCGGCCCCCTTGGCGTAGCGGATCGTGGCCCCGGTGGCCACGATGTCGCGCAGGATCGCCCGGTCCAGTTTGACCCCGCCCAGGTCGACCCCGTCCAGTTTGGCGCCGGTCAGGTCGGCGCAGCTCAGGTCGCGGGGGAACTCGGCGACCCTGGTGAGGTCCCAGCCCGCGTACCGCTGCCCGCTGCCCGGTTCGCAGGCGGGGTCGGGGGCGGGCAGGGACTTGGGCATGCCCTTGCTGCCCTCCAGCCGGGCGCCCGTGACGTCGCTCAGGTCGGCCCCGCCGAGATCGGCGCCCTTGAAGGTCGCGCCGTTCATCGCCGACCGGCGCAGCTGCGTGCCGCGCAGGTCGGCGTTCCGCAGCACGGCCCGCAGCAGCGTGGAGCCGTACATGCGGGCCTTGGCGGCCTTGAGGCCGGTGAGGTCGGCCCGGCGCATGTCCGTGTTGTAGGCGTCGGCGTCGGTCAGGTCGACGCCCACCAGTTTCGCGTCGTCGAACTGGGCGCCGTAGGTCTTGGCGCGCACCATCGTGGCGCCGCTCAGGTTCGCCCCCTCGAAGTGGGCGCTGTAGGGCAGGGAGTCGTCCATGACCGCCCCGCGCAGGTCGGCGCCGCGCAGGTTCGCGTAGTACAGCTCGGCCTCGGACAGGTCGGCCTTGCCCAGCCTGGCCCCCGCCATCTCGGCCTGCGCGAGCCGGGCGCCCTTGAGCGAGGCGCCCCGCAGGTCGGCCCGGGTCAGCACGCTGCGCACGACCACGCCGTCCAGTCGGGCCCCGCGCAGGTCGGCGCAGGACAGGTCGGCGGGCAGCGCGACCCGGGTGAGGTTCCTGCCGGCGAGCCTGGGCCCGCTGCCCGGCCTGCACGCCGCCCCGGCACCCGCGGTCCGGGCGGCGGGTGCGCCCTGGACGGCGGCGGGGACGGCGGCGGGGACGGCGGTGAGGGCCGCGGGCGAGGCGGCCACGTGGACGGCGGCGGGAGCGACCCGGACGACGGCGACAGCGACGGGGGCGACGGGGACGGCGTTCGAGGTCTGGAGCGGGGACGCCGGACCGGAGGGCAGGGCCGCGAACAGGATCGTCACGCCGGCGAGCAGGGGGGCAGGGCTGGGCATGTCTCTCTCACTGTCTCTCCCCGGGACGCGTGGACCCGGCCGGCGGGGGAGAGGAGGCGCCGGACGGAGGGGTTCATGGACGGGCCGATGAGACGGCACCCGGCAGGGGCCGCCCGATGGACCATACGGGAACGGAGTCCTTTTTAGGAGGAACCGGTTGCGACCCGCTTGCGAACCGCCTGCGGACGGGCCCGGAGGCCCGCGTGAGGGAGATGTCCATGACGTGAGACGCCTGCTTGAAACGTGACTTGACGGGGCCGTACGCTTCAATCACGATAATCCCTATCAGCACAGTAGGAAAAACAGGAAGGGGGGCGTCGTGCGTGCGCTCATCCTCTTAGGCCTTGTCGGCTTCGCCGCGCAACTCGTCGACGGCAGCCTGGGCATGGCCTATGGTGTCACCTCGACGACGCTGCTCCTGGCCATCGGGACCAACCCGGCCGCGGCCTCGGCCACCGTTCACCTCGCCGAGATCGGAACCACCCTCGCCTCGGGTGTCTCCCACTGGCGCTTCAACAACATCGACTGGAAGGTCGTCGCCAAGATCGGTATCCCCGGCGCGGTCGGCGCGTTCGCGGGAGCCACCTTCCTGTCCGGTCTCTCCACCGAGATCGCCGCCCCGGTCATGTCGATCATCCTGCTCGTCCTGGGCCTCTACGTCCTGATCCGCTTCACCGCGTTCGGGCTCCCGCGGGGCAACCTGGGCAAGCCGCTGCGCAAGCGCTTCCTCGCGCCCCTCGGCCTGGTGGCCGGGTTCGTCGACGCCACCGGCGGAGGCGGCTGGGGCCCGGTCGGCACCCCGGCCATCCTGGCCAGCGGCCGTTTGGCGCCGCGCAAGGTGATCGGCTCCATCGACGCCAGCGAGTTCCTCGTCGCCATCGCCGCGAGCGTCGGCTTCTTCGTCGGCATCGGCTCGGAGAACATCAACTTCTCCTGGGTGGCCGTCCTGCTCATCGGCGGGGTCATCGCGGCCCCCATCGCCGCCTGGCTGGTCCGGCACATCCCGCCGCGCATCCTGGGCTCCGCCGTCGGCGGCGTCATCATCCTGACCAACGTGCGCACCCTGCTGCGCAGCGACTGGATCGACGCCTCCGGGAGCGTCCAGGCGATCGCCTACATCACCATCGCCGTCATCTGGGCCGCGGCCATCGCCTACTCGGTGCGCGAGTACCGCCGCGACCGTGACAACGAGACGACCGAGGCGATCGAGGCCGAGGAGCGCCGCCGCGCCGCCGAGCAGGAGACCGCCGGTTCCGTCAGCTGAACCACCGCGGGGCGCTCCGGCGACCCTCGCCCGGCGGACGTCCCCTCGCCCCCTCGCTCCGGCGAGGGGGCGTTCGCGTGTCCGGCTCTGCCTCGCGTGTCCGGCTCTGCCTCGCGTGTCCGGCTCTGCCTCGCGTGTCCGGCTCTGCCGGGGGAGGGCGGGCGTGGCGGTGCTCAGGGCCGGGAAAGGCGGGAGCGGCGGTGCTCAGGCCAGCTTGCCGGCGATCTCCGCGATCCTGGCGCGCTGCTCGGTGACGAGCCTGCCGGCCAGCCGGGCGGTCGGCTCGTGCGTGCCCAGCGCGATCACGACCTGCGACATCTGGACGCCGCCGCCCAGATGCCTGCCCAGCACGGTCAGCCACAGCCTGTCGAAGGAGGCTCCCGAGCGCCTCTCCAGGGAGGAGAGCTGCGCGGCCGACGGCATTCCCGGCATTCCCGGCATGTCGTGCGAGGCGTGCGCCGCGTACCCGGTGTCCTCGGGCACCTCGGCCTTCCAGGACCGCAGCCAGCCGGACATCAGGTCGATGTCGGCCGCCTCGTCCCGGGCGAGGGCGGCGGCCAGGTCGCGCACGTACGGATTCTCGGTCCGGCCCTCCGCCAGGGCGGCGAGCCGGATCGTCAGGCGGTGATGGGTGATCATCTCCTGGGAGAACCGCACGTCCGCGTCGCCGCGCCCGGCGGCCACGCCCATGGCCTGGACGACGGGCGCGGGTGTCACGGCCGCCGACGAGCACCCGGCGGTCAGTATGGCGGAGACCAGCAGGGTGGCGGTCGGGGACCGTCGTCTGCGCGACCGCCGGGTGCTCATCGAGATCACTGCCCCTTTCGTGCGGGTGGGAAGGATCGTTCGTGCCGTTCCACCGTGAGATACGCGGGCTCCGGCGCGCAGGTTCAGCCCCGGTCGAAGATCCGGGTACGAGATCCCCGGCCGCCGCCCCGGACCACGCGTGAGGGGTCAGCCGGCCGTGTCGCCGTGCTGGGAGATGCTCTCCAGCCAGGCGCGGTGCAGGTCGGCGAAGCGGCCCTTCCTGTCGATCAGCTCGCCGGGCGGGCCGTCCTCGACGATCCTGCCGCCGTCCATCACCAGCACCCGGTCGGCGATCTCGACGGTCGACAGGCGGTGCGCGATGATCAGGGCCGTCCGGTCGGACAGGACGGTCCGCATCGCCCGCTGCACCAGCCGCTCGCCGGCGACGTCCAGGCTGGACGTCGCCTCATCGAGGATCAGCACCGCGGGATCGGCCAGGAACGCCCTGGCGAACGCGACCAGTTGCCGCTGCCCGGCCGACAGTCGGCCGCCGTGCTTGCCGACCTGGGTGTCGTACCCCTCGGGAAGCGCCGAGACGAACGCGTCGGCGCCGGTCGCCCGGGCCGCGGCCACCACGTCGGTCATGCTCGCGTCCGGCCGCCCGAACCTGACGTTGTCCGCCACCGAGCCGCTGAACAGGAAGTTCTCCTGGGTCACCATGACGATCGCGGCGTGCCGGGTCTCCTCGCCGAGGTCGCGCAGGTCGGCCCCGTCCAGCAGCACCCTCCCCGCCACCGGGTCGTAGAACCGGGAGACGAGCTTGGCCAGCGTGGTCTTGCCCGCTCCGGTGGTGCCGACCAGCGCCACCGTCTGCCCGGCGGGGACGACCAGGTCCAGCCGGGGCAGCACCGGGGTGCCGTCCAGGTAGGAGAACTCCACGTCGCGGAACTCGATCCTGCCGCGCGGCCTGTCCAGCGCGACCGGGTCGGCCGGTTCGGCCACGTCAGGGCGCTCCTCCAGCACACCGGAGAGCTTCTCCAGCGCCGCCCCCGCCGACTGGAACGTGTTATAGAACTGGCTGATCTCCTGCATGGGCTCGTAGAACTGGCGCAGGTAGAGCAGGAACGCCGCCAGCACGCCCACGGTGACCTCGCCCTGGACGGCCAGCGTGCCGCCGTACAGCAGCACGGCCGCGATCGTCACGTTCCCGATGAGCTTGACACCCGGTGAGAAGATCGCGACCAGCCGCATGCTCCGCAGGTTGGCGTCCCGGTAGTCGCGGTTGAGCTGGGAGAAGATCTCCTGGTTGCGCGGCTCCCTGCGGAAGGCCTGCACCGCGCGCATGCCGGTCATCGACTCCACGAAGTGGACGATCACCAGGGCCACCGTCTCCCGGGTCCGCCGGTAGACGATGCTCGACTGCCGCCGGAACCAGCGGGTGAACAGCGCGAGCACCGGCAACGGCAGCAGCGCGACCAGGCCGAGGTGGACGTCCAGCGCCAGCAGCAGCACGGCCGTGCCGACCAGGGTCAGTACGGCGGTGACGAGGTCGTCGAACCCCGACTGCAGCATCTCGGAGATCGCGTCGATGTCCGAGGTGAGGCGGGAGACGACCCGGCCCGAGGTGTAGCCGTCGTGGAAGGAGAGCGAGAGCCGCTGGAAGTGGCGGAACACCCGCCTCCGCAGCTCCAGCAGGATGCTCTGGCCGATGCCCCCGGCCATCCTGAGGAACACCTGCCGGGTCACCAGCTGGACGGCGGCGGCCACCAGGATCGCCGACACGACGGTCACCAGCGTCCCCGGCCCCGCCCCCGCCAGCATCGGCGGGATGCCCGCGTCGATGCCCACCTTGACCAGGTAGGGGATGGAGAGCGAGGCGACGTTGCAGGTCACGATGATCGCGACGAGCAGGACGATCCGCCTGCGGTACGGGCTCAGCAGGTCGCCGAGCAGCCGCCGGGACCTGTCGCGCAGCAGGAACGACACCTGCTCCGACAGGTCGTCCTGGTTCTCGGCGGCGACCCCGCGCCACTCCCGCGCCGCGTCCCCGGTGCCGTCCCCGTTCCGGTCGCTTCGCGCGTCCGGTTCCTCCTGCCCGCTCCGGCCGTTCCGTCCACCGCCGTCGCCGTCGCCGTCGACGGTTCTGGTGCCGGTCTCGATTCGCACGGGTGGTTCGGTCCTGCTCATCGCAGCGCCTCCTCGGCGTCCGGGCCGGCCGACAGCAGCGCGCGGTACTCGGGCACGCTCGCCATCAGCTCGTGGTGGCGGCCGACGTGCGCGATCGTGCCGTCCAGCAGCAGGGCCACCCGGTCGGCGAGCAGCACGGTGGAGGCCCGGTGGGCGACGACGATGCCGGTGGCCTCACGCAGCACGTGCCGCAGCGCCTCCTCGACCAGGGCCTCGGTCTCGACGTCCAGCGCCGACAGGGTGTCGTCCAGCACCAGGACCCTGGGGCGGCTGAGGACGGCGCGGGCCAGCGCGAGCCGCTGCCGCTGGCCGCCGGACAGCGACATGCCCTGCTCGCCGATCCTGGTCTCCAGCCCCCAGGGCAGCTCGTGCACGAACCCCGCCTGCGCGACCCGGAGCGCCTCGGCGATCTCCTCCTCGCCAGCGTCGTGCCGTCCCAGCGTGAGGTTCTCCCTGACGCTCATCGAGAACAGCGTCGGCTCCTCGAAGGCGGTGGCGACCATCGAGCGCAGCACGGGCATCGGAAGGTCGCGCACGTCGACACCGTCGATCGTGACCCGCCCGGCGCTGACGTCGTACAGCCGGGGGACCAGCGAGACCAGCGTGGTCTTGCCCGAGCCCGTCGCGCCCACGACGGCCACCGTCTCACCCGGCCGCACCTCCAGCCGGACGTCGCGCAGCACCGGCTCGGCGGCGCCGGGGAAGCGGAACTCCGCGCCCTCGAAGCGCAGATGCCCGCGGGGACGTTCGATCGCCCCGGTCCCGCCGACGATCTCCGGCTCGGTGTCGAGCACCTCCATCACCCGGTCCGCCGCGGTCATGGCCTCCTGTCCCATCGTGAGGATGAAGCCGAGCGCCGAGATGGGCCAGACGAGCTGGAGCATCAGGGTGGCGAAGGCCACCAGCGTGCCCAGCGTGAGGGTGCCGGAGCCGACCGCCAGGGCGCCGAGGAGCAGGACGAGCGCGAGCGTGACGTTCGGGATCACCTCCAGGAAGGTGAAGAACCTGGCCGACAGGCCCACCTTCTCCATCGAGGTCCGGTAGACCTTCCTGGCCCCCTCCTCGAAGATCCCGGAGACGTACCGGCCGCGGCCGAAGGCCTTGATGGTCCGGATGCCGGCCGCGGACTCCTCCACGACCGTGGCGAGGTCGCCCTGCTCGTCCTGGACCCGGCGGGAGACGGTGATGTACCGGCGCTCGAAGCGCAGCGAGGTCAGCGTGACGGGCACCGTCGAGACGACCACGAGCAGGCCCAGCGGCCAGTACATGTGCAGCAGCAGCACGGTCACCGTGACGATCTGGACGGTGATCATGACCATGAAGAGCAGGCCGAAGCCGAGGAAGCGGCGGATCGCCGACAGGTCGGTCGTGGCGCGCGACAGCAACTGGCCCGACTGCCAGGCGGCGTGGAACCCCATCGGCAGCCGCTGCAGGTGGGCGTAGATGTCGTCGCGGATGCTGGTCTCCAGCCCCAGGACGGCGTCGGCGAGCATCCACCGCCGCATGAAGACGAGCGCCGCCTCCACCACGCCCAGGGCCAGGGCCAGCAGGGCCAGGGGGAGCACGCCCGAGCTGTCGCCACGGGCGACGGGGCCGTCGATGATCTCCCGGCCGATCAGCGGGATGACGATGCCGATCCCGACCGCGGCGAAGGCCGGTACCCAGATGACGACCATGCGGACGGCGTAGGGGCGCAGATAGGACTTCAGCCTCCACAGGGAGGCCGCCCTGCCGCCGGGCCGGACGGGCGGCGGCGAGTTCGGGGTGCGCGACGCGGTGCCGGTGGCGGTGCCCGCGTCGTCGGCGTCGGTGGTGTCGTTGGCGTCGGTCGTGTCGTTGGCGTCGGTCGTTTCCGTGGCTCCGGTATCAGGGGGCATAGGCAGGTGACACGCTCCTCACGGTGTTCACCGGGGCGGTGACCGTTCGGGGCAGGGCAGGACGGAATCCCGTCGCCTCTCAACCGGTTCTCGCCCGTGCCACCGCTGCCGGTGGCCGCCCCGCCGGATCACCGCCGCCCGTACGGCACGGGCGATCCTCCAGTCTCCGTTCCGGGCCCGGGGGGCGGCAACTGATTTGACGGACCCCATCCTGTAACCACCCGGTCAGGGGACCTGATGACCTCGCCCTTTACCGGGACCGGGGATTCGTCCCCCACGACGGTGGTTCGTTCCTCACGACGGTGGTTCGTTCCTCACGACGGTGGTTCGTCCCTCACGACGGTGGTTCGTCCCTCACGACGGTGGTTCGTCCCTCACGACGGTGGTTCGTCCCTCACGACGGCGGGCCGCCCCTCCGGCGCGGCGGTCACCGCGAAAAAGGGGGGCGACGGCGAGGACGGCGGTTGTAGGGTCGGCGGCATGACCTGGCGACAATGATCCTCGACCCGAGGTAGGTCCGGCTCGCGCTGCCGTGGACCCCCGGAGATGCCCCGCATCCCGAGTCCGTACGGTTCCCGCGAGAAGGACCCCATGACCACTTCTTCCCTGCCCGTGCCCGGCGCCCCTGCCGCGCGCGCGAAGCGCCTGGCCGCGACGCTCTACGGCTACGCCTTCCTCGACGAGTTCGTGCTGCTGTACCCGTTCTACGCGCTGCTGTTCGTGGACACGGGCCTGTCGACCGCCGAGATCTCCTCGCTCCTGGCGATCTGGTCGATCACCTCCGTCGTGCTGGAGGTCCCGTCGGGGGTGTGGGCCGACGTCGTCCCGCGGCGCCGGCTGCTCGCCCTCGCGCCGCTGCCGGCCGCGGCCGGTTTCGCCCTGATGGTCGCCGCCCCCTCCTACGGGGCGTTCGCCGTGGCCTTCGTCCTGTGGGGCGCCTCCGGAGCCCTGCAGTCGGGGGCGCTCGAGGCGCTCGTCTACACCGAGCTCGACCGCCTGGGCGCCGCCGGGCGCTACGGCGCCGTGATGGGACGCGCCCGCGCGATCGGCACGGGTGCCGCGATGGCGTCCATGGCCGTGGCGGCCCCGGCGTTCGCGCTGGGCGGCTATCCCCTGGTCGGGATCGGCAGCGTCCTGGCCTGCCTGCTCGCGGCCGGGGTCGCGCTGACCTTCCCCGAACACCGCGGGCGAGCCGCGTCCCGGGACGACCCCGGCCGAGGCGACGACGCCCTCGACCCCGGCCGAGGCGATGACGCTCCCGGCGCCGGACGAGGCGGCGACGCGCCCGGATCCGGCCGGGACGATGAGGTTCCCGAATCCGCAGAGGACGCCGGGGACGCCGGGGACGCGGAACCGGAGGGCGGCTACGCCGCGATCCTGCGCGAGGGGCTGCGGGCGGCGCGTGCCGACCGCGGGACGCGCCGGGCCCTGCTGCTGGTGCCCGCGGTGACCGCGCTCTGGGGCTCGCTGGAGGAGTACACCCCGCTGCTCGCGCTCGGCACCGGTGTCGCCACGCACGTCGTACCGCTCCTGGTGCTGCTGATCTCCGTGGGCGTCGCGGCCGGCGGCGTGCTCGTGACCCTCGCGCGCGGTTTCCAGGACCGGGGTCTGGCCGCGGTCCTCACGGTCGGGGCGCTGGGGATGGGGGCGGGGGCGATGAGCGGGAGCGCGGCGGGTTTCGTCGCCGTCGCGGTGGCCTTCTGCGCCTTCCAGACGGCGAGCGTGCTCGCCGACGTACGGCTCCAGGAGAGCATCACCGGCCCCGCCCGCGCCACCGTGACCTCGCTGGCCGGGCTGGGCACCGAACTGGCCGCCGTCCTCGTCTACGGGGTCTACGCCGCGGCCTCGACGGTCGCCGGCCATGACACGATCTTCACCGTCTCGGCGGTGCCGTACCTGGTGCTGGCCGTCGTGCTCCTCGTCACCGGCACCCGCTCGCGCGGGGACGGCGGGCCAGGTCCGGCGCTCTCCGGGCCGGGGAGCGCGTCAGAGGTGCCGCATCCACACGTTGGGCTCCACGTACTCCCCGACGTCGGCCTGACGGTCGACGGTGACCGGAGCGAGAGCGCCGGGGACGATGTACGGGCCTGACTCGGGGAACTCCATGGACGCCCACGTCCGCCATTCGTCGACGGTGCCGGTCACCGTCATGGAGCGTTCGGCCGGGCAGAGGATCCGGGCGCCCATCCGGTGGTGGGTGCGCAGCCACGGATCGAGGGGGCTGCCGTCCTCCCTCGTCCAGGTGACGAACCGTTCCATGGGGGTCAGCGGATAGCGGGCCTTGAGGGTCGGCCGGACGGGAGCGATCACCCGGGACAGGCCCCGTGAACGGGCCTGCTCGCGCAACCGCCCGAGGACCTCGGTGGCGAGACCGAGCCCCTGCAGGTCGCCCCGCACCTGGCCCGCCATGATGACGAGCGTGTCGGCGGCCGGCCCTCGTTCGTGCTCTTCCACCGCCCGGACCATCGCGTCGGTGTAGCCGCCGGGCAGATCCCCGACCGTGCCGTCCCAGCTCAGGGCGACGGCCCAGCCGCCGGCCGCGATGTGCCCGCCGTCGTCGAGGAACAGGAGGTCGAGATCGGCGAAGAGCCGCCGGACCCGGCCGATGTACCGGTCGACCGTGGGCTCGTGAAAGACGAATTCCGGCCACCCTTCCGAGAAGATCTCGTCCGCCGCCTCGTGCAGGTCGGGCCGGGTGCCGAAAACCACGGTCTCCATGTTCACGACCGAGGATCATACGAGTGCCCCGCCGGGCCTGCCAGTGGATATCGGGCGGCCGGTCGCCGTCCGCCCGACATCCACTGGCAGGCCCGGCGGGGCATCGGGCACGGCCCCCCTCCCGGGCGGGAAAACCCGTTGGGCGCCGTCCGGACGCGGAGTTAGGCTGCCGATCACGTTCGACGGATCTCACGGAAGAGGTGACACGCCCTGGAGAGCACGGTGTCGTATCCCGGAAGTCACGCCTGATGGCCCTGTTCACGCATCTCACGGCGGAGAAGAACATCCGTTCGGTACGGCGCGCCGGGATCCGGGCGCGGAGCCGCGGCGACGACGGCCCGGCGGGGGTGTACTGCCTGCCGATCGTGCCGTCCTACCAGTTCACCCACCAGTGGGGCCGGGAGCTGAGGCGCGGCGGGCGGCGGACGATGGTCGCCGTCGACTTCCGTATCCCGGACGGCGAGCAGGTCCTCGTGGGGCACTACAGGCGTGAGCCCGTCCGGCTCTCGGCCGCCGAGGCCGTCGCGCTCGTCGCCGCGCACGAGGATCCGCGAGGGGGCGAGGTCTTCGTCCTCCGGCCGATCGCCGCCGGGGAGATCCACCGCGTCCGTGCCGTGAACCGGGTGACCGGCTGGAGGTACATGCCGAACGCCCACGGCGTCTTCCCGTGCCCGTGCTGCCTCGCGCGCGGCGAGTACGGCGGGGCGATACTCCGCCGCAAGGCCGAGGCCCGCGGCTATCACTAGGCGAGGCAGACACGCTCACCCGGACGGCCCTCGGGTGTCAGGTGCCCGCGCGCACCAGACCCGCCTCGTAGGCGATGATCGCCGCCCGGACGCGGTTGTTCACGCCGAGACGCTGCAGGATCGCGCTGACGTGGGCCTTGACGGTGCCCTCGGAGAGGAACAGCGCGTGGCCGATGTCCTGGTTGGACATGCCGTGGCCGACGAGCGCCAGGACCTCGCGCTCGCGCGGGGTCAGCGACTCCACGCGCCCGCGCGCGGCACCCGCCCTGGCGAGCCTGCCGTCGCCCAGTCGCGCGATGACCTTCCGGGCGATCCTCGGCGACAGGTACGCCCCGCCGTCGGCGACGGCCCGCACCCCGATGATCAGCTCACGGGGGTCGGCCGCCTTCAGCAGGAATCCGCTCGCGCCCTCGTCGAGAGCCCGGGTGACGTACTCGTCCTCGTCGAACGTGGTCAGCATGACGACCGCCACCCCCGGCACGGCCACGCGCAGTTCGGCCGCGGCGGACAGGCCGTCCAGGCGGGGCATCCGGATGTCCAGTACCACGACGTCCGGCCGGTGGGCGCGCGTCAGTTCGACCGCCTCGCGCCCGTCGCGGGCCTCCGCGACCACCTCGATGCCCGCGTCGGTGGCCAGGATCGCCCTCACCCCCGCCCGGATCATGGCCTCGTCGTCGGCCAGCACCACCCTGATCATCGGTCCTCCCCGCCTCCTTCGCGGTCGTACGGCGCTTCCTGCCGGTCGTACGGCAGCCGCGCCGTCACGGTGAACCCGCCGTCGCGCGGCCCGGCGCGCAGTGTGCCGCCGAGCAGCCGCACCCGCTCGCGCAGGCCCGCGATCCCGCTCCCGTCGCCTGCCGGCGGGACACCGGCGGCGGCGCGGGGGGCGACGCCGAGGGCGGCGGGGGAGCCGGGCACGGGGGCGGGGGCGGGCTCCGCGGCGGGGGCGGCGGGGGCGGCGGGGGCGGCGGGGTTGGACACGGTGACGGTGACCGCGTCGCGGGCCCGTTCGACGTGGACGAGCACGTCCGTCCCGGGCGCGTGGCGGGCGGCGTTGGTCAGCGCCTCCCGCACCACCCGGTGCACCGCCCTGTCCACCGGCGGGGGCAGGGACGTCCGCTCGCCCGCGTGACGGACGGCGACCGCCATCCCGGCGCCGCGCGCGCGATCCACCAGCGCCTCGAAGGACTCGTCCGGCGGCTCGGTGGAGGCGGTGCCGCCCTCGCGCAGCGCGCCGAGGGTGTGGCGGAGCTCGTCGGTCGCGGTGACCGCGGAGGCCCGCAGCCGGGCCGCGGCCTCCCGGTTCTCCTCGGTCATGTCCGCGGCCAGCTCCAGGGCGCCGGCACGCAACGCGATCAGCGCCAGCTCGTGGCCGAGCGCGTCGTGGACGTCCGCGGCGATGCGGGCGCGTTCGCGAAGCGCGGCGCGTTCGGCGACGAACTCCCGCTCCCGCCCGAGCTGGGCGATCCGCTCCCGGCCCGCCGCCACCAGGTCGGCCTGCTGCCGCCGGAAGCGGCCCGCCAGCCACGGCAGCACCACGAACAGCGCCAGCACCGTCAGGGCACCGGCCCCGACCGCGAGGTCCAGCGCGCAGGCGAGGAGGCCGGGCAGCGCGACGACGGCCAGGACCTCCCAGCCGCGTCGTACCGGCAGGTGGCGCCCGTGCAGGTAGGCGGCCACGACGAGCAGCACGAGCGACAGCTGCCGCCACAGCGGGACGTGATCGAGGTACAGCCCGTTGAGCAGGGCGGATCCCGCGATCACCGCCAGGATCGCACCGTTTCTCACCTGCTCGACCCTACCGACCGCAGCCTGACCAGCCGTACCGCGGCGGTGACGGCTCCGGCCGCGGCCACGACCGCGAGGGTGATCGTCAGCGGCGCCGCGAAGTAGGTGAGCTGCTCCCAGGTGACCGTCCGGCCGTTCGACAGGAAGGAGATCAGGTCCGGGTAGGCGGCGAACAGCGCCACCGGCAGCAGCGCGGGCAGCAGCCGCGCCACGATCCACCGGCGGCGACCTCCCGCCCGCCCGCGTGCCCAGCGGCGGGCCCGCAGCACACCCAGCACGCCCAGGCCCGCCGCGGCCGCCGCGACCAGGCCCAGGACCAGCTCGTACGCCTGCCGGTCACCGCCCGGCACCTCGGGGGTCCGGCCCCGGCTCATCGCGACGAGACCGGCGAGCACGTCGTAGGTGTCGTCGTGCAGGGCGGCGCTGTTGGTCATGACCGCGAAGCCGTACCTCGTCTCCGGGACGATCGCCTGCACCGCGGTGTAGGTGAACAGGTTGCCCGAGTGCACGAGCAGCCCGGTGCCGTCCAGCTCCTCCTCGCCCCAGCCCATGGCGTAGCCGCGTCCCGCGGGCGGGGTGTGCATGATCTTCAGGCTCTCCGGCGTCACCGTCCTCCCGCCGGGGCCGGTCCGGCCGGTCTGGGCGATCAGCCACCTGCCCATGTCGGCGGCGGTGGTGACGACGCCGCCGCTGCCGCCGGCGTGGAAGCCGGACAGCTCGGAGCGGGCCACCCAGGTGCCGTACAGCGCGTTGAATCCCCTGGACGGTGTGACGACCCGGTCGTCGACGGTGCTGCCGGTCATGCCGAGCGGACCGAAGACGCGCTCCCTCATGTGGTCGCCGAAGCCACGCCCGCCGGCGACCTCGACCAGCCGGGCGGCCACGTCGTAGTTGACGTTGCAGTACTCCCACCGCGTACCGGGGGCGGCGGTCAGGGTGCCGGTACCCAGCGCGGACACGTACCCGGCGAGCGATTCCGCCTTCTGTGCCGCGCCGATGTCGACGGTGGTGTCGGACAGGCCCGAGGTCTGGTTGAGCAGGTGCCGCACCGTGATGCCGGCGGCGCGGGGATCGGCCATCCGGAACCCCGGGAGCTGCCCGGCGACCGGTTCGTCCAGGGAGATCCTGCCGTCGTCGACCAGCGTCATGACGGCCATGGCGGTGAACGACTTGCTGACCGAGGCGACGCGCATCGGTGTCCTCGCGGTGACCGGCCCGCCCTCGGAGTCGCGCCCGTACCCGGCGGCGTGCACGATCCTGTCCCCGTGGGTCACGACGGCGGACATCCCCGGCAGGCCGGTGGACTCCATGACCTCGCCGAGGTAGGCGTCGACGGCGGCGGGGGTCGGCTCGGCGGGGAGTGCGGCGGCCCGCGCGACGGGGGCCACGGCGAGGGGGACGACCAGGCCGATCGTCACCGCCGTACCGATGAGTGTGCGTTTCATGAGGGAGAACCTAGGGACCGGCGGCTCCCGGGGAATCCGACGATCGGCCACGATCACCCCTGACGAAAGTCCGGTGCCGTGACGGCGGCCGGCCCCGGGGACGGTGACCCTCCGGGCGAGGACGCCGTCCGGGCGTACCGGGAGCGGGACGCGGTCCGAGGTTCGGCGCGCGCGGGGCGTCCGGTTCCGTGTAGATCGCCCTGCAATTCCTTCTTGATTGCCACGGCGGAGACTTCGGTCACCTCACAGCCGTTCACGCGGAAAGGTGCCGCGGTGGAGCACGAGATCGTCTCCACCCCTCCCCCGAAAAGAAGGACCAAAATGTCCCATTCCGCTCCGGCCTCCGCCGCTACGGGCACCCAAGAACTGAAGGCGGCCGTCGCCGCGATCAACGCGAGCGGCACGGTGCTGGACACCGCCGCCGCCAAGATCGTCGATGTCATCGGGCTGCCGTCGTTCCAGCAGGCGATGGCCGAACGTCCCGAACTCCGGGCCCTGGAGCCGCTGCGCGCGGTCGACCTGATCTCCTCCTCGCTGGCCGAGAGCCTGTTCGTCGGAGCGGCCGACGATCAGGACGTTCTCATCGAGCTCGACGGCGAGCTCGTCACGGTTCCGGCGGGGCAGCGCGAGCTGCTGCAGTCGGCGGTCACCAGGGCGCTCGGCGCGAAGATCGCCGCGGTGGGCACGCTGCTGAAGGCCAAGGCATGACGACCCTGTCATTGCTGCTGCGCCCGGCGCGGGTGATCGGCAGGTCGACGATCCAGCGGGACGCCACACGCAGGATGATCGCCGGGGCGAACGTTCCGGCGATCTCCGTCCGCTCCTACAGCACCGGCACCGGCGCCCGCCCGCCGGGGCCCAGCCTGAGCGAACTGATCGGCAACACCGTCTCCTTCCTGTGGGAGTACCTGTCGCCCGCCGCGTCCCCGCAGGCCGCCGTGCCCGTGACCCCAGCCTCGGTGCCGGTCCCGGCGCCGGCCGAGCCCGCCGGACCGCGGAAGGAGCCCTCCGGGCGCCCGGCGGACCCGTGGGCGGGTGAGGCGGCCTGGGTGGCCGTCGACAAGGACGGCATCAAGTGCAGGCCCGGTCACTACGAGAGGCTGTACCGCTCGCACCAGGTGGCGCCCGAGGTGCTGTTCCGCGACGGCATGCCCGCCCCGGGCGGCGACTTCAGCCTGAAGGCGCACCAGAAGCGCACCGGTGAGCGCGAGGGAACGGGCGACGCCTTCTACGGCGCCTGTCACGTCATGGTCTGGGGGGAGAACGAGGGGCCGGCGTTCGACATGGGCAACCGGTACATGTCGGTGCTCAAGGACGCCTACGGCTATGCCATGGCGAACCAGCTCGGTACCATCTCCATCGCCGAGATGGAGACCGTCGTGCACATGGTCCCACCGCACAAGATCGTGGCCGTGCTGGACAAGCTGACCGGTGACATCCACCTGAATCCGGCGAATCCGAAAGACCTGTCCGTCGAGCTCACCGGCCAGCTCACGAAGATATGGAACATCGGTCTCGACAGGGGCGTGTACGAGAAACCCGCGCATTCCTGACGTCGTATCGCGGTGAGACGGTCCGGGACGGTTCCCCGGGCCGCCTTCGCCGTGGCTTCACGGTGGCGGAGGTCCTTGCCCCCGCCGGGGTCTCGCGGTGCGGGTTCCGTGCCGTCGCCGCGGCCTCGCGGTGGCCGGGCCCTGTGCCGTTCGCCGTGGCGGGCCCGTCATGCCGGGTCGGCGGCCGGTGGGGCGGGCAGGCCGAGCTCGGCGAAGACCGGGCGGTGGTCGGTGTTCGCCAGGGAGTGGACGCCGAACGCCCGCACCGCCATGCGCGCGTCGGCGAGCACGTGGTCGATCGTCACCCCGGGGACCGGCGACCAGCCCCGCTGCGGCCAGGTGGCCGTCAGTCCGTGCCCGGTGACGTCGGCCACGTCGCGGTAGCCGCTGTCGAGCAGGTCGCGTACCTGCCGGTGGTCGAGGGTGGCGTTGAAGTCGCCGGCGAGCACCCGCAGCCCCCCGCCCGCCCGGGGCAGCGCCCGCAGCCCCTCGTCCCAGCAGGGGATCTTGTAGTCGTACCGGGGCGCGCAGGGGTGGACCGAGACGACCTCGATCTCGTGGCCGCTCGGGTGCCTGACGACCCCGCGCGCCTGCCGGAACCTGCCCAGCTCGATCATCGGCCTCTCGGTGACGGGATGCCGGGAGTAGATGCCGGAGCCCGACACCCCGGCGACCGCGCGGTCCACCACGTGCGGCATGCGCTCACGCAGCCCCGCCTTCTCCAGGCGCTCGCGCGCGTCCGGGGTGAGCTCCTGCAGGGCCAGCACGTCCGGGTCGAGGGAGCGGACGAGCCGCATCAGGGCGTCGGCGTCGCCCGCGCCGACGGCGAGGTTCGCGGCGAGCACCCGGAACCGTCCCTGCCAGGCGGGCTGGTCGGTGTCGCCGAAGTGGCGGGGGAGCACGGCCGTCGCCAGGACCGCGACCGTGACCAGGGCGAGGGCCGCGGCGGCCCAGCGGCGCAACCCCAGCGCGACCAGCAGGGGCAGCGCCGAGGCCGCCGCCACGTACGGTGTGAACGCCACCAGCTGCACCCACTGCCACACCGGGGTCCAGCCGCTCACCCTGAGCCCGGCCCACACCGCGCACGGCAGCACCACGAGCCAGACCAGCGCGCTCACCCGTCTCGATCTGATCATGCATCGGGAGGGTAACGGCATCGTGTGCAGTTTCGGTGGAGATCGCGGCGTTTATCCGCGCAGACGCCGGCGGCGGTCAGCGCCCCCGGGTGAGGTCGTAGGCCCCGGCGACCAGCTCGTAGGAGCGGATGCGGTCGGCGGGGTCGTGGACCATCGTGGTGATCATCAGCTCGTCGGCCTCGGTCCGCTTGCGCAGCTCCTCCAGCCCGCGCCGCACCTCGTCGGCGTTCCCCAGCACCACCTTGGACAGGTACTCGTCGAGGAAGTCCCTCTCGATCGGGCTGTAGGGGTGACTCTCGGCCTCCTCGGGCGTGGGGACCGGCTGCGGGGCGCCACGGCCCAGCCGCAGCATCGACAATCCGCCGGAACGGGCCAGGCGCAGCGCCCGCTCGGACGTGTCCGCCGCGACGGCCGACACGCCGATCATCGCGTACGGCCGGTCGAGGACGGCCGAGGGCCGGAACGACGACCGGTAGAGCTCCAGGGCCGGGACGGTGTTGCCCGCGCTGAAGTGGTGCGCGAACGCGAACGGCAGGCCGAGCGCGCCGGCGAGCCGCGCGCTGAAGCCGCTGGAGCCCAGCAGCCAGATCGGCGGGCGGCCCGACTCGGGGGAGCGGGGGGTCGCGACGACCCGCTCCAGCGGGTGGCCCGCGGGGAACGCGCCGTCCAGGAACGCGGTCAGCTCGGCGAGCTGCTCGGGGAAGTCGTCGGCGTCCAGGCCGTGCCTGCGCAGCGCCCGCGCGGTGGCGGGGTCGGTGCCCGGCGCCCGGCCCAGGCCGAGGTCGATGCGGCCCGGATGCAGCGCGTGCAGGGTGCCGAACTGCTCGGCGATGATCAACGGGGCGTGGTTGGGCAGCATGACGCCGCCGGAGCCCAGCCGGATGGAGGTGGTCGCGGCGGCCAGATGGGCGATCAGCACGGCCGGGGAGGAGCTGGCCACCGAGGGCATCCCGTGATGCTCGGCCACCCAGATCCGGTGGTAACCCCATTCCTCCGCGCGCCTGGCCAGCTCGGTGCTCGCCCGCAGCGTCTCGGTGGGGGTGATCCCGGCGCCGACGACGGCCAGCTCCAGGATCGACAGGGGTACCTCGCAGGAGCCGCGCGCCGTTCCGCGGATGTCGTCGTCGTGAGCCATGAAGGCGGCAACCCGGTTGGCCGGAGGTTTATTTCGGCCACCCCCTCATCCGCCCCGCGGCCGCTCCCTCATCCGCCAGGCGGTCACCTTCTCATCCGCCTCGTCCGCGCGGCGGGCATCGCCGATCTCCCAGGGCGTACGGATGGCGGGGGCCCCGCACCGGGCCCCCGCCGCTGCGGGCTCGCGGGGACTCCCTGTCGCTACCTCGCCTCGCCGGACGGGTCCGCGGACAGCGGGTCGGGTGCCCGGACGCCGGTGTAGACCATCGCCGGCGGTACGTTGCGCCAGACCGGCCCCAGGGTGCCCACGGTGGCGAAGGTCTCGTGCATCAGGCCGCGGAAGTTCCGGAACCGCTGGAACGGCATCACGGTCAGCGTGGTCACCGTGCTGAACATGCCTCCCGGGGCCAGCGAGGAGGAGATCTCCTCCAGGATGAGTCTCTGCTGCGCGTCGTCGAACAGGGTCCAGGGGAGGGAGGAGACGATCGCGTCGGCCTGAGAAAGACCCGCCTCTCTCAACAGTTTGCCCAGGTCACCGGCGTCACCGGTGATCACTTCCAGCCACGGCCTGGTGCGCCGCAGGTGACGGACCATGCCCTCGTTGACCTCCAGGGCGAGCTGCCGTCCGCCCGGGGGCATCCGGTCGCGGATGGCGTCGCTGATCACTCCGCCTCCGGCGCCGAGTTCCACGACCACGGCTCCGGGGCTGTCCGGGACGATTGACGCCGTCAGGCGGGCGATGGCCTTCGAGCTGGGCGCGATCGCTCCCAGCTGCTGGGGATTACGCATGATCGCGCCGAGAAAGGTGAGCGTGTCCCCACCGGCGGGACGAGTTTCAGACAGCATCGCCAGCTCATTCCCCCAGCTAAGAGGGTTATGCCAGTTTGAAGGGCTTTGATGAGCCACATGGTTTCGCCGGTCCCCGGACCTGGGCCTCCGGGTGACGCGGGGTCAGGGCTGGTCCCGTGGAACGTCGTCCAGGCCTCGCGGCGCGGCCGGGGAGGAGGGGGATCCCGCCAGTGCGGAGTGCCGGTAGGAGTACCCGAAGTACACGACCAGGCCGATCAGGAACCAGACCAGGAACCGTATCCAGGTCTGCCACTGAAGGAAGGTGATCAGCCAGATCGAGAACAGGATGCCCACCGCGGGGACCACGGGCATCCCGGGGCAGCGGAAGGTCCTGGGCAGGTCGGGCCGCCGCCGCCGGAGCATGATCACCGCCGCGCACACGACCACGAAGGCGAGCAGGATGCCGATGTTGGTCAGCTCGGCCGCCTGCGCGATGGGCAGGAACCCCGCGATGCCCGCGGAGATGAGACCGGCGAGCCACGTCACGCGCGTCGGGACGTGCCGCGTCGGGTGCGTCTTGGCGAACCACCCCGGCAGCAGGCCGTCCCGGCTCATCGAGAACCACACCCGGGTCACCCCGAGCATGAACGTGAACATGACGGTCAGGATGCCGATGATGGCCCCCACGGCGATCACGTCCGCCAGCGCCCTCAGGCCCACCGACTGGAACGCGGTGGAGAACCCGCTCTCCGGGTCGATCTCGGTGTACCTCTGCATGCCGGTCAGCACCAGGCAGGCCAGCACGTAGAGCACCATGGAGATGGCCAGCGAGTAGACGATGGCCCTGGGCATGTGGCGCCGGGCGTCCTTGGACTCCTCCGCCGCCGTGCTCATCGCGTCGTAGCCGAAGACCGCGAAGAAGACCGTGGCCGCTCCGGTGAAGGCGCCGCCGAGGCCGAACGGGAAGAACGGCGTGTAGTTGGCGGATCTGACGTAGAAGGCGCCGACGGCGATGACCACCAGCACGACGACGACCTTGAGGGCGACGACGGCCATCTCGAAGCGGGCCGCGCTGCGCATGCCGAGGTTCAGCAGGGCGGCGATCAGCAGGCACAGGACGGCGGCGAACAGGTCCACCCGGTGCCCGGCGCCGGTGCCCGGCGCCCCCAGCATCCAGGCGGGCAGCTCGACGCCCAGGTCGGTGAGCAGGAAGGAGAAGTAGCCGGAGATGCCGATGGCCACGACCGCGACGATCGCGGTGTACTCCAGCAGCAGGTCCCAGCCGATGAACCAGCCCGCCAGCTCGCCTAGCACCGCGTAGCCGTAGGTGTAGGCCGATCCGGCCTTGGGGATGAGCCCGGCGAACTCGGCGTAGGAGAGCGCGGCGGCGGCGCTCGCCACCCCGGCGATCAGGAACGACACCACGACGGCGGGCCCTGCCACCCCGTTGGCCACGGTGCCGGCCAGCGTGAAGATGCCCGCGCCGATGATGCCGCCGACGCCGATGGCGGTGAGCTGCCAGAGCCCCAGCACGCGGGTGAGCCCGCCCTCCCGGCCGCCTTCGGTCTCGTCGATCTCCTCGATCGGTTTCCGGCGGAACACCCCCGATTCCGTACGGGTCCCTGCCATGACGCATCCTCTCCCACGCCGGGCGGTCGCCGTGGCGACGCGCCCGGCCATCGGCACATACCCGTTCCGGTGCGCGATCCCCACATCGGCGGACGGTCTTGACCTTCCGGCGTGCCGCGACGGCGTCCGGTCCTCACCCGCCCCTGCCGGGAGACGGCCCGGCGAGGTACCGTCGTCTTATCGGATCCCGGTCATGAGGGGAGCCGCCATGCCAGACGATTCCGATCACGTGCTCGACTCCATCGACGGCGCCGTCGACGAGTGGCTCGCCATGAGCGACGACTCGATGCGCTGGACGCCGCCGGAGAAGGCACAGGCCAAGCCCGTGCTCGGCCTGCCGGTGCCGCAGCTGCCGCAGGTGCTGGAGAACCTTCTCCACGAGGTGGAGGCCCGTCTGGGCCCGCCCGCCCAGGCGGTGGTCGACGCCTTCCGCCCGCTGGGGGAGGGGGTGGCCGACGCGGTCTCCACGTTCCTGGACAGCCCGCCGGTGCGGCAGCTGCTGGACCCGTCGCGCGATCCCGGGTCCGCCGGTCCGCGGGAGGTGGCCGGCTCCGTGGACGGACCCGATCGGGGAGGCGCGGCCGTCTGGGCCGAAGCGACCGGCGCACACGAAGCGACCGGTGCACACGACGTGACCGGTGCACACGACGTGACCGGTGCACACGACGCGGCCGGTTCGCAGGACGCGATCGGTGCGGGAGGCGTGGCCGGCACGGAGGGCGCGGCCGGCCAGAAAAACGTGACCGGCGGGGACGAGGCCGCCGGCCCGGGGGACCGGGCGGCGCCGCCGGCGTAGGGGACCCGGCCGTTCGCTCCCGGAGGGGCCGGCGGAGGACGCTCCGCCCCGGCCGGCGGCCCGATCCACGTCCTGACCTGGCCCGATCACGCCCCGACCTCGAACCCGCCCAAGATCGGACATAGGCCGACGCGTAGAGTTTCCCGATGAGGGCAGGTGGCATGACCGCCCGAGGCGGAGAGGTGGACGCGTCCGATCACGCGGCGTGATCCGATCGCTTCACTTCTCCCAGAAGTGGCCCGTGAAGTGCGGAACCCCTTTTTTCGGGCAAAGGATAAAAAATCCCGATAAGTCGGCGTACTTCTGGAGTGATGAAATGGCGGGTCTGGCGGGGCCGATCGCAGTCGGCGTCGAAGAGGAGTTTCACGTCGTCGATGTGGAGACCCGGCACCTCGTTCCACGAGCCGGCGTCCTGCTGGAGCAGTTACCGGCCGACCGGTTCACCCACGAGCTCCAGCGCTCGGTGGTGGAGGCCAACAGCAGGCCGTTCGTGCGCCTGGAGGACCTCGGTCACGACCTGACCGCGCTGCGCCGCACCGTGATCCACGCGGCCGACGGCCTCGGCCTGGGGATCGTGGCGGCCGGCAGCGTGCCGCTGGTCGACCTGGAGGCGCTGAAGATCTCCCCCGACCCCCGCTACGAGCAGATGCTCGCCGACTACCAGCTCCTCACCCGCGAGCAGCTCATCTGCGGCACCCAGGTCCACGCCGACGTCGAGGACCGCGACCTCGCCGTCGCCGTGGCCCACCGCCTGGCCCCCTGGCTGCCCCCGCTGCTCGCGCTGAGCTCCAGCTCGCCGTACTGGCTGGGCTCCGACACCGGCTACGCCAGCTACCGCCCGCTGCTGTGGCAGCGCTGGCCCACCGCGGGCCCGGTGCCCCGCTTCGAGTCGGCCGCCGAGTACGACCGGGTGGTGGAGGACCTCATCGCCTCCGGCGTGATCACCGACCCGGGAATGATCTACTTCGACATCCGGCCCTCGGCGCACCTGCCCACCATCGAGCTGCGGGTCTGCGACGCCTGCCCCCGGGTGGGCGACATCGTGCTGATCGCCGGGCTGTTCCGGGCGCTGGTGGCCCGGGAGCTGGACGCCGTCCAGAACGGCCCGGAGCGCACGGTCCGGCTGGAGATGGTCCGCGCCGCGTCCTGGCGGGCGGCCCGCTCCGGTCTGGAGGGCGAGCTCGTCGACCCGATCGAGGGCACCCCCGCCCCCGCCTCCGAGGTGGTCCGGCGGATGATCAACGGCCTGCGCCCGCAGCTGGAGGAGTGCGGCGACTGGGAGCTCGTCACCTCCCTGGCCCGGGAGTCGCTGGCCAGGGGGAGCTCCGCGGCCCGCCAGCGCCAGGCGTTCGCCCGGAGCGGCAAGCTGGCCGACGTGGTCGACCTGGTCGTCGCCGAGACGCGTTCGGAGGAGTGGGAGACCGCCTTCGGCGGGCCGACGCCCAGGATGCACACCAGCCTCCTGGACGGCTACGACGCCCCCGGCGACGAGGCGATCATCGAGGGCACGGTCCGCGAGCCCTACCAGCCGATCGTGAGCGTCCTGGACCGCATGGGCGTCGACGGCCTGCGCGAGACCGAGCGGCGCCGCGACGACCACCAGCGCCGCCACGGCATGACGTTCCAGGTGGAGGGCGGCGGCGAGAGCCGGATCTTCCCCTTCGACCTCGTGCCCCGGCTGGTCCCGGCCGACGAGTGGACCGAGATCCAGCGGGCGCTGCCGCAGCGGATCCGGGCGCTGGAGGCGTTCCTGCACGACGCCTACGGCGAGCGCCGGATCATCCGCGACGGCGCGATCCCCGCCTGGGTGGTCGACGAGTCGCCCGGCTACCACAAGTCCGGCCGCAGGGTGCCGAACGGCACGGTGCGCTGCGCCGTGGCCGGGCTGGACCTGGTCCGCGACAGCGTCGGCCGGTGGGCGGTGCTGGAGGACAACCTCCGGGTGCCCTCGGGCCTGGGCTACTCCGTGACCAACAGGCGGCTGATGGCCGCGGTGCTGCCGGAGCTCCTGCCCGGTGACGCCGCCGCCGACCCCCACGAGGGCCTGGGCACGCTGCGCCAGGCGCTGCTGGCCGCGGCCGGCGGCGACCCCGAGAGGCTGGCCGTGGTCACCGGCGGCCCGCAGGACTCCGCCCACTACGAGCACCGGATGCTCGCCGAGGAGATGGGCGTGCCGCTGGTGCTCCCCTCCGACCTGTCCTTCAGGAACGGCCACCTCGAGGTCGCCGGGCGCCGGATCACGGTGCTCTACCGGCGCATCGACGAGAACGACCTGCTGGAGGGGACGCTCGGGCTGGAGATCATGGACGCCGTCGAGCGGTCCGCGCTCGTCCTGGCCAACGCGCCGGGCAACGGGCTGGCCGACGACAAGTGCCTCTACCGGTACGTGCCGCGCCTCATCGAGTACTACCTGGGCGAGCAGCCGCTCATCGACAACGTCACCACCTACCTGTGCCGGGACGCCGACGACCGCGAGCAGGTGCTGGACCGGCTGCCCGAGCTGGTGGTCAAGCCGGTGGACGGCTTCGGCGGCCAGGGCGTGGTGGTCGGCGCCGACGCCTCGGCCGAGGAACTGGACCGGGTCAGGGAGACGATCGTCGCCGAGCCGGAGAGGTGGGTCGCCCAGGAGACGGTCCGCCTGTCGACGCACCCCAGCTTCGACGGGGAGCGGCTGAGCCCGCGCGTGGTGGACCTTCGGGCCTTCGTCTGCTTCGGCGAGACCGCGACGGTGCCGCCGACGGCCCTGACCCGCGTCGCCCCGGCCGGGAGCATGATCGTCAACTCGTCCCAGGGGGGCGGCTCCAAGGACACCTGGCTTCTGAGGGGGGATGCCGATGTGCGGCCTCAGCGGTGAGTTCCGGTTCGACGGCCGTCCGGCGGACGTCGCCGCCGTGACCCGGATGAGCGAGACGATGTGCGACCGCGGCCCGGACGGGGCGGGCCTGTGGTCGCACGGCCCGTTCACGTTCGGCCACCGGCGCCTGAAGATCATCGACCTGTCCGAGCGGGGCGCCCAGCCGATGGTCGACGGCGACCTCGGCCTGACGGCGGTCTTCAACGGCTGCCTGTACAACTACCGCGAGCTCCGCGAGGAGCTGCGGGGGCACGGGTACCGCTTCTTCTCCACCTCCGACACCGAGGTGCTGGTGAAGGCGTTCCACCGCTGGGGAGCCGGCTGCGTGGACCGTTTCGCGGGCATGTTCGCCTTCGCCGTGGCCGAGCGGGACACCGGGCGGCTCACGCTCGGCCGCGACCGGCTGGGCATCAAGCCCCTGTACGTCGCCGGCGACGCCGACCGGCTCCGGTTCGCCTCGACCCTGCCCGCCCTGCTGGCGGGCGGGGGCGTCGACACCGGCATCGACCGGACGGCCCTGCACCACTACATGACCTTCCACTCGGTGGTGCCCGGCGAGCGCACCGTCCTGGCCGGGGTGCGCAAGCTGCCCCCGGCCACCGTGCGCACCGTCGAGCCCGACGGCACCGTGACCGACCACCGCTACTGGCGCCCGCCCTACACCCGCTCGGCCCTGCCGGACATGGCCGGAGCGAGCCCCGGGGAGTGGCGCGAGGCCGTCCTGGACCGGCTGCGCACGGCCGTACGCCGCCGCATGGTCGCGGACGTGCCGGTGGGGGTGCTGCTCTCCGGCGGCCTGGACTCCAGCCTGATCGTCGCGCTGCTGGCCGAGGAGGGGCAGGCGGGGCTGTCGACGTTCAGCATCGGCTTCTCCTCGGCCGGGGGCGAGCGCGGCGACGAGTTCGGCTACTCCGACCTGATCGCCGCCGAGTTCGGCACCGACCACCACCGCATCCCGATCGACGACGCGCGCCTGCTGCCCGCCCTGGAACGATCCGTCGGGGCGATGAGCGAGCCCATGGTCAGCCACGACTGCGTCGCCTTCCACCTGCTGTCGCAGGAGGTCTCCCGGCACGTCAAGGTCGTCCAGTCCGGGCAGGGCGCCGACGAGGTGTTCGCCGGCTACAGCTGGTACCCGCCGCTGGCGGGCGTTCCCCGCGAGCGCGCCGCCGAGGTCTACGCCGAGGAGTTCTTCGACCGCACGCACGACACGCTGGCCGGGATCCTCACGCCGGAGTACATGCCCGAGGAGGACGTCAGCGGCGAGTTCGTCCGGCGCCACCTGGCCGGGCCCGGCGCCGACACCGCCCTGGACGCGGTCCTGCGGCTGGACACCGAGGTCATGCTCGTCGACGACCCGGTCAAGCGGGTGGACAACATGACCATGGCCTTCGGGCTGGAGGCCAGGACCCCGTTCCTCGACCACGAACTGGTCGAGCTGGTGGCGGCCTGCCCGCCGGAGCTCAAGCTCGCCTCCGGCGGCAAGGGCGTCCTGAAGGACGCCGCCCGGGGGCTGCTGCCCGCCCAGGTCGTCGACCGGACCAAGGGGTACTTCCCGGTCCCGGCCGTCAAGCACCTGCACGGGCCGTTCCTCGACATGGTCGGCGACGCGCTCACCGCCGAGGCCGCCCGGTCGAGGGGGCTGTTCGAGCCGACCTACGTCGAGAAGCTCCTGACGGCACCGGACGAACATCGCACTACCCTTGGTGCGAACGCGTTGTGGCAACTCGGACTCCTGGAGCTGTGGTTGCAGGCACAAGGAGTCTGATGGCCGAAATCCTCGGTGCCCGTCCCCGTCCCTCGATGGGAACGGGCCTGGCCGCCCGGAGCTGCCGGGCACCCGCCCTGGCGCCGGACCTGAGCGCCGTGGCCTTCGTCGACGACAGGGACGGCTCGCCGCGCGTCTGGATCCAGCCCCTGGGGGCGGACCTGGAGGAGTGGGAGCCGGGGGAGGACGGGCCCGAGGGCCCGCCGGGCAGGGGCGCCTGGCCGGTCGACACCGGCTCCGAGCCCGTCGCCGACGTGAGCTGGTCGCCCGACGCCCGGAGGCTGGCCGTCCTGGTCGTGCCCGGCGGCGGGGAGCACACCCAGGTCTGGACGGTCCGCCCGGAGGGCGGTGACCTGCGGCCGCTGTCGGCGCCCGAGGGCGGGTCGGCGTCGTTCGTCCGCTGGACCGGGCAGGGGGAGATCCTGCTCGTCGCCGAGGTCACCGCCTCAGGCACCACCGAGGCGGTGCTGGTCGACGCGGGCTCCGGCGGCCGGGAGGTCATCGCCGACGGGGCGCTCATGCACCCGGCGTCGGTCAGCCGCGACCACCGGCGGATGCTGCTGCGGCGCGGCCCGCGCGGCGTGCGCAGGATGTACGTGGCCGACCTGCCCGCCTTCCCCGGCGGGCTCCCGGGCGTCCCGGCGATCGAGCACGACGGGACCTTCCCCTTCGCCCACCCCGCCCCACCGGCCGCGACCAACGGAAGCAACGGGGCCAACGGAACCAGCGGGACCGGGATCGCCGGGATGATCGAGGCGGCCGCACCCCTGCCCGGCCACGGGGTCACCGGGCTGGCCGCGGCCCTCTCCGGCCCCGACCAGCCGGCGGCGGGCTCGTCCGCGGGCCCCGACCCCGGCCTTCCCGGCGATCTCACCCCCGGCGCCGGATCCGCCCCCTCCCCGCTCCCGCCGGCCGGGCTCCGCTCGGACCCGCCGGCCGGGCACCTGGCCGACGTGCCGCCGGGCCTGCCCGCCGGGCTGCCCGACGAGGCCGCGGGCGACCTGCCGGGGCCGGGGGAACGGCCGCTGCTGGCCGGGCTGACCGGCACCACCGACTACGGGATCCTCGCGCCCGACGGGATGACCGCCTACCTGCTCTCCGACGTCGGCCGCGACCGGGCCGCGCTGGTCGCGGTGGGCGAGGACGGCGTCCCGGCGGTGCTGGCCGAGCGCCAGGACGCCGAGCTGGACCAGTTCGCGCTGAGCGCCGACGGCCGGCGCGTCGTCCTGCTCTGGAACGCCGACGGCCGCTCCGCGATGGAGGTCATGGAGCTGGGGACCGGCCTGACCCGCCCGCTGCCGTCGCCGCCCGCAGAGGTGGTCACCTCGATCAGGATCTCCCTGGACGGCACCCTGGCGGTGCTCGCGGCCGAGGGGCCCGACCGGCCCTCGCACGTGCTGCTGTGCGACCTGGCGACCGGCGGCTACCGGCGCGTCGCGGGGGCCGGACGCGTCGCCGAGGCGGCCGGGGCGGAGCTGATGCGCTTCCAGGCGCGCGACGGCATGGAGCTGACCGGCTGGCTCTACCGGGTCCCGGACGCGTCCGGCCCGACGCCCTGCGTCGTCTACCTGCACGGCGGCCCCGAGAGCCAGGAGCGGCCCACCTTCAACCCGCTGTTCCAGAACCTGCTGGCCGCCGGGATCGGGGTGCTCGCGGCCAACGTCCGCGGCTCCTCGGGGTTCGGCCGGGCCTTCCGCAACGCCGACAACCACGCGCTCCGCTTCGACGCGATCCACGACGTGGCCGACTGCGCCATGGAACTGGCGCGCGCGGGCGTCGCCGATCCCGGCCGGATCGCCTGCATGGGACGCTCCTACGGCGGCTGGCTCACGCTGGCCGCCCTGGTCACCCACCCGCGCCTCTTCCGCGCCGGTGTCGACGTCTGCGGCATGGCCGACTTCGAGACCTTCTACGAGCGGACCGAGCCGTGGATCGCCGCCGCGGCCGTCAGCGAGTACGGCCACCCCGTCACCGACCGCGAGCTGCTGCGGGCCCTGTCGCCCCTGCACTCCTTCGACCGGCTGGAGGCCCCGCTGCTGATCGTGCACGGCGCCCAGGACACCAACGTCCCGCTGCACGAGGCCGAGCAGGCCCTGCGGGCGGCGCGGGAGCGCGACGTGCCGTGCGAGCTGCTGCTGTTCGAGGACGAGGGGCACGAGATCCGGCAGACGGCCAACCGGGCGACGTTCGTCAAGAACGTCGTCGAGTGGTTCGGCTGGCACCTGGCCGTTCCCGACCGGGGCTGAGGACGCGCCCGGAGGCTTTCGCGGGCCAGGGCCGAGGACCGGCCCGGGGCGTTCGCGGGTCACGATGCCCGGGGGACGGTGGTCGGGAACCCCGCACCTCGGCACTCGCCTCGTGGGATCTCACGCGGTGCCGTCGTGGAGCGTGATCGCGTAGCCGTCGGGGTCCAGGAGGGTGAACGTGCGGCCGAACGGCCCGTCCACCGGTGGCGTCATGATCGTGACCCCGGCGGCCACGAGCCGGTCGTGCAGGGCCTGGGCGTCGTCGGCGTGCATCCACAGCGAGACCCCCACGCCGGGGCGGGGGGAGGCGGCGGCCAGGTCGGTCCCCGGCAGCGGGGTGCGGACCGCGAACGCGATCGGGCGGGTGTCGAACACCACCGCTCCGGGCGGGCCGGCGGGCAGCCGGCGCAGCCCGAGGTGGGTCTCGTAGAAGGCGGCGGCCCGGTCGAGGTCGGCCACCTGCACGGCGAGGAAATCCGGTCCGGTCACGGTCATGTCGTTCTCCCTCTGCGCATGTCAGTATCCTGACATGCGGAGAGTATGTCAGGATACTGACATGAGGCAAACCGAAGAGGGAGAGATGCTCGGAGACGTGGACCGGTCGGTGGGCTACCTCCTCAAGCAGGCCGCCCTCGCGCTGCGTTCCGCGATGGACACCGCCCTGAGTCCCCTGGGGCTGACCGTGCCGCAGTACGCCTGCCTGGAGCAGCTCGGGCAGCGGCCGGGACTGTCCAACGCGCAGCTCGCCGAGGCCGTGTTCGTCACCCGCCAGTCCATGAACCTGGTGCTGCGCGGCCTGCAGGAGCGAGAGCTGGTCACCCGCCCCGCGACCGCGCCGCGCGGCCGGGCCCTGCCCAGCCACCTCACCCCCGCGGGCCGTGAACTGTGGCAGGCCGCCAGCGTCGCCGTCCGCGCCGTCGAGAAGCGGATGCTCGCCCCGTTCTCCCCGGCCGGTCAGGAGGCGCTGCGCCGCGATCTCGCCGCGTGCATCGCCGCCCTTCCCGCGCGACGGCACCCCGAGGGGTGATCGGCCGGGCCGGGGGAGCGCCGGTGTGACGGGTGGTGGGTCAGCGGGCGCCGCGGCCCAGGTGCATGCTCAGCCGCACGTGGGAGCGTCCGTCGGCCTGGCGGATGCTGAACTCATCGCATATCTGGCTCATCAGCCACAGCCCGAACCCGCGGGTCGCGCGGGGCGGGGGTCGCTCCCGGCTGGCGTCGCAGGGGGCGAGGCGACCGGCGTCGTCGGCGACGTCGACGGTCAGGACCTCCTCGTCCTGCCAGACGCTCACCGTGCCCGACGCGCCACCGTGCTCCAGGACGTTGATGGTGGCCTCGTGGGCGGCCAGCAGCAGGTCGTCGCGTCGCCGGCCGGTCAGCCCTCCCTGGTCGGCGTAGCGGGCGAGTCGCCCGCGCAGGCCGGTCAGGTCGTTCGTGATCGGCCACTGTGCTCGCCTGCTGGTTCTCACGTCGATTCCCCCATGTGCGTCCGTGTCGTCGCCGGGGGGCTACCGGTACGCCGACCAGGATCCGAACGGTCGCTGAAGTATTACGTCCAGGTAACTACCCCTGCTGACCTGGCTAATCATCGATCATGGCCGGGAAGGCTCCCGCTCCTGGTAGAAGCCCTCCGGCTCCGGACGGCGCGGGGCTCGCAACGAGAGGGCGCCCTGAGGCGAGCTGCGAATCTACATTGTAAAGGGGGCGGGTCGTGACGGATACCACCCGCGTGCGGGGACAGGGTCTCGGCGCCCGCCGATGGACATCGTGGCCGTCCGGGCGAGGGAGCGTTCCAGGCATGCCGGGCCTTGTGGCCCCCGGCGGCGGCCGGGGAAGCCGGTCTTCCCCTCATTTCTTCCTCTTTGCGGGCCGGTGCTGATAACAGATCGGTAAGACCGTACTGTCATGGCCCGCATACAGTGTGTGATTTTTGCCAGGCTGGGGCAGGTCGGACGCGATACGGGAGGCGAGATGCTCGATGGGCACGATCGGACTCACGGCCACGGCCCGAGGACGAGGCCGCGGGGTCGCATGCCGTACGGCGACCCACCGCCGTCCGGCGGGCCCTCCTCTCCCTCCCCGCCTCCGGAGGCCCTTCCGGGCGGGGGAGGGATCGCGGGGGAGGGGGCGTCCGGAGGACGTGCCGGGGCGGTGGCCGACGACCACGCGGCGGCCCGCGCCCGGACCTATCTCGACAGCAGGCCGTTCTCCACGCCTCCGCCGCCGGGCCCGTGGCGGCGGCCCTGGGTGCGGCTCTCCCGTGACCGGCTGCTGCGACCGGCGCTGATCGCCGGGTTCCTCGTCGCCGCAGGGGTCGGCGTCTGGTCGTCCGGCTGGTCGCCGTGGGCGGGGACGCCACCCTCCGGGGGGCGCATCCTCGCCGGTCACGACACACCGACCGCCCCGCCGCCGTCGACCCCGCCGTCGACCCCGCCGTCGGCCCCCTCGTCGGCCTTTCCGCAGGCCACGGCGACGGCCGATGCGCGGCAGGCGCCTCCCGCGAAGGAGGGAGGGCCCGCGAAGGACGGCGGACCCCGCGCGGGGGAGGGGCGGGCGGGCCGGGACGGAGCCTCGCCGCGCGGGCGGAGGTTCCCGTCCGAGCGGGCCCTGCCGGGCGCCGGTTCCCCGGCCGTGGGACCCCGCGAGAACGGGTGGGTCAAGCGGATGGGGGCGAACGAGCAGGCCGGTCGGTCCGGCGGCGGCGATCACGGTTCCCCTGGGGCCGGTTCCACGGCGAGCGGTTCTCGGGGTGGCACCGGTTCGCAGGGTGGCGCCGGTTCGCGAAGCGGTGGGACGGGCGGTCCGGGAAACACCTCCGGAGGGACCGGGAGCACCGGGCGGCGGGAGGGCGCGGCCGTGCCGGAGAGGACGGGCGCCGGGCGGGGCGCGGGCGAGCGGTCCCGGACCGCCGGGACAGGACGGTCGCGGGCCGGGTCGCCGGGGAACGGGTCACCGGGGAACGGGACGGCGGGGGGCGGGGCGCGAGCCCGCACGTCCAGGTCGCCGTTCCCGCAGGCCCCCGGGGGTGGCCGGCCGGCCGCGGGGATCAGCGCCGCCTACGCCTGCCGTCACCTGCCCCCGGGTGACTGGCGCCACGCCTACTGCGTGCGGGTCTGGAACGACTACAAGCACAGGAACGGCCTGCCCTAGAGGCTCTGTCGCGCGGGTCGCCGGTTCGGTGGTCCGTGTCGCCTAAGCAAATATTGCCTACCGTTTATGTAGGAATTAGGGTGATCCTACCGAGACGCATAGAACGGACACCGGCATGAGCATCATCGGCACCACATCCCGGCCCTCCGACCGGCCCGGGGCGCACGTGATCGCCGACGACGAGGAGGCGATCGCCACGGCCCGCCTGCTGGCGGACGAGTTCGCGACCGACGCCGCCGAGCGGGACGCCGAACGGCTGCTGCCCGTCGCCGAACTGGACCGGCTCTCCGCGAGCGGGCTGCTCGCGATCACCGTGCCGCGCGCGTACGGCGGCGCCGAGGTGCGCGCGGAGACCCTCGCCGAGGTGGTCCGCCTGCTGGCCTTCGCCGACCCGAACATCGCGCAGATCCCGCAGAGCCACTTCGTCTACGTCAACGTCCTGCGCCGCCAGGGCGCCCCCGAGCAGCGGACGTTCTTCTTCGGGGAGATCCTCGCCGGTGCCAGGCTCGGCAACGCGCAGTCCGAGGCCGGCACCAGGCACGTGCAGGACTACCGGACGCGGCTGGTGCCCGACGGCGAGGACGGCTTCCTGCTGCGCGGGGTCAAGCACTACAGCACCGGCGCGCTGTTCGCGCACTGGATCCCGGTACTGGCCCGGCGCGAGGACGAGACGCTGCACGTGGCGTACGTCCCGAGGGACGCCGAGGGGCTGACGGTGATCGACGACTGGGCCGGGATGGGCCAGCGGACCACGGCCAGCGGCACCGTGCGCCTCGACGACGTGCGGGTGCCCGCCGACCGGGTGGTGCCGCACCACCTGACGTTCACCGGGCCGCAGCTCCACGGCGCCGTCGCCCAGCTCCTGCACGCCGCGATCGACGTCGGCATCGCCGGCGGGGCGCTGGCCGAGGCACTGGAGTTCGTCCGTACCAAGGCCAGGCCCTGGTTCGAGAGCGGGGTGGACAGCGCCTCGGAGGACCCGCTGGTCGTCCAGCGGGCGGGCGAGCTGACGATAAAGGTGCGGGCCGCGGAGGCGCTCCTGGCCGTGGCGGGCCGCCAGGTGGACGCGGCGGCGGCGGATCTCACGGAGGCGTCCGCGGCGGCCGCCTCCATCGCGGTGGCCACCGCGAAGGCCTACGCCGACCCGGTCGCGGTCGAGCTGGGCGGCGCGATCTTCGAACTGGGCGGCACCCGCGCCGCCCTGGACGGGCTCAACCTTCACCGTCACTGGCGCAACGCCAGGACGCACACGTTGCACGACCCGGCCCGCTGGAAGGTCCAGCACATCGGCCGCTACGTGCTCAACGGGCGGCTCCCGCCCCGCCACGGCCTGCTCTGACGGATCCCGCCGCCCCCGGCGGCGACCGACGACACCCGGCCACGGCCACCCCCGATCGACCGCGCCGACCGCGCCGACCGCGCCCGACCATCCGGCGACCGACCCGACGACCACGACCGACCACCATGGAAGTGCCATGACACACCTGACGTTCCACTGGTTCCTCCCCACCTACGGCGACAGCCGCGACATCGTCGGCGGCGGTCACGGCCTGCCTCCGGGGGCGGCCGGCGGCGCGCGTCCGGCCACGCTGGCCTACCTGCGGCAGATCGTGCACGCCGCCGAGCACCTCGGCTTCGTCGGCGCGCTGACGCCGACCGGCGCCTGGTGCGAGGACGCCTGGCTGACCACGGCCATGCTCACCGAGACCACCGAGCGGCTGAAGTTCCTGGTCGCGTTCCGGCCGGGGCTGACCTCGCCGACCCTGGCCGCGCAGATGGCCGCCACCTTCCAGCGGCACTCGGGCGGGCGCCTGCTGCTCAACGTCGTCACCGGCGGCGAGAGCCACGAGCAGCGCGCGTACGGCGACTTCCTCGACAAGGACGCCCGGTACGCGCGGGCCGACGAGTTCCTGCGCATCGTGCGGGGACTGTGGCGCGGCGAGAGCGTCTCCTTCGCCGGGGAGCACCTGCGGGTGGAGGACGCCAGGCTGAACCGGGTGCCCGACCCGGTGCCCGACATCTACTTCGGCGGATCCTCCGCGATCGCCGGACAGGTCGCGGCCCGGCACGTGGACGCCTACCTGACCTGGGGCGAGCCGCCCGCCGCGGTCGCCGAGAAGATCGCCTGGGTGAACGGCCTGGCCGAGGCCGAGGGCCGCACGCTGCGGCTGGGCATCCGGCTGCACGCGATCAGCAGGGACACCTCCGACGAGGCCTGGACGCAGGCCCGCAGGCTGCTCGACGGCATCGACCCGGCCACGATCGAGAAGGTGCAGGCGGGTCTGGGCCGCAGCGAGTCCGAGGGGCAGCGGCGGATGCTCGCCCTGCACGGCGGCAGCCGCGACGGCCTGGAGATCTCCCCCAACCTGTGGGCCGGTGTCGGGCTGGTCCGCGGCGGCGCGGGCACCGCGCTGGTCGGCAGCCACGCCGAGGTGGCCGACCGGATCGAGGAGTACGCCCGCCTGGGCGTCACCGAGTTCATCATGTCCGGCCACCCGCACGTGGAGGAGGCGTACTGGTTCGGCGAGGGGGTGCTGCCGATCCTGCGCGAGCGCGGCCTGTGGGAGCACCCGGCGGTGGCGCCGGGCGCGCACGAGCCCGCGTCGATCCCGTTCGCGTCCACCGGATCCGGCTGAGCGGAGTCCCGGACGACCGGCCCGGGCCGGACCTGGGGGAAGGGGCCTGGTGGGAAGGAGCTCAGTAGCGGCCGGCCCGCCGCATGGCGCGGGGCCGGCCGTCGGGGTCGCAGACGATCCGGTAGAAGGGCGTGGCCCAGGCCGCGGTCCAGGGGGACATCGGCACGGGCCGGTACGCGCGGAGCCTGCCCGGCGGTCGGGGACCGCGGCGGCCTCCCTCGTACCAGTCCTCCAGGGCGGTGGCGCAGGAGGCGAAGGCGTCGAAGAAGGAGACCGGGTCGAGCAGGTCCTCGTCGGAGTCGCCGGCCCGCTCCAGGTGCTCGCGGGCCAGCGTCAGCCGCAGGTCCCGGGCGAGGCGGCGGGCGCCGTCCCCCAGGCCGCCGGGGTCGGCGGGCTCGCGGCCGTCGGGGGTCTCGTCCAGCACCGCGCAGGTCAGCTCGGAGTCGTAGGTCCACGAGCGCCGGTTGAAGTTGTCCGAGCCGATGGTCGCCCACACGTCGTCGACGACGCACACCTTGGCGTGCACGTAGACCGGGGTGCCCTCCCGGTTCTCCAGGCCGTAGATCGCGACCCGGTCGCCGCCCGCGCGCTTGAGGACCTCCAGGGCCTGGTTGCGGCCCAGGATCTGCGGTACGCCGCCGATCGGGCCGTCCTGGTCGGGGTGGAGCGGCAGCACGCTGATCATTCTCAAATCCGGGTTGGCCTTCAGCGCCTCGGCGAAGGACTCGGCGACCTGCGGTGACCACAGGTACTGGTCCTCGATGTAGATCAGGCCGCGGGCGCGGCGCAGCGCCTTGAGGTAGCCGCGGGCGATGCTGCGCTCCCCCCGCGGCGCGAACGCGTAGCGGGTCCTCCGGTGGGCGTAGGTGCGCAGGAGCTGCACGGCGTGCGGGCCGCAGGGGGGCGGATCGGGGGTCTGCGGCGGCATCGGGTCGGCCAGGGTGTCCTCGTGCCGCATCAGGTCGGCGACGCGGTGCACGGGGTTGCGGGTCAGCGGCTGGGGGTCGTCCCAGCGCTCGCGGAAGACGGTCTCGACGTCACCGACGGCCGGGCCCTGGATCGCGGCCTGCACGTCGTGCCAGGGCGGGCGGTCGCCGTACACCTTGGCCATGGGCGCGGCCTGGGCGTCACCGGCGTGGGAGGCGTCGTCGCGGCGGCTCCAGCACAGGTCGATGCCGCCGACGAACGCGATGTCGCGCCGGGGGTCGTCGCGGTGGCGCAGCACCACGAGCTTCTGGTGGTGCGAGCCCCCGACCGGGACGCGCATGTCGCGCAGGCACTCCCCGCCCGCCTCCTCGATGGCGTCGCCGAGGTGGCGGTTCTCCTCGGCGCTGAAGAACAGGCGGTCCCAGTGCGAGCGCCAGAGCAGGCCCTTGACCACGACGCCGCGCCGGGCGGCGTCCGCGAACACCCGGGCGACCTCGGTGCCGGGGCCGTCGAGCCGTTCCCCGGGGTCGCCGCGCCAGTCGGTGAACAGCAGCAGGTCCCCGGCGCCCAGCTCGCGCACGCGGGCGAGCAGCTCGGTGAAGTAGGGGGCGCCGTGCGGGATGGGACGAACGGTGTTCCCCCGCGACCAGGCGAGCCCGTCGTCGCGCCGGGTGTCGATCCTGGAGGCCGGGTTGCCACGCTCCTCGGGGGTGAGAAACCACGTGTCTTCGGTCATCGGGCTGGATCTACCCGGTTTTTACGTGATCTCACTCCGGCCGCCCGGCGGCCCGTGTCCTGTCCGTCTCGGCCTGCTTTCTGTGTTTCCTGCCCGGTCGCGTCGTATCATGAGGCGCGGAAAGGTTTTCGGGGTCACGTGTGTCCCGGGGAAGGCGCGCGTGACATGCCGTCCCACGGACTCGCGAATAGCACTGGACATGCCATGTTAATTACTGCTCAAATAGACTTTTTCGTGAAAATAATTACCCCTGCGTGAGGGCAGTCGAACACTTTCTGATGGTGGCGCATGGACACTGCTCTGTCGTTTCGCGTTCTCGGCCCGCTCGAAGTCCTGGTCGGTCAGCGACGGGTCTCGATCGGAGGGGCACGCCAGCGGATCACCCTCGCCGCCCTCGTCCTGCGCGCGGGGCGGGTGGTCCCCGTCGACCTGCTGGCCGAGGCGATATGGGGCGAGCACCCGCCGCCCACCGCCCGCCGCCAGGTGGTCATCTGCGTCTCCGGGCTGCGCCGCGCCTTCCTGGAGGCGGGCGCGCCCGCGGACCTGCTCGCGACCTCCCCGCCCGGGTACGTCCTGCAGGCCGACCCTGACGACGTGGACGTCCTGCTCGCCGAACGCCTCGCCACGAGGGCCCGGGCCGCCGAGGCCGCGGGGGACCCGGCCGGCGCGGCCCGGTGGTTCGCCGACGCGTGCGGCCTGTGGCGCGGTCCGGCCCTGGCGGGCATCGACAGCGAGTTCTTCGAGGCCGAGGCGCGGCGGCTGGACGACCGGCACCTGACGCTGACCGAGGAGCGCGTCCAGCTGGAGCTGGCCCTGGGCCGCCACCGGGAACTGATCGACGACCTCGCCGTCTTCGTCGACGCCAACCCGCTGCGCGAGCGGCTGCGCGCCCAGCTGATGCTGGCCCGGTACCGCTGCGGACGCCGGGCGGAGGCGCTCGACACCTACCGGGTGGGACGGGCGCAGATGGTCGACGAGCTCGGCATCGAACCCGGGACCGAGCTCCAGACCCTGCACGACTCCATCCTCCGCGACGACCGGGAACTGGTCGCGCCCCCCGTGCCGCCGCTGCGGGTCTCACCGGTGCCGCCGGGGCCGTCGACACCGCCTGGGCTTTCGGTGGCCCCCGATCGCGCGACCGCCCTCGTCCCGGGGGCCGTCCCCGCCGGGCGGACCGCCGAGACGGCACAGCGGCCGCCCTCCGGCCACGCACCCTCCGGCCACGCACCCTCCGGCCACGCACCCTCCGATCACGCACCCTCCGATCACGCACCCTCCGATCACGCACCCTCCGATCACGCACCCTCCGATCACGCACCCTCCGATCA
>NZ_JBNCLF010000010.1:161782-219824 GCF_049844535.1 Streptosporangium sp. DT93
CGCGCCCGCCGAGCACCTGCCCGCCGGCTACCCGCCCGCCGAGCACCTGCCCGCCGGCTACCCGCCCGCCGGGCACCTACCGGCCGGGCGTCCCTCCTCCGGCCACCTGCCCGCCGGGTACCCACCGGCCGGGCGTTCCCCCTCCGGCCACCCGCCGGCTCGGCACACCGCGGCAGGTCCCGTACCGGCCGTGCACGCTCCCGCCGGTCCCGCACCGGCCGTGTACGCCCCCGTCGTCGCCGCGACCGCCGAACACCCGGGCGGACCCGGGTCCACCCCGCACGCGTTCCCCCCGTCCACGCCCGTCCCGCACGCGACCGCCGACCCCCCGCGGAGAACGTCCGCGCCGGCCGGACCCGCCGATCCCGCCGGTCCGGTGCCCGCGGGGCGCGTGCCGGTGGAGGCCGCGGCCACGGCGTGGGGCGAGCACGGGGTGGTACCCGCGCAACTGCCCGCGGACGTTCCGCACTTCGTCGGCAGGACCACCGAGATCGCCCAGCTCGACGCCCTGCTCGACGAGCGGATCGGGCAGGGCCTGCTGACCATCGCGCTCGTCACCGGCGTCGCCGGGGTCGGCAAGTCGGGCCTGGCCGTGCACTGGGCGCACCGGGTCGCCTCCCGCTTCCCCGACGGGCAGCTCTTCGTGAACCTGCGCGGCTACGACCTCAACGCGCGGCCCCTCACGCCCGGCGAGGTCATGGATCGCTTCCTGCGCGCCTTCGGCGTCGGCGGCGAGCGCATCCCCGAGGACCTGGACGAGCGCGCCGGTCTGCTGCGCACCGTCATCGGCAGGCGCCGGTTGCTGCTCGTGCTGGACAACGCCCGTGCCGTCGAGCAGGTCAGGCCGCTGCTCCCCGGCTCCGGCACCTGCTGCGTCGTGGTGACCAGCAGGGACCCGCTGGGGGACCTGGCCCCCACGGAGGGCGCCAGCGTGATCCAGCTGCAGGTGCTGGGACCGGACGACTCCGCGGCCCTGCTGCGTGGGGTCGCCGACCCCGTGGCCATGGGCGAGGACCCCACCGCCACGGCGCTGCTCGGCGAGCTGTGCGACGGGCTGCCGCTGGCCCTGCGGATCGTGGGCGCCCGCCTCACCGCCCGCTCGTACTGGACCCCGGCCCGGCTGGCCCGGCGGCTCGCCGACGAGCGGCGCCGCCTGGACGAGCTGAGCTACGGCCAGCTCACCGTACGGGCCGGCTTCGCCCTGAGCTACCGCGACCTGAGCCCGGAGGCGGCGCTGATGTTCCGCAGGCTGGGCCTGCTGGAGGCGCCCGACTTCGCCTCCTGGGCGGGCGCGGCACTGCTCGGCATCGACGTCCTCGACGCCGAGGACCTGATCGACCGGCTGGTGGACGCCCAGCTCGTCGAGGTGCAGGGACGCGACGGCGCCGACCAGATCCGCTACCGCTTCCACGACCTGATCCGGCTGTACGCCAGGGAGCGGGCCCACGCCGAGGAGACCGCCGAGGACCGTCTCGCCTCGGTCACCCGCGCGCTGGGCTGCTGGCTGGCGCTGACCGAGGACGCGCACCAGCGGGAGTACGGCGGAGCCTTCACCCAGGTGCACGGCACGGTGCCCCGGTGGCGGCCGGACGACGCGGACGAGCTGCTGGAACGGCCGCTCGACTGGCTGGAGGCCGAACGCGGAGCCCTCGTCGCCGCGATCTCCCAGGCCGCCCGCCTCGGCGCGTCCGAGCTGTGCTGGGACCTCGCCGTCACCGCCACCACCCTGTTCGAGGCGCGCAGCCACTTCGACGACTGGCGCGGGACCCACGAGACGGCCCTGGCCGTCGCCCGCGAGCACGCCGACCTGCGCGGAGAGGCCGCCGTACTGTGCTCGCTGGGGAGCATGTACCTCTTCCAGCAGGAACCGGACAGGGCCGGTGAGCACCTGCTGGCGGCCCGCGAGCTGTTCGAGCGGCTCGGGGACTCCTACGGACTGGCGCTGACGCTGCGCAGCCTCTCCCTGCTGGACCGGCTCGCGGGCCGCTACGACCTGGCCCTCGACGGTTTCCACGCGGCCAAGAAGATCTTCGTGGAGACGGGGGACCGGTTCGCCGAGGCCCACGTGCTCGGCGGGATCGCCCAGGTCCACACCGACCGGGGCAGGACCGACCTGGCCGAACCGCTGCTCAGGCAGGCCCTGGAGGTCTTCCGGCGGCTCGGCAGCGAGCGGGGACAGGCGCAGATCCTCAACAGGCTGGGGGAGGCCCTGCTGCGTCAGGACCGTCCCGAGGAGGCCGAGGAGATCGCCCGGCGCGCGCTCGTCCTGGTCAGGGACCGGCGGGACGGCATCGGCCAGGCGTACATCCTGTGCGGGCTGGGGGAGATCCAGATCCGCCGGGACCTGCCGGAGGCCGCGGTGGAGAGTCTCGGCGAGGCGCTCGCCATCGCCAGGGAGGTACGCGAGCGCTTCGTGGAGGCACGGATCCACCTGGCCTTCGGCCAGCTCCACACCCGGCGGGGCCGGTTCGACGAGGCGGTGACCCACCTCCTTGAGGCCCTGCGGTTGTCCACCGACCTGGACACCCGGCTGTGGCGGTTCCGGGCCCTGTCCGCGCTGGGGGAGGTGTTCGCCCTCAAGGGGGACGAGGCCGCCGCCTTCGACGCGCTGAGCCGGGCCCTGGACTGCCGTACCGGCATCGCGCCGGAGGACGACCGGCGGATCAGGGCGCGGCTGGCGGTGCTGTCGGAGGTGTCGGGGCTGTCGGGGGACGCGTCAGGTCCACGTGCTGTCGCCGGTGGTACTGGCGATTGACGAGGCCACGCCGAACGTGACCTGCCCCATCGCCGGAGTGAGCGTGAGGAGCGCGGCAGTTGCGGTGACCTTCGCGGCCCAAGTGATCCACCGGGACATCTTCCACCTCGTTCGTTCGTGTCGGCTGCTTCCGGCGACGAACGTAGGACGGGGCGGGATCGCATCGGCATCGCATCGGTCATCGCCGGGCATCGGGGGCGGACGGGCCGTGCCTGGCACGGGCACGGGCACGGGTGGTGACACGGGTGCGGGTGTGAACGAGGTCAGGACGTCCCGCCCGCCCCCGTGCCCACGGTGTGGTCCCAGGCCTCCCGCAGCCACCCGGACCGCTGCGCGCTGCCCCGGTCGACGGCGGCCAGCCGGTCGCCGACCTGCTCCAGCAGGAGAAGGACGTGCTCCGGGCCGGTCGAGCCCGCCGTCCGCTTGCGCCGCACGCCCGCCTCCGGGTCGAGCAGCTCCCGCACCTCGTCCTGCCCGACGTCCAGGGCGAGGCCGAACCGCTCGCCGGCGGCGACCAGGCCCGCCGCCGAGAGCGCCCCGGCCGACGCGCTCCACGCGTCGACGACGGCCCGCGCCGTCCCCTCCGGTACGCCGTGTTCCAGCACGAGGTGACCGGTGACCGCCGAGACGGCCGCGGGCTCGTCCCGTACGGCCCGGCTCGCGGGCTCCGGGTGGAACCGCACGTCCGTCACCACCCGCTCGAACAGCGCGAGCATCGTGCCGCAGGTCGTGAACAGCTCCTCCGCCGCCTCGCCGCCCTCCCCGCCGATGCCCTCGGGGTCGGTGTGGCCGAGGTCACCCTGCGCGGCCACGATCTCGTACGAGAGCCCGGTCAGGTGGCGCGCCAGGTCGCGGGTCCTCTCCAGGACCGGCGCGCCCGGGGCGTGCGGCCCGGTGGAAGAACCAGCCGGAGAGGAACCGGTGTGCGAGGGCCCGGCGGGGGCGTCCGGTGGGCCGATGAACCGCAGGCCCGGCCCTGCCCACCGGATCAGGTCGTTCAGGAAGCGGTTCAGCGTGGTGGCGAGCACCGACAGCTCCGCGGCCGAGCGCAGCACCCAGGCGCCGGAGACGGCCGAGGTCAGCGCGTGCGGCTGCGGCCCGTCGAACCCCAGCGCCACCGCGAGACGGTGCCGGTCCAGCGGCGCCTCCAGCCCGGTCATCACCCCGGCCCCCAGCGGGCAGAGGTTGACCGCGTCGAACGACGCCTGGAGCGACTCCGCGGCCCCGGCCGTCGCCTCGGCGAGCGCGGCCAGGTAGAAACCGAAGGTCATGGCCTGCGCGGGCCTGTTCCCCCGCCGGGGGCACCCCGGCATCACGGACCCGGTGTGCCGCGCCGCCGCCTCCAGCGAGGCGCGGGACAGCCGGCTCAGCGCCGTCACCGTCTCCAGCAGCCGCTCCCTGCCCCGCATGAGCCACGCGCACGCCCGCACGTCGTCGCGGACGGGGGCGTCGTACCGGACGCGCACGTCGTCGGGAAGACGCGACCTGACGCACGCCTCCAGGGCGGACAGCGGATCCGGCGCGACGGCCGCCGTGGCACCGGCCGCGTCGCCCTTTGCCCCACCGGCCGCGCCGTCCGCCGCCACGAGGGGAAGGGCCAGCACGGCCTGGCGGATCCGCTTCTCCGTCTGCGGGCCGATCAGCCCCGTGCGGGTGTACTCGCCGGCTCTGGCCAGCTCGATCCAGCGGTGGTGGTACGGCAGGGAGTGCGCCCCCTGGCGGGGCCTCCGGGCCGGGACCGCACCGCCGGGATCGTCCGCGGCGCCGGGGGCGCCGGGGGTTCCGGAGACGTCGGGGGCGTCAGGGACACCGAGGTCGTCGAGGGTGTCGCGGTCGTCGAGGCCGAGGCCGCCGCGTGGGCCCGCCGGGGCCCGTCGTGTCCGTCCGGTCGCAGGCATGGACCCCACGCTTCCCGTGCGCACCGGAGGTGACCAGGAGGAACGACCGGCGATATCGCGGCGATACCAAGACGAGAGCGGTCGATGACCGACCTTTCCTAGCGTGACGCCATATGTCATAGCAGGGGGTTCATGTGAGGTCTGTACCGTTGTCCGACGGCCTGGGATTCGCCCGGCTGCTGCGCGCCCACCGGGGCAGGGCGCGGCTGACCCAGGAGGAACTGGCCGAACGCGCACGCCTGAGCGTGCGCACGCTGCGCGATCTCGAACGGGGCCGCACCCGCTACCCGCACCGCGCCTCGGTGCGTCGCCTGGCCGCCGCCCTGGAGCTGACCGGTGAGGACCGGCTGGCCTTCGAGGCGACCCCGCCGCCCCGCCCGCTCACGGCGCTCCCCGGTGCGCCCGCGTCCCCTCCCGCCGCTCCGGCCGTGCTCTCCCTCCCCGGACGCGACCCGTCTCCCGGCCGGGACCCGTTTCCCGAACGGGGCGCGTTCTCCGGGCGAGACCCGTTCTCGGGACGCGACCCGTTTCCCGGACGTGTCACGTTCCCGGCGCGCGGCCCGTCCCGGGAGTGGGGCCCGTCCCCGGAGTGGGCACTGCCCCCGGTGAGCGACAGCGTCACGCTGAGCCGCCTCCTCCCGCTGCGCGAGGCCGAGGACGCGGTGATGATCGCCTCAGGGGGCGGGAGACCGGCGGTGGTGACCGTCACCGGCCCGGCCGGGACCGGCAAGACCACCCTGGCCGTCCAGTGCGCCCACCTGCTGCGCCGCCGGACGGGGATGGACGCGCTCTTCGTCGACCTGGGCCGCGACCGCCGTGACGCCCGCGAGCTGCGCGCCGCCCTGCGGATGGCGCGCCTCGGCCTGGCGGCGTCCCCGGCCTCGGGCGGGCGCTGCCTGCTGCTGGTGGACGGCGCGGACGGCCGCCGGGACGGATCGGCGGCGGGCCGGGTGCCGCCGCTGCTGACGCTCGGGTTCACCGGGATCGTCGTCACCGGCAGGGAACCGATCGCGGGACTCGTCCCCTCCCGCAGGATCGTCCTCACCGACCCTGGATGAGACCCGCGTCACCCCGCCCCGCCGGACCGCACCGCCGGTCCCGGCACGGCGATCGCGGTGACGATCAGGCCGTCGGCCACCAGCCAGCGGCCCTCGAAGCCGGTCACCTCCCGGCCGTCCACCACGGGGCCCGGCACCAGCAGCCGGGCGGTGAACGTCCCGGAGGGGGAGAACGACAACCGGGCCTCCTCGAACCCCAGCCAGCGGCGGGCCAGCGGGAACCACGCCTTGTAGACGCTCTCCTTGGCGCTGAACAGCAGCCGCTCCCACTGCACGCCGCCACCGAGACCGGCCAGCTCGGCGCGCTCCTCGTCCAGCGAGATCGAGGGCAGGATGCCCTCGGGGAGCGGCTCGTGGGGCTCGGCGTCGATGCCGACGGTCAGCGCCTCCAGGGAGACGGCCGCCGCGCGGTAGCCGGCGCAGTGGGTGATGGCGCCCACCACCCCGTCGGGCCAGCCGGGCGCGCCGCGCTCGCCGGGCAGGATCGGCGCCGGCGGCACCCCGATGCGGGCCAGCGCCTGGCGGGCGCAGTGGCGCGCGGTGCCGAACTCACGCCGCCGCTTCTCCACCGCGCGGGCGACGACCGCCTCCTCCTCGGGGAACAGCGCGACGTCCGGCGGGTCCTCGAACGCCTCGGCGCTCGTCACCCACGACGGCAGGATCTTCTCGATCATGCGACGGGCTGCGGGCTGGGCAGGATGTGCCGCAGCCTGCCGGGCGGGGTGGAGCGGGGACGCCATTCGCGTGGGTAGCCCAAGGAGACCTCCTCGAAGCGGACACCGTCGTACCAGGTGGTGCGGGGGATGTGCAGGTGGCCGTAGACGACCGTGTGGGCGTCGAAGCGCACGTGCCAGTCGGCGGTGCGCTCGGTGCCGCACCAGATCGCGAACTCCGGGTGGTACATCACCTGCGTGGGGTCGCGCACCAGCGGATAGTGGTTGACCAGCACCGTCGGGACGCCGGGCGGCCTGGCCTCCAGTCGCCGCTCGGTCTCGGCGATCCTGACCTCGCACCAGGCGTCCCGGGTCGGGTACGGGTCGGGGTGCAGCAGCATCTCGTCGGTGCAGACCACGCCCTTGTCGTAGGCGATGGCCAGCGCCTCCTCCTTCGTCGCCACCCCGGGCATGCGGAAGGTGTAGTCGTACAGCACGAACAGCGGGGCGACGGTGACCGGGCCCTCCGGGCCGGTCCAGGTGAGGTACGGGTCCTCGGGCGTCGTCACCCCCAGGCCGCGGCACAGCTCGACCAGGTGCCGGTAGCGCTCCTCGCCGCGGAGCTGGACGGGGTCGCTGGGATGGGTCCACAGCTCGTGGTTGCCCGGCGCCCACACCACCTTCTCGAACCGCTCGGCGAGCAGGCCGAGGGTCCACTCGATGTCGGAGACCTTCTCGGACACGTCACCGGCGACCAGCAGCCAGTCGGAGGCGGACAGAGGCCGCAACTCCTCGACGATGCGCCGGTTCTCCTTGTACCCGATGTGCAGGTCGCTGATGGCCAGCAGTGACGTCATGCCCGGCCCGCCCTGTTCACGGCCAGGGCCGCCGCCCCGCGCGTTCCCTCGTCCACGAGCACCGTCGCCTCCGTCCAGCGCGCTTCCCCGAACCCCGCGACCCGGTCACGAGACCGTGGTCCACGGGTAAGGAAGACCCTCTCATGACCGCGCCCGGCCGCACACCCCGCCCCGGCGCGGAACGTGCCATGCCGGTCGGCGCACGAGTGCGGCGATACCCGTGCGCCCGCCGGGGAGAGCGGCGATTCTTGACCCATGACCACCTCGAGGACGACCGTCCCCCACCCTCCGCCCGCCTGCCACATCGCGCCCCCCGACCTGCTGGAGGCGGTGGCCGGGCAGGGCGCCCCCGACGAGCGCCGGGCCGCGCTCAGGACGCTGGCCACGTCGGAGAGGGCCCGGGCGCAGCGCGCCTCGGTCGCCGGCGTGCTGCGCCAGCTCAGCCTCACCATCTCCGACGTCGCGCCCGCCCCCGGCATGGTGCGCACCGTCTACGACGTGGAGAACGGGGGCGACTTCGACCTTCCCGGACGCCGGCGCCGCGGGGAGGGCGACCCGCCCTCGGGGGACGCCGCGGTCGACGACGCCTACGACGGCGCGGGCACCACCTACGACTTCTACCGGACGGTCCTGGGCCGCGACGGCATCGACGGGCGCGGACTGGAGATCGTCTCCTCGGTCCACTACGGGAACGACTACGACAACGCCGCCTGGACCGGCTTCCAGATGATCTACGGTGACGGCAGCGGGCAGATCTTCACCAAGGGGTCGCTCACCAGGGCCGTCGACATCGTCGCCCACGAGCTGACCCACGGCATCACCCAGTTCACCGCGCACCTGGTCTACAGCAAGCAGGCCGGGGCGCTCAACGAGTCCTTCTCCGACGTCTTCGGCTCCCTCGTCAAGCAGTACGACCGGGGCCAGAGCGCGGGTCAGGCCGACTGGCTGATCGGCGACGGCATCCTGGGCAGCGCGCTGCGCGGGACGGCCCTGCGGTCGCTGAAGGCGCCGGGGACCGCCTGGTCCACCCCCTCCGGGGGCCGCGACCGCCAGCCCGCGCACATGCGCGACTACGTGGACCTGCCCGACGACGGCGACCCCGCCAACGACCACGGCGGCGTCCACATCAACTCGGGCATCCCCAACCACGCCTTCTACCTGGCCGCCACCGCCATCGGCGGTCACGCCTGGGAGCGCGCCGGCCGGATCTGGTACGTCACGCTCACCGAACGGCTGCGTTCGCGCTCGGACTTCCAGGAGGCCGCGGAGGCGACGGTGGAGGTCGCCGGGGAGCTGTTCGGCGAGGGCGGGGACGAGCAGGGGAAGGTGCGCGACGCGTGGCGGCAGGTCGGCGTCCTCTGACCGGGAACCACCCGCGGCGGCCCGCGCCGCGACCCGGCCCGCCCCGGGACGCACGGCTCCACGAGGCACCGCTCCATGAGAGACCGCTCCATGAGGCACGGCTCCATGAGGCACGGCTCCATGAGGCACTGATCCATGAGGCACCGATCCATGCGTCACCGGTCCGGGACGCGCCGCTCCCGGGTCGTAGGATCGTGCCATGAAGGTCTCGATCGTCCGCGGCGGCGGCATCGCCGGCCTTGTCACGGTCACCACGGCCGACTCCGCGTCCCTGGCCCCGCACGAGGTCGCGGAGTTACGCGCCAGGGTGGAACGGGCCGTACCGGCCGGCGAGCCGCCGCCGACGCCCCCGGCCACCGCCCGGCCGGACCGTTTCGACTACGAGCTGACCGTCGAGGACGAGGACGGCACGCGCACGGTGCGCGCGAGCGAGGGCACGCTGTCCGCGCCGCTGCGCGCGCTCATCTCGTACGTGGCCTCGCTCCCGGGACGGCAGGAGCGGATCGGCCCGCCCGGCTGACCCCGCGCCTCACTCCCGCGTCCCACGCCCTTCACCCCGCGTCCGTCACCCCTCACCTTCGTGACCTCCCCCCCCCGCACCGTGCATCCGCCCCGCGTCGCTCGTCCTCGTTCGAGCGTTGTTCGAGCGTTTGACCACGTGAGACTCCGCACGGTCACCGGTTTCGGCGGAGACGTTTCCGTCGATCGGTCCTCCGGGGATCGATTCACGGGGCGCGGCGAGGTGGCCGGGCAGCGGAGGCGGGGCGCCGCCGCTTTATTACGCCTTGGCTGCGATTGCCGATACGGCTGGATTATCAGCCTGAGTGAAACCACATTTACCAGGAGCACTTCGGATATGCGGAGGTATATGTGAGACGCTTCATCATCACCGCGGCCGTCGCCACCCTCACGGCGGCAGCGCTGGTGCCCCCCGCGCAGGCCCGGCAGGCGATCGCCGAACCGGGTGCGGAGACCGAGTACGTGGTCCTCTACAAGGAGGGCGCGAACCCCGCGGACGCCCAGCGGGCCATCAAGGCCGCCGGCGGGAGCATCGTCAAGGAGAACACCGCGGTCGGCCTGGCCACCGTCACCACGACGAACACCGGCTTCGTCCAGGCGGTGAGCGGTGCCGCCTCGATCGAGGGGTCCGCCCACAACCGGACCATCGGCAGCGTGCCCACCGCCAGGAAGGCGGCCGCGACCCGCTCGGCCAACGAGGTCAAGGCGGTGGAGAAGGCCGGTCACGGCGCGCCCGCCGCCTCCACCCACGGCAAGCCCGCGCCCGCCGCCGAGCCCCTGTCCGAGCTGCAGTGGGACATGAAGCAGATCCGCGCGACCGTGGAGGGCTCCTACCGCTACCAGCAGGGTGACCGCGGCGTCCTGGTCGGCGTCATCGACACCGGCGTGGACGGGTCCCACCCCGACATCGCGCCGAACTTCAACAGCAGGCTGAGCCGTAACTTCACCGTCGACGTCCCCGTCGACGCGAACGGCGCCGAGGTCGACGGTCCCTGCGAGGCCGAGCCGGACCGCTCCTGCAACGACCCGGCGAACGTCGACGAGAACGACCACGGCACGCACGTGGCGTCGTCGATCGCCTCGCCCATCAACGGGCTGGGCATCGCGGGCGTGGCTCCCAAGGTCTCGATCGTGAACCTCCGGGCGGGCCAGGACTCCGGCTACTTCTTCCTGCAGCCCAGCGTCGACGCGCTGACCTACGCCGCCGACGTCGGCGTCGACGTGGTCAACATGAGCTACTACATCGACCCGTGGCTGTTCAACTGCGTCGACAACCCGGCCGACTCCCCGGCCGACCGTGCCGAGCAGGCCACCGTCATCAAGGCCACCCAGCGGGCGCTGAACTACGCGCACGCCAGGGGCGTGACCCTGGTGGGGGCCGCGGGCAACGCCGGCAGCGACTACACCAAGGAGATCACCGACTCCTCCAGCCCCGACTTCGCCGGTGTGCCCGGCGAGCTCCCCTACGAGCGCACGATCTCCCCGAGCTGCGTCTCCATGCCGGCCGAGGGCGTGCACGTGATCTCGGTCGCCTCGACGGGCATCAGCAAGCGCAAGTCGTACTACTCCAACTACGGCAACGGCTACATCGACATCGCCTCCCCGGGTGGTGACGTCTACGACCGGCCGGACAACACCCGCGACGTGACCAGGGCCACGCTCTCGGCCTACCCCAGGGCGCTGGCCGAGGAGCGCGGCGAGCTCAACGCCGACGGCACGCCCAACGTCGACTACGTGGTCCGCAGCTGCCGCGGCGACGTCTGCGCCTACTACCAGTACCTGCAGGGCACCTCGATGGCCTCACCGCGCGCCGCGGGCGTGGCCGCCCTGATCGTCAGCAGGTTCGGCGTGCCCGACCGGGCGCACGGCGGCAAGAAGCTCGCGCCCGCCGTGGTGGAGACGGTCCTGAAGGCCACCGCGACCAGGACGCCCTGCCCCACCCCGCGCGCCTACGAGTACACCAGGCACCTGTCGGACGGCACCACGAACGTCACCACGCACACCTGCGAGGGAGGCTTCCTGCGCAACGGCTTCTACGGTCACGGGATCGTCGACGCCCTGAGGGCGGTCCGCTGACCTGATCCCGGCGCCCCGCGCCGCACCACGACGGCCATCCGGCCACCCGGTCATCACCGGTGTGGCCGGATGGCCGTCCGCGTTCCCGCCCCCGGCCCGCGTCCACCTGCCCGCCCGCGTTCCCGCTCCCGGCCCGCGCTCACCCGCCGGCCCTCGCCCGCCCGCCCGGTCCCGGTCTCCCGCGCCATCTCCCGCCGCCGCGCGGGTGATCCGCATGATTTCGCAGCATCTTTACGCCTTCTTGCGCGATGAGTTGATTTACCCGCAGCCCGCCCCGGGGATGGGTCGCCCGACGCCGTCGGCCATCGGGTCGTGAGCCTGCCGCCGGAAGACGCATCCGAACGCGGTCCCGCTTGCGAATTCCTCTATCGACGCAAAGGAGTGATGCCCATGGCCGCCGTCACCCGCGAGAGCGACCGGCTCCGTGAGCGGATGGACCACCACCTCGACCGGCTTCTCGAGCGGGAGGCGTCCAGGCTCGCCTTCCTCGGCGACGACCTGGAGGTGATACGCGAGGTACTGCTCGGCTTCGTCCGCGCGGGCGGGAAGCGGCTGCGGCCCTCGTTCGTGTACTGGGGCCACCGGGCCGCGGGCGGTTCCCCCGACGACGAGGCGGTGCTCGCCGCGGGCTGCGCGGTGGAGCTCGTGCACGCCTGCGCGCTCATCCTGGACGACGTCATGGACGAGGCCGACACGCGGCGCGGGCGGACCACGGCCCACCTGGTGCTCGCCGGCCACCACCGCGACCGCGACTGGCTGGGCGACCCGAGGCGGTTCGGCGAGTCCACCGCCACCCTGTTCGGCATGCTCGCCTACACCTGGGCCGACGCGGCGCTGCTGGTGTGCGGGGACGGCCTCCCGGCCGCCCTGGAGGTGTTCAACCGGCTCAGGAGCGAGGTCGTCGGCGGGCAGTACCTCGACCTGGTCCACGCCGCCAGACGCGGCGGGGACGTGGAGGAGGCCGGGCGCATCTCCACCTACAAGTCCGGCAAGTACACCGTCGAGCGCCCCCTGCACCTGGGCCACGCCGTCGCCGGCGGGCACCCCCGGCTGCGCGCCGTGCTCAGCGCGTACGCGCTGCCGCTGGGGGAGGCCTTCCAGCTCCGCGACGACGTGCTCGGCGTGTTCGGCGACCCGGCCACCACCGGCAAACCCGTCGGCGCCGACCTGCTGCAGGGCAAGCACACCTGGCTGACCGCGGTGGCGCGCGAGCGGGCCGGGGAGTACGGCGCGGCCCTGCTGGACGACGTCGCCGACGACGAGGGAGCGGAGGCCGCGCGTGCCCTGATCGTCGCCACCGGCGCGCTGGAGGCCGCCGAGGAACGCATCGCCGACCTGGTCGCCCGTGCCGTGGCGGCCCTCGGCGCGGGCGACGTCCCGGCCGAGGCCGCATGCGGGCTGGCCGACCTCGCCGACCTGGCCACCAGGAGGAGCGCGTGAGTCCCGTCGTGGTGATCGGTGCCGGTCTCGGCGGCCTGGCCGCGGCGGTCCGCCTGGCCGCCGCCGGACGTGACGTCACGATCGTGGAGGCGGCCCAGGTGCCGGGCGGGTGCTGCGGCACCGCCACCGTGGGCGAGTACCGCTTCGACACCGGCCCGTCGGTGCTGACCATGCCGGACGTGCTGGCCGACGTCTTCGCCGCCGCCGGGGAGGACATGGAGAGCCTGCTGCCGCTGCGGCGGCTGGACCCCTACTACCGGCTGCGCTACCACGACGGCTCGCACCTGGACGTCGTGGAGGGCGAGGACGCCATGGCCGAGCAGGTGCGCGCGCTGAGCGGCGCCGCCGAGGCCGACCGCTACCGGCGCCTGCGCGCCCGGCTGGGCGAGCTGTTCGACGCCGAGTGGCCGGTGTTCATCGACCGCGACATGACCCGGCTGCGCGACCTGGCCAGGCCGGCGGTACTGGCCCGCCTGGCCGCGCTGGGCGGCTTCCGCAGCATGGACGCCCTGGTCAAGAGCCACGTCACCGATGAGCGGCTGGTCAAGGCGCACACCTTCCAGGCCCTGTACGTGGGCCTGCCGCCCCGCCGCGCGCTCGGCATCTACGCGGTCATCGCCCACATGGACACCGTCGGCGGCGTCTTCTTCCCGCGCGACGGCGGCATGCACGCCATCCCGCGCGCCCTGGCGGCGCTGGCAGAGAAGGCGGGCGCCCAGATCCGCTACGGGGTGCGCGCCGTGAAGGTCGAGTCCGGCGCCTCGGGCGTCTCGGGCGTCCGGCTCGACACCGGGGAGCGCCTGGCGGCCGGGAACGTGGTGGTCGCCTGCGACCTGTCGCGCGCCCACACCGGGCTGCTGCCGCCGGGGGCGGGCGACTGGAGGCTGCGCCGTCCCCGCTACTCGCCGTCCTGCCTGGTCCTGCACTTCGGCCTGGACCGGAAGCTGGCCGGCCAGGCCCACCACACGCTGCACTTCGGGGCCCAGTGGGACGCCACGTTCGACGCGCTGCGCGCCGGACGGCCGCAGCCCGACCCCAACCTGCTGGTCACCTACCCCGAGTCCGACACCGGCGCCGCGCCGAACGGTCACGCCACCCTCAGCGTGCTGGAGCCGACCGCCAACCTGCGCGGCGGCGCCGACTGGGACGACCTGAGCCCGCGGCTGCAGGACCGGCTGCTCGGCAGGCTCGCCGACCTCGGCTACGGCGACCTGTCCTCGGCGCCGAGGCTCACCATCGACCCGCCCGCATGGGCGCGGCTGGGTCACACGGCCGGCACCCCGTTCGCCCTGGACCACCGCTTCAGCCAGACGGCCTGGTTCCGGCCGGCGGGCGCGGCCCGGCGCGTCCCCGGCCTGCACTTCGCCGGAATGTACACCGCGCCGGGGGTGGGGGTGCCCCCGGTGCTCATCTCCGGCCGGCTGGCCGCGCAACGCGTACTGGAGACCCCCCGATGACCCTGACCGCGAGTTACGAGTACTGCCGCAGGCTCAACGCCCGGCACGGCCGCTCCTACTACCTGGCGACCCTGCTGCTGCCCGCCTGGAAACGGCCGCACGTGCACGCCCTGTACGGCTTCGCCCGCTACGCCGACGAGATCGTGGACTCCTTCACCATGACCGGGGACCGGGCGCGGGCGCTGGAGGACCTGACCGCCAAGGTGTCCGGCGCACTGGCGGGCGCCACCGGGGACGCCGGGACGGACGCTGCCGGTGACCCGGTGATCCCGGCGTTCACCCAGACCGTCCGCTCGTTCGGCATCGACCACGGCGACGTCACGGCGTTCCTGCGGTCGATGCGGGCCGACCTGACCGTCACCCGCTACTCCAGCTACGACGACCTGCTGGAGTACATGGAGGGGTCGGCCGCGGTGATCGGCACGATGATGCTGCCCGTCCTCGAACCGCTGCCCGGCCTGGCGGGCAAGGCCAGGGAGCCCGCCCGCCAGCTCGGGCTGGCCTTCCAGCTCACGAACTTCCTGCGCGACGTCGTCGAGGACCTGGAGCGCGGCCGGGTCTACCTGCCCCTGGAGGACCTGGACAGGTTCGGCGTGCGGGTGGACGACCTGGGGCGCCCCGCCCCCACCCCCGCCCTGCGCGAGCTGCTGGCCTTCGAGACCCGGCGGGCCAGGGACCACTACGCGCGGGCCGAGGAGGGCATCGAGATGCTGACCCCCTCCTCGCGGCCGTGCCTGCGCGCCGCCGTCGCGCTGTACGGGGGCATCCTCGACCGGATCGAGGCCGCCCGCTACGACGTGCTCGGAGGCAGGGCCGCGGTGCCGAAGCGGCGCAGGGCGGCGATCTTCGTACGGCACCTGCTGGCCGCCTCCGCGGCCGACCGCGCCGAGCGGCGCGTGACCGTCGAGGTCCCGTGAGCCGATCGGACGGCACGGCCCCCGGCGCGCGGCCCCGCACGCCCTCACCGCCCACGGGCCCGTTCCCCACGGGCCCGTCCTTCATGGGGCCCTCTCCCACGGGCCTGTCCTCCACGAACCCGCCCCTCACGGGCCTGTTCTTCACGGGTTCGTCCCCCACGGACCCGCTCCCCGCGGGTCCGTGCTTCGCGGGCCCGTTCCCCACCGGCCCGGAGCGGTCCCCCGCCGGGCCCGTACATGTCGTCGTCAGGAGAACGTGATGTCGGAGCCTGTGGTCGTCGACGCGATGGGCGGAGACCACGGACCGGTCGAGACCGTCGCCGGAGCGGTGAGGGCCCTGCGCGAGCTGGGCATCCCGGTGGTGCTGGTGGGCCGGGGCGAGGGCGTCCGCGCCGAGCTCGCCCGTCACGGCGCCGTCGGGGAGATCGACGTGGTGCACGCCGAGGACGTCGTCCCGATGAGCGAGCGCGGCGCCGGAGCCGTCTCCTCCACCACGAGCAGCCTGACCGTCGGCTGCGACCTGGTCCGCCGGGGGCAGGCGTCGGCGTTCGTGTCGGCGGGCTCCACCGGGGCGGTCGTCTCGTGCGCGATCCGCGGCATCGGGCGCGCCCCGGGCGTCCTGCGGCCGGCCCTGGCCATCGCGCTGCCCTCGGTCACCGGCGGGGCGACCGTGCTGGTCGACGCGGGGGCGACCTCCGACCCCACCCCGGAGATGATCGCCCAGTTCGCCGTGCTCGGCGCCTCCTACGCCCGCCTGGTGCTCGGTGTGGCCGACCCGTCGGTCGGCCTGCTGTCGATCGGCTCGGAACCGGGCAAGGGCAACCGGCTGACCCGCCGGGCCGGCGAGCTGCTCCCCGCGCTGCCGCTGCGCTTCCACGGCAACGTCGAGGGTCACGACGTGCTCGCGGGCACCGTCGACGTGATCGTCACCGACGGCTTCACCGGGAACGTGGTGCTCAAGAACGTCGAGGGCTCGGTGCGGACGGCCCTGGCGCTGGTGGCGCGCTCCGGTGGCGTCGCCGCCGAGGAGGTGCGCCGGGTGGCCCGCCTCTACGACCCCGAGACCCACGGCGGGGCGGCGCTGCTCGGCCTCACCGGCACCGTGGTCGTCGCGCACGGCTCCTCGCCGGCGGCGACGATCGCGCGGGCCTGCGCGGTGGCGCACGACCTCTCCCGGGACGGGACCACCGGCAGGGCGGGGGACCGGCTCGGCGCGGAACCCGTCCGGTGAGCACCGCGCCGTGTCGGTCGGCCACGCAGAACCCGCCGGACCCGCCGCATCTGTCGGATCTGTCGGACGCGCCGATCGTGCCGGACCCGCTGTCCGTGCCGGATCCGCCGACCGTGCTGGACCTGTCTTCTGTGCCGGGCCCGCCGGGCCGGTCAGGCCAGCGGGTCGGCACCGTCCCAGGTACCCTCGCTGGCGTACGGGGTGAACCGGGCGAAGAGGTCCTCGGAGTACCAGCGCTCCGCGCGCGTCCTGCCGATCACCTGGCGGTGCGCGCGTCCCCGGTGGGCGAAGTCGCGCATCGCGGCCTCGTCGCGCCAGAGCGAGAACGTGCCCTGCCGGGCCAGCGGCCACTCACCGATGCCGACCGAGGCCAGGCGGCCGTCCTGCTCGGCCAGGAGCCGGTCCACCTCGGGGACCGACCGGTAGAACGGCACCAGGCGCGAGGGCCGGACCGACGCGCGCGTCAGCACCGCGACCGGCCCGCCCGGACCGGGCATCCCCGTGCCTGCCCGCGTCCCGGCCGGATCCGGCATCCCCCCGGGACCCCGGTCCCCGGCGGGTCCGGCCGGCCGCCCGCCTCCCGGCAGGGAGCCGAACGGTTCCGCCTCTCCGGTCCCGTGCTCCGTGGACGATCGCACAGGCCGCCCGCCCTCCGGCAGGGAGCCGAACGGTTCCACCCCGTCCCACCTGCCGCGCGAGGCCAGCGGGGCCAGTCGCACGTGCCAGGACTCCGCGGTCTCGCCCCGCCAGCGCGCCGATATCGGAGAGGTGGCCAGGAAGCGGTCGAGATCGCTCTCCTGGCGCCACACCGCGAACAGCGCCCAGCGCCGCAGGTCGGCCGCCAGGCTGGTCGACGATCCCCGGCCGGAGCCCAGCAGCCGCCAGAACACCAGCCCCGGCGTGCGCCTCAGCACCGGCCGGTCGTACGCCATGTAACGCATACCCCCTAAATCGGGATATCTCGCCAGATGGAAGGAAGCGATGGTTCCCCTGCTCGTCTCGGTCATCGGCGGTTACCTTCTCGGGTCCGTGCCGGTCGCGGTGCTCGTCGCCCGCGCGTACGGGTTCGACCCCCGCGAGGTCGGCGACCGCAACCCCGGCTTCTGGAACGTCAGGGAACGGCTCGGCTGGCGCGCCGCCGTGCCGGTCTTCGCCGGTGACATGCTCAAGGGCACGCTCGCCGGGGCACTCGCCCTGCTGGCCACCGCCACGCCCCCGACGTGGACCGGCGGCGTGGACGCGGGCGCCGTGCCCGAGGTGTACCTCGCGGTGGCCGCGGCCATGGCCGGGCACGCCTGGCCGGTCTTCGCCGGATTCAGCGGCGGCCGGTCGGTGCTCACCTTCGCGGGCGGCTTCGCCGTCGTCTGCCCGCCGGCCTTCCTGCTCGGCGTCGCCGCCCTGATCGCGGTGGCGCTGGCCACGAGGTCGTTCGCGATCGGGGCGCGCGTCGGTGTGTTCGGTCTCCCGCTGCTGCAACTGCTCTTCGCGCCGGTGGCGCAGGTGGCCGGGACCGGGCTGCTGATGTGCCTCATCGGGCTGCGTTTCGGTCAGGCCGCGAAGTCCGCCCGCCCCTCGTGACCCCTTCCGGCCGCGCGCCGTCAGGGTCCAGGAAGGCGCCCTCACGGTCCCGGCCCGGCCGGACGTCCGTCGTGCTGGCGGGGTAGACGCGGCCCCGCCAGTGGCGCACCGGCCGCAGCGTGGCCTGCGTCAGCCGCAGGGCCGCCACCGGGTCCAGCAGCGGCGACAGCAGCACCCCGGGACCCGGCCGGGTGTAGCTGCCGCGCAGCGCGCCGGCCAGCAGGAACCGTACCGTCAGCAGGCCCAGGTCGAGCCGGGTGGGACGGCCGGCCGCCAGCCGCAGCACGGGCAGCGCCGCGGCCAGCCAGACCACCGCCAGGTCGGCGGCCTGCCAGCCCGGCGTGGTGACGTCGCGCAGCGACAGCGAGCGCCCCCACTCCCGCCACACCCCGCCGGCCGAGTCGTGCATGTCGACCTCCAGCAGGCCGCCGCCGTCCAGGAACCCCACGGCCCACCCGCCGCCCGCCAGGGTCCTGGCCAGCGCCACGTCGTCGGCCATGTTCCCCCGGACCCGGGCGAACCCGTCCGCGTCGAGCATCGCCGTACGGCGGAAGGCCAGGCACTGGCCGTTGGCCACCGCGCGGTGCGGCGCCGGTGGGGCCGACGGCCCGATCGGGCCGAAACGGTAGACCAGCGTCGTCAGGAACGAGGCGTGCAGCGCCTGCTCGGCCACGCCCTCGCACACGAACCTGGGGCCGACGCTCACCAGGTCGTACTCCTCCAGGGCCGCCGCGAGCGCGCCGAACAGGCCCGGCGCGGGGCGGGCGTCGGCGTCCAGGGTCACGACGACCTCGTTCTCCGCCGCCTCGATGCCCTGCTGCACCGCCCACTGCTTGCCCACCCAGCCCTCGGGCGGCGGCGTCCCCGCCACGACCCTCGCGCCCAGGCCGGCGGCCAGCTTGGCGGTGCCGTCCCGCGACTCGTCGTCGACGACGACGACCTCCGTGACGGCCGGATCGGCGAGCGCGGCCGCCAGGCACGGCCCCAGCCGCTCCTCCTCGTCACGGGCGGGGATCACCACCGAGACGCGCGCCGTCGTGGTCGGCGCGGGGGTGCGCGGCGCGGCCAGCGGGGGCAGCCGCCGCCGCCCCCGGGCCAGCCGCACCGCCACCGCCACCGCGGCCGCCGCCTGCAGGGTGTTCAGGATTCTCATCGCCTACCTCCACGCAGAGTCGTCCGTACGCCGGGTCTCATGCCCGCCCCCGGACCGGCGAGCCGGGGGAGCCGGGGGAGCCGGTGGGGAAGTCCTCCTCCACCAGCGAGGACACGATCCTCGCGCCCATCGCGACCAGCGGCAGCCCGCCCCCCGGGTGCGCCGAGCCGCCCACCAGGTACAGGCCGCGCCGGGGACCCCGGTTGCCGGGGCGGCGGAACGGGGCCAGCGGGCCCGAGTAGGCGCCGCCGTAGATCGAGCCGCCCCACGCGCCGTAGCGGTCGCGCAGGTCGGCGGGGGTGAACAGGTCGACGAACCGCAGCCGCCCCGACAGGTCGTGGCCCCGGCTCGCCAGCCGTTCCAGCACCAGGTCCCGGTAGGACTCCGGCGACATCGGCCACCGCTCCGGGTCCCGGGACGGGACGTTGACGAGCATGACCCAGTTCTCCGTGCCCGCGGGCGCCTGGGAGGGGTCGTCCACCACCGAGCAGCCGATGTAGACCGTCGGGTCCTCCGGCGGCCTGCGGCGGCGGAAGATGTCGCCGAACTCGCGCCGGTAGTCGGCGGAGAAGACCACCGAGTGGTGCCCCAGCCCCTCGGTCCTGCCCTCCACCCCGGCCAGCAGCAGGAACGCCGAGGAGGAGGTGCCGAGCCCGGCGACGCGCCGCAGCATCCGCCGGTCCGGCAGCAGCCGCCCGTACAGCGCCGCCGCGTCGGTGTTGGCGACCACGATGTCGGCCCGCTCGGACTCCCCGGAGGCCAGGCGCACCCCGGTGACCCGGTCGCCGTCGGCGAGCACCCGCTCCACCGTGGCGCCCAGCACGACCTCCACGCCCGCCTTCTCCAGCATCAGGGTCAGGGCGTCGGCGATACGCGGCAGCCCGCCGGGGACGTACCAGCCGCCCTCGCCGTGCTCGATCGCCGGCACGCAGCCCAGCGCGGCCGGAGCCCGGTAGGGGTCGGAGCCCGCGTAGGTCGCGTAACGGCCGACGTACTGGCGCAGGCGCGGGTCGGTGAAGAAACGGCGCGCCAGGCCGTCGAGGGTACGGCCGGGGGAGACCGCCAGCAGGTCCGCCAGGCGGGCCTCGGCGGGCGGCGAGGTCAGCGGCCCGGTGAAGAACGTGCGCCGCGACGCGTCGAAGCACTTCCGCGCCCAGTCGTGGAAGGCCAGCCAGGAGCGGCCCTCGCCGGGGGCGAGCCGGTCCACCTCGGCGGCCATCCGGGCCGGGTCGCGGTGGGCGGCCAGCGTCGAGCCGTCGGCGAAGCGGTAGTGGCACAGCTCGTCGAGCTCCACCAGGTCGAGTTCCACCCCGAGACCGGTGAAGATCTCGGGCAGGGTCAGCAGGGAGGGGCCGAGGGAGAAGGTGAAACCGTCCCTGGTGTGCTCGGCGAGCTTGCCGCCCAGCCGGGGGAGCCGCTCGTACAGGCGCACCCGGTGCCCCCGCCCCGCCAGCAGCAGCGCCGAGACCATGCCCCCGACCCCGCCGCCTATCACGATCACGTCCGGCATCGGTGCCTCCTGGAGAGCAGGGCGAGAGTTGCGAACAATCCCATCGATACTCCTCCCGCGGCGGCGACCAGAGGGTCCGGCGGGTCGAAGACCGCCGCGAATCCCACGGTCTCCATGAACGCCATCACCGTGTAGATCGACACCAGCCCGGCGTTCCACGCGGCGGGCCCGGCCAGGACGCGCTCCATCACGAACATGACGAGCAGCGAGACGAGGAGCCAGCCCGCGAAGTTGCTGAGCGGGACGCCCCGGTAGGGGCCGGGGTCGTGCCAGACCCACAGGCCCAGCCGGAGCATCTGCGGGTCCAGGAACAGGTCCCAGGCGGTCAGCGCCAGCGCTCCCACCACGACGCGCGCCACCCGGCTCGCGGGTGCCACCGCGGCGGCCACCGCGTGCGCGGCCAGTCCCATGCCGCCCCACGCCAGCGCCACGATCACCGGCACCCCGCCGAGCTGCGGGCGCAGCACGCCGGTGTAGTGGTAGCCGCCGAACGGCACACCGGTCCTGATCCCCACCCACTCGGCGGCGTACCCGGTCACGACCACGGCGGCGAACGCCACGGCGGCGCGAGCGGCGCCGTGGGTCGTCGCGGCGAAGGCCAGCGCGCTCCCGGCCAGCAGCAGCACCACCACGGCGGTCAGCGTGATCGGCCGGGGCTGCAGACCCGAGGCGACCTGCGCGGCGACCATCGCGCCCAGCAGCACCACGCCCAGCGCGCCCGCCGCCCGCCTCGACCGCGCCGTCCCCGGTCCGTCCGGTGGTGGCCGCTCCCGCAGTGCGCCGAGCCCCTGCCGTCCGCCGTTCACCTGTTGGCTCTGCCCCATGAACGGTCATTCGAGCGGCTGGGCGCGGTCAGATTCACTTTGAGGTGCCGATCTTGCCGCGAAAGGCCTCGATCTCACCGTGGAGGGCCCGACTCCGTCGCGGAAGGCCCCGGTCCCAGAGAGGGTTCCGATCCCTGAGGAGGTCCCGTCCCGGTCCCGGTCCCGGTCTCGGTCCCGTCCCGGTCCCGGTCGCGCCGCGCCGTCCGGCTCCGGGGCCGTTCCGCTCCCGCCGTGGCGGCCGGGTCCGTGAGGGGTTCCGTTCCCGCCCCGGTGGCCCGGTCCGGGGCGGTGCCGTACGGCGGCGGGGGGTGTGATTGGCTGTGCGACCGTGGACGTCGCCGATGTGCTGTGGCTGATGGGAGCCGGGACGCTCGCCGGGGTGGTCGGCACCGTGGTGAGCCTGGCCTCGATCGTCTCCTACCCGGCACTGCTGGCGTTCGGCCTGCCGCCGCTGGCGGCCAACGTGACGAACACGGTGGCGCTGACGTTCCACGGGGTGGGGGCGGCCATCGGCTCGCGGCCCGAGCTCGCCGGGCAGGGCGAGAGGGTCGTACGGCTGGGCGGGATGACCCTGCTCGGCGGGGCGGCCGGGGCGGCGCTGCTGCTGGCGACCCCCTCCACCCTGTTCGAGGTGATCGCGCCGTGGCTCATCGCGGCCGCCTCGCTGCTGCTGGTCCTCCCGCCGAGGGTGGGGCGCGGACTCGGCGGCGAGGACGGGTGGGGAGCGCGCGCCGCGATGTTCGCCGTCGCCCTCTACATCGGCTACTTCGGCGCGGCGGGCGGAATCCTCATGTTCGCGGTGCTCTCGGCGGTGCTCGACCAGGCGCCGGTCAGGGTCAACGCCCTCAAGTCCGTCGTGTCCTCGCTGGCGAACGCCGTGGCGATGATCGCCTTCGCCCTCTTCGGGCCGGTGGAGTGGGTGGCGGTGGTCCCGCTCGCGGCGGGGTTCTTCCTGGGCGGCCTGCTCGGGCCGCCGATCGCCCGCCGCCTGCCCGGCCGCGCGCTCCAGCTCGGCACCGCCGCCTGCGGCCTGGCCGTCGCGGTCAAACTCGGTCTCGACGCCTACGCGTAAACGGCACGCTCGGCCTCGTCGCTCACACACAGGCGTCGAGCCCGGCCCCGATGCTCACGCGCGGGCCACCCCGTGCCGGCCGTCCCCGGGGCGTCTGCCGGGGTGTGGTTCTCCACACCCCGCACCGGCCGCGCACCTCATTCCCGCCGTTCCCCGATCGTCCGTACCCTCGGGGCATGGCGGATCGGCCGAGCGGTACGAGGGACGGCGCGCGCGTCGCGGCCGAAGGGGTGCGGTTGCTGTGGACGGTGGTCCTCGGCGCGGTCACCGCCCTGCTCACCCTGGTCTTCGTGCTGTTCACGCTGCCGTTCACCGGCCGTCCGGCCGTGTCGGGGGCCGCGCGGCGGCTGGCCGTGCTCGAAGCCCGCCGCCTGCGCCTGGACCCCGCCGCCCTCGGACTCGGCGCCGGCCCCCCGGACGGCCCCCCGGACGGGCCCCCGGACGGGAGGGAACTGCGCTACCTGGCGGCCAGAACGCCGGTGGGCGTGCTCGGCGGCGTGGTGGTCTTCCTGCTCGTCATCGGCGCCTGGACGGCCGTCACGCTCGCGTGGTCCTGGGGGAGGGGGATGCCGTTCGACGGCATGACCCCGAGCGTGCCGCTGCTCGCCTACATCTTCCCGGCGGGTCTCGTCCTGCTGTTCCTGGTCCTGTCCGGTGTGGCGGGAGTGCACGCGCTGGAACGGCGGCTGGCCGCGTACATGCTCGGATCCGACCCCACCGAGGCGTTGCGGCGGCGCATCACCGAGCTGGCCGAGAGCCGCGCGGGCGTGGTCACGGCCGTCGACTCCGAGCGGCGCAGGATCGAACGCGACCTGCATGACGGGCTCCAGCAGCGGCTGGTGGCGCTGTCCATGCTGGTCGGGCGCGCCCGCAGGGGACGGCCCGAGCTGCTGGAGCAGGCGCACGAGCAGGCGCAGCAGGCCCTGGCCGAGCTCCGCGAGGTGGCCTGGCGGGTCTACCCGTCGGGACTGGACTCCCTGGGGCTCGCCGACGCCCTCGCCGGGGTGGCCGAGCGCTCCGGCGTCCCGGTCACGATCGTCTGCGACCTGCCGGTACGGCCGCCGACCGCGGTGGAGACGGCGTCGTACTTCGTGGTCAGCGAGGCCGTGACCAACGCGGCCAAGCACGCCCGCGCCGGCACCGTCACCGTCGAGGTCCGCGCGCACGCCACCGGAGGCGGCACGGGACACGACGCGGGACACGACGCGGGACACGACGCGGGGCACGGCACAATGGTCGTCGTGCGCGTACAGGACGACGGTGTGGGCGGGGCGGACGCGGCGGGCGGCGGGCTCTCCGGGCTGGCGCGGCGGGTGGCCGCGCTGGACGGCCGCTTCGGCGTGACCAGCCCGCCCGGCGGGCCCACCACGATCGTGGCGGAGTTGCCGTGCGGGTGATCCTGGCCGAGGACTCCACCCTGCTGCGCGAGGGCCTGGTGCGGCTGCTGGCCGAGGAGGGCCACGAGGTGCTCGCCGCCGTCGGCGACGCCGAGGCGCTGGTCGCGGCGGTGGCCGCGCACGAGCCCGAGGTGGTGGTGGTCGACGTGCGGATGCCTCCCACCCACACCGACGAGGGGCTGCGCGCCGCCCTGGAGATCAGGCGGCACCGGCCGGGGGTCAGGGTGCTGGTCCTGTCGCAGTACGTGGAGAAGCGGTACGCCACCGAGCTGATGAGCGGGAACGTCGAGGGCGTGGGATACCTCCTGAAGGACCGGGTGGCGCAGGTGGGCGACTTCCTGGACGCGCTGGAGCGGGTGGGGGCCGGGGGCGCGGCGTTCGACCCGGAGGTGGTCAGGCAGCTGCTCGCGCGCACCAGCCACGCCGACCCCCTGACCAGGCTGACCGTACGCGAGCGCGAGACGCTGGAGCTGATGGCGCAGGGCCTGACCAACGGCTCGATCGCCCAGGCCATGCACGTGTCGCAGAGCGCGGTGGAGAAGCACGTCAACGCGCTGTTCGACAAGCTGGAGCTCTCCCACGCGACCGGCTACAGCCGCCGCGTCCTGGCCGTCCTGCGCTACCTCGGTTCCTGAACCCTTTGCCCGAGGCGTAGCGTCGCAGAGACAGAGTTTCACGAAGGAGGGGCGAGAGATGGCCAGGAAGGCACCGCGTGACGAGGTCGGCGAGGACGGTCTCAAGGTCTCCCCGCCCAAGGAGTGGGCCGCAGGCATCCCGGGGGTGACCCGGTCGCTGGCGACCGCCCAGGCCCAGATGGGTGTCGGCCGCACGCTGCTGACCCTGGCCGGCGTCAACCAGAAGGAGGGCTTCGACTGCCCGGGCTGCGCCTGGCCCGAGGGCGATCATCGCAGCCCCGCGGAGTTCTGCGAGAACGGCGCCAAGGCGGTGGCCGAGGAGGCCACCGTACGCCGCGTCACCGCCGACTTCTTCGCCCGGCACACCGTGGACGACCTGGCCCGCCACACCGACCACTGGCTGGGGCAGCAGGGGCGTCTCACCTCGCCGATGCACAGGGCTCCCGGCTCCGACCACTATGTGCCGGTGAGCTGGCAGGACGCCTTCTCCATCGTCGCGAGGGAGCTGCGCGCGCTCGACGACCCCGACGAGGCGCTGTTCTACACCTCCGGCCGTACCTCCAACGAGGCCGCGTTCGCCTACCAGCTCCTGGTGCGCAGGTTCGGCACCAACAACCTGCCCGACTGCTCCAACATGTGCCACGAGTCCAGCGGCTCGGCGCTGAACCAGACCCTCGGCATCGGCAAGGGCACGGTCTCGCTGGAGGACCTGCACCGGGCCGATCTGATCTTCGTGGTCGGCCAGAACCCCGGCACCAACCATCCCCGGATGCTGTCGGCGCTGGAGCGGGCCAAGCGCGGCGGCGCCCGGATCGTCGCGGTCAACCCGCTGCCCGAGGCCGGGCTGCTGCGCTTCAAGAACCCGCAGCGGATCTCCGGGCTGGTGGGCAGGGGCACGACGCTGGCCGACCGGTTCCTGCAGATCCGCCTCAACGGCGACCTCGCGCTGTTCAAGGCCCTGTCGCTGCTGCTGCTCCAGGCCGAGGAGGCCGCTCCCGGCACCGTGGTCGACCGCGACTTCGTCGAGACCCACACCCTGGGCTTCGACGCCTGGGCACAGGACCTGCGCTCCCTGGACTGGGCCGAGGTCGAGGAGGCGACCGGGCTGGACCGCCCGGCGATCGAGGAGACCGTACGGGACGTGCTGGGCGCGAAGTCGGTCATCGTGTGCTGGGCGATGGGCCTGACCCAGCACAAGAACTCCGTCGCGACCATCCGGGAGGTCGTGAACTTCCTGCTGCTGCGCGGCAACGTGGGCCGTCCCGGCGCCGGGGTCTGCCCGGTGCGCGGCCACTCCAACGTCCAGGGCGACCGCACCATGGGCATCTACGAGCGCCCACCGGCCTGGTTCCTGGACGCGCTGGGCAGGGAGTTCGGCTTCGAGCCGCCCCGCGAGCACGGCTTCGACACCGTGGAGGCGATCAGGGCGCTCCGGTCGGGGCGGGCCAAGGTCTTCGTGGCGATGGGCGGCAACTTCGTGTCCGCGACCCCGGACACCGCGGTGACCGAGGAGGCGATGCGCCGGGCCCGGCTGACCGTGCAGGTCTCCACCAAGCTCAACCGCTCCCACGCGGTCTGCGGGCGGGAGGCGCTCATCCTCCCCACGCTGGGCCGCACCGAACGCGACACCGGCGGCGCGCCCGGCGGTCCCGGTGGTTCCGGAGGTCCCGGCGACCGTGCCGGGCGGTTCGTCACCGTCGAGGACTCCATGGGCCTGGTCCACGCCTCCCGGGGCAAGCTGCCCCCCGCCTCCGGTGACCTGATCTCCGAGGTGGAGATCGTCTGCCGGCTGGCGACGGAGCTGTTCGGCGACGACCCGCACGTGCCGTGGAAGGAGTTCGCGGCCGACTACGACGCGATCCGCGACCGCATCTCCCGGGTGGTGCCCGGCTTCGACGACTTCAACGCCCGCGTCCGCGTCCCGGGCGGTTTCGCGCTGCCCAACGCGCCCCGCGACGAGCGGCGCTTCCCGACCGCGACCGGGAAGGCCAACTTCACCGTCAACGCGCTGGAGGTGCTGCGGGTCCCGCCGGGGAGGCTGCTGCTGCAGACGGTCCGCAGCCACGACCAGTACAACACCACGATCTACGGCATGGACGACCGCTACCGGGGCGTGCGCGGCGGACGCCGGGTGGTCTTCGTGCACGCCGGGGACCTGGCCGAGCGGAACCTCTCCGACGGCGACATGGTGGACCTGGTCAGCGAGTGGCCCGACGGCGAGCGCAGGGCCGAGGCGTTCCGCGTGATCGCCTATCCGACCGCGCGCGGCTGCTGCGCCGCGTACTTCCCGGAGACCAACGTGCTGGTGCCGCTGGACTCGGTCGCCGACACCTCCAACACCCCCACCTCCAAGAGCGTCGTCGTCAGGCTCGTCCTGCGGGACGCGGACGGTGCCTGACGTACGGCCACGGGATCGGCGTCGGTCCCGGCGTCCTCCTCCCGTTCCCGTTCTCGGCGCCCGTCACGGTCGCTGAGGTGTCACGTGGAGGAGGACACCGTTCACCCGGTGGACGGGGCCGACGGGCTCGACGGGGTCCACGCCACCGGCAGCCGCACCGGGCCGCTGATGGCGTTCCCGACCTTGTACTCGACCCGGTCGGGTGAGATGGCCATCCGCAGTCCGGGAAGCCTGCGGACGAGCAGTTCCACCGCCATGACGACCTCCACATGGCCGAGGTGGCGCCCGATGCAGTGATGAGCCCCGTGACCGAACGACAGATGTTTTCCGGTACGGGCGAAGTTCATCTCGTGCGGATCGTCGAAGACCCGGGGGTCGAAGTTCGCGGCGTCGTGAGAGGGAATGACGACTTCGCCCGCCCGCAGAAACGCACCGCTGGGCAGCGTCACATCCTGCGTCACCCGGCGTGGCATTTCGTCGGCGGCGGAATTGGAGAACATCCGCTCCAGCTCGTTGACCGCACCGGCGACCATGTGGGGATTGTCGACGAGATATTCGTAGGCGCTCTTGTGGTCCTCGTACGAGTGGGTCAGGAGCACCTGGACGAAGGTCCCGATCGAAGCGGTCGCGGTCTCCCACCCTCCCACTATCAACGCGATCGGGAGCATGATGATCCGCTGAGGGGGAAGGGACGCCCCGGCGGCGGCGATCTGCGACAGCAGGTCGCCCTCGGGCTGCCGGCCGCGCTGCTCGATGAGCCCCGCCAGGTAGCCGGCCATCGCCGTCGTCGCGCTCTCCGTGTCGGCGCGGGTCAGGGTGTTGTTGGCGAGGAACACCTCGCTCCACCTGTGGAACTGCGGCCTGTCCTGGTGCGGTAACCCCAGGATGTCGCCGATGGTGTCCAGGGTCAGCGGCATCGCGAACGTCTCGACGAGATCGGCCGGCTCCCCCCGGGAGAGCATCACGTCCAGTTGCGCCGTGGCACGCGCCTCGATCTCGGGGCGGCGTTCCTCCACCGCCGCGGGGGTGAACCAGTCCTTGACGACGTTGCGTACCGCCGCGTGATCGTCCCCGTCCAGCCCCAGGAGGGTGTCGCCGATCTCCACGTCGTCGACGTCGAGAGCCGCCTGCCGGGAGAACGTCCTCTGGTCCCTCAGCACCCGCACGACATCGTGATAGCGGGTGACGATTTTCGCCGCCGTGCCGTTCGCGCGTTCGATGTCGACGACGCCCGTGCCGGTCTCCCGGACTTTGTCGTACGTTCTGCTCTTGTACAGGCCGGGTCGATTGATTCCATCCGCTCCCTGGTCGAATGGATGGGCGATCGGGCAGGTGAGGCCCTGCGTCTCGGGAGTGGTCGTCAAGGCGGCGTTCTCCTTTGTCGGGACTCATGTTCCCTGGGCAGGAATGAACCGTGGACGGGGCATGATGAATGGTCCGGGAACAGAGTACGAGCCGGGAAACGAGTGTCAAGGCGAGCGCGCCGGGTGTGCGACCGGACCGAGGTGTTCGTGAGGACGAAGAAAAACACACCGTGAATTCGGCCGGTCACCAGGTGGCGGTGCCCAGGGAGCAGGAGCGGAGGTGGGAACGCCTGCCCAGATCCGCCAGCAGTGCGTCCCACTCGGCGCCGACGACGTCGAGGTCGTAGCGGGAGGCGGTGCGCAGCGCGTTGTCTCCGAGCCGATCTCCTTGCTGCTGCCCATCATGAGGACCTTCCCGGACAGGCCCGCCTCCTCGATCCGCTCGCGCAGCCGCTGTTCCCGGTCCGGGGTGCTGCCGCCGTAGATGCGCAGGACCCAGTCCGGGTGCGCCTCGGCGACGTGCTTCCAGGCCCTGACCAGGCGGTCGAAGCCCTTGGCGTGGACCACCCGGCCGATGGCGATCACCGTCTTCTCCTGGAGCGTGGAGACGTCTCCGGCCAGGGGAGGGACGGCATTGGGGATGCGCAGCAGCCGCGGGGGGGCGTTCTGCTTGAGCAACGCGGCGTACTGCTCGCGGTCGGTCTCGGTGAGCGTGACGAACGCGTCGAACCTGCCGTACCGCCTCTTGATGAGCCGCAGCATCTCGGGCTTGTGGGTCTGCAGGGTGACGTGCTCCTGTCCGACGGTGATGACGCCGGGCGGCGCGAGCAGGGCGGCGGCCAGGGCGTACGCCGGGCGGGTGGCGATGAGCACGCCGCCGCGCAGGGACCGCAGGAAGCGCAGCAGGCGCAGGTCGGTCCAGAGCGTGACGGCCTGGCGGACGTTCTCCTGCTCGGGGACCAGCCTGCTGGCGAAGCGGGAGAGCAGCCGGGCCGCCGGGCCGCGCGGCCCCACCCTGTCGTCCAGGAACGACACCCGCACCCCCGGCGGGATCGGGAAGAACGGCTCCTCGGCCGCGCGGACGGCACTGACGATCTCCACGTCCCGCTCCCGCGCCAGATATCCCGCGAGGTTCAGCACGGTCCGGATCGTGCCGCCCATTCCGTGGGCGTGGTGCAGCAGGATCCTGACCGTTCCCGTGTCGGGCGCGGGTGCCCGCCGTGCCCTCCTGTCGTTGAGCCTTCTGAGTGACCACAGTGCCGCGTTCACGGGCAGCCTGCGGATCTTCCCCGTCATCGAAGGTCCCCGTTCACGTGTGTGCTCGTCCCGAGACGCGCTCCCGGGCCTGTCCGGCCTCGCGATCGCGAATGCCCCTTGGCGGGGAGAGCGTGGATCGGCCGGTGTGGCGATCGGCAGCCGGGCCGACGAGGACGTGGCCTTCGTCTGTTCTCTCCGGTCATGCGATGTCATGATCTCTTATACGCCTCACCCCCGCGGGGGGTTGCCCGCGTACGACCCGGCGGGGGCGAAGGTGACCCGCGGTCGGTCTGTCAGCAGCAGCCACCGCTCGCCGTGGCGCCGGCCGCCCGAGGTCGCTCGCCGGTCTTCTCCGCGCCCGTGTCGCAGGCGCCCGACGCGACCGGGTCCTGGACGGTGCTCGCGGACTTGCCAAGGGTGTCGGCGTCGGCCTTGACGACGTAGACCTCCCACGGCTCGGCGCCGGGGCCGGTCACCCACACCTTGTCCTGCAGGGCGTAGCAGCAGGAGGTGTCGTTCTCGGCGAAGGTGGCCAGCCCGGCGTCCTTGAGCCGCTGGGTGGCCGCCTCCACCTGGGCGCTGTCGGTGACCTCGACGCCCAGGTGGTCCAGGCGGGTGTCGTGGCCTTCCTCGCCCTCCAGCAGCACCAGCTTGAGCGGGGGCTCGGCGATGGCGAAATTGGCGTAGCCGGGGCGGCGCTTGGCGGGCTCGACACCGAACAGTGTGGAGTAGAAGGCGATCGAGCCCTCCAGGTCGGCGACGCGCAGGGCGAGCTGGACACGGGACATGGCGATCCTCCACGAGGTCGTGACCGGGGGGTGACGGCCACCACCCGGAACTGTTTAGATGAACATCTATACAGTGGTTCGGCTTCAGCTTGCAGGCTGCTTAGATCTCTGTCAACTTAGAGATATGTCGAAACAAGCGTCGCCGGTCGTGGACCCGGCCGGGACCGATCAGGCCGGGCAGGCGTGCTGCGCGCCGCTGGTGTGCGCGCCGCTGAACGCGGCCGAGGCCGAGGAGCTGGCGCCGTTGTTCAAGGCGATCGCCGATCCGGTGCGGCTGCGCCTGCTGTCGCTGATCGCCTGCCACGAGGGCGGCGAGGTGTGCGTGTGCGACCTGACCGGCGCCTTCGAGGTGACCGGCCCGACGATCAGCCACCACCTGAAGGTGTTGCGCACCGCGGGGCTGATCGACGGCGAACGACGGGGAACGTGGGTCTACTACCGGGTCAACCCGGGCGTTCTGGAGCGGCTCTCGGCGATCCTGGGATCGCGCGCCACGGCGATGACATGAGCACCGGCGCGGGGCCGCGCGTCACGGCCATGACCGCAGGGCATGCCGCCCAGGTACTGGCCGTCTACCGGCTCGGCATCGACGAAGGCCATGCCACATTCGAGACCACCGTCCCGACCTGGGAGCGGTTCGAGGCGGCCAAGCTGCCCGCCCACCGCCACGTCGCCATCGGCACCGGCACCGGCCATGACGGTGACACCGACGGCGGCCGGGTGCTGGGCTGGGTCGCGGCGGTCGCGGTCTCCGACCGGTGCGCTTATGCCGGGGTGGTGGAGCACTCGGTCTACGTCCACCCCGGCGCCCGGGGCCGCGGCGTCGGCTCCGCACTGCTCGCGGCCCTGATCGCCTCCACCGAGGCCGCCGGGATCTGGACGATCCAGTCCGGCGTCTTCCCCGAGAACACCGCCAGCCTCGCCCTGCACGCCCGCGCCGGGTTCCGGGTGATCGGCACCCGGGAGCGGATCGGCCGCCACCACGGCATCTGGCGCGACGTCACGCTGATCGAGCGCCGCAGCCCGCTCATCTTCTGACACCACACGCAGACCCGAGAGTTTCGGGTGCGACAGGCCGGACAGCATGCACGGACACTCTCGTCGCAGTCGGCAGCTCCGTGATCGCGATCGCCCCTCGCGGGAGAGCGTGGATCGGTCGGTGGCCGGCCGGCCGGCCGGTCAGGGCAGGGCGGGGGCCGACGGCGGGCTGTCGGTCCAGCCGACGTGGAGCACGGTCGTGGTCGACGTCTTGTGCAGGAACGGCCTGCCGTCGATCGTGGTCTTCGCCCCGCGGGCCAGCAGCAGCATCGTGCCGGTGTCGACGATCACTTCGGTCTCGAGCTTCGTACCCTTGTTCCCGCGGCCGTTCGCGTGGTCGAAGGAGAGGCGCTCGCCCGTCCTGCCCAGCGCGTCCTTCGCCTTTCCCCGGACGTGGACGCCGGGCCTCGTCGGCAGTGCCCGGTAGGCCGCGACCCGGACGTTCTTGGGCACCGGCACCTCGTGCAGCATCGAGATCAGCGTTCCCGTCACGTGACCGTCGACGGCGTCCTCGGGAATGTCCGCGGTCGGGTCCGCCTTCCGGACCCGTACGGCCTTCTCGATCCAGTCCTTCAGCCCGGCCGGGTCCGCGGGCAGCCGCTGGAGCTCCTCGTACGACAGTTGCTGCCCGGCCAGGTAGAACACGTCCGCGACGCCCTTCGTCGGGCCGACACTGCCCTTGTCCGGAAGGGTGGACAGGGAGGCCTTCCTGCCGTCCGCGGTCCGGCTCCACCTGGCCGGGGAGCCGTCGCGGCGCCACGCCCGCTCGTCGGCCGCGCTCTTCGGCCGCGTCGCCAGCTCCCGGTACCCGAACCAGCTCTTGCCGCCGGGTGTGGTCCAGTCCTCGGAGAGCCGCCGCACCTCCACGTGGTAGCGGTTGGGGCCTTTCCCCAGCTTCCAGGGGTAGGTGGCGGTCCACAGCGTCCTCGTGTGCCAGTAGGCGCCCTGCGGCGGGTCCGCCACGGCGCGGGACACGGCGACGGGCCGCGGCTCCGTCGCGCTCGCCGGGCCGGGCGGGGCGACGACGCCCACCGCGGCCAGGGCGGTGCCGATCGCGATCAGCAGCCGCCCCGGCGAGGTCGCGGTCGTCGTCTGTTCTCTCCGGTCATGCGATGTCATGACCCCCTATACGCCCGGCTCCTCCGGAAGGTTGCCCGCGTACGATCTTCAATTCGCGCAGCAGAGATCTTTTAGACATTTATCGCCGGTCGGGCGATTTTTCGGGATGTGAACTCGCCGGGGGCGCGGGCAACGCGCAATGCGGTGCGGGCGTATTAGGAGGCATGACATTGGACGGACAGGAGTGAGCGATGCCGAGGACAACGGGTTCGCGGCGTTCGTCGCCGCGCGCGGCACGAGCCTGCTGCGGGTCGCCTACCTCGCGTGCGGCGACGAGAAGGAGGCGGAGGACCTGTTGCAGACGGCGCTGGAGCGTACCTACCGGAACTGGGACCGGGTGCGCTACGACAACCCTGAGCCCTACCTCCGCCGCATCATCGTCAACGCCTCCATCAGCCGCGCCCGGCGCCGGGCGATCATGCGGGTCATCCCGATGCACACCCCCCCGGAGTCCGCGGCACGCGAGACCGACGTCGACCTGCGTCACCTCCTCATGGACACCCTGCGCGGGCTGCCTCCCCGGCAGCGCGCGGTGGTCGTCCTGAGGTACTGGGAGGACCTCAGCGAGACGCAGACCGCGGAGATCCTCGGCTGCTCGACGGGCACGGTGAAGAGTCAGGCATCGAAGGCGCTCGCCAAGCTCCGCGCGGCGATCGGCCCGGAAGCGGCGGAAGGAGTGATCGGGAATGTCCACGCCTGAGAGTGGCCTCCGCGCGCCCGAGGACGACCTGCGGAAGATCATGGCGGACGAGGTCGAGAGGCTGCACGCCCCGCCGGACCTGCTGGACCGGGTTCTCCGTGCCTCGCGGAAGAGGAAGACGCACCGGATCAGGCTCACCGCCCTGGCCGCGGCCGTGGCCGTCGCGGGCGCGGGTACCCCCCTCTACCTGGCCCTCGGCCCGGACGCCTCGACCGTAGGGGTGCCCGATCCCGCCGGGAGGGTCGCGGCCACCGGGACGCCGGACCCGAGTCTCACCGCCGTGGCCGTGCCGGAACCTCCCGCCATCGACGACAGCGGGCCGCCCCCGCAGCCCGAGCCCAGGGATTTCGGCGACCTGGGTGACGGGAGGGCCTTCGGGAGCCTCAGGGTCGGCTATCTGCCCGACGGCCTGCGGTGGTCCAACTGGTCCCTGGACCGGGGTGAGAAGTACACGACCTCGTGGAACTACGACGGCGACGAGAACGGCGCCTACTGCGTCCAGATCTACGTCTACGAGGGCCGGGCCGCCCAGGAGGCCGACGAGAGGGTCCGGGGACACCGCGAGGAGGGGACGGGGAAGGAGGTGACCGTCGGCGACGGGACGACCGCCTACCGGGTCACGGAGGGGGTCGGCGAGGACGGCGGGAAGGGCACCCCGACCGTCTTCCTGAGCGTGGGAGAGGGACGGCGGGTCACGGTGATGTTCAGCCCCGACTACGCCGAGGACCTCGGCACCGACGAGAGGGTCGACCGCGAACTGAGGAGGATCGCCGCGGGTCTCACCGCCGAGGACTGACCCGCCCGGCGGCGCGTTCGCGACAGGTCCGCACGATCCCGGCCATCATGGCGGCGCCCGCGCCGATGGCCAGGGCGTGCTGGACCACCGCCACCACCGGATGCTCCTCCGGTACGTAGCCGACCGGCCGCAGCACCGCCACGGACAGCTTCCAGCACCCCCAGGCGAACAGCGATCCCGAGGCGGTGAAGGCCAGGGAGAGCGGGACCCAGACCGGTGTCCGGCCGGTGTGCCGGGGGGAGGTGATCACCCAGATGCTCCAGGCGCCGGCGAACGCCCACAGCGCCCAGTTGCCGCTCAGCAGGCGCTCGTTCACACCCATGCCCCGATGGGCGGGAGCCAGCCCGAGCGTCCCGCCGAGCGCCCAGTACAGCCACGACGACCCCAGCGCGAAGGCCACCGCCGCCGCCACCCTCGTCGCGTACGGACTCCGGGGCGGACCCGGACCGTCCCCGAGGCGGCCCAGGAACGCGTGCGGCCAGCGCTCCCGCATGTAGATCGGAAGACCGGCCGCCAGCCCGGCGGCCATCCCGGCGAACCCGATCGTGATGAAGACCCCCTCCCAGGCCGGTATCGCCACGACGCCCCCGGACGCGCTCCCCTCCGCACCCCCGGCTCCGGCCGCGCCGAGCACGGCGTTCGCCACCAGGTACGGCAGCATCGGCACCAGGAAACCCGCGCCCGTCCACGCGGCGAGAAGCAGGGGAGCGGCGGGGATCCGGCGGCCCCAGGGCTGTGCCAGCGCCAGCCCCAGCGCGATCCCGACCGCCGCCATGCCCACCGTCACCGCGTTGAGCGCCACCCAGTTCCCGGCGCCGGACGCCCCGCCGCCGGTGAGGGCGGCGAGCACCCAGATCACCTTGACGACCAGGTAGAGGGACAGCGTCGCGGCCGCCCCGTACCCCGCGAATCTGCGAACGGCGCTCCACCGCGCACCGACGCCGGCCGGTTCCGTACCGGCTGTTCCGTAACTCATCCCGCGATCATGACGACGTCGCCCTGAGAGAACGCTGAACGCCTCTCAGCCCGTTCTCAGCCGGGAGGGGGGCATCAGCCACGACCGGGCCCGGAGGAGGAACGTCAGCCTGCAGACCATGACCGCGACACCGGCTCCGGACGTCACCGCCAGCAGTAGCGCGAGTGCGGGATAGAGGTAGACCGCCTGCGGCCAGGAGATGTCCCGGCCCTGGTAGAGCAGGCTCACCACGTGGTGGAGTTCGACGAGCAGGGCCGGCGGCAGCAGGTACGGCAGAAGCCGGGCGGCGTTTTGCCAGGCGGGGCGGTGGCCGGCCGCCCAGCGGCGGGCCCGAACGACGCCGCACGCACCCAGGGACGCGGCGCCGAGCACGAGGACCAGCGTCGCCAGGTCGATCCAGACCAGCGGCGTGGCGGGACGCGACGGGGTGCGTCCCTCGATGAGGTCGATGAGGCGCGCGCCGATGGCCTGGGCATCGCGGTGCAGCGTTCCGGTGTTGGCCATGACGGCGACGCCGTACCCGCTGCCGGGCATGATCGCCTGGTAGGCGGTGAACGTCATCATGTCGCCGTCGTGCTCGGTCAGCGGCGTTCCGGACGGGCTGGTGTCAGCCTGCCACCCCAGGCCGTAGCCGTCCGCGGACGGCCGGTGCATCTCGGCGACCGCGGCGGCGGAGACGACCGGCGTGCCGTCCGCTCCGCGTCCTTCGCCGGTGTGGGCGATGAGCCAGGCCGCCATGTCGTGGGCGGTGCTGAGGACCGCGCCGGATCCGGCGCCGAAGGCCGGTGGTTCGGGCAGTGCGAGCGCGGTGCCGGCGACCATGAGGTGGCCGCGGCTGCTGGGGGGCAGTTCGTCGGCGGTGTCGATGGTCCGGCTGTCCGCCATGCCGAGTGGTCCGAACACGTGCCGCCGCAGGTAGTCGTCGAACGGCCGGCCGCCGACGACCTCCACCAGGCGTGCGGCCACCTGATAGTTGGGATTGTGGTACTCGAACCGGCTGCCCGGCTCCGCGGCCAGGCGGGCGGTGCGCATGGCGGCGACCGCCTCGCGCAGGGTGCGCACCGGCGGGGCGCTGAACGACGGGTTCGTCCGATCCGACAGGCCGGAGGTGTGGTTGAGCAGCTGCCGCACGGTGACCCGTCCGGCGCGCTCGTCCGCCGTCGTGAACTCCGGCAGGTATGTGCCCACGGGTGCGTCCAACCGGATGCGGCCGGTGTCGACCAGCTGTAGCACGGCCAGCGCCGTCATGGACTTGCTGACCGACGCCACGGCCATCACCGTGCGATCCGTGACGGCTTCGCCCTGCCCGGTGCGCCCGTAACCCGCCACATGGATCACGGTACGACCTCGCGTCACCGCAACCGCGACACCCGGCACGCCGGTCGCCTCCCGGTAGGACCGGACCGCCGCGTCGATCGTGGCCGGGGCGACCTGCGGGGGTGGGGTGGCGGGAACGGCCGGGGTGGTGAGGAGCAGGGCGGTCAGCATTCGGATCAGCATCGCGCCAGCCTGCGCGGCGATCGGCCCCCGGCGCATCGGACCACCGTCCGATGCGCACGCGGGTGGCCGCCGCTACGGTGGCATCCGTGCTGATCTCTCGTCGTGCCCTGCTCGCGGCCGACGTGCTGCTCGCCGTCGCCGTGACGGGCGCCGCGGTGCTGCGGACGCCGGCGTCCGGCCTGGCGGTATGGGCGTTGTCGGGGATCGTCGGCCTGCCGCTTGCGGCGCGGCGCAGGTGGCCGGCACCCGTCCTGATGATCGTGGCGGCGGCCGCGGCCGCCGCGGTGCTCACCGGAGTGGGAGCGGAGGTGACGGTGTGGGCGCTCGCCGTCGCGCTGTACCCGGTCGCCCTCACCTCGGCGCGGGCCGCGGCCCGGGGTCTGTCCGTCGCGCTGGCGGCGCTCCTGGTTCCCGGGCTCACCGACGCCGCCACGAACCGGCTGCCTCTCGTTCCCGCCACGCAGGGGGAAGAGTCGTTCAGCACCGCTCCAGCTCTGGTGAGCGTGGTCAGCGTCGTCGTCCTGGCGGGCTCGTGGTCACTGGCCTGGGTGGTGCGGACGCGCCACCGGCACGCCGCCGAACTCGCCGAGCTGCGCACCGCCCAGGCTGTCACCGAGGAACGGCTGCGTCTGGCCCGGGACGTCCACGACGTCGTCGGACACACCCTCAGCCTCATCGCCATGAACGCCGCCGTGGCACGACACCTGGGCACCGAGCAGGACGCCGCCCTGCGCACCGTCGAACAGGTCAGCCGCGCCGCCTTGGAGGACATCCGAATCGTGCTGGGCGAACTGCGCCACCGATCCCCGCCCGGCGCCGGCGAAGACGACTCACCCGATCTGGCCCTCGCGGGGGCGCTGATCGACGCCACCCGGGCTGCCGGCGTGGACGTCACGGTGGACCGGCCGGACCGGCCGGATCTGTCGGCCGTGCCGGCCGCCGTGCAGACGTCCGCCTACCGCATCCTGCAGGAAGCTCTCACCAACGTGCGCCGGCACGCCGATGCCCGGCACTGCCACGTCACCGTCACGGCGATGCCGCACGCCCTCGTGCTGAGCGTGGTCGACGACGGCACCGCCCTCCGAAGCGGCCCGGCGGCCGGGTACGGACTGGTGGGCATGCGGGAGCGGGTCGGCCTGCACGGCGGCACGTTCACCGCCGGCCCCGAACCGACCGGCGGATTCGCTGTGCGGGTCACTCTTCCCTTCCCGACATGACCGGCAACGCACTCCGCGTCCTGCTCGCGGACGACGAACCGCTCTACCGAGCCACCGTGCGCCGCCTGCTCGACGCCAGCCCCGGCATCACTGTCGTCGCCGAAGCCGGCACCGGACGCGAGGCAGTGGCCCTGGCCGCCGACCTCTGTCCCGACCTCGTCCTCATGGACGTCCGCATGCCCGACGTCGACGGCATCACGGCGACCGCGCAGCTCACCGCAGGCCCGCACCCACCCCGGGTCCTCATCCTGACCACCTTCGACCTGGACGACCACGTCTACCGGGCGCTGCACGCCGGCGCCGGCGGTTTCCTCCTCAAGGACACCACCCCTGCGCGGCTGCTCGACGCGATCCGTACGGTCGCCGCCGGCGAGGCGCTGCTCGCCCCCACCGTCACCCGCCGGCTCATCGCCGCCTTCGTCGATCGACCGGCCGCCACCCGGTCGCTCGACGGTGTGACACCCCGCGAACGAGAAGTCCTGACGCTGATCACCCGCGGCCTGTCCAACAGCGAGATCCAGGCCACCCTGCACATCAGCCGGGCGACCCTCAAGACCCACATCGGCCGGCTGCTGACCAAACTCGACGCCCGTGACCGCGCTCAGCTCGTCATCACGGGTTACCGGACAGGTCTCGCCGAAGAACCAGGATCCGCTTCTGTTCCGATGGGAGGCTGATGACGGCCCGATCGCGCCTCGTCGGCCGGAAGACGACGTCGAGTGCGGCGCGGCCTGAGCGATAGCCGCCGGGACTCGGGCAGGAGAGCGGGTCGCGAGATCCGGCCACGGCCATCCGCACGTATCGTCGCACCGGAGTCGTTGTCATCCCTGTTCGGATATGTCGGCAGGTAAGGCTTCACACGGTCCGGTGCATGCCGACCGAAGCCGGAGCCGTCTGGCTGAATCCGAACTTCTCGTACAGGAACTGAGCGTCGCCGTCGGCGATCAGCGAGACGTAGGCGCCGGCCGGTGCCCGCCGCTCCAGCTCGTCCACCAGCTCCGCCATGATCCGTTTTCCCAGGCCCCGGCCCTGGTGCTCCGGCGCGACGCAGATGTCGACGATCTGGAAGAAGCAGCCGCCGTCCCCGACGACCCGGCCCATCCCGACCGGCTCGTCCCCGCACAGCACCGTCACCCCGTGCCAGGTGTTCGGCAGGCCCGCCTCGGCGGCCTCCACCGTCTTGGCGCTCAGCCCCGAGACCACCCTCAGCCGGAGATAGGTCTCCACGGACGGCGAGCCGGCACACAACGAGTAAGAGTCGGTATCAGCGTTCACCTGCTACAGACTATGGAAGAAGGGGTCGAAGGGTAAAGGCCGCAGGCGCTCGACCCGCCTCGCGAACGAGGGGAAGCCGGTAATCTCCGCCGCTCTCCTCGGCCCCACCCTGACCGGTGCCGTTGGATTGTCCGCCCGGGACGGAACACGAAGGCGGGCGGTTTTCGTAGATCACCGGGCCGAGGTCGCGGGCGCTGTCAGCCGAGGCCGAGACCGTCGGTTCTCACGCGGCCGATGAAACTGTCCCACTCGGCGGGGGTGAACAGGAGTGCGGGGCCGCCGGGATCCTTGGAGTCGCGTACGGCGACCAGGCCGGGGCGGCCGGTGGCGTTTCCGAGCCTGGCGACCTCGACGCAGTCGCCGCCGTTGTCGCCGGACAGGCTTGATTTGACCCACGTGACGTTACTCAGGTCCACTTTTCCTCTACCGTCCTCTGGATGAGCTCGATGGACATGCCCAACGGCAGCGCTTCGGTCCGGATGGCCTCGAAACGCTCGACGGCGACCGTGACGTCTTCCTGTTCGCTGGTGATGAGACCTCGTACGGCCGTCTCCGCATACAGTACGTCGCTTCCTCCTTCCAGAGTGGCAATGGCGAATCCGCCCATCAAGCCCGAATGCATCCCGTGAGGGATCACCTGAACACTCAGCCGTGGATTGACCACTGAAATCAAGTGCTCCAACTGATCCTTCATCGTCTTGGTGCCGCCGATCGGCCGATGGAGAACCCCCTCGTCGACCACGCATCGGTAGGTCGGAGGCGGCGGATCCTCTCGGGAAAGGATGGCCTGACGATGCATGCGCGCCTCCACCGCCGCCTCGTCCCCACGGAGCACCGCGCGGGCATATGCGTCGGTCTGAAGCAGTCCGGGAATCAACAGCGGCTGATAGGTCCGGACAGTGGTCGCCACCTGCTCCTTGTCATGCCATTTCCCGAACCACGGAGGAAAGGATCGTCCTTTCCTCCAGTCCAGGAGCCGGCCCAGGGAGCCACCCGTCGTGAGGGCCTCGTCGCAGACCTCGGCGAACTCCGGGCTGGCCGGGAGCTGTCCCGTCTCCACGCCGCTGATCAGGGACTCGCTGAAGTGGATCCTCTCGGCGAGCTGCCCCTGGGTGAGACCGGCGGCCTTGCGGTAGTGGCGCAGCTCCCTGCCCCAGATCGCCTGAGGCGTATGGAGATTGGCGATGACGACCTCCTTGCCGGAGTTCAACAAAAGACGCGTGAACTCCAATCAACACGCTTGGTAAACGTTTCGTGACCAAGAGTAGTGACGTTTCGGCACCCTGGACACAGGAAATCCGGAACGGAGAAAGAAATCATGGAAGAGGCACTTCGCGCGAGCGCGGCCCCGACCGAACGCCGTCACACGATGAATCCCGGCCTTTCCCCGCTGGGGGAGAGGTGGATACCGCGCGACCCGAGATGTGTCGCCTCGGCCCGCCGGTTCGTGCGCGACATCGCCGCCGACTGGAACGCGGCCGACGGCATTCCCGACATCGCCGAACTCCTGGCCTCGGAACTCGTCACCAACGCGCTCGCGTACGGCTCACCGGACGCCACCGCCGAGAGCCCCGTCCGCGTCACGGTCGGCAGGGAGGGGGAGTTGCTCGTCGTGGACGTCCACGATTCCTGCATCATGGTCCCCCGGCTGAGGCGGGCCGGTGACCTGGAGACCTCCGGCCGCGGCCTCGCCATCGTCTGCGACCTCTCCCGCAACTGGGGCTGGACCCTCAACCCCTACGGCAAGTCCGTCTGGTTTCAACTGGAGGCCTGGCCGTGAAGCCGGAGCCGGCCCCCGCGGGACGGCTCCGGGGAGCCGTCGAGGCCAGAACGCCGGGTCGCCGTCGGCGACGCTTTCCCGGCGAGCGTCGCGTCAGTGAGGCCTTCTCAACGCGCGTCGCGTATCCCGAGGATGTACGTCGCGGTGAGCGCGACGGCGCGGTCCTCGTCGCGGGACAGCTCCGCCAGGGCACGGGACGCCGCCGGTCCCGGGATGTCGGCGAGCGCCTGTGTCAGCCGCCGCCGGGCGGCCGGGTCGGCGCTCCCGGGGGAGAGGCGGCCGACGAGCGCGGTGGCGATCCGGTCCGCCAGGTCGGGACGGCCCGCCAGCCCGCTGAGCGTGTCGGCCGCGTCGACGTCGTTCGTCCCCTCGACGACCATGCCGACGAGCGCCGGGACCGCGTCGGCCACCCCGCGCGCCCCGAGCGCCAGGGCCGCGTACCCGCGGACCACGACGTCGGGGCTCGCCAGGGCGTCCCGCAGCAGCGCGGTCGCCGCGTCGTCCGGGATCTCCGCGACGGCCTCGACGGCACGCCTGCGCACCTCGGCCACGGGTGAGCCCAGGCCCTCCGCCAGCGACGCCAGCCCGCCGGTGCCCGATCGCGCCAGAGCCCACCGCAGGGCCCCGGCGACGTGCGGGTCCGTCTCGCTCAGCACCGCCTCGACCAGTGCCTCCACCGGCACCACGGCCTCCTCGGCCGAGGACAGTGCCGCGCGCTGGCGCTTGTCGGGGCTCTTCGACCCCAGCTCCCGCAGGAGCGCGACGACCTGGAGGACGTCGCGCCAGTCGCCGGGCTCGGCGGCGGCGATCCGGCTCAGCCGCGTGAGCAGCTCGGTCTCGGCCGCGATGCGTTCCCGCGTCCGGCGGACGAGGCCGTCGACGAGCTCCGAGGGCGCGAAGCCGGGATCGTCGAGCGCGCGGCCGATGTCACGCAGCGACATCCCCAGCGACCGCAGGCTCTCGATGTGGAAGATCCGCAGGATGTCCTCACCGGAGTACTCCCGGTAACCGGCGCCGGTACGGCCCGTCGGCCGCACCAGGCCGAGCGCGTCGTAGTGCCTGAGCATGCGGGCGCTGACCCCCGACCGTCGTGCCACATCGCCGATCAACACCGTCCGTCACTCCTCCTGGCCGTTCCCGCCGAGGGCCACGACGCGCTTCGCCTCCTCGATCGCCGGCTCGAACGCGGCCTCCGGGTCGGCCAGCAGCCGTTCCGTGGCGACCGCGTGCGCGCGTACGCCGGGGTCGGGATCCATCATCGCGGCGCGCAGGGCCGGCAGGATCACCTCGCCGAGCGCGATCAGCGCCCGGCTGAGGCTCAGCCGCGTCTCCCGCCCGCCGTGGCCGAGCCGTGCCGCCAGCGCCGCGGCCAGCTCCGGCTCCTCGCCCTCGGGTACGAGCACGACCGCCGCCCGCCACGCGCTCCGCGCCACCTCCTCGTCGGCGTCGGCCAGCAGCTCCCGCGTGATCACCGGCCACGCCCGCCGATCCCCGATCTTGGACAGCGTGTGCAGGGCCTGGCTCCGTGCCTGCGCGCGCTCCGAGCGGACCTCGTCGACGAGCCGGGGGAGCGTCGCCGACACCGGGTGTCGGGTGAGGGCCCAGGTGAGCATGTCGCGCACGTAGAAGTCGGGTTCGACCGCGCACCGTTCGACGAGCGTGCCGACGAGCTCCGGGTCGGGGTCCGTGCCGGCCGCCAGCGCCGCCCGCAGCCGCACCGACGAGCGGCCGTCCTCCAGTGCCTGAAGGGTTCGCATCGTGTCCGTGTCCTGTTCCCGCATGGTCAAGGGGACCACCTCCTCGGCCACAGTGAAGACCTTGTCACCGTGTCAAGGTCAAGCGGGACCGGGTCATGCCGTGGGATCACGGGGGGTGTCAGGGGCGTGCGATCACCGGGGGGTGCCAAGGCTGTGGGATCACCGAGGGGGCCAAGGCCGTGAGATCACCGGTCGCACCCGGTCACCGGCGGGAGTCAGGGCTCCACGCCGATGTGTACCGGACCGCCCTCCGGGTCCACCCCGGACAGGATGCCCGACGGGACGCGGAACACCCGGCCGGGGGCCGCGGGCCACCACACCCGCCTGCGGGCGACGACCTCTCCCTTCTGCCGCAGGACGATCCGGGGGAAGCGGATGTAGCGATCGCTCCACAGCAGGAGCCGTTGGCGGGCCGGGGCGGGGTCCGCGGGGCGGAAGATCTCCGGCGACACCCAGCGGAAGGGCTCGTCGGCGAGGAGCCGTACCTGCTCGGCCGGGGGCTTCCGCCCGTCCAGCCAGGCGACGACCGCGTCGGCCACGTGGGTGCCGTCGATCGCCGCGATGTCGGCCGTGTCGACCGGGTGGAGCAGGTTGCCCGCGGCGAACACGCCGCGCCGTTCGGTCCGCAGCGCGCCGTCGACCATGGGGCCGTTCGTGCCGGGGTCCAGGGCGATGCCCGCGGCGCGTACCAGCTCGTGGTCGGGGATCCAGCCGCCGGTCAGGACGAGCGTGTCGCACTCGACGACCCGCCGCTCACCGGTGTCGATGTCCTCGATCTCGACCGCTTCGAGCTCCGGCCGGCCGATGACCCTCGTCACGCGGGTGCGGGTGGCGACCTTCGTCCGGAAGAGGATCCTGCCCGGGACGCTGAACAGGGCGTAGGAGTCGGCGCGGGGATACTCGGTGGTCATCAGGACGGTCCGGCAACCGGCCTCGCGCAGCGTCAGCGCGGCCGACCAGCTCACCAGCTCCGCGCCGACGACGACGGCCCTGCGGCCGACCTTGCCGTGCCGCAGGTGGACGAGGTTCTGCAGGTGGCCGGTGGTGTAGACGCCGTGGGCGCGGTCCCCGGGGATGAGGCGGGCCGGGCGCGGGCGCTCGCGGGCGCCGGTGGCCAGGACGACGGCCCGCGCCTCGACGCGGACGCGGCCCTGCGGGGTGGTGGCCTCGATCGCGAGGTCACCGGCCCAGTTCGTCACGGTGACGCCCGTCCGGATCGTCGCCCCGGCGGCCTCGGCCTCCCGCACGAGCCTCCTGGCGTAGGCGGGCCCGCTCATGAAGCGCCTCATGTCCCTGATGCCGTAGCCGGGATGGTCGCTGTGGCGGGGGATGCCCCCGGCGGTGTCCTCCCGGTCCAGGACGAGCACGTCGCCCTCGACCCTCGGCGCGAGCTCGCGGGCGGCGCTCAGCCCGGCCGGTCCGCCGCCGACGACGACGACGGCCGGGGTGAGGACGGTGACGGCGTCGGCGGCGGTCGCACCGGTGGCGCCGGTCGCGCCGGTGACATGGGGGGTCGTCATCGTCGGGCCTCCAGCGGTGCGTGGTGGTCCTCGCCGGTGCCCTCGTCCTCACCGTCGCGGACGCTCTCGCGGTCGTGAGCGCGGGCGCTCTCGCACTCCAGCAGCCCGGCGATCTCGGCGCCGCAGTAGAACCCCTGGCAGCGCCCGTTCAGTGCCCGGGTGCGGCGGCGGAGCCCCTCCAGGCCGGCCGGCGGGATCGGCGAGCGGAAGGCGTCGCGGATCTCGCCCGCGGTCACCCGCTCGCAGAAGCAGACCACCTTCCCGTACGCGGGGTCGGCGGCGATCCGGGCGGCGTCCTGGTACGGGCGCGTGGTCGCCTCCCCGAGGTTGGGCATGCGGGGCGGCTCCGGCAGGTCCTCGCGGGGCACGAGCGCCAGACCGGCGTCGCGGGCGATCTCGGCGACGTACTCGGCGATGGCGATGCCGGCGGTCAGGCCGGTCGAGCGGATCCCGCCGACCAGCACGTAGCGCCGCTCGGAGTCGGCCTCGACGAGGTAGTCGGGGTGGTCGCTGGCCGCGCGCAGCCCGGCGTAGGTCGCGGTGACCTCCTCCCGCAGGAGGTCGGGCATGAGCCTCTCGCCCTTGGCCATGAGGAACTCCAGCCCCTTCTCCGAGGTCCCGGTGTCGGTGCGGTCGGTGAGGTCCTCGGCGGTGGGGCCGAGCAGCACGTTGCCGTAGACGGTGGGGCTGATCAGCACGCCCTTGCCCCGCGAGCTGGGCACCGGCAGGATGATCTTGTTGACCAGCGGGCGGGCGAGCTTGTCGTAGACCACCAGCTCGCCACGCCGAGGGGTGACGGTGAAACGGTCGTGGCCGAACAGCCGGTCGACGACGTCGGAGCCGAGCCCGGCCGCGTTGACGACCCAGCGGGCCCTCACCTCCCCGCCGGAGGTGCGCAGCACGGTCGCGTCACCGGTGTCCTCGGCCGACAGGACCGCCCGGTTCAGCAGCAGCGTCACCCCGCGGCCGACGGCGTCGGTGGCCAGGGCGAGGTTGGTGGTCCAGGTGCAGATGATCGACTCGTCGGGAACGGTGAGACCCCCCAGGACCCCTTCGCCCAGGTGGGGGAGCTGCCGGTACACCTCGGCGCAGTCGATGATCTCCGTTTTGGTGTACCCGTTCCGCTCCGCCTTCTCCTGAAGGCCCGGCAGCGCGTCGAGCTCCTCGGCGGTCCAGGCCACCAGCACGGCCCCGGTGTGCTCCACCGGGATGCCGGTCCGCGCCGCGTAGTCGGAGAGCAGGTGGTAGCCCTCCCGGACCAGCCGGGACTCAAGGGTGCCGGGCGTGGCGTCGAAGCCGGTGTGCAGGATGGCGGTGTTGGCCTTGCTGGTGCCGTCGCCGACGTCGTCGCGCGCGTCCAGCATCGCGACGTCCAGCTCGTAGGCCGCCAGCTTCCTGGCGACGGCCGAGCCGACGATGCCGGCGCCGATCACCACCACGTCGAACACGACGGACTCGGTGACGTCGGTCTTTCCGGTGATGTCGTTCACTGTGGTGCCTCCTCGGTCAGGGCGGTGGCGACGGCGTCTCTCCAGCGGGAGCGGAAATCCGCCGCCCGGTCCGCGGACCATCGGGGTTCGTACGTCGTGCTGGGCTCCCACGCGTTCACCGCGTCCCGCAGGGGGAGCGACGGGTCGAGCGCGACGCGGGCCAGCGCCACCGCGCCCATCGGGGTGGCGTGCTGGGAGGGGTAGACGTCGATCGGGATCCGCGTCAGGTCGGCGACCGCCCGCATGAGGACCCGGCTCCGGGTGAGCCCGCCGTCGACCCGCAGCCGGGTCAGCGGCCGTCCGAGGTCGGCGGCCACCAGGTCGCCCAGCTCGGCGACCTGGGCCGCGATCCCTTGCAGGACGGCCAGCACGAGGTGTCCCGGGCCGGTGGAGAGCGTCATCCCGGAGAAGGAGGCCCTGGCGTCGGGACGCCACCAGGGGGCGGCCAGCCCCGCCAGCGCCGGGACGCACAGCACCTCTCCGGCGTCGTCGGCCGCGACCGTGTCCAGGTCCGCGGCGGTGGCGACGAAGCCGAGGTCCTGCATCCACCGTACGGCGGAGGCGGCCGTGTAGACCTGGCCGTCGAAGCAGTACGAGGTCTCCCCCCGGACCCGCCAGGCGATCGAGGCGGCCAGCCCGGCGGTGGAGCGCGCGGCCGAGGCGCCGGTGTTGGCCAGCAAGAACGCGCCGGTGCCGAAGGTGCACTTCGCCTCACCGGCCCGCAGGCAGTTCTCGGCGAGCAGCGCCGCCTGCTGGTCGACCACGAGCCCGGCGACGGGGACGTGCCCGCCGAACGCGGAGGTGTGCCCGGCCACCTCGTCGGAGGAGACGATGCGCGGCAGGCGCTCGGTGCCGAGCCCGAACAGCTCCAGCAGGTCGGGGTCCCACTCGCCGTCGTCGAGCCGGGTGACAAGCGACCGGCTCGCCGTGGCGACGTCGGTGACGAACTCCCCGGTCAGGTGGTGGACGAGCCAGGAGTCGGAGGTGGTGACCACCCCCTCCCGGGTCACGTTCCGGCGCAGCCAGGCCATCTTCGGCGCGGAGAAGTACGGGTCGAGGACCAGGCCCGTGACGGCGGCGATCCGCTCCGCGAACCCGCTCAGCTCCGCGCAGACGCTCTCGGACCTGCGGTCCTGCCAGACGACGGCGGGGGAGAGGGGGGTGCCCGTCGCCGGGTCCCAGGCGAGCACGGTCTCGCCCTGGTTCGCCAGCGTGACGGCGTCGACCGCCACCCCGGCCCGCGCGACGGCCTGGCGGCCGGCGTCGAGGACCGAGTCGAGGAGCTCGCGCGGGTCCTGCTCGACCCCGCCCCCCGGCAGGTAGGCGGGGCGGACCGGCAGCTCGGCGAGGCCGAGCACCTCGCCGCCGGAGTCGACGACGATCGCCTTGGTGCCGGAGGTTCCCTGGTCTATCGCCAGTACGACGGTCACCGCCGGTGCCTCCCCTCCGCGCTCTCGTCCCCGGCGATCCCGGGCCCGGTCGCGGCACCGGTCGTGGTGCCGGTCGCGGTGCCGGTCGTGTCGGCGGTCAGGGCCGCGTCGATGGAGTGCATGTCCGGCATCGCCAGGCCCTTCACCCCCTTGGTGAGAAGCAGGTAGGCCAGGTACGCGGCCCCCAGGGCGAGCATGATGAGGACGTAGATCCACGGCTCCACGAACGAGGCGTCGCGGAAGAGCAGCAGCTCGAACACGAGCCAGACCAGGGCGACGACGATCACCGGGATCTCCCAGCGGCCCAGGTCGAAGCCCTTGCTCGGCGGCAGCGACTTGCGCTTGACGACGTACATGACGACGGTCCCGGTGTAGATGATCGCCGGCAGGAGGGTGGCGGCGGCGAACAGGCCGAAGAGGGCGTCGGTCCGGGTGGAGAAGACCGCCAGGATCAGCTCGCCGACGACGAACATGAACACGGTGGCCTTCAGCGGCGTGCCGAAGCGCGGCGAGACCTGGCTCAGGGCCTGCCAGCCGGGGAAACGCCGGTCGCGGGACATCGCCCATACCAGGCGCACACCGGTCATGAGGATCACCATGCCGCAGGCGAAGATCGCGATGACCACCAGCACGAGCAGGGCCGTGCCCACGACGGGGCCGAGCACCCGGCTGATCACGTCCGCCACCGGCGTCCCCGACTTCGCCAGCTCGACCGGGTCACCGGCGAGCAGGGTGACGGCGACGAGGAACAGGAAGCCGAGCACGCCCGAGGCGAGCACCGCCTGCCACATGGCGCGCGGGACGACGCGGGCGGGGTCCCTGGTCTCCTCGGCGAGGTTGGCCGCCGACTCGAAGCCGACGATGGTGAACGCGCCGAGCAGGAAGCCCAGCATCCACGGCCCCGCGGAGGTGAGCGTGCCGAAGCTGAGGTAGTTCTCGGCAGGGACGGCGCCGGTGCTGAACAGGTTGGCGAAGTCGACCTCCTTGGCGACGAACCCGACGCCCAGGAGCAGCAGGACGAGGGCGATCATGCCGACGAGCTCGGCCGTCACGGCGAAGTTGTTGACCCGCTCGGTCCACTTCGTGGACAGGGCCACCAGGACGGCCTGGAACAGGATGACCACGCTGGTGATCACCCACGCGTTCAGCGCCGTCCCCTCGTACCCCAGCAGCACGGGCATGACGGTGGAGGCGATCGTGTAGTCCACCGCCACGACCACGATGGCCAGGAACGTGAACGAGATCCAGCCGATGATCCAGCCGAGGACGGGGTTGGCCAGCCGGGACATCCACTGGTAGGAGTACCCGGTCACCGGGATGCGCGCGGCCAGCGAGCCGAAGACGAACGCGACGGCGAGCTGACCGATGATCACGAACGGCCAGGTCCAGATACCGGCGGGCCCGGAGCTGTTGAGCACCGCGCCGTAGGTGGTGAAGATGCCGGTGGCGATCGAGACGAAGGCGAACGCCACCGCGAACGAGGCGAAACGCCCGGTGCCGCGCTGCATCGCCTGCCTGTAGCCGAACTCCTCGACGTTTCCGCCGGTTTCGCGGCCGTCCCCCGCGGGGGGTGAATAATGGCTCATGGGTTACCAGCTCCTGTGTTCCCTGTCAGATGGCGCATCGGTGTGGTGATCCGAGCCGGGTGGCGTTGCCGCGCCACCCGGCTCTTCCTGTGCCGGGCTTCGTGGTCGATCCGGGGAGTGTTCACGGCAGGACGATCACCCCGCCCTCCCTGGTGACGGCGTCACGGATGGCGGAGGGGGGTTCCGTCTCCGTGACGAGCCCGGCGAGCTCTCCCAGGTCGGCGACCCGGTGCCGGGCGACCAGCCCGAACTTGCTCGAATCGGCGAGCACGTACGAACGGGTCGCGTTCCGGAGAATGATCTTCCGGGTCGCGATCTCGTCCAGGTAGTAGTCGGTCAGCCCGGCCGCCGCGTCGACGCCGCCGGAGCCGAGGAACGCGACGTCGGGGTTCAGGTCCGCGAAGAACGCCTGGGCGACAGAGCCGGAGAGCGCGAGATCCCCGGCCCTGAGCCTGCCCCCGCAGACCAGGACCTCGACGCCCGGCCGCTCGGACAGCTCCGCCGCGACCAGCAGGGAGCACGTGGCGACGATCCCGGAGAAGTCCAGCGGCAGGGCCCTGGCCACCTGCACGGCGGTGGTCCCCACGTCGATCACGACCGTCTGGCCGGGACGCGCCAGCCCCGCCGCGGCACGCCCGATGCGGCTCTTGGCCTCCGCCGCGGTCCCGGTGCGCTCGGCGAACGGGGCCTCCTCGCCGGCTGCCTGCCCGAGCGCGATCGTCGCGCCCCCGTGGACGCGCGCCAGCGTTCCCCGGCGTTCGAGCAGCACGAGGTCACGGCGGATCGTCTCCGCCGACACGCCCAGCTCACGCGCGAGATCGTCGGTACTGACGACCCGGGAGGCCCGGAGCGCCTCACCGATCCGCGCGTGCCGCTCAGTGGGCAGCACGACTGACCACTTCTGTGGACTCTTGTGGCTCCATGCGGAAAAGTATGCGCCGATGGTGTTACAGGGTCAATGCACTCCTGTCACACCAGTATTTTTTACCCGTCCTTGCCGATCCGCCGGTGAACAGGGCCTTCGCGGCTCGATACAGGTCTCAGGACGGGGCTCTGCCCCGGGGGGTCGATCCGGTCTCGGCGGTCGATCGGCCTCGGGGTGCGGTCCGGTCCTGCGGCTTGATCCTGCGGCTCGGTCCGGTCTCAAGGCGCGGTCGCCGCCCTCGGGCCCTCGGGCACGCGAAAGGCGCCGGCCTGGACAGGCAGGCGCCTCACGGGTGGGGGCAGACGGACGGCCGTCAGGGCTTGCGCGCGACCCCCACGTACCCCATCCGGGCCATCTCCTCGTCGACGAGCGTCTCGGTGTCCGGGTCGGAGAACGGCGGTATGCCGTCCCCCATCCGCCCGTTGGCGAGGCCCGGCGGGATGAGCTCGAAGTCGCCGAAGAAGCGGGAGATCTCCTCGCCCGTACGGGGACGGAACGGCGTGTTCGCCTTCTGGTAGAACTCGCTGATCCGGGCGGTGCGCTCGGGGGCGGCGTCGCTCCCGACGTGGGAGACGGCCAGGTAGCTTCCTGGCGCCACCGCCTCGCGGTAGGCGGCGACGAACGACTGGGGGTCGTCCTCGTCGGCGATCAGGTGCAGCAGGAACATCATCAGGACCGCGACGGGCCGGTCGAAGTCGATGACCGCCCGCACCTCGGGGTTGCCGAGGATGTTCTCCGGCACGCGCACGTCCCCCTGGACCATGGCCACCCCCTCGCCCCCGGCCCCGGCCAGCAGGGCACGGCCGTGCGTGCAGACCACCGCGTCGAGGTCGACGTAGACCACGCGCGCGTCCGGCGCGAGCCGGAGGGCGACCTCGTGCACGTTCTGCTGCGCGGGCAGCCCCGAACCGAGGTCGAGGAACTGCCTGATCCCCTTGCCGATGAGGTACTCCACGACCCGGCCGATCAGCCTGCGGTTCTCCAGGGCCCCGTCCCGGGTCTCGGGAAGCACACTCAGCACCATCTCGGCGAGCTCCCGGTCGGCCCGGAAGTTGTCCTTGCCGCCGATGAAGTAGTCGTACATCCGGGCCGCGTTCGGGATGAACGGGTTCACTCCCTGGGGCGCCTGTTCCTGCGTCATCAGCGTCCTTGCCGTGCGTGGGGTCTTCGCGTGCTGAACCCCGTCATGATCCCGTTGTTTTACGTTAAATGCCACCTTTTCGGGTCGTTGGGACCGCCGGGGCGGCGGCGTGGCCGCGGCGGTCCCGACGCGCAGGCGGGGTGGGCCGGGCCGGCCGGGAGGTCGCCGCCGGGCCGCCCTCGGGCCGCGCCCGAAGCCGCCGGGCCGCCCGGGGGCCGCGCCCGAACCCGTCTCCGGGCGGCCCGATCCCGGCCGGTAGGGTACCCGGATGGCGAACCTCCGGGAGCAGATCCTCACCCACCTTGGCGTCACGGCGACCATCGACCCCAAGGTCGAGATCCGGCGGCGGATCGACTTTCTCAAGGACTATCTGCGGTCGACCCCGGCCAAGGGGTACGTGCTCGGGATCAGCGGCGGCCAGGACAGCACGCTGGCCGGGAGACTGTGCCGGCTCGCCTGCGAGGAGCTGCGTGCCGAGGGACGCGAGGCCGTCTTCTTCGCGGTGCGGCTGCCCCACGGCGTGCAGGCCGACGAGCACGACGCCCAGATCGCACTGGAGTTCATCGGGCCCGACCGGTCGATCACGGTGAACGTCAAGCCGGGCGCGGACGCCGTCGCCGCCCAGACGGCGCTCGGCCTGCGGGAGGCGATGGGGGACGCGTTCGAGCTGAGCGACTTCGTGCGCGGCAACGTCAAGGCGCGCGAGCGCATGGTGATCCAGTTCGCGATCGCCGGGCAGCTGGGCCTGCTCGTCGCGGGCACCGACCACGCGGCCGAGGCGGTGACCGGCTTCTTCACCAAGTACGGCGACGGCGGCGTCGACGTCACCCCGCTGACCGGGCTGACCAAGCGCCAGGGCGCCGCCCTGCTGCGGGAGCTGGGAGCGCCCGCGAGCACCTGGGAGAAGGTGCCGACCGCCGACCTGGAGGAGGACCGGCCCGCGCTGCCCGACGAGGTGGCGCTCGGCCTGACGTACGCCCAGATCGACGACTACCTGGAGGGCGCCGACGTGGCGCCGGAGGTGGCGGCGAGGCTGGAGTCGCTCTACCTCGCGACCCGGCACAAGCGGGCCGTCCCGGTCAGCCCCCTCGACGACTGGTGGCGGGACGCGCCCGTCCGGTGAGACCCCGGCGCCGGTAAGCGGCCGTACCGTCATCCCGGCCGCACCTTTACCCTCGCCGTGTCGTCGCCCCGGCCGGACCTTCATCCTGGCCGTGCCGTCATCCTGGCCGTGCCGTCATCCTGGCCGTGCCGTCATCCCGGCCGTATCCTCCTCCCGGTCGTATCCTCGTCCTCGGAACGAGGAGGCGGGCATGGTGGACTTCGTCATCGTCGGGGGCGGTTCGGCGGGGTGCGCGCTCGCCGCCCGGCTGTCGGCCGATCCCGCCAACCGGGTGCTGGTGCTGGAGGCGGGCCGCCCGGACCACCCCTGGGACGTCTTCATCCACATGCCCGCCGCGCTGCCCTTCCCCATCGGCAACCGCCTCTACGACTGGAAGTACGTCTCCGAGCCCGAGCCGCACATGAACGGCCGCCGGATCCACCACGCCCGGGGCAAGGTGCTGGGCGGCTCCAGCAGCATCAACGGGATGATCTTCCAGCGGGGCAACCCCCTGGACTACGAGCGCTGGGCCGCCGACCCGGGGATGGGCACCTGGGACTTCGCGCACTGCCTGCCGTACTTCAGGCGCATGGAGAACTGCCCGGCCGCCGACCCCGCCGACCCGATGCGCGGGCGGGGCGGGCCGCTGGTGCTGGAGCGCGGACCGGCGCGCAACCCGCTGTTCGGAGCCTTCTTCGAGGCGGTACGGCAGGCCGGGCACCCGCTGACCGACGACGTCAACGGCTACCGCCAGGAGGGCTTCGCCCGCTTCGACCGCACCATCAGCAGGGGGCGTCGACTGTCGGCCGCCCGCGCCTACCTGCACCCGGTCATGAACCGCCCCAACCTGAAGGTCAGGACGCGGGCGTTCGTCACCCGGATCCTCTTCGAGAAAGGACGCGCCGTCGGCGTCGAGTACGACGGCCGGACGGTCCGCGCGGGCGAGGTGATCCTGTGCGGCGGCGCGATCAACTCCCCGCAGCTGCTCCAGCTCTCCGGGGTGGGGAACGCCGCCGAGCTGGAGGCCCTCGGTGTCGACGTCGTGCGCGACCTGCCGGGCGTCGGCGAGAACCTCCAGGACCACCTGGAGGTCTACATCCAGTACGCCTGCCGCAGGCCGGTCTCGCTGCAACCGGCGATGAGGTGGCGCAACCGGCCGTGGATCGGCGCGCGCTGGCTGTTCCTGCGCAGCGGCCCCGGCGCGACCAACCACTTCGAGGCGGGCGGCTTCGTCCGGAGCGACGACGAGGCCGGCTACCCCAACCTGATGTTCCACTTCCTGCCCATCGCGATCCGCTACGACGGCTCCGCGCCCGCGGGCGGGCACGGCTACCAGGTGCACGTGGGGCCGATGTACTCCGACGCGCGCGGCTCGGTGAAGATCACCTCCACCGATCCCCGGACGCACCCGGCGCTGCGCTTCAACTACCTGTCCACCGCGCGGGACCGCCGCGAGTGGGTGGAGGCCGTCCGGATCGCCCGCGACATCCTGAACCGGCCCGCGATGGACCCCTTCAACGCCGGGGAGATCTCACCCGGCCCCGGCGTCGAGACCGACGAGGAGATCCTCGACTGGGTGGCCAGGGACGGCGAGACCGCGCTGCACCCCTCGTGCACCGCGCGGATGGGGGTCGGCCCGATGTCGGTGACGGACCCGCTCTCCCTGCGGGTGCACGGCCTGGAGGGACTGCGCGTGGTGGACGCCTCGGTGATGCCGTACGTGACCAACGGCAACATCTACGCGCCGGTCATGATGGTGGCGGAGAAGGCGGCCGACCTGATCCTGGGGAACACCCCCCTCGCCCCCGAGCACACCCCCTTCCACCGCCACCGCGCCGGCCCCGCCCGCTGACCGCCGCGACGCCCGTCCCCCGGCGCCTCGGCTCGAAGAGCCCGCACGACGGGCCGCACCGCGGTGATGCGCGGGCCGTCGCGGGCGGGCCGGGGGCTCTGCGTCCCGGGCGTCACGGGGAGGGTCACGGGGCTGCTGCGGGGGTCATGACCAGGCGGGCGGTTCCCGAGGCGCGGGGCGTGGTGGCGTGCAGGACGACGCGGTGCAGGTGGTCGCCCCACACCTCGGTCAGCCTGGCGTCGCCGAGCGGCACGCGCTCGACGCGGGCGGTGAACGCGGCCGGGTCGTGGCGGACGAGCAGCGGGCGCCGCCGTCCCGCGACGGAGACCAGGCCGGGCGAGACGGTGACCTCGCCGTGCGCCATGAGGCACAGCGCCAGCCTCGACGGCGTCCGCCGCAGCTCCCAGCGGTCCTCGACGACCACCTCGGCCTCGTCGCCCCGCCGCAGCCGCAGGGTGCGGTGCCAGGCGCGGACGCCGGCGTGCGCGGGCCAGGCGGGGGCCAGGTCGAGCGACAACGCGGCCCGGTCGCCGTCCAGCGTGCAGGAGACGTCGCGGGCGCGGTGCCCCTGTCCCGGGGCCTGCATGACGCCGTCGATCTCGGGGAGGTTGTGGTAGGAGCTCTGCATGGTCCAGATGTCGTACCGGCCGGGGCCGAAGGTGCGCGCGGTGTAGTCCCCGACCCCCGCGTCGACCAGCACGGGCCGGCCGTCCAGCGCGACGATGAACGACCCGACGTCGTTGTGGTTGTGGCTCTCGGCGTTGTGACCGCCCTTGGCGGCGAGGAACAATCCGCCGGGCGATCCCCGACGCTCTCTCGCGACCATGACCTGCACCGACGGCAGCCAGACCTGCTCGACGTACGGGGCCGTGCCCGGGACCGCTTCGAGGGTCGTGTCCGGGACCGCGCCGGAGGTGGGGGAGGGGGAGGGGGTCGCGTCGCGCCACGCGGTGTCGAACAGGCCGGCCAGCGTCCGGCCGAGGCCGACCTCCTGGTGGACGACCGGCGGCCCGGTCCGGCGCCTGGCGAGGGCGTGCGCGACGACGTCGCCGTCGCCGGTCAGCAGTCCGGCGCGGTACGGGATGTCCAGCGCCGTCTGCTCGGGCAGGTGGGCCTTGCCGTCGGCGAAGTTGACGTACCAGTCGTCGTCGATGTGCATCCGGTGCAGGTAGGCGGCCATCTCCCGGACGAGGGGGAGCGCGAACGCGTCGAGCCGGCCGCCGCCGGCCGAACGCAGCGTCTCCAGGCTCTCGACCAGGCACGCGGCGGCACGCCACCAGTACGACACGCCCTCCTCGCACCCGCCGTCCGCCCCGTACGCCGCGACGAAGGCGTCCAGCCCGCGGACCGCCCTGACGACCGTCTCCAGCATCGCCTCCCGGCTCTCCGACAGCAGGAGCGCGCAGACGAGGATGTTGGAGTGGATCCACGGATTCCAGTTGCCGACCGGCCTGACCCGGTCGTCGTACCAGTGCCAGTGACGGGCGAGGTAGGGGTCGAGGAGCCGGTGGCGCACCTCCTCGCGGAGCCTGCGGCGCACCACGGCGCCGCGGGAGTCCAGCGCGTCACCCGCCACCAGGTCGGTCCAGGCGAGCAGGGCCGCGCTCTCGGCGGCGAACAGGTCGACGAAGGGCCGCCGCGGGTCGGGCAGCTCACCCCCGTCCTCGCGGGAGAACTCCTCGTGCGCGGGCAGGCACCAGGTGCTCTCCTCGCACAGCAGCCAGACGCCGTCGCGCACCTCGTCCAGCAGGCGCTCGTCCCCGCTCACCCCCGCGCCGAGCACCGCCGCCGCGAGCCTGCGCCGCCGTTCGAAGTAGGGTCGCTCGAAGCCGAGCCGGTCGCCGGTCCTGGCGTAGCCGGCGAACAGGCTCGCGGGCAGGGCCGGCCAGGGGGTGCCGGCCGTGCTCCGGGCCCGCCCGGCCAGGGCGTGCCGGGTGTCAGGTCCGATCCGCTCCCAGGCGGGGTCGCCCAGGGAGGGGAAGGGGCGCCACGCGCCGGGGCCGGGCAGGTGGGCGGCCAGCTCGTGGGGTGACAGGATGCCGGACAGCGGGCCGGTGCGGGCGGGAGACATGCGATCACCCTTTCAGACCGGTGAAACCGATCCCGCGCACGATCGGGAGAACGAGTCCACGCCTCGGCGACAGGGGGTCACAGGTGCTGAGTGCTGACCGAAGATCACGGATCCTGGAGTCCGCGCGACGTGAGGGGGCGGTCCGCGTCTCCCGGCTGGTCGGCGAGCCGGGCGTCTCGCACGTCACGGTCCGCCGGGACCTGGAGGCCCTGATCTACGACGGCGTCCTGTCACCCCGCGAGCCGGCCGGCATGGCCGATCCCTCCCTGACCGCGGTCGCCCCCGGCGGGGAACAGGTGGGGGTCGTCGCGACCCGGCTGCTGTCCGGCCTGATCGGGGGACGGACGGGCCGGACGCCCCTGCACGTCCAGATCGAGCCCCGCCTGCACATCCGCCGGATCACGGCCCCGGTGCGCGATGCCTGACCGCGTGCTGGTCACCGGCGCGGCCGGCAACGTCGGGCGCGCCGTCCTCGACCTTCTCGCCCGGGAGAACGTGACCGCGACCGCCCTCGTGCTCCCGCCCGGCGGGCCGTCGCGGGACGGGACGCCGGACGGTCACGGCGACCTTCCCGCCGACCGCGTCGTGACGGGCGACGCCCGCGACCCGGCCGCGGTGGCCGAGGCCATGAAGGACGCCGACGCCGTGATCCACCTCGCCGCGCTGCCCTCGCCCGACCTCGGAACACCCGAGGAGGTCTTCACCGGTAACGCGCGGGCGACCTTCGTCGTGCTGGAGGAGGCGGGCCGCCGGGGGGCGGGCAACGCGGTGATCGCCAGCAGCTACGCGATCGGCGGGCTGCCGTTCGCGGTGCGGCCGACGTCGCCGCCGTACCTGCCGGTCGACGTCGCCACCCCGCTGCGGATCACCGACCCGTACGCGCTGTCCAAGCAGGCGGACGAGGCCACCGCGGCGATGATGGCGCTGCGCCACGGGATGACCACGGTCGCCCTGCGGCTCCCCTTCGTCGGCGACGCGGAGCGCAGGCTGCCGGAGGCCGCGGCCAGGTACGCCGACCGGCCGGAGACGGGCGCGGCCGACCTGTGGAGCTACCTCGACGTCCGCGACGCCGCCCGCGCCCTGCTCCTGTCGCTGTCGGTCACCGCCCCCGGCTCCCACGTGCTGTACGTTGCCGCGCCGCAGACCCTCTCCCCGCTGCCCACCGAGTACCTGCTCGACCTGTGCCATCCGGGGGTGCCCCGGCGGCGCCGCTTCCCCGGGCGTACCGTGCCGATCGACCTCGAACCCGCGTCCGCCCTGCTCGGCTTCACGGCGCGGCACGTCCATCCCGTCGCGGAGGGATGAGCCGTGCCGTCCGCCTCCGCCGGCGACCCGCGCCGGCTGCTGCACCTGGGGGAGTTCTCCGGGCTGGCCGCCATCGCCGCCGCCCAGCGCGGCCTGTTCCCCCCGCCCGGCCCGGACCTGCGCGAGCGGGCACGTGACACCCTGGGCGTGCTCGACCTGACCGCCTCGGACGTGCGCGTCGAACGCGCCTGGACGGCGGGCGACCTGTCCGGCGAGGAGGTCTCCTGGGACGTCGGGTTCGGCCCCAGGACCCGCGCCTACGTGCTGCGTCCCCGCGAGGCGGGCGGCGCGGTACTGCCGGGCGTCGTCGCGCTGCACTGCCACGCCGGGATGAAGTGGGCCGGCAAGGAGAAGATCGCCGACGGTCCGGAGGCCCCGTCCCCGGAGGTGACGAGGCTGCGGGCCGCGCTCTACGACGGCAGGGCCTGGGCGGGGGAGCTGGCCCGCCGGGGGTTCACCGTGCTGGTGCCCGACGCGCTGGGCTGGGGCAGCCGCAGGATCCCGCTCGCCGACATGCCGGAGAACATCGCCGGCACCGCCGTCGTCCCCGGCGCCGACGCCGGGCTCGGCGAGGCCGACCGCTACGACGCCGCCGCCGGACGCCACGAGCACGTCCTGGCCAAGTACTGCACGGTACTCGGCACCTCCTACGCGGGCGTCGTCGCGGGGGAGGACCTGGCCGCGACCGCCTACCTGCGCTCGCGCCCCGACGTCGGGCCGGTGGGGTGCGCCGGGCTGTCGGGCGGCGGTCTGCGCGCCGCCCTGCTCGGCGCCTTCGACCCCGGCCTGGAGGCGATCGCCGTGGTCGCCATGATCTCCTCCTACCGGGACCTGCTGGACGGGTACGTCGCCCGCCACACCTGGATGCTGTACCCGCCGGGGCTGTCCCGGCTCTGCGACCTGCCCGACCTGGTGGCCTGCGCCTTCCCCCGGCCCCTGCTGGTCTGGTACGCCGAGCACGACGAGATCCTCCCGCCCGGCGGGATGCGCCGCGCCCACACGATGATCACGGCCCGCTACCGGCGTTCCCCGGCGGACTACACGGGCGTGTTCGCCGAAGGGGGGCACGCCTTCGGCCTCGCCGCGCAGGAGCGGGTCCTCGGCTGGCTCGCCTCCCGCCTGGGCGCGAACGGGCGGGACGGGGCGTGACAAGGGCGGGACGGGCCGCAGCACACGTGAGGGCGTGACAAGGACGGGCGCGACAGGCATGAAGAGGGCGTGACAAGGGCGGGGGGGGGGCGGGGCCCCCCCGGGGGCCCCCCGGCCCGGGCGCCCCGGCGCGGCGCGCGGTAGATACGCGGCCCGGGGGGCGTGACGCGACGG
>NZ_JBNCLF010000010.1:219834-316167 GCF_049844535.1 Streptosporangium sp. DT93
CACCGGCCGCGCCCCCCGCCACCCCCCGCGCGGGCCAGCGCGCCGCCCCCGCCCCCCCCCCCCCCCCCCCCCGCCCTTCCCGTCCTCCCCGGATCTCCCGCGTTCCCCAGGCCCCTGGGTCCCCGTGACTCCCCGGTTCTCCGGCGGTCAGTTGAACATCGCCTCCATGGTCTCGTGCGACTGCTCCTTCTTGGCGTCGGTCTCGCTGCCCCAGCAGGTGTTGAGGATGATCCGCGTACGGTCCTCCGAGAGCGGGACCGTGCGGTGCAGCGTCGTGTCGGAGCGCAGGAAGTAGATGTCGCCGGTCTGGTGGGCGTACGTGCTGATCTGCTGCTTGATGAGGTGGTCGTGGACCCGGGGGTCCTCCTTCACCCAGTTGGTGTGGGGGACGCACTGGAGCATGCCGCCGTACTCGCTGCCCGGTGCCTCCAGGATCCAGATGAGCGTGAAGCTGAAGTCGCCCCAGTGCCAGCCGTGGGTGTCGCCCTGCTTCTCCTGGCGGATGACGACGTACTTCTCCTCGTCCCAGGGGCAGTTGACGACCGGCTCGCCCGCCAGCCGGCCCAGGAAGCCCTTGAGGGCGGTGGACTCGTAGAGCTCGGGGATCAGGGAGCTGTCCTGGGAGATGGACTGCTGGCTGACCGTGCTCATCTTCCGCGGGGAGTTGCTGGTCTCCTTGAGGTTGATGTCGATCCGGCGCGCGTGCAGGTCGAGCAGCCGGTCCACCTCGTCCGAGACGAGCTCCTTCACCCCGTCCGAGACCACGTTCCGCAGCTTGACATAGCCGTTCCTGCGGAAATCATGGGAGAGCGTGCGAATTTCCCAGGGGTCCTGAAAGGTCTTTTCGAGATGCTCCGCGATCCGGTCGTCGAGCGAGAGCGTCCCGAGGCCGGTCTCGTAGTTGGGAGTCGGCATGCGATTTCTCCTCCGTGGTTATCGAGTCCGCGGTTTTCGAGGTTTCCAGGAGCGTAACACGCGGCCGGTGCCCGGAAATTGTGCGCGTTGTTCGCCGCGGCCCTCTGTGAAAGCATGAGCCAATTCGATCCGAGCGGCTTCAGTGATTACTCAGACTACGCAAGGACGAGCGTCATGAACACCAAAGTCACATTCGTCGAGCTGTCCGCATTCGAGGCCATCCTCCCTCTCGCCTCCGGTTACATGCAGGCCTACGCGCAACAGGACCCGGAGGTGGGGCCGAGATGTGATTTCGAGATCTACTCCGCCCCGGTCTCCGCCGAACAGCAGGGGGTGATCGAAGAACTTCTCACCAGGCGCAGCGACGTGTACGCGATCAGCTGTTACATCTGGAACATCGGCTTCGCGCGCTCGGTGCTGGCCGCGCTGCACGAGAGCCTCCCGGAGTCCCAGTTCATCCTCGGCGGCCCGCAGGTCATGCAGCACGCCCACGAGTACGTCGCCCCCGAGCAGGAGAACGTCGTCGTGTGCAACGGCGAGGGCGAGAAGACGATGGTGCAGTACCTGCGCCAGGTGCTCGGCGACGCCCCCCGGTTCGAGGAGGTCGACGGCATCAGCTTCTGGCGGGAGGGCGAGCTCGTCACCACCGAGGCCGCCACGCGCGTCCGCGACCTCATGGAGGTCCCCTCGCCCTTCACCTCCGGCGTCTTCGAGGAGGGCAAGTACACCACCGCCATCCTGGAGACCAACCGGGGATGCCCGTTCAGCTGCGGTTTCTGCTTCTGGGGCGCGGCGACCAACGACAAGGTGCACAAGTTCGAGGACCAGCGCGTCCGCGACGACATCACCTGGATCAGCGAGAACAACTTCGTGTCGATCTTCATCGCGGACGCCAACTGGGGCATGGCCCCGCGCGACGTGGAACTGACCCGCCACCTGGTGGAGTGCAGCGAGCGGACCGGCTACCCGGTGATGGTCTCGATGGCCGCGGCCAAGAACAAGCCCGACCGCATGGCCGAGATCACCGAGATCCTCGTGCAGGGCGGCCTGCTGACCAGCCAGCCCATCTCCCTGCAGTCGATGAGCTCGAAGACCCTCGACCTCGTCGACCGCTCCAACATCAAGCCGGCCACCTACACCGAGCTGCAGAAGACGCTCAGGCAGAAGCGCATCAGCTCCTACATCGAGCTGATCTGGCCGCTTCCCGGTGAGACCCTCGGCTCCTACAAGGAGGGAATCGCGGAATTGTGCCGGCTGCGCGCCGACACGCTGATCGTCTATCCGCAGCTTCTTCTCCACAACACCTCGATATACGCCAAGCAGGAGCTTCTCGGGGTGAAGGTGGAACGCGTTCCCAGTGATGTCACCGAGGCCGATGTCGTGGTCGGCACGAATTGGGTCGACCGCGAGCAGTACGAGCGCGGCACGTGGTTCTACTACGCGGTCCACTCGCTGTACAACCTGCGCGGCCTGTATTACCTCGCCAATTACCTGGAGAGGACGGGCGCGAGGAAGCTGGAAGATTTCTTCACCGACGCCGCGACCTATTTCGAGAGCCGCACCGACACCGAGATCGCGACCTTCTTCCGCGACTCGGTGAAGAAACTGTGGAACTACGACTTCCACAACTTCGGGATGGTCGCGCACCTCGTCCTGCACTCGCACCGCGAGGAGTTCGACGGGATGCTCGTCGACTTCGCCCGCGGCCAGTCGTGGTGGCGGGACGCCGGGGCGCGCGCCGCCTTCGAGCTCGACCTGCTGGCCAGGCCCTACATCTACCTGGCCAAGCCCACACCGCCACGGTACGACTTCACCGAGCTGGGCGTCGAGTCGCGCGCCGGGGCGCGCGGGAGGACGACCTCGGTCGTGGACATGCCCGCCGACCTGGCCGCCCTGCTCATCGACCTCGACGTGACCGGCCTGGAGGCCGGCCAGGAGAGCCTCACCCGCCTGGAGCTCGACCACCCGCGCGGGCGCAAGCTGCCGTTCATGCCCGAGCGCAGCCTGGAGCACAACGCCTCCTACTGCCAGGGCATGGTGCTGCGGCTGCGGGAGTACCTCCCCACCTGGCGCCCCGTGTCCGAGGTCGCCGCGCTGCCCGGCTCCCGCTGAGCCGTCGCCGAGCCACCGCCGAGCCCGCGCATGACGAGGGCCCGTGAGGATCATCCTCACGGGCCCTCGTCATGCGCGGCCGTTCCGGCCGTCACGGCCCGGGTGTCGCGGGGGTGCGTTCCCCGGTCCCGTCCCGGTGGCGGGTGTCCCGCCGGGCCGCGCCGGGCATCCCGCCGGGCGGGATGCCCGCCACCCCCCGACCTGCGGGGGCGGCCCGCTCAGACCGCCGCACCGGCCTTGGCGCGGGCCGCGTCCACCGCCTCGGCGAAGTCGGCCAGCACCGGGTTCTCGAACAGCACCCGGATCAGCACGTTCACCTCGAACGTCTCCCGCACGCGGGTGATCACCTGCGCGGCCACCAGCGAGTGGCCGCCGATCTCCAGGAAGTCGTCCTCGCGGGCGACCCGCTTGAGCTTGAGCACCTCGGCCCAGATCCCGGCGATCGTCTGCTCGGTCTCGGTCTGCGGCGCGTCGAAGTCGTCGTCGTCGCCGCCCGCGCCGCCGTCCAGGCCGGGCTCGGGCAGCGCCTGGTGGTCGACCTTGCCCGAGGAGGTCAGCGGCATCGCGTCCAGCGTCACGTACGAGGAGGGCAGCATGTACGTCGGCAGCGAGCCCTGCAGGAACCGGTGCAGCTCACCGGTCAGCCCGCTCCGGTCGGCGAGGATCCTGGAGGCGTCGTCGAGCACGACGTAGGCGACGAGCCGGTCGTCGCGCACGACGACCGCGGCCTCGCGGACCCCCGGGTAGCGGGTGATCGCCGCCTCGATCTCGGCGGGCTCCACCCGGAAACCGCGGATCTTCACCTGCTGGTCGACCCTGCCCACGTACTGCAGCCTGCCGTCGGGCAGGTAGCGGGCCAGGTCGCCGGTGCGGTAGAGCCGCGCGCCGGGAGGGCCGTAGGGGTCGGGCACGAACGCCTGGGCGGTCAGGCCCGGCTTGCCCCGGTAGCCCTGCGCCAGCCCGGTGCCGCCGACGTACAGCTCGCCGGGCACGCCCGCCGGGAGCGGGTTGAGCCAGCGGTCCACCACGTAGGTCCGGAAGTTGGCCAGCGGGCGGCCGATCGGCGGGGCGTGGGCCTCGGAGGGGTCGCACGCGCCCATCGTGGCGCACACGGTCGTCTCGGTGGGCCCGTAGGCGTTGACGAACCTCCGGCCGGGACCCCAGGTCCGCACCAGCCCGTTCGGGCACTGCTCGCCCGCGACGACCATGAGCCTGACCGTGCCCAGCTCGTCACCCCTCAGCGTGCTGAGGAACGTCGGCGGGAACGTGGCCGCGGTCACCCGCTGCTCGCTGATGACCTGCGCCGTCTCCTGCGGCGTCATGGCCGAGGGGTCCAGCACGCACAGCGCCGACCCGTTCAGCAGCGCCATCGTGATCTCCCAGATCGACGCGTCGAAGCCGAGCGAGGCGAACAGCGCCACCCGGTCGTCGGGCGTCAGCGAGAACTCCCTGGACAGGGTCGCGGCGAGGTTGCTCACCCCCCGGTGCGGGACCTCCACCCCCTTGGGCCGGCCGGTCGAGCCGGAGGTGTAGATGAGGTAGGCCGGCGCGTCGGGCGCGGGGGTCACGCCGGGGCTCGTGCCCGGCTCCTCCGCCTCGATCGCCGGCCACCCGGCGTCCAGCTCGATCGCGCGCACCCGGTCGTCGCGCACCCGCCCGGAGTGCTCGGCCACGGTGAGGACGAGCCCGGCGCCGCTGTCGTCGAGGATGTGGCCGAGCCGGTCGGGCGGCAGCGCCGGATCCAGCGGCAGGTAGACGCCGCCGGACTTGACGATGCCGAGGAAGGCCACCAGCGCCTCGGCCGAGCGGCCGGTCATCGAGCCGACGACGTGGCCGGGCCGCACCCCGTCGCGGATCAGCCGGTGGGCCACCCGGTTGGCGCGCTCGTCCAGCTCGCCGTAGGTCAGCCGCCGCTCGCCGGCGAGGACCGCCAGCGCGTCCGGGGCGGCCGCGGCCCGCGCCTCGAAGAGGGCGCCGACGCAGGCGTCCTCGTCGAAGGGCCTCTCGGTGCGGTTCCAGTCCTCGACCACGAGCCGCCGCTGCTCCGCGTCCAGCAGGGACAGCCGCGAGACGGGCGAGGCGGGGTCGCGTACGGCGTGGGACAGCAGCGTGACGTACTGCTCGGCCCTGGTCCGCGCGCCGGACGCGTCGAACAGGTCGAGCCCGTAGCGCACCTCGCCCTCCGGCGAGTCCGGCGTCAGGACCAGCGCCAGGTCGGAGGCGAGGGGGAAGCGGCCGGGCACGAGTTCCGAGGTCCGCACGCCCGGCAGCCGCAGCGCGCTCCAGGGGGGAGCGGCCAGGTCGAACGCGGCCTGGTGGAGCGGGTGCACGCCGCCGGGGGCGTCCGGTGCCAGCTTTTCGGCGAGCAGGTGCGCCGGGTAGGAGCCGTGCGCGGCCGCCTCTCCGAGCGCGTCGCGCACCCGCGTGACGACGTCGGCGAACGACGCGTCGCCGTCGCAGCCGACGCGGATCGGGAGCACCGGGGCGCGGTCCCCGACCGGCACGGGAACGCCGATCACGACCTCGTCCTGTCCCGACCAGCGGCACAGCGCGATCGCCCACGCCGCCAGCGCGACGGCCCTCGTACCGGTGCCTGTGTCGCCCGCCAGGGTCTCGGCCCGCGCGGCCGTCTCCGGCGGCACGGTGAAGGTCACGCGGGCGCCCGTGAAGCCGGGTACGGCCGGGCGGCTCCGGTCGGCGGGCAGGTCGAGGACGGGGGGCGTGCCGTCGAGCCGCTCGCGCCAGTAGGCGAGGTCACCGTCGGCGTCACCGTCGGCGTCACCGTCGGCGTCACCGGCGTGGCCGTCGGCGGAGCCGTTCGCGGTGGGTCCTGGGGAACCGTTCGCCGCGGGTGCGGGGGAGCCGTTGGCGGAGCCGTTCGCCGCGGGGCCCGGGGAGCCGTCGGCGTGGCCGTTCGCGGAGCCGCCGGTCGCGGGTCCGGGGGAGCCGCCGGCGTCACCGGTGCCGGCCGTCTCCTCGTACGCCCGGGAGATCTCCCCGGCGAGTCCGGTCAGCACGCGCTCGTCGGCCACGAGCCGGTGCGCGGTCACGACGAGCGCGTGGTCGTCGTCGGCCAGCCGTGCCAGGGCGATCCGGACCGGCGGGCCATCGTCGAGATCGAGGGCCCTGTTGGCCTGCTCGGTGACCAGCCGCGTGAGCGTCTCCTCGCGGCGGCCGGGGTCGTGCCTGCCGAGATCTGCGGGCGCGGGGATCGTGACGGGCCGGGGCGGGGCGGTCCCGGGCTCGCCGGGGCCGCCCGGCGGTGCCGCGCGCAGGTCCTCGCGTGCCTCCAGCACGCGTTCCAGCGCGGCGGTCAGGGCCTTCTCGTCCAGCGGCCCGCGCAGCCGCGCGGCGAGCGTGACCTGTTCGGTGGGGTGGCCGGGCCTCGGGACCCCGTGGGTCCCTTGCCGGCTCTCCTGTATCGGCGACGGTGCGGTCTTACTGTTCGGCATGCGGTGCTCCAATCAGTGCCCGGCGTGGTCGAGCTCGAGGTGGACGGGAACGCGGTCGACACCCCACATGAGGTTCGAGCGCAGCCGCTTGACCGGCCCGGTGAGTTCCATGCGGGCCACGCGGCCGGTCAGCTCCTCCAGCAGCACGCGCAGCTCGAACCTGGCCAGCGCCGCGCCGATGCACAGGTGCTTGCCCAGGCCGAACGTGAGGTGCCTGTTGGGGGTGCGCCCGACGTCGAAACGGCGCCCGCCGGGGAAGGCGTCCTCGTCGCGGTTGACGACCGGGTGCCACACGCTGACCCGCTCGCCGGCCCGGATGGCCTGGTCGCCGATCCTGGTGTCCCGGACGGCGGTGCGCATGACGTTGAGGCTGGGGGCGGTCCAGCGCAGGACCTCCTCCACGGCGGTCGGGATGAGCGAGGGGTCCCGGCGCAGCCGCGTCCACTCGTCGGGGTTCTCCACCAGGGCGATGACGGCCCCCGCCGAGGCGTGCCGGGTCGTCTCGTTGCCCCCGGTGATGAGGCCGTTGATGTTGAGCAGGATCTCCTCGTCGGTGAGGGGGGTCCCGTCGATCTCGCCGCGGATCAGCACGCTGATCACGTCGTCGCCGAGGTCGCGGCGCCGCTCGGCGAGCAGCTCGGCGTAGTAGGCGAAGATGTTGGCGTTGGCCTCGGCCTTCTCGGCGTCGGAGATGATGTCGTCGGAGGTGGCCGAGCCGAACGCGGTGCGCGTCCACTGGATCATCAGGTCCCAGTCGGCGCGGGGCACGCCCAGCAGCTCGCAGATGACCGACAGCGGAAGCCTGCCCGCCACCGTGTCGACGAAGTCGAAGGAGTCCTTCGACGCGTTCTCCTCCAGCATCCCGCCGACGGTCTCGCGCATCGCGCCCTCCAGGCGGCGCACCACCCGGGGCGTGAGCGCGGGGTTCATCACGTCGCGCAACTGGCTGTGGCGGCCGTCGGTGACGATGAGCATCTTGCCCGCGGCGGCGCGGGCGGCGGACTCGGTCTGCCCCACCTGCATGCCCCGCTCGGAGGTGAAATTCGTCTTGTCGAGATAGACGGCGACCCCGTCGGCGTATTTGGTGAACGCCCAGAAACTCGGCGCGCCGGATCTCTTGTTCCAGAAGACCGGCTGATGTTCCTGCAGGTGGTGCAGAACGCCGAGACCGGAGTCGGGGGCCGTGTAGATGTCGGGGTCGGCCAGGTCGAGTTCGTTCAGATCAATGGTTGTGTCCACTGTCATGTGGCATTCCTCCGTGCGTACACGTCGAAGATGTCCGTGTCCTTCAGCAGGGGGTCCTGGCCGATGTCGACCTGGAATCCACGGCCGGTGAGGTCGTCGCGCACGGTCGCGAGCCTGCCGCCGATGTCGTGGACCTGCATGACGATCTGGTCTATCGCCTTCCAGTCGCCGGGTGCGATTCCGTCCAGGACATCACATTCGGCTTTCTCGACGTTGATTTTCAACAGTCCTATGCGGTCGACGCCCTCCGTGGCCATGACCTCGGAGATCGTGCGGACCTGGCACTCCTGTTCCTCGGTGACGTGCCGGCCCTGCGCCATGTCGATCACGTCCTCGGGGGCGAAACCGCTGTTGGCCAGGAACGTCCTGGTCACCTCGGCGTCGTGGTCGGCGTCGGTGTACATTCCCGACATCGCGGTCGTCTCCGGGTAGACGGTGATGACCGCCGTCCCCGGGGCGCGGGAGAGCGCGCAGTCGAACGCCGTGGCGTTCAGGCCGTGCGCGGCCAGATTCGCGCACAACGCGTCGTAAAGCGGCCTGGCGGGCTCGAAGGCGAGAATCCGGGTGCCCGGACATTCCCAATGAAACGCCAGGGCCGCGATTCCGATGTTGGCGCCCACGTCGAAGACCGTCATTCCGGGCTCAAGGCGCACGTCGTGCCTGAAGTAGCTTCTGTCGCCCACGATACTGCGATACTGCAGGCTTGTCTCGGCGGGGTTGACCTGAAATACCACATGACCGTCGGGAAGGGTCATCTGGCGGACCCCGTTTTTGTTTTCCAGTGTGCCTCTCGAGTGATTTCGCATATCATCACCCTTAACAAAATCTTTATCTCAGTCAACCAGAGGTGAAAACCGACAAGGACGGAACGATCTTATGGACACTCAGAGAACGGACGTCAGGGCGCCGGAGGAAAAGCCGCCCTCTCTCTGGCGGAACCCCGACTTCAACCGGCTCTGGGCCGGTCAGTCGATCTCGGTCCTCGGCTCCGAGCTGACCACCCTCGCACTCCCGCTGACCGCGATCCTCATGCTGCAGGCCAGCTCCTTCGAGGTCGGCCTCCTCAACACCATGCGCACGATCGCCGCGCTCCTGCTGACGCTGATCGCCGGCGTGCTCATCGACCGCTACCGCCGCAGGCCCCTGATGGTCGGCGCCGACATCGGCCGGGCCGTGGTCGTGGCCCTGATCCCGATCGCGGCCTTCGCCGGGTTCATGGACATGTGGGTTCTCTACGTCGTCGCCGTCGTGGTCGGCGGGCTCTCGGTGGTCTTCGAGATCGCCTACGCCGCCTACATGCCGACCCTGCTGAGCGAGGAGCAGCTCGTCGCCGGCAACAGCCGCATGGCGGCGACCGAGTCGGTGGGCGCCATCGCCGGCTCCAGCGCCGGCGGCGTGCTCATCGACCTGTTCCGGCCGGCGTACGTGATGATGGGAGACGCGATCTCCTTCCTCGTCTCCGCCTTCGCGCTCTCGCGCATCCGCCACGTCGAGCCGCCCGTCGAGCGCCAGGACAACGGCGGGCGCGGCGCCGTCGCCGCGATGCTGCACGACGTCAAGCACGGCCTGAGGGTCACCTACCGCAACGACTACGCGCGGCCGCTGATCATCAACTCCGCCGGCGCGAACTTCGGGTCGATGATGATCCTGACCCTGTTCATCCTGTACGCCTCCAGGGAGCTCGGCATGTCGGGCACCTGGATCGGCTTCATCTACGCCGTCGGCAGCATCGGCGGCGTCGTCGGCGCCGTCTTCGCGAGCAAGCTGTTCGAGAAGGTCGGCTACGGGCGCGGCATCATGACCGCCCTGATCGCCTTCCGGGTGCTGTGCTTCACGCCGTTCGTGGCCGGCCCGCAGTGGCTGCAGATCATCCTGTTCTCGGTGATCTGGTTCGTCACGGTGTTCGGCGTGGTGGCCGGCAACATCGGCCAGCTCACGCTCTTCCAGTACGTCATCCCCAACCACCTGCGCGGGCGGGTCATCGGCGCGAGCCGCGCCGTCTACCTCGGCATCCTGCCGCTGGCCGCGATGCTGGCCGGCGTGCTGGGCGAGCTGATCGGCGTCAAGCCCGCGATCTACGTCGGGTCCGCGTTCCTGCTGCCCTGGATCATCCTGCTGTTCCTGTCGCCGGTGCCGAACCTGCGCAGGCTGGAGGACGCCGAGATGCTCCAGGACGACGTCGCGGAGCCCGCGGGGACGACGCCCGCCGAAAAGCCCGCCGGGACGAGGCCCGGCGGGCACGGAGACGACGTGAAGGACTGAGGTCACCCGGGGATCCGCGCGGACATGCTCCGCGCGATCTCCTCCAGCAGGGGGGCGGGCGCCTGGAGATAGCTCCAGTGCCCGCCGTCCAGCACGGTGTAGCGGGCCTCGCCGTAGGACTCCCAGCCGCCCATCTGCTCCGGCGGGATCTGCGTGTCGCCCGACCAGCCGATCGCGGTGATCGGGCAGGGCAGCTCCACCGGGTCGGTCTTGTCGAAGCGGCCGTAGGCGGCCACGTCGGCGCGCATGACGCCCGCGGCCATCTCCACCAGTTCCGGCAGCGGCTCGGCGCCGCGCGCCCGCATGAGGTCCGACACCAGCGCGCCCACCTGCTCCTCGTCGAGCCGCAGGATGCTCGGCCACGACGCCCGGTGCGGCGGGACCATCGAGGAGGCGAACAGGTGGCCGGGCAGCGGGCCGCCGCGCTCCATGAGCAGCAGCGTCGCCTCGTAGCCGATGAAGACCGTGCCGCAGTGGCTGATGAAGCCGAACGGCCGGTCCAGGTAGGGCTCCAGGCCCTCCAGCATCTGGGCCGCGACCGAGGCGTAACTGTCGAACAACGGCTCGCGCAGCCGGTTCTCCCGGCCGGGGAGCTGCACGGGGCACAACTCGATCCCGTCCACCTCGGCCGGCCACCCGTGGTACATCGAGGCCCCCGCCCCCGGGTAGGGAAGGCACCACAGCCGGGCCCGCGCCTCGGGGTCGGGGGTGCGCAGCAGCCACGTGGGGCGGCTCTTCCTGCGCTTCCTGTCGGTCATGTCGTGCTTCCTTCCGCCCTGATGTTCCGGATGAGGGTCTCTGGTGTCGGCGCCCTCAGGAAGTCGCGCAGCCGGATGCGCACGCCGTAGCGGCTCCCGATGCGCTCGACGAGACGGGTGGCCGCCAGGGAGTCGCCGCCGGAACGGATGAAGTGGTCACCCAGCGCGCCGGGCGCGCCGAGCTCCTGCTCCCACAGCTCCAGCACCTGCGAGGTCACCGGATCCGCGCTTTCGCCGGCCGCGATGCCGGGGCCTTCCTCGGTCGTCGTCGAGGCCGTGCCTGTCCTCGTGTCCGCCTCCGTGCCCGCTTGCATGTCCGCTTGCGTGTCCGGCGCCGTGCTGCGCCGGTGCCCGCCGTCCCAGGCGGGAGCGGGCAGCGCGAGGCGGTCCACCTTGTTGCTGGAGTTCAGCGGCAGCCGCTCCATCGGCACCCAGACGGTCGGCACCATCGGGCCGGGCAGCCTGGCGGCGGCGAACGCGCGCATCTCCTCCCGGGCACCCGCGGCGAACGCGCGCGGCTCCTCGCACGGGCCCGCGGCGAACGCGCGCGGCTCCCGCCGGGCACCCGGGGCGTCGTGCACGACGTAGGCGCACAGCCTCAGGTCGCCGCCCGGTCCCGGCACGCCCGTCACCACGCACTCGCGTACCGCCGGATGCTCCAGCAGCACCGCCTCGACCTCGGCCGGTTCCACCCGGTGACCGCGGATCTTGACCTGCTGGTCGACGCGGCCGTGGTGCTCCAGCCGGCCGTCCGGCCGCTCGCGCACCAGGTCCCCGGTCCGGTAGACGCGGCCGCCCCCGCCCGAGGGGTCGGGCAGGAAACGCTCGGCGGTGCGGGCGGGCTCGCCCAGGTAGCCCCGGGCCAGCTCGGGCCCGGAGACGAACAGCTCGCCGACCTCGCCGCCGGGAACCGGTTCCAGCTCCGCGGTCAGGACGGCGGCGCCGACGCCGGGCCAGGGGCGGCCGACGGGAGGACGGGAGCGCCTGTCGGCGTCGCCCGCGGTGACCGAGGTGCAGCGGTCCTCCAGCGGGACCAGGCAGCTCGTCACGCCGTTGGCCTCGGCGGAGCCGTACTCCACCGCGACCTCGAACGGCAGGTCGGGCGAGGGCCACACGCGCACCGCGTCGCTGCCGACCGTCATGAGCCGCAGCGCCGTCCCGCCGGGCCACGGCAGGCCGTACAGCAGCTCCGCCAGCGGCATGTTCACGTACGCGCGGGTGATGCCCGAGGCCACCATCCAGTCGCGCAGTTCGGGCGGCGAGCCCGCGGTCGCCGCGTCGGCGGCGTGCACGCTCGCGCCGGAGCACAGGTAGGGCCACAGCTCCACCACCGACACCGACGAGGCCGGGGGAGCCAGCCAGCTGGAACGGTCGGCGGGGGTGATGCGGTACGCCTCGGTGTGGGTGGCGACCCGGTGGACGATCGCCCGGTGGGTCACCCCGACGAGCTTGGGCCGTCCGGTCGAGCCGGAGGTGTGCACCGCGTACGCGAGCCGGTCCTCGTGGACCGGGAGGCCGGGGCCCCGCGCGGAGGGCCCGGCGTCGGAGGGGCCGTCGATCACCACGGGGCAGCCGTCACAGGCGGCGGCGAGGCGATCTTCCGGCCAGGCGGGGTCGAGGAGCACCGCCGCGCCGCCGGCCTTGCACACGGCCAGCAGCGCGACGAGCAGGTCGGCAGAGCGGTCCAGGCGCAGGGGGACCAGGGTCTCGGGGCCGACGCCGCGCCGCAGGAGCGACAGGGCGAGGCCGTTGGCGCGGGCGTCGAGCTCCCGGTAGGTCAGCCGGACGTCCCCGGAGACCAGGGCCGTCCCGTCCGGGGCTCGCGCCGCCCATCTCTCGAACAGCGTGTGGACGGCGGTCACCGGTCCTCCGTTCACCCGGCCTTGGTGCCGGGGAGCCCTCGGGCGGGGATCTGGCCGGTGGCGACCTGGTTGAGGATGAGCCTGGCCCACTCCTCCACGCTGCGGTTCATCCGGCGGGCCGCGTCACGCCAGCACTGCTCCTGGTCGACCGGGACGTCGATGTGGATGACGGCCTTCTCCTCGGCGGTCTGCGCCGCCCGGCCCGACGCCGCGAGGGCGGCGGTGCGGTGCGCCTTGATCTGGCCGCGCAAACGGTTCCTCGACCAGTTGAAACGCTCGGCGCGATCCAGCCAGAGTGCCTGCTCGTGCTCGGGGAGGGCGGCCACCTCGGCGTGGTGCTGGAGGCTGAGTTTATCCCGCCGGCGGGATACCGGGAATCGCCGGGCGACCCACGCGTAATTACGCAGGGTCTGAATGTCCAGGGAACTCTCCTCGACGGCCCGCTTGTAGCGATCGGTGTACTCGTTCTCGCCGTAGACCAGCCAGTCACCGAGCCACCAGGAGGAGGAGTCGGCGATGAGGGAGATCTGGTGGCCGATGCGTCTCCACGTGTCGAAGGGGAGGCTCGACGGGAGCTGCAGGCCCGTCCGCCTCGGCTTCGCGGACGCGTCCAGGGCCAGCTTGGAGCCGGAAGGGGAGGGGGAGCGGGGGGGCGGGGCGGGCTGTTCGTCGGTACTGGAAGGCGGAGCGTTGCGGTTCGCCTCTCGACGGGGGGAGAGCACCTGCATGCGACTGTTCCTCCGGATTTCTGTGCACTTGGAGTAAGTCAGGCCGGTACCTTACCCGCGGTTTTCGACAGCGCACTCTTGATCATGAGTAATTTTCGGATCGCCGTTCCACGGTACAACGGAATGGCGAAAGAAAGCCTTTGAGCTGCTGAGTCGCCGATCAGCATTGGCAAATTTTTCATCCTGTGATATGCGCCGACCTTGCAATTCTGGTCCTGTGGAATGGAATCGGTCATGCCTAAACTGCGTTTTCGGTCGATGGGAGCGCGCCCACTGCGGCGCACCCTGACCGCCTACGGGCTCGCGGTCGTGCTGCCCGCCGCGCTGGCGATCCTGCTGCTCGGCCTCGACCCGGGCACGCCCACCGGGCCGGTCCCCGTCCCCTCGGTGGAGCCGGGACGGGCGGAACGGGTCCCGGCCACGCCCCTGCTGCTGCTGTCGATCATCGTGGTCGTCGCGGTGGCGCACCTGGGCGGGGCGGTGTTCCGCAGGCTCGGTCAGCCCCGGGTGATCGGGGAGATGGCCGCGGGCATCGCGCTCGGGCCGTCACTGCTCGGCGCCGTGTGGCCCGCGGCCCACGCCACGCTCTTCCCCAGCGCCGTCATGCCGTACCTGAACCTCCTGGCCCAGTTCGGGCTGGCCTTCTTCATGTTCCTGGTCGGGATGGAGCTGCGCGGGGACCTGCTGCACGGCCGGGGCCGGATCGCGGTGCTGTGCGGGCAGGCGAGCGTGGCCATCCCGTTCGCGCTCGGGGTCGCGCTGGCACTGCTCGTCTACGTGCCGCTCGCGACCGTGACCGTCGGCTTCCCGGTCTTCGCGCTGTTCATCGGGGCCGCGCTGAGCGTCACGGCGTTCCCCGTGCTCGCCAGGATCCTGCTGGAGCGCGGCCTCTTCCACACCCCGACCGGGGCGCTGACCGTCACCTGCGCCGCCATCGCCGACGTCACCGCGTGGCTGCTGCTGGCGGTGGCGGTCACCATGGCCAAGGGCTCCTCGCCCGCCGAGGCGCTGCGCACGTTCGGCCTCACCGTCGTCTTCGCCGCCGTCATGGCCGGGGTGGTACGGCCGCTGCTGGCCCGGCTGCTGCGCCGGGGGCTCTCCCAGGAGGCGACGCTGCCCATCGTCATCGTGGGCCTGCTCGTCTCCGGGCTGCTGACCGAGCTGATCGGCATCCACCTGATCTTCGGCGCGTTCCTGTTCGGCGCGCTGTTCCCCCGTGACGGGGACGTGAGGCTGCGGCGGGTCCGCGAGCGCACCCAGGACTTCACCACGTCCTTCCTGCTGCCGCCCTTCTTCGCCTTCGTCGGCCTCAACACCCAGATCGGGCTGCTGAGCCGGGACGCGGCGATGTGGAGCTGGTGCCTGCTGATCCTGGCGGTCGCCGTGGTGGGCAAGGTCGGCGGCGTGCTGGTCGTCGCCGGGCCGATGGGCGTGCCGGGGCGGGAGGCCCTGCGGCTCGGGGTGCTGATGAACTGCCGGGGGGTGACCGAGCTGGTGATCCTGAGCATCGGGCTGAGCCTCGGCATCATCACCCAGACGCTGTTCACGATGCTGGTGATCGTCGCGCTGATCTCCACGGCGGCGACCGCGCCGCTGCTGGGGCTGCTGGACCGGTGGGACGCGCGGCGCGACCGCGAGGCGGGCGAGGGACGGCCCACCGAGCCCGCGGAGCCCGCCGAGTCCGTGGGAGCCGGGGAGGTGGGGGTGGCGCGGCCCGCCTGAGCGAGAGGGCCCGGGGGAGCCGGGGAGGTGACGCGGCCCAGACTCGGGCGAGAGGGTCCCGGGGGTTCCGCGGGAGCCGGGGCGTGGCCCGCCCGGACGACGGGTCACGCCCCGCCACCCGGAGCGGTTCACGGGCACGGGGCGTCGGGGACATCGGAGGGCGGGGAGGGGACCGGGAACCGCCTCAGGAGGCGCGGGGAAGTGCCGGCTCCGCGCCCAGCCGGCGCAGCTTGGCGCGGACCGCCTCGGGACTCTCCCCGGCGACGGTGAGCCGGGAGGTGGCGAAGACCTCGGCGCCGGCGTCGGTGATCGGGGCGCCGCCGTAGGGCACCTCGCCGCTGAAGCGGACGGCGCGCAGGTGGCCGCGCAGCTCGGGCCGGGCGTGCAGGGAGAAGATCGGCAACCGGGTGGCCATCGCGGCCAGCCGCATGGTGCCCGAGATCCTGGGATTGATCTCCAGCAGCTGCACCTCGCCGTGCCGGGTCAGCAGGAACTCCACCTCCAGGTAGCCGTGCGCCTCGGCCAGGTCGGCCAGCCGCTTGCCGACGGCCCGCAGCTTGCGCTCCCATGTGCCGCCGAGCCTCGGGTCGGGGCACAGCCGCAGCCGCCGCCAGGGCGGCACCAGCTCCGGGGAGGTCGGCCCCTTCCACACCGGCGGGAACGTCGCCGTGCCGTGCTCGTCGCGGTAGACCAGCACCGAGTACTCGACGCCGTCGACGTACAGCTCGCCCAGCTCGTTGGGCGCCAGGTCGCACTCGCCCGCGCGGGCCAGCCGGGTGCCGACGCTCTGCGTGCCGTGCCGGTCCTTGACCACCACGCGGGCCTCGGAGGGGAGTTCCGGCAGGGTCTCACCGGCCCGCACCCAGGGCGGGGAGAGCAGGCGGTAGCGGTCGAAGAACTCCTTCATCAGGATCTTGTCGCTGCCCAGCGAGGCGCACAGCCGCGACTGGCACTCGGCGTGGTGGCCGAGCTCGCGGAGCCGGAACGCCAGCAACTGGTCCCGGCCGAGCGTCGTGTGGCTGGAATGGAAGATCACGGTCGCCCGCGGGGCCCCGCCGATCGCGTCGAGCAGTGGGGCCACGTCCACGCGGGCGTCCTCGCCGGTGAAGACGGTCCGGTCCTCGGGTCCGAGGTCGACGAAGTGACCGAACCAGCTCTCCAGGCTGACGGGGGCGACGGCGTGGACGACGGGAAATGTTTGTCGGCTCATGTGGATTACTCCGGAATCGACGCTGGAAACAGCAACGACGTTACGCGGTGCGTGCCATCGAGAATGCGTCGTCGAACGCGTCCACATAGGCGCCGACCAGTGGCGAGTTCTCCTCCCAGAGAAAGTTGACGGGTAATTTCATCCACCGCGCGAACAATTCCGCCGACCGCGGGAACGGGCGGTCGTTCACCGCGGCCGCCGCCCGGACCGCGGCGGCGACCTGCGGCGACCAGTCCGGCGCGGTGCCCTGGAAGAGCGGGAAGACGTGCAGCGGCCTGGTGGCCGGAGCGCGTACCTTCAGGCCGCGCTCCTGGCCCGCTGCCACCAGCTCGTCCCGGCTGAACGGGCACTCCGGCGTCACCTCGACGACGCCGTCGTACCAGGCGCCCATCGTGACGCCCTCGGCGACGGGGGAGGGGCGCACGCCCGGCAGCGCGCCGAGCCCCGCCGACAGGGCCGACATGTTGGCCACCCTGCGCCCCACCAGCTCGTCCAGGCGGTCGAGGTGGCTCTGGGCCAGCACGGCGCCGGGCGTGGAGATGCGGAAGTTGCCGCCGAGGCCGGTCAGCAGGAACGGCTCGTAGCGGGCCGCGTCGATGGTCAGGTCGGTGCGGTGGCGGAAGTTCGTCAGCAGGCAGGCGCGGGCGAAGACGTCCTCGGAGTCGGTCAGGAGCATGCCGCCCATGCCTCCGGAGACGAGCTTCCTGCCGCCCACGCTGAAGACCGCGATGTCGCCCATGGAGCCGACGGGCCGGGAGCGGAAGGTGGAGCCGTGGGCGTGCGAGCAGTCCTCGACCAGGGCCAGCCCGTGCCGGGACGCCACCGCGCGCAGCGCGTCCATGTCGCAGCTGTGGCCCCACAGGTGGGTGACGGCGATCGCGGCCGTACGCGGCGTGACCAGCGCCTCCACGTCCGCGGGGTCCACGTTGCCGCTGCCGTCGCCCGCGTCGCACAGCACCGGCACCGCGCCCAGCAGGAACAGCGGCGAGGCGGTGCTGAAGAACGTCAGGTTCGGGACGATCACCTCGTCGCCCGGCCCGACGCCCAGCGCGAAGTAGGCGGCCAGCAGGCCCGCGGTGCCCGAGGTGAGCGCCAGGGCGTGGGCGCGGCCGTGCCGCTCGGCGAACGACCGCTCCAGCTCGGCCAGCTCGGAGCCGTAGTCGTAGTCGAACGTGCGCCCCAGCGTGATCAGTTCGGTGACCCGGGCCGCCACGCCCTCGTCGTAGACCGGCCACTCCAGGGGATGCGCGGGCCCGGCCCGGCCCGGCCGCCCCCGGGACGGGCTCGCCGGGCGCGCGTTCGCGGGCGGCCTCACGCGCCTGCCCCCCTGCGGGCCACGAGCCTGGTCACCGAGTGGGTGTGCGGCTCCTCGTGGCCCTTGTGCGTGTGCGTGGAGTCGGTGTCGGTGGCCCCCAGAACGGTCCATCCCGCGTACCGGTCGAGGTACCAGTCGTGGCCCAGCAGGACCGGCATGCGCATCTCGCCGGCGGGAGGCCGGTAGGCGTGGCCGCGGTTGAACATCAGCAGCGCGTTGACCCCTCCCGGCCTGGTCGCGGCCTGGAGCCTGGCGACGACGTCGGCGACCTGTTCCTCGTCGCGGAGCCAGTGCAGGACGCTGCACGCCAGCACCCCGTCGAACGAGGCGGGCTCCAGCGGTGTGGTGCGCGCGTCGCCCTGGCGCCACTCGATCCCGCCGGCCTCGCCCCAGGCCTCCGCGCCGTTCTCCAGCGCGGCGGCCGACATGTCCATGGCCAGCACCCGCGCGCCCCGCTGGGCCAGCCGTACCGCGTTGCGTCCCTCGCCGCACCCCACGTCGAGCACGGCGGGCGCGTCCGCGCCGGGCGGTCCCGGGGGCGGCCCGACGTCGTCGGGTGCCCCGGGCAGGCCGAGCGCGTCCCCCAGCGCGTCGGAGATCCGGTCGGGCCTGCGTCCCCACAGGCAGGCGGTCCTGGTGTACCTGGCGTCGCAGCCGCCGTCGTCGTCGTAGCGGCCCGTTTCCGTCAGAGGTCTCATCTGGCGGACGCTAGGCGCGACCTTGATCATCGTCAACGGGGGTGGAGGGCCCCCGGGGGCGTCACGTGCCGCGGGGCCTGTGCGGGTACGAGCCTGAACTTGTCGCGCGTCCCGTCCACCCGGGTGGGGTACTCGCCGGTGAGGCACCCCTCGCACAGGCCCTCGCCCGCGGCGCTCCCGACGGTGTGCCGCATGCCCGCCACCGACAGGTGCGCCAGGCTCGTCGCGCCGATGATCCGGCACACCTCCCCGGTCTCGCGCCCGGCCGCGACCAGCTCGCCGGTGTCGACGATGTCCACCCCGTAGTGGCAGGGCGCGACCAGCGGCGGGGAGGCGATCCGCACGTGCACCTCGCTCGCCCCGGACTCGCGCAGCAGGGCGACGATGCGCCGCATGGTGGACCCGCGCACGATCGAGTCGTCGACCACGACGACCCTGGCGCCGTCCACCGGCGAGCCGATGGAGAACTTGCTCCGCAGCTTGCGCTCGCGCCGGCTCCGGTCGGGCTCGATGAACGTCCTGCCCACCTGCTCGTCGCGGACCAGCGTCCCGGCCAGGGGCAGCCCGGCCGCGCGGGCGTACCCCCGGGCGGCCGGCACGCCCGAGGCGGGGACGGCCACGACCAGGTCGGCGTCCACGGGCGACTCCATCGCCAGCCGCTCGCCGAACGCCACCCGCGTCGCACCGGCCCGCGTCCCGCCGATCCGGGAGTCCTGCCTGGTCAGGTAGAGGTGCTCGAACACGCAGGAGGCGCGCGGGGCCGGCTCGGCCACGCGGTAGGCCCCCTCCAGGCGGCCGTCCCGCAGGACCAGCAGCTCGCCCGGCTCGACCTCGCGCTGCTCGGGGCAGCCGAGCGCGTCGAGCGCGCAGGTCTCCGAGGCCGCTGCGGCCCTGCCCGGCGCGAACCCCGCCACCAGCGGGCGCAGGCCGTGCGGGTCGCGGAAGGCGAGCAGGCGGTCCCCGGCGGCGCACACCACCGCGTACCCGCCTCGCAGCACCCGCACGGCCCGCGTGACCGCGGCCACGATCGAGCCGATGCCCGCGCCCGCGCCTGTGCCGGGGCCCGTGTCCGTTTCCGTGTCCGGACCGGTGTCCGCGTTCGTGGTCGCGCCGGCGAGCAGGGCGAGGATGACCTCGGAGTCGCCGGTCGACCGGAACCCGTAGCCCCCGCGGACGAGCAGGGCGCGCAGCGCGGCGGCGTTGGTGAGGTCGCCGTTGTGCGCCAGCGCCATGCGCCGCGCCTCGTGGACGAGGGGCTGGGAGTTCTCCAGCAGCGTGGCGCCGGTGGTGGAGTACCGCGTGTGGGCGACGGCCACGCTCCCGCCGGGCCAGGCGGCGGGGGCGCCGCACTCCGAGCGGGAGGCGAACCCGAGCGCCCGCCGGACCCGCACGCCCTCCGGCCCGCCCACCGCGACCCCCCACGACTCCTGGCCGCGGTGCTGCAGGGTGACGAGCCCGTCGAACGCCGGCTGCCCGGCGGTTTCGTCGAGAACAGATACGCCGGTTATTCCGCACATAGCTCCCCTTCAAAACCCTAACATTTCGCGGAAAGTACGTTAAATGGCCTCTGCTCGACCATGGCATTGTTCGTAGGTGCGCTGTTGCGAATGACGAATGACGCGAAGGAGATTCCGATGGCCGAGTCAGCCGGACAAGCCGGGTCCGCCGGGTCCGCCGGGTCCGCCGGATACACGGTGGTGTGCAATCACGAGGAGCAGTACTCCATCTGGTGGACCGATCGTGACATTCCCGAGGGCTGGCGGAGTGTCGGCCACAGCGGCACCCGCGAGGAGTGCCTGGCCCACATCGAAGAGGTCTGGACGGACATGCGTCCCCTGAGCCTGCGCCGCCAGATGGACGGCGAGCGGTCCTGACCCGCCAGAGCACCGACGAACGGTCCCGGAGGAACGGGCCCCCTAAGGAGGAGCCGATGGACACGATCCAGGAGCACGACGCGCGCCTGGTCGTCGAGGAGTGGAACCGCACCGAGCTGGCCGACGAGCCGGCGACCGTCGTCGAACGGTTCGCCGCCCAGGTCGCCAGGTCGCCCGCCGCCACGGCGCTGACGGACGAGGAGGGCACGGCCCTCACCTACGACGAGGTCCGCCGCGCGGCCAACCGCCTGGCCGGGCACCTGCTCGGCCTGGGCCTGCGCCGCGAGGACCGCTGCGCCATCTACCAGCGCCGCTCGGCGAGCATGGTCGTGTCCATGTTCGGCACGCTCGCCGCCGGGGGCGCGTACGTCCCGGTCGACGAGGGAAACCCGCCCGAGCGGCTGGAGGCGATCCTGCGCGACGCCGGCACCGCGGTGGTGCTGGCCGACTCCACCACCGAGGCCGACGTGCCGCCCGGCCCGTGGTTCGTGGTCAACGTCGACCGCCATCCGGGAAGCGACGAGAGCGACCCCGGGGTGCCGCTGCACCCGGCCAACCTGGCCTACGTCATGTACACCTCCGGCAGCACCGGGATGCCCAAGGGCGTCCTCATCGAGCACCGCGCGGTCACCGCGTTCGTCCGCGGCGCCCAGCACCTGTACGGGCTCTCGCCGCGCGACCGCTTCGTGCAGTTCTCCTCGATCGCCTTCGACGTCTCCACCTTCGACGCCTTCGGGGCGCTGCTGTCGGGGGCGGCCCTGCACGTCGCCTCCACCGAGACCCGCACCTCGTCCGAGCGCTTCCGCGACCTGCTGCGCGAGCGGCGGATCTCCGTCTACATGGGCACCCCGGGCATGCTGCGGCTGCTGGAGCCGGGCGACTTCCCCGACCTGCGGGTCCTGGCCGTCGGCGGCGAGAGCTACTCGGGGGAGTTCACCACCCGCTGGGCGGCCGGACGCAGGTTCGTCAACAGCTACGGCCCCACCGAGACCACCGTCGGCGTCATCACCCAGGAGTGCGAGGGCGACTGGGACACCTCGCCGCCCATCGGCCGCGCGATGCCCAACCACCGGGCGTACGCGCTGGACGAGAGGATGCGCCCGGTCCCGATCGGCACGGTCGGCGAGCTCTACGTCGGCGGCCCCGGACTCGGGCGCGGCTATCTGGGCCGGCCCGGGACGAGCGCGCTCTCCTTCGTGCCCGACCCCTTCGCCGCCACGCCCGGCGAGCGGCTCTACCGCACCGGTGACCTGGTGCGCTGGACCCCCGAGGGCGAGCTGGTCTTCGCCGGGCGGGCCGACCGGCAGGTCAAGGTCCGCGGCGTCCGCGTCGAGCTGGAGGAGATCGAGGCGGCCCTGTGCCGTCATCCGGCGATCGCGCACGCGGTGGTCGAGGCGGAGGCGCTCGGCGACGGCGACGCCCGCCTGATCGCCTACGTCGTGTCCACCACCACCGAACCGCCCGCGGTGGCCGAGCTGCGCGAGACCGCGGGCCGGTGGCTGACGGCCCCGCTGGTGCCCAACGAGTTCGTCCACGTGCCCGAGATCCCGCTCACCCCGGCAGGGAAGGCCGACCGCGACGCCCTGGCCGAGGCCAGGACGGAACGCGCGGGAACCGGGACCCCGGACGCGACCGGCACGACCGGCACGAGCGGCACGGCCGGCACGAGCGGCGCGGCCGACGACGCCGAGTGGACGCCGACCAGGCGCAGGGTCGCCGAGGAGATCGTGCGCCCGCTGCTGGAGGTGGACTCCATCGGCCCGCACGACCACTTCTTCGAGATGGGCGGCACCAGCATCCAGGTCATCCAGCTCCTCGGCCGGGTGCGCACGACCTTCGGCATCGAGGTGCCGGTCGCCGAGTTCTTCGACCGGCCCACCGTCGCCGGGGTCGCGGACGCCGTCGACTCCGAGGTCCGCTCCGACATCAAGGACATCGTCCGCGAGGGCTGGGACGACATCGCAGGACGCTACGCCTCCTTCCAGTCGGAGTTCTCCGACGCCCCCCGCATGACGTGGACGAACACCCTGCTGGGGATGCTCCCCGAGCGGGGCGCCTCCGTGCTGGAGCTGGGCGTCGGCGGCGGGCACGAGTCGTCGCGCCTGGTGGCCGAGGCGCACGACCTCACCGCCGTCGACATCTCCGCCGAGCAGCTCAGGCTCGCCGGGGAGACCCTGCCCGGCGCGACGCTCGTGCAGGCCGACATGGCCGAGGCGGAGTTCCCCGAGGCCTCCTTCGACGCCGTCGTGTCCATCTACACCCTCACCCACCTGCCGCGCGAGGAGCTGCCCGCGCTGCTGGGCGGCATCGCCCGCTGGCTGAGGCCGGGCGGCCTGCTGCTGGCCACGCTGATGACCGAGGACATCCCCGGCGCCGTGGAGGAGTGGTTCGGCTCGACCATGTTCTTCTCCGGCTTCCCCACCGAGGAGAACCTGCGCCTGCTGCGCGAGGCGGGCCTGGCCCCCGAGCGCGACGAGGTCGTGGCGCAGCGCACGCCACTGGGGGAGTCGCGCTTCCTGTGGGTGATCGCCAGGAGGACGGAGGCGCCGTCGTGACCGGCCTGCCCGTGCGCACGGCCCCGCTGTCCTACCTCCAGGAGCAGCTCTGGTTCGTCGAGCAGGACGACCCGGGCAACGGCTCGTACAACGAGCTGAAGGTCCTGGTGCTGGACGGGACGCTCGAGGCCGCCCGGCTCGCGCGGGCACTGGAGCGGGTGGTGGCGCGGCACGACGTGCTGCGCACCACCTTCGTCTACCAGGGCAGCGACCCGGTCCAGGCCGTCCGGCAGGACGGCCCGGTGCTGCGGGAGGCGTCCGTCGGCGGCGAGCAGGCGCTCATGGAGTACGCCCGCGAGGTCGCCGAGGCCCCCTACGACCTGGCCGCGGGACCGCTGCTGCGCGTCTCGCTCGTCACGCTGGGCTCCGGGCGGCAGGCGCTCGTGCTCGGCGTGCACCACATCATCAGCGACGGGTTCTCGATGAACCTGCTGCTGGAGGAGCTGGACGCCGCCTACCGGGGCGAGCCGCCGGGCGAGCCTCCCGCCCAGTACGGCGACTTCGCCCGCTGGCAGCGCGACCAGTTCGCCGGCGGGCGCCTGGCCGCCGACGTCGACCACTGGCGCGAGGTGCTCGACGGCGCGCCCACCGTGCTGGAACTGCCCGCCGACCGGCCCAGGCCGAGGCGGCGGGGCAGCGCCGGCAGGCGCGAGAGCTTCCCGCTCGCGCCCGAGCTGACCGGCCCGCTCGGCGAGGTCGCCGAGCGGGTCGGCGGCACCCTGTTCACCGTGCTGCTGTCGGCCTTCACCGCGACCCTCTACCGCTACACCGGCCGCGGCGACATGGTGCTGGGCACCGGCGCGCCCGGCCGTCCCGGGCGCGAGTTCGACCGCACCCTCGGCTTCTTCGCCAACATCGTCCCCGTACGGCTCCGCCCGGCGGGCGACCTGCCCTTCACCGAGCTGGCCGACGCGGTCAGCGAGGCGGCCTTCGACGCCTTCGACCACCAGTACGTCCCGTTCGAGAAGCTGGTGGAGTTCCTGCAGCCCGAGCGCGACGCCGGGCACACCCCGCTCGTGCAGGTCGTCTTCACCATGTGGGACGCCGGCGCGGCCGAGCGCTCCGTCGGCGGCGTGCCCGCCACCGAGGCCGAGGCGACCCGCGGCCGGTCCCGCTTCGACGTCGCGGTGGAGGCCGTGCGGCGCGGCGACCGGGTCGACTTCTTCGTCGAGTACGACGACGCCCTGTTCGACGAGGCCACGATCGCCCGCGTGATGCGCCACTACGACCGGGTGCTGCGGGCGGTCGCCGAGGCCCCCTCCACAACCCTGTCGGAGATCCCGATGATCTCTCCGGAGGAGCTGGCCACCCTCACCCAGGGCGACGTGACCGTGGTCGACCACGACGGCAACGTGCTCCCCGCCGGGGCCGTCGGCCAGCTCGTCCGCCACGGGACCCCGGGCCCGACCGGCCGCCTGGCGACCCGCAGGCCCGACGGGCGGGTGGTCGAGCGCGGACGCGAGGACCGGCTCGTCGGCCTCGGCTCCTTCCAGGTACAGCTGGAGGACGTCGAGGAGGCCCTGCGCGCCCACCCGGCCGTGCGCGACGCCGCCGTCGTGGCGGTCGAGGGCGCCGCCGGGCGCGAGCTCGTCGCCTACGCCGTCGCCGGTGAGTCGCAGGCCGGGGAGCTGCGCGCGACCCTGGTCGAGCGGCTGCCGCAGTACATGGTGCCCGCCGTCGTCGTACCGGTGGACCGCATCCCGCGCGGCGAGGACGGGCGGGTCAGGACCGGCCTGCTGCCCGACGCGGGCGAGCGCGACGAGCGCGACGAGCTGCCCGCCCTGGAGGCGGCGCTCTGCGTCATCTGGGCGCGCGTCATGAACCTCGACGCCGTGGAGCCCGACGACGACTTCTTCGCCCTGGGCGGCCACTCGATGCTGGCGGCCCGGCTGGTGCGCGAGATCGCCTCCGTGCTCGCCGTGCGCGTCCCGCTGATGGCCCTGTTCGAGCACTGCACGCCCGCCGACCTGGCCGACTACATGGCCGCCAAGCACCCCGCGCTTGAGCGCACCCTCGCCGACGCCGGGCAGGCCGGCCGCGCCTCCGCCCCCGCCCCGGGAAAGACCGGGCGGTCCGGGGAGATCGGGGCGGCCGGGCACGGGGACGGCGGCACCGAGGGTGGGGACGCGGGGGAGTCCGCCACCAGCGCCCTGTCCACCGCGCAGCTCCAGATCTGGATCAACGAGCAGCTCGCGGGCGGCGACGCCCGCGACTTCATCGCCGCGGTCACCTACCGGGTGCGCGGCCCGCTCGACGTGGACGCGCTGCGCGGCGCGTTCGACACGCTGGTCGCCCGGCACGACAACCTCCGCGCCCGCGTGGCGCTCGTGGGCGACGTGCCGGTGCTGCGCTTCGACCCGGGCGTGCGCGTCGAGCTTCCCGTCGAGGACCTCGCCGACCTGCCCGAGGACGAACGCGAACCGGAGGCCGCCCGCCGCGCCGCGCGCGACGCCGACGCCGGCTTCGACCTGTCCGTCGCGCCGCTCGTGCGGGCCGTCCTCTACCGGCTCGGCGACGACGACCACGTCCTGGCCCTCGTCCAGCACCACCTGGTCACCGACGGGGTGTCGATCGGCCTGCTCGTGGGCGAGCTGGGCCGGCTGTACTCCGACCGGGACGCCGCGCCCGCCGCGCCGCACCTGCGCTTCGCCGACTACGTGGCCTGGGAGCAGGCATGGCTCGGCGGCCCGGAGGCCGCGGCGTCGGAACGGTTCTGGCGCGAGCGGCTGCGCGGCGCGCCCGAGCTGGTCCTGCCCAGGACGCGGGAGGGCCGCCGCGAGAGCCGCGACACCGAGATGATCGCCCACCGTCTGCCGCCCGCCGAGTCGCGGCGGCTGCTCGCGCTGGCACGCCAGAGCAGGGCCACCCCCTACATGCTGGTGACGGCGGCGTTCGCGGCGATGCTGGCGCAGTGGAGCGGCCAGGACGACGTGGTCATCGGCACCACCGTCGACAACCGGCCGCTGCCGGGCCTGGAGGGCGTGGTCGGCTGCTTCGTCAACATGGTGGCGCTGCGCCTCGACTGCGGCGGCGACCCCACCTTCGCCGAGCTGACCGGGCGGGTGCGCAGGACCGTGCTGGAGGCGTACGCGCACCAGAGCACCCCGTTCAACGAGGTGGTGCGGGCGATGGGGATCCACCCCGACCCGCGCAGGATGCCGCTGTTCCAGGTGACCTCCGACTGGGCGGGCGACGGGCCCGCTATCCCGGACCTGACCGGGTGCGAGGTGGGCTTCGACTACGTCCACACCAGGGCCAACCGCTACGAGCTGGAGATGTACGCCGGGATGGCCGGGGAGCGGGTCGTGCTCGACCTGGAGTACGCGATCGAGCTGTGGGACCGTGCGGAGGCCGAGGAGCGGCTCGCCCGGGTGGCCGCGCTGCTCACCCGTGCCGTGGCCGACCCGGACACCAGGCTCTCGGAACTGCTCACCTGACACGACGCGACGAGACGGCCTCCCCGGGCGGGGAGGCCGTCTCGTCGTGCCGTGTCCTTCGAAGTCCGGGGGATCGGCTGTGAAGTCTCCTGGGGGATCGGCGCGTCCGGGCCGGGGGAGGCCGGCCCGGACGCGGGCCGGTCACCCGCCGGTTCCGCCGGGCGTGGCCGTTCCGTTCCTCAGGAGCACGTTGCCCGCGATCCTGGGCTCGCACGACTCCTCCGCGCCCGGGGTCCCGGCCACGACGGTGAAGCCGGTCGGCGCCAGCCGCAGCTCCATGACCGCGGCGCGCTCGGCGACGGGCAGCGCGGCGTAGCGCGCCAGCAGGTCCTCGTCGTCGAACAGGTCGGCGTCCGACAGGAACACCGGGGAGGAGGGGTGGCGGCGGCCCAGGTCCAGGATCTTGCCGCCGCCGTCCCAGTTGACGCCGTTCAGCGCGAACCAGCCGATGCCGTCGAGGTCCTCGAACAGGCGGGCCGCGTCGCCGAAGCGGTGGGTGCGCATGACCGGGTGCAGGTAGGCGTCGGCGTCCAGCACGTCCTGGTCGCGCGGGTCGCCCGTCGCCGACGAGTGGGTGCCGTAGCGGCCCGCCGACCGGCCGAACCCCAGCCGGTGCACCACCGACAGGCCCTCCTCGCCGGTGTCGCCGCCCGACAGCAGCCGCACCAGCTCGCGGTCGATCAGCCGCTGGTGCTCGCCGAAGCTGTGGAACAGCCACAGGTACATCAGCCCGCCGGGCGCCAGCCGTTCGGCCAGCCAGGCCAGGCCGGCGCGGGGGTCGTCGAGGCAGTGCAGCACCCCGGTCATCACGATCAGGTCGTAGGGCCCCTCGAACCCGTCCCCGCCGATGGCGCCCCGCTCCAGCTCCACGTTGGTCAGCCTGTTGCGGTCGCGCAGCTCACGGGCCACGTCGAGCGACGACTGCGACAGGTCCATCCCGGTGAAGCTCGCCCCGGGGTACTGCGAGGCCAGGCCGAGCAGCTGGTGGCCGGTGCCGCACCCGGCGTCCAGCACCCGCCTGCCCTCCAGGGTCTTGTCCCTGACGGCCATGCCGATGCCGAGCGCCAGGTCGAGGATCAGGTCGTCGCCGACGGTCAGGGAGGGGCAGGGGTAGCGCTCGTACAGCTCCCTGACCTGCTCGACGGCGCTCACGGGGTGTCTATCTCTTCGTACGGGATCTCCTCGACCCGGCGCGCGAAGACCCAGTGGTGGCCCTCGATGTCCTCGGTGGTGTAGTTGCGGTCGCCGTAGAAGCGGGTGTCGGGCTTGTCGCGGATCACCGCTCCGGCGGCCCTGGCGCGCTCGTAGTGCTCGTCCACGTCGTCGACGAACACGTACAGGCTCTGGCGCAGCTCGCCCTCGCCCTGCGGCCGGTGCTGGTGGCCGTCGCCGGTCCCGGCCAGCTGCACGACGCCCTCGCCGAACGACAGCTCGGCGTGGACGACGGCCCCGTCGTCGTCGTTCAGCACCTTGCGCTTTTCGAATCCGTACGCCTCGATGAGCCATTCGATGGCCTTGCCGAGGTCGGCGTAGAAGAGGACCGGGGTGATTCTCGGCATTCCGTCGGGTGGGGTGAGCATTTCTTCATCTCCCTCGATCGGTGACCTTGGAAACGTACGGGACGCTACTCGCATCCCGCCGGCGAGATGTCGGGGCGTTCTTGGATCCGGTGTTCTGCTCGGACGTTCCGCGCTCAAACGTCCGGCGGTTCTTCCGCGCCTTCCGCGGAGACCTCGCTCACGGGTTGAACAGGCGATTCCCTCATATGTCCCCCTCATTTCCTCGGCAGGCGCAGGCCGCCGTCCAGCCGGACGACCGCTGCGTTGAGGTAGCCCAGCTCGCACACGGCGCGGACCGCGCGGGCGAACTCCGCGGGCTCCCCGAGCCGGGGCGGGAAGACGATCTGCCGCTCCATCGAGCGCCGGAACTCCGGGGGGATCGCCGCGAACAGCGGGGTGTCGAACAGGCCGGGCGACAGCGCGCAGACCCGCACGCCGATCGAGGCGAGGTCGCGGGCGGCCGGCAGGGTCAGCGCCGCGACCGCGCCCTTGGAGGCGGCGTAGGCGACCTGACCTGCCTGGCCGTCCTCCGCGGCGGCCGAGGAGGTGTTGACGACCACGCCGCGCTCGCCGCCGTCCAGCGGGTCGGTCACGGCCATCGCGGCGGCGGCCAGGCGCATCACGTTGAACGTGCCGACCACGTTGACGGCCAGCGCCCGCTCGAAGGTCTCCAGGTCGTGCGGGCGCCCGTCCAGGCCGACCGTGCCCGCGGCGGGCGCGATCCCCGCGCAGCTCACCGCCACGCGCAACGGCCCCGCGACCTCCGCGGCGACCCGCACGGCGTGCTCGACCGACTCCGCGCGGGTCACGTCGGTCTCGACGAACGTGCCGCCCGTCTCGGCGGCCACCTTCTCGCCCGTACGGGCGTCGAGGTCGGCCACGACCACGTGCGCCCCGGCCCCGGCCAGCTCGCGCGCGGTCGCCGCGCCCAGTCCTCCGCCGGCCCCGGAGACCAGCGCTGTCACCCCTCGCAGCTCCATACCTGTTTCGCCGCCTTCGCGCAATAGAGAACAAATGCCTTCACTTATTCAGACATATCCTGACGCAAAATTATGCATTCACGCTGCACCCCACAGACGTGAGGAAACGACGATGACGATTTCCAAGAGCGCGGACAATGTGCACGACCTGATCGCCCGACGGCGGCGCGAGCGGGACCGCATCCCGCGACACGACGTTCCCGCCTCGGGGACACCGGTCTCCTCCACCCAGGAACGCATCTGGTTCGGCGAGAAGTTCAACCCGGGATTCGGGTTCTACCACGTGCCCGCCACCCTGCGCCTGCGCGGACCCCTTGACGCCGCAGCCCTCGACCGGGCGTTGTGCGAGGTGATCAGGCGCCACGAGATCCTGCGCTCCACCGTCGAGGAGATCGACGGCATGCCCGTGCAGCGCGCCGGAGACGCGCCCGCCACCGTGCTGCGCTCCGTCGACCTGACCGGCGAGCCCGACCCCGAGGCCGAGGCCGCGCGGACGGCCGCCGACGACATCCTGGCGCCGTTCGACCTGCGGCACGGGCCGCTGTACCGGGCCCTGCTGCTCCGCCTGGGACCCGACGACCACGTCCTCGTGCTGACCTTCCACCACATCGTCTTCGACGACCCGTCCTTCGGCATCGTCGGACGCGAGGTCCAGGCCTTCTACACCGGGTCGGCGAGCCCGCCCGAACCGGGCCTGCAGTACACCGACTTCTCCCTGTGGCAGCGCGAGCGGCTGCGCACCGAGGAGGTGCGCTCCCGCCTGGTCGACTACTGGCGGCGCACCCTCGACGGCGTGCCCCGCCTGCTCGACCTGCCCTCCGACCGGCCCCGCCCGCCCCACCGGAGCCGCGCGGGCCGCTTCCACCGCTCCCGCCTGCCCGGCGACGTCGTCACGGCCGTGCGCGCCGTGGCGCGCGAGGAGGGCACCACCCCGTTCACGGTGCTGCTGGCCGTCTACGGCGTGCTGCTGTCGCGCCACGCCGACCAGGCCGACATCGTCACCGCCGTCCCCGCCGCGGGCCGCATCCGGCCCGAGCTGGAGGAACTCGTCGGCTGCTTCATCAACATCATCTGCCTGCGTCTCGACCTGCGCGGGGAGCCCACCTTCCGCGAGCTGCTGCGCCGCGTGCGCCACGCCTCCGTCGAGGGACGCGACCACGAGGAGATGCCCTTCGAGGAACTGGTGCGCGAGCTGCACCCGCAGCGGCCGCAGAGCCACACGCCGCTGTTCCAGGCCGGGCTCGGGGTGCGCGACAACGACGGCGTCTTCCTGGACCTGCCGGGCGTGCGCGCCTCGGAGTTCGTCCCCGACGTCGAGGTGTCGCACTTCGACCTCATGGTCGACTTCAGCGTCGACGGCGACGGCATGGCGGGCCTGTGGGGCTACAACGACGACCTGTTCGACCCCGCCTCGATCGAGGTGATCGCCGAGCAGTTCACGCTCCTGGTCACCGAGGCCTGCGCCCACCCCGACCGGCCCGTCATCGACCTGCCCCTGCCCGCCGCCCCGCGCCTCCCCGCACCGGAGCCCGCCGCCGAGGGGCCCGGCACCGAGGGACCCGCCGCCGCCCTGGCCGAGCGGGTACGCCTCGCGCCGGACGCGCCCGCCGTCACCTCCCCGCAGGGCACGCTCACCTACGCCGAGCTCGACGCGCGCGCCGAGGCCCTGGCGCCCGCCGTGCGGATGGGCGCCGAGGCGCCGTCGGCCGACAGCCCCGACCCGGTGGTGTGGTGGTACGCCCACCTCAAGGTGAACCCCTCCGAAGCCGTTCCCGGAACCGTCCCGCGAGCCGCGGCCGTTCCCGGAGCCGTCCCCGAAGCCCGCTCCGGCGGTGCTCGCGGCGAGGCCCCCGACGGTGTCCCCGGCGGTGTCCCCGACGGTGCCGCGCCGGTCGCGGACCTGGCCTCGCGGATCGGCCTGGGCGCCGCCGACACCGTGCTGACCCTCGCCCCGCCCTCCTCGGCCGCCTTCCACCAGGCCGTACTGCTGGCCCTGACGCACGGCGCGCACCTGGTGACCGCGCCGCCCGAGGCCGCCCGCGACGCCGGACGCCTGGCGTCCCTCGCCGGGAACGCCACCGTCGTGCACGCCCCGCCGCCCGCCTGGCGGACGCTGCTGGAGCACGACGGCCTGCCCGGGGACCGCCCGTTCACCGCGCTGTGCGACGCCGCCACCCCCGCCGGTCTCGCCGGGGAACTGGCCGCGAGGGTCCCCACCTGGACCCTGTACGGCGAGCGCTGGGCCGCGGCCCGCCGCGTCGACCCGCTGGCCGAGCCCCGCAGGGGCGTGCCCCTCGGGGAACCGCTGGCCGGCGTCGCCGTCGAGGTCACCGACCGCGCGGGACGGCCCGCCGCGATCGGCGTACCCGGAGAGATCCACGTCGGCGGCGGCGCCACGGGAGACCGCGGCCGCACCCTGGCCGACGGCTCGGTGGAACTGCTCGGCCGCTTCGGCCGGATCTTCACCGTCGGCGGGTTCCGCGTGGACACCGACGAGGTGGCCCGCTCGCTGGCCGACCGGCCCGGCGTCACCGAGGCCGCCGTGGACGTGCGCCACGAGCGGCTCGCCGCCTACGTCGCCGGGCAGGACATCGACCCGGCGACGCTCACCGCCCACCTGCCCGAGTACCAGGTGCCGGGCTCCGTGACCGTCCTGGACGCCCTGCCCAGGACCGCGGCCGGCGACGTCGCCCACGAGGAGCTGCCCGACCCCGAGGCCCCCGGAGACGACGGCGATCACGTGCCCGTCGCGGGCGGCACCGAGGAGGCCGTCGCGGGCATCTGGCGCGAGCTGCTCGGCGTGGAGGAGATCGGCGCCTCCGACGGCTTCCTCGACCTCGGCGGCCACTCGCTCACCCTGGCGCGGCTGAGCCTGCGCTACGAGGTGGCGTTCGGCGTCGAGGTGGAGCTCCCCGACCTGCTGCGTCACGCGACCGTCCGCCGCCAGGCGGCACTCATCGACGAGCGCCGCGCGGAGGCCGGCCTCACCGGAAAGGAGACGGCGTCATGACATCGGCGCTGACCAGGTCCTCGGCGGCCACGATCGAGGGACCGCCGAGGACGCGGCTGGAGTCACTGACCGGGCTGAGGTGGTTCGCCGCGTTCGGCGTGTTCTTCAGCCACGTCGCGATCCTGCTGCCCCTGCCCTACCTCAACGAGCTGTTCATCCTCGGCACGGCCGGGGTGACGTTCTTCTTCGTCCTGTCCGGCTACGTGCTGACCTGGACGTTCTTCGACAACGACACCGCCCCGAAGTTCTACTGGCGCCGCTTCGCCAGGATCTGGCCGTCGCTGCTCATCACCACCGTCGCGGCGGTCGCGCTGCTCGTCGGCGGCCAGCTGTGGCCCACCGAGGGCGGCACCGCGCTGGTGTGGTGGACGGTCGCGACGCTGCTCATGGTGCAGGCGTGGTTCCCGTCGTCGTTCCAGAGCGACGCCGTGCCGCACACCGTCTCCTGGTCCCTGTCGTGCGAGGCGTTCTTCTACGCGGTCTTCCCCTTCGTGGTGCGCCCGATCGTGCGGCGCACGCTGCGCCAGATGGTGATGATCGCCGCCGCGCTCATCGCGGTCAGCATCGGCACGCGCGTGTGGCTCTGGCTGGCCAACCCGCAGCTCACGGGGGAGAACTGGTTCACCTCCGACCTGTACTACTTCGCCACCCACTCGCCGATCTCGCGGGTCAGCGAGTTCGTGCTGGGCATCGTGATCGCCGCCGCGGTGCGCCGTGGCTGGCGCTGCCCGGTGGGCCTGCGTACGGCGACCGCCGTCACGGTCGGCTACTTCGCGGCGCTGTGGGCCTGGTCGTGGTCGGGCGTCTGGCCGACCGCGCTGGCCGAGACCGCCAACCGGGGCAGCATCGTGGTGTTCGCGCTGCTCATCGCCGCGGCGGCGACCAACGACCTGGCCGGCCGGCGCAGCCTGCTGAGCTCCCGCCCGATGGTGGCGCTCGGCCAGTGGTCCTACGCCTTCTACCTGATCCACTTCCTGGTGCTCTTCCCCATCGCCAAGCACGCCTTCGGGCGTCAGTCGCTCTACGACTTCCCGCAGCCGACCTGGGCGCACCTGCCGCACGTGCTGGCCGGCCTGGTCGTCAGCGTGCTGCTGTCGTGGGGGCTGTACCGGCTGTACGAGTACCCGCTCGAGAAGCGGCTGCGGGCCATGCTCCGCCGCGAGCCCAAGGTCGTCACCCCGTCACCGGGCGCGGAACCCTCCATGTGAGACGGGGTCCCCAGGGGCGGGGGGGGGGGGGGCGCGGGGCGGCCCGCCCGCCCCCCGCCCCCCCCGCCCCCCCCCCCCCCCCCCCCCCCCCCCCCGCCCCCCCCGGCCGGCTCTGGTGGGGGTCCAGCCGACCGGGACCGATGACCCACAGGGACCCGGCCGACCTGGGACCGAGGGATCGTGGGGACCCGGCCGGCGCGGTGGTCTAGGCGCGTTCGCGCAGGGCCGAGGCCAGGTCGGCGGCCGTGGGACGCTCCCACAGCAGGCGGGCCGCGACCGGCCTGCGCAGTTCTTCGCGCAGGCGGCCGAGCAGTGTCACCGCGAGCCGGGAGTCGCCGCCTGACGCGAAGAAGGAGTCGTGCGGGCCGATACGGGGCTCGTCCAGCACCCGCCGGAACGCCTCCAGCACCTCCAGCTCCAGCCGGTCGCGCGGCGCCTCAGGCCGGTTCCCCGCGCGGGCGGCCGAGGAGGCCAGCCGACGACGGTCGATCTTTCCCGCGCTCGTCAGCGGCAGCTCGTCCAGCACGTGCACGGTGCCCGGCACCATGTAGCCGGGCAGCCGTCCGGCCGTCCACGCCCTGGCGTCCTTCGCCGTCACGGGGGCCGGGTCGTGCCCGGACCCGGACCCGGACACGCCCCCGGTTCCGGATCCGGAACCGGAACCGGAGGCGTGTCCGGGCGTGGAGGGTCCCGACGCGGGGGAGAGGGCGGCCACGTAGGCGACCAGTTGCTCGTCCTCCAGCGTCACGGCCGCGTCGTCGACGCCGGGACAGGCCCGCAGCGTCTGCTCGATCTCGCCCAGCTCGATCCGGTAACCGCGATGCTTGACCTGGTGGTCCACCCGGCCGATGAAGTCGAGACGGCCGTCGGGACGCTGCCGCACCAGGTCACCGGTCCGGTAGAGCCGCGCACCGGCCACCGTCGCGGCCGGGCGTTCGCCCGCGGCCGGAAGGGAACGTCCGTCCGGCGACGAAGCGTCCGTCGCCGGCGATGACGACACGCCCGCCGTCGGCGGTGACGACACGTCCGGCGTCGCCGCGGACGGCGCGTCCGGCGCGGTGGGCGCGGGAGAGGCGAGGGGGACGAACCGCTCGGCGGTCAGCGCGGGCCGCCGGTGGTAGCCGCGGGCCACGCCCGCGCCGCCCACGTACAGCTCGCCGGGCACACCCGGCGGCGCGGCCCGTCCGGCGGCGTCCAGCACCAGCGCGTACGCCCCCGCCATGGGCAGCCCGATCGGCGGAACGCCCTCCCCGGGCACGCAGTCGGCCAGGGTGGCGATGACGGTCGCCTCGGTCGGCCCGTAGGCGTTGACCATGCGCCGGCCGGTGCCCCAGCGCTCGACCAGCTCGGGGGTGCACGCCTCACCGCCGGTCACCAGCACCCGCAGGCCGGGCAGCGGGTCGTCACCGGGCAGCGTGGCGATCACCGAGGGGGGCAGCAGCACGGCGTTCACCTCGCGCTCCGACAGGCACCTGCTCAGCGCCCGGCCGACGAGGATGTTCCCCGCCTCCGGCACGCACAGGGTGCCCCCGGAGACCAGCGTGGTGAAGACCTCCCAGACCCAGGCGTCGAAGGTCGGCGGCGCGAACTGCAGCAGCCGCACGCCGGGGCCGACGCCCAGCTCCGGGGCGAGGGACACGACCAGGTTGCACGCGCCGGAATGCTCCAGCAGCACCCCCTTGGGCAGTCCGGTCGACCCCGAGGTGTAGATCATGTACGCGAGGTCGCGCGGTCCGGCGGGCCGCGCCGGGGCGGTCACGGCCGGGTCGCGCCGGTCGAGGTCGAGGCGGCGCCCCCCGCCCTCCGGCAGGCCCTGAAGGATCTCCCCGGTGCTCACCAGCACGGCCGCCGCCGCGTCGGACAGCAGGTACTCCAGCCGGGGGGCCGGCTGGGACGGGTCCAGCGCCAGGAAGGCGCCGCCCGCGTACAGCACCCCGGCCACGACCGTCACCAGCCGGGCCGAGCGCGGCAGGCAGATCGCGGCCACGGTCCCGGGCCCCACCCCCTCGGCGGCCAGCCACCCGGCCAGCTCCCGGGCGCGTTCGTCCAGCTCGCGGTAGGTGAGCCGCCCGTCGTCGCCGTCCACGGCGAGCGCGTCGGGAGTACGTCCCGCCTGGGCGGCGATCAGCGCCGCCAGCGTGGAGCCGGGGGCGTCGAGGTCCACCGCCGGGGGAGGGCCGGGGATCGGGCCCGAGCGGTCGTCGAGCGGCAGGTCGAGCACCGGCCGCCCGGGGGAGCGGGCCATCTCGCCGAGCAGCCGGTTCAGACGGGCGGCCATCAGCGCGACCGTGCCGTGGTCGAAGACGTCGGTGGCGTACGTGAGCGTCGCCCGGAGCCCGTGCCCCTCCCGCGTGCCGTCGCTCCCGGGGGACGACCCGCCGCCTTCCCCCGGCCCGCCGTCACCGCGGGGCCCGGCGCCGTCGTCCGGCGGTCCCGAATGGAGGCGCAGGTCCAGGTCGCAGGCCGCGGGCGCCGGAAGGCCCTCCCGGTCGCCGAGCGGTTCGAGGCGCAGGCCCGCCGCCTCGTGCGCGACGGGAGGGGACACGAGGCCGTACGCCACGTCGAACAGCGCGCCCCGGCTGGGGTCGCGGGGCGGGGCGAGGACGGAGACGATGTCCTGCAACGGCAGCCGGTGCCGCCAGGCGTCGTCGGCGGCCCGCTCCAGGCGGGCGGAGAACGTGGCGAGGTCCGGGTCTGCGGACAGGTCCACGGGCAGGGGGAGGAGGTCGTCCAGCGGTCCCGCCGTGGCGGCGAACGCGCTGGGCTCTCCGCCGTGTTCCCTGCCGGGTTCCCCGCAGTGTCCCCCGCCGGGTTCCGCGCCGAGCGGCCCGGAGAGGCGGCCGGGGGCGCGCATGCCGATCGTGAAGCGTTCCTGGCCCGAGCAGCGTGCCAGCACGACGGCGAACGCCGCGAGCACCGCCAGGGCGGGGGAGCCGGGCCCGGCGGGCACGTTCACCTCGAAGTGGTGCGTCCCACCGGCGCCGGAGCGGCGCCCCGGGCGGGGACGGTCGGTGGCCGGCTCCAGCGGGGGCACGTCCCGTAGCGCCCCGCGCCAGAACTCCCGTTCCCGGGCACCCGGTGCCGTCCCGTCCGGCGCCTTTCCCCCTGGTGCCGCCTCATCCGGTGCCGCTCCGTCCGGGGTCCGTCGGCCGGGTGCCGCTCCGTCCCCGGTCCTGCGGCCGGGTACCTCCCCGTCCGGCGTCCCCCCGCCGCGTGCCCCCGTGCCCGCCGTCCACCCCGCCGGTGTCCTCACGTCGGGCAGGCGGGGGGCGTCACCCTCCACCCGGGACCGGTACAGCTCGGCCAGGTCGGCGGCCAGCACGGCGGCCGAGCCCTCGTCGGCGACGCACGGATGCGTGCGCAGCACCAGCACGTGCTCCTCGGGGCCGAGCGCCAGCAGCGACACGCGGGCCAGCGGCCCCGTCACCAGGTCGAACGGCCTGGCCTCCAGCTCGGCCAGCGCCGCGTCGAGCCGCTCCGCCTGGACCGGCACCGGCCGGGGCGCGGGCAGCCCCCCGGCCGACACCACCGGGCGGGGCCCGTCCCCGCGCGTGGGCAGGGACCAGCGCAGCACCTCGTGCCGCGCCGCCAGGTCACCGAGCGCCGAGCCCAGCGCCTTCTCGTCCAGGGGCCCGGCCAGCCGCAGCCGCAGGGACGTCCCGTCCGGTACGGCGTCGCCGCGGATCCGGTGCTCCAGCCACGCCCGCTCCTGGACGGGGGAGAAGAGCCTCACGGGGTGTCTCCCTTCAGGTTCAGGCGGAGCCAGTCCAGCTCCTGCTCGATCATGCTCCGGAAGTTCGCGGGCGAGACGATCGAGTACGGCATGTGCGCCTCGCCCCAGTAGCTGACCAGCCGCACCTTCTTGGCCTGCCGGGCCAGCGCCGTGTACATCTCCTCGGAGCCGGTGTGGGTCAGGTAGTCACGCTCGCCGTGCAGCATGAGCACCGGCGTCTCGATCTTCCCGGCGTGCAGGAGCGGGCTGTTGCGCACGTACCGCTGCGGGTCCTCCCACGGAGGCTTGCCCAGGCCGAACTCGAACGCCGGGTCCTCGACGTAGGCGGGGGCGAACCACTCCTGCGCGCGCGGTGTGTAGCGGAAGCGGGCGTCGAACACCCCGTAGCTGCTGATCACGTTGGAGAAGCCGGAGATGGCGATCGCCGCGTCGAACCGGTCGGTCTGCGTGACGAGGGAGTGCACGTTGTAGGAGCCGAAGGAGTGCCCCATCACCGCCAGCCGCTTCGGGTCGGCCACCCCCGCGTCGATCGCGGCGTCCACCGCGTTCATGATCGGCTTGGTGGGCCAGGTCATCGGCTCGGCCGCCGCCTTGCCCGTGGGGCGGGGGATGGAGGGGACGAGCACGGCGTAGCCGCGGGCCGTCATGAACTGCAGGGTCAGGTAGCTCGGGTTGTTCACCGTGAACTCCGGCACGTCGTCCAGCGTGGAGACGATCCGGGTGCCGTACACGTTGACGACGAGCGGGTGGCGCTGCCCGTCGCGGTGACCCGGGGGCAGCAGCAGCGCGCCGGTCAGCTTCTCCCCGCCGGCCCCCTTGTAGGTGACGAGCCTGCGCTCGGGGACGGCCACCTGCGCCAGGTGGGCGTTCAGCGACAGGCGCTGGGTGTGGCGCCCGGCGCGGGTGGTCCACAGCGCGGTGCCGCGGTCGCCGCCCGCACCGAAGACCGCGGTGCGGCTCGCCGGGGAGTACCCGGCGACACCGGCCTCGGGGTGGGGGACCGGGAGCGGGGTCAGCACGGGCGAGGAGCCGGGCGTCAGCTCGTACAGGCCGCCCTTGGCGTCGCGCGCCAGCACCACGGGGAAGTCGCGGTCGAGGCGGGGGTTGGCCGGTTCGGCGCCGCCCCGGTCGGTGGGGCGCACGCCGTTGCGCCTGACCCCGTCGTCCAGCGGCCAGGCCAGTTCCGCCAGCGGGGCGGCACTCGTGGCGTTCAGGTCGCGCGCCTGCCCGGTACGCGGGTCGATCAGCCAGGCACGCCCGTCGGCCACGCCCAGCACGCCGCCGGCCACCGGCACCAGCTCCAGCGGCGGCACCTTGAACCGCGAGGTCAGGTCACGCGGCTTCGCGGCCGGGTCCGCCGGGTCGAACGCCCACCAGTCCTGGCGGGCCGCCGGGTCCGCGGCGTCCTTGACCGCCGCGCCGCGCACCAGCGGCGTTCCCGCGCCCCACAGCAGGCCGGTGGCCACCAGCCGGTCGGCGGCCAGCGGGACGGCCTTCCCGCCGGAGGAGGGCACCAGGTAGGCGGTGAACGGGTCGGGCGTCTCGGGGGTGGCCTTGCCGACGGCCAGCAGGCCGGAGCCGTCGGCCGCCCAGCGGGGCTGCACGGTGACCGAGGGACTCGCCACCTCGGTCACCACGCGCGGACGCCCGCCGGAGGCGGAGGCGATCGCGAGCTGCGTGCGCCGCTCCAGGATCCGCTTGAGCCGTCCGGGGCGCGCCGGGGTGGGGCCGAGGTCGTCCACGCGGGCGATGTGCCGCCCGGTCGGGTCGGCCACCAGGTTGCCCGCGGTGTAGGTGCGGGCCGGGCCCGCGGAGGTGATCGCGCCGGTCACGGCGTCGACGATCGCGACCTGCTCGTCCAGCGCGTCCGGGCCGTCGTCCGCGGGGGCGTCGAACACCGTGGCGGTGTCCTCCTTGCCGCGCTCGACCTTGGCCCACTCCTTCGGGGCGACGCGCTGGGCCTCCAGCCACTGCCCGTACTCCAGGGTCCAGCGTCCGGGGTCCACCATCGGGGCGGCGATCCGCCGCGCGTCCAGCCACTGGATCAGGTAGCCGGAGGCGTTCGTCATCGTCTGCACCCCGCGCGGGGTCAGCTTGCGGATCTCGCCCGTCGCACGGTTCCAGACGTGCAGGAACACGTCGTCGCCGCCGCGGGTGGAGGCGAAGGCCAGCATGCGCCCGTCGGGCGACCACACCGGGTTGTAGTGGCCGGTGCCGTCCTTGACGCCGTGCGTCACGTCACGGGCCGGTCCCTCGCCGTCCGCGACCCAGATGTCGGCGCGCTCGTTTCCGTCGACAAATGACGCGCCATATCTGCTCGACTCGCCCGGTCCGCGTTTCACGACGACCGCGACGGCTTTACCGTCCGGAGAGGGGACGACCTGGCCGAGTTTCTTCGTGGCCATGAAGTCCTGCATCGTGAACGGTCTCGCGGCCTGCACCGCGACAGGCCGCTCCACCGGCGGAGAGGAGCCTCCCACCAGGGCGGAGGCCGTGAGCAGTGACAGGGTGAGCTTGACACGTAGAACCATGGGAGGACGATAACCACGTCACCGGAAACGCGAAAAAGCACCCGGGCGAAGGTCCGGGAGGCGGCCTATAATCCCGACCTCGCAATGGTCGGGCCCGCCCCGCCGCACAATCACGGCCATCCCGCCGGCGAGATGACTTCTACCGGAGAATTCACCGAGGAATGGGAAGTTCCCAATGACTGACGTTGATCTGGCCGACGCCGATCTGCACGTCGGCGACAGGCCCCACGAGGTCTTCCGCCACCTGCGCGACAACGACCCGCTCCACTGGAACCCCGACGGCAGGGAACCCGGCTTCTGGTCGGTCACCCGGTACGAGGACTGCGTGAAGGTCCAGAAGGACACCCGGACCTTCAGCTCCAACCAGACCAACACCCTCGGCCCGCACCGCAACACCAGCGACCAGGGGTCCGGGAAGATGATCAACACGACCGACCCGCCCCGCCACACCGAGCTGCGCAAGCTGGTCAACAAGTGCTTCACGCCGCGGGCCATCGCCGCGCTGGAGCCCTACCTGCGCTCGGTCGTCAAGGAGGTGTTCGCCGACGCCCTGGAGCGCCGGGAGTGCGACTTCGCGACCGTCGTGGCGGCCCTGCCCGTCGCGGGCATCTCCGCGCTGCTCGACGTGCCGCGCCAGGACTGGGACCAGATGCTCAGGCTCACCTCCACGGCCTTCGGCTCGCACGACAGCGAGTACCAGATGACCTCCGACGTGCGCGCCAACGCCGCCCAGGCGCACGGCCAGCTCCTGCTGTACTGCCAGGGCCTGATGGAGAAACGCCGCAGCTCTCCGGGCGACGACATCGTCACCCTGCTCGCCCGTTCCCAGGACGACGGGGTGCTGACCGAGGAGGAGTGCCTGCTCTTCTTCGACGTGCTGATGCTCGGCGGCAACGAGACCACCCGGCACGCCGCCGTCGGGGGACTGCTGGCGTTCATGGAGCACCCCGGCCAGTGGCGGCGGCTGCGCGAGAACCGCGAGCTGATGCCGAACGCGGTGGGCGAGCTGCTGCGCTGGACCTCGCCCAGCCGCCACGTGCTGCGCCGCGCCGTCCGCGAGACCGAACTGCACGGCAGGACCGTCCTGCCGGGGCAGGACGTCGTCATCTGGCACACCTCCGCCAACCGCGACGAGCGCGTGTTCGACGATCCGGAGGTGTTCGACGTCGGGCGTCCCCGCAGCTCCCGCAACGGGCACGTCGCGTTCGGCTCAGGACCGCACTTCTGCCTGGGGTCGGCCCTCGCGGAGCTGGAACTCACCGTCTTCCTCGACGAGCTGGTGTCGACGGTGTCGGGGGCCGAGCTGCTCGAGCCGCCCGACTATCTGCGCTCTCCCGTCATCAACGGTGTCAAGCACGTCCAGGTTCGCCTCCACCCCATGGGGTAGAAGCACCGGCCATGAACTCACTCACCTGGGATCAGGTCCACGCGCGGCGGCTGGCCCGCCACCATCTCGTGACACCCGTCTCCGGCGACCTGCGCAAACCCGTGCGCGACGTGTGCGGGGTCCAGTCGCAGGTCGCCGCCGCGGCCGAGCTGGCCATCGGGTCACGGGTGAAGGACGCCACGCAGGAGAAGGTCCGCGCGGAGCTGTACGACAAAAAACGGCTGGTCAAGACCTACAGCCTGCGCGGCACCCTGCACGTGCACGCCGCCGACGAGCTGGCGCTGTGGATGGCGGCCATGCGCTGGAAGCCCTACTGGCGGGCCAAGGGGAGCTGGCACGCCCACCACGGGCTCACCGCCAAGCAGGGCGAGGCGTTCGTCGACGCGGTCCGCGAGGCGCTGGACGGGGAGTGCCTGACCCGCGAGGAGCTGGCCGGGGAGGTCTCCGGACGCGTCGGCGCCTGGGCCAAGGACAAGCTCACCTCCAACTGGGGCGAGCTGCTGCGCCCCGTCGCCTACCTCGGCGTGCTCTGCTTCGGTCCCGTACGGGGAGCGAAGGTCACCTACGTCAGGCCCGACCGGTGGGCCGGGCTGAAGGCCGAGGTCAAGGACCAGCCCGACCCGGAGGAGTCGGCGATGGAGATCGTGCGCCGCTACCTGCGCGCGTACGGGCCCGCCACCCACCAGGACCTGGCCCGCTGGTTCGCGCTCAGGCCGCCCGAGGCGCGCGAGGCGCTGGAGTCGCTCGGCGACGAGGTCACCCGGGTCGAGGTCGAGGGGCGCAAGGCCTACGTCCTGGCCTCCGACGAGGGCCGCTGGCCGTCCGACCCGAGCTGCCTGCGGCTGCTGCCGCAGTACGAGGCCTACGTCCTGGGCAGCGGCCCCAAGGAGGTCGTCGTGCCCAAGGACACCGCCGCGCGCGTCTTCGAGCACGGCCGCGGGAAGTACGAGGGCGCGGTCGCCCACCAGATCATGCTCGTCGACGGCGTCGTGGGCGGGATGTGGGAGCGGAAGGAGAAGGGCGGCAAGCTGGAGATCAAGGTCGAGTCGTTCGCCGACCTCGACTCCGGCCGGAAGAAGGAGCTGGAGCGGGAGGCCGAGCGCGTCGGCCGCTTCTACGGCACCGAGGCCGTCCTGTCCATGGGCAGACTCACGGCCAAGAAGCGCTGAGCCCGCCGGGAGGCGCCGAGCCCTCCCCGTCGTCCCGGGGCGGGCTCGGGCCGGGCTCGCGCTCATCGGTCCATGTTCACCGGTCCGCGTTCACCGGTCCGCGCTCACCGGCAGGTGCCGAGGTCTCCCCGGATGGCGCGGAGCACCGCGCGGCGCTGGGTGTGGATGAAGAAGTGCCCGCCCGGCAGCAGGCGCAGCCGGAACGCGGCACCGGTCTGCGCGCTCCACGCTCCCAGGCCGCCGGCGGTCGTCGTCGGGTCCCCGTTCCCGCCGAACACCGAGATCGGGCAGGCCAGCGGCGGCTCGTCCCGGTGGACGTAGGACTCCGCGGCGTTCAGGTCGGCCCGCAGCACCGGCATGACGAGGCTCATCAGCTCCGGGTTGCCGATCACCTCCGGCGGGATGCCGTCGAGCCGGTGCAGCACCCGCATCAGCTCCTCGTCGCCCAGCCGGCCGAGCCGCGGCATGCCGTCCCTGCAGTGGGGGGCGTTCCAGCCCGACACGAACAGCCGTCCCGGACCTGGCAGACCGCGCGAGCGCAGGCGCCGTGCCACCGTGAACGACACCAGCGCGCCCATGCTGTGCCCGAACAGCGCGAACGGCAGCGGCTCCAGCCGCGACAGCCCGTCGACCACCGGATCGATGATCATCGACAGGCGGTGCGGAGGCTTCTCCGCGATGCGGGTCTCCCTGCCGGGCGAGCGCATCGCCCACAGCTCCACGTCACCCGGCAGCAGGTCGGCCCAGCCGCGGAACGTCGTGGCGCCACCTCCCGCGTTGGGCACGCAGACCAGCCGGGCGCGTGGCCGCGCCGGCCTGTGCAGCGGCACCAGCCAGTTCGCCGGAGGTGTCACCGTGCCGCGGGAGGCCGAAGGGGCCCCGGCAGGCGACGTGGTGGTCGCCGGGGACGTGGGGGAGGGGGAATTCGTGGAGACAGTCATCGTGGAACCGCCAGGGCTCGTGCGGAGTCCCGGGTCCGCTCGCAGGCGGAGACCAGGTCCGCGAGGGACTCGGGGGGGAACATGTGGGCCGCGTCGCCCGGCCGGTACAGCCGCTCGGGCTTCGGGCACGACTCGATGAGCAGTCCGTCCGCGCCGTACGCCGCCGCCGCCAGCGAGGCCGGGGCCACCAGCGAGGCCGAACGGGTGCTGTGACTGGGGTCGAAGACCACCGGCAGGCCGGTACGGGCGCGCAGGGCGGCGATCGCCCCGAAGCCCGGCAGCGGCGGCGTCCCCGAGGCGCCCGCGCAGAGCACCACGGCGTTGTTGCCGCGGGCGAGGACGAACTCCGCCGCCCGCAGCCAGTCGTCCAGGCTCGCCTGCGGTCCGCGCATCAGCAGCACGGGCCGGGGCTGGGCGCCCAGCTCGGCCAGGAGCGGGCGGTTGTCCATCTGCCGACCGTCCACCTGCAGGCAGTCGGCCACCTCGGCGGTCGCGGTCACCTCGCGCGGGTCGCACACCTCGGTGATCACGGGGATGGCCGCCGCCCGCCGGACCTCCGCGAGCGTCTCCAGGCCCCGCCGCCCCTTGCCGGGGAAGTGGTAGGGGCTGCTGCGGGTCTTGTAGAGCCCGGCCCTCAGGGCGTGCGCCCCCTGCGCCTTGACCGCCCTGGCCGTCTCGAGCGCGTCCTGTTCGGACTCCAGCGCGCACGGCCCGGCCGCCCACCACAGCCGCGCCCCTCCGACGACCGCGCCGCGAACCGGGTCACCGGCCTCTCCGGAGGCGGTACGGGGAGCCGCGGTGCCGGACGGTGCGGGACCGGACGGTGCGGGGGCGGACGGTGTGGAGGGGGGCGGGAGGCCAGGCGGCGGGGAACCGGAGGGCGGAATGCCGGGGGCCGCGGGGCCGATCGTGACCTCGCGCGGGGCCACGCCGCTCTCCCGCCGTACCAGCCAGTGGCCGTCGGGGGTGGGGCGGCGGGCCAGCACGGCGGGCGAGCCGGGCACGCGGACGAGGGACTCGTCGCCGCTCACCACGACGAACAACCGGCCGGCCAGGCGCAGCGGCCAGGCGATGACGTCCTCGTGCTCCCCGGCCCGCGCGGCCACCTCCTCGGCGGCCTCGTCGGAGGTGCCGGGCCGCAGTTCGATCAGCATGCCGGGACCCCCGCCCCGATCTCCTCCCGCCAGCTCGCGATGCTCGCGGACAGCGCGGCGACGTCCGGCCCGTGCCGCAGCACGCCGGTCGTGACCGGCAGCACGGCGCGCCCGGGGGCGCCGGCGGCCACGGCGACGAGGTCGCCGGTGGCGCGCCCGGCCCGGCCGAGACCCGGCAGCTCCACGACCGCCGACGGCATGCGGGCCACCAGCTCGGCGGCCTCCTCACGGGAGGCCCCGACCACGGCCGCGGCCGCCACGCCGTGCTCGTCGTTCCACTCCTGTACCTCGTCGGCGGTACGCTGCGCGACGGTGCGCGAGCCCGTCAGCGCCCCCTGCACCCCGCCGGCCGCGTGGTTGGAGGTGCGCACGAGCACCATGACGAGCGTCCCGCTGTCGCGGGCCCGGCGCAGCAGCGGGCCGAGGGAGGCGAAGCCCATGAACGGGGTCGCCGTCACCGCGTCGCCGCCCAGCACACTGCCGGGCCCCAGGTAGAGCCCGGCGTAGGAGTCCATCGTGTCGTCGGCGTCGCACACCTTCGCGTCCAGCACCGCCAGCGAGCCACGCTCGTGCGCGCCGTCGACGACGTCACGCAGCAGGGCCGTGCCCGCGGCGCCGAACCGGGCGAAGAACGGCACCTGGATCCGGTAGACGGACACCCGGTCGCCCGCGGCCTCCAGCACCGTCGCGCACATCCGCCGGGCCCCGTCCACGTCGTCGGGCATCCTCCACGCCTCCAGCCACTTGGGGGAGGGGGCGATCCCCAGGCAGAGGGCCGATCGGGCCCGGAGCAGGTCGGTCCACATCGATAAGGCAGCCATGAGCCCATTGCACACGCCCACGCGCGGAGCCGCACCGCGCCCGCCCGCGCGCGGCGCCGCATTGGCTACAATCCCCGGCCCGCACGACCAGACCGCACGACCAGACCGCACGACCTGCCGGCGCGACCGGGCCGGTGCGGGAGCGGCGGCACGTGCGGGACGTCCGGGTCAGCGGTCGCAGCGCGCGCCCCTCCTGGGCGGGGTCAGGTCGACGAGGTAGCGGGTGACGGTGTCGTCGACGCAGGAGGAGAGGCCGTTGCCGTAGACGGTGTGCCCGTCGGCGTCGTAGGTCAGCAGCACGGCCGAGGGCATGTTCGCCGCGACCTCCCTGGCCCAGCGGTACGGCGTGCGCGCGTCCCGGGTGTGGCTGATCAGGAGGATCGGACCGGCGCCCCCGGCCCGCGCGGGCGCCGGTGCGACGGCGGGCGAGGGGAGGAAGGCACAGGTCAGGTCCACCCCGCCGGTGAGCCGGTCGATGCCGCCGACCCGCGCGGCGAGCCGTTCGTAGTCGCCCAGGTTCCTGGAGTGGGGACGGTCGAGGCAGTTGACCACGCTCGTCACCTCGCCGACGGGCAGGGACACCGAGGGAGAGGCGAGCCTGACCCGCAGGTCCGCGAGCGGGGTGCCGTCGCCGTCGGCCGCGGCCCCGAGCGCGGTGGCCAGCTCCCGCCAGTTGGAGGGGTCGATGAGGGCGCCGCCGATCACCCCCCGGAGGGTGTCGGCGTCCAGGTCGTAGCGGCCCGCGCGCAGCGGCGTGGTCCTCGCGCGCGTGATCACCGTGTCGATGACGGCCAGGACGCCCTTCGCGCTGCCCGCGGGACAGGTCGCCCGGGGGTCCCGGGCGCAGTGCCCGGCGAAGGAGCGCAGCGCCGCGGCGTGGGCGCCTGCCGCCTGCACGGCGTCGGTCTCCCAGCTCAGGTGCGCGGTGTCGATGCCGTCGAGCACCATCGCGCGGACCCGGCGCGGGAAACGGTCCGCGTAGCGCTGGCCGATGTTCGTGCCGTAGGAGTAGCCGAGGAAACTGATGGTCCTCTGGCGCAGTGCCGCGCGCAGCAGCTCCAGGTCGGTGACGACATTGGCGGTGCCGACGTGGGGCAGCACGTCCCGGCCGGTGCCGCGCAGGCACGCCCGGACGCCGAGCCGGTAGTACGGGACGAGCGCGCCCACCAGCGGGAGGTCGCGGCGCGCCTTGCCGACGGGCTTGTCGCCGTTTCGCAGCGTGCAGTCGATGGCGGGCTTGCTGCCGCCGACCCCGCGCGGGTCGAAGCCGATGACGTCGAAGCGCTCGCGGATCTGCGCGGGCCAGGTCCCGTGGAAGGTCCGCACCATCCAGGTGCCGGACTGGCCTGGCCCTCCCGCGGCGGTCAGGAGGGTCCCGATCCGCTGGCCGGGCCTGCTCGCCCGCGCCTTGATCAGGGGGAGCGTGAACGTCCTGCCGTTGTCCGGGTGGGCGTGGTCGACGGGCACGGTGAAGGTCGCGCACTCGAACAGACCGCAGCGCCTCCACGTCGGGGCCTTCTTGATGAAACGTTCCAAACGGACATCGAGGGCGGGATCGGGTGTCGTGCCGGGAGCCCCGGCGGACGCGCCCGTGCCCGACAGGCCCGCCCCGCCGGGCACGCCCGCGGGGTCCCGGGTGACGGACACGCCCCCACCGGAGACGCCTCCGCCGGAGCCCGTGTCGTACACGCCCGCACCCGCGTTCACCCCCGGGCCCCGGGCCGCCGACGCCGGGCCGGCCCCGAGGCCCGCCACGGCCGTTCCCACCGCCAGCACCGCCACGGCGCCGGCCCACCGGCGCCGTGCGGCGCCGGTCATCGTCGTTCTCGTTCGCGTCTGGCCCTTCATGGCCTCTCCCTGGGTCGGTCCTGACCGGTCCGCCCCACCTGCGGGTGGAGTCGAGGATCACGGGTCGCTGGAAAAGAGCCTCGAAGGGGAAGACGATGGCTTTTTCCTGCCTGCCTCCTTTGTAGGCATTTCAAGTTGCAGGCCGCTTTCGCGGTGCTTGACGGTCGTACTCGGCCGTTCGGAGGCGCGAGACCGGTGGTCTCGCCTGGTTCAGCGTGCCCTCCCGGATCCGGAAGGCCGGCCGGACCCGGTGGAGGACCCCGGCGACCGGCCCGGGGACACCCGTTCGGCCAGGAAGTCCTCCCAGGTCCGCTCGCCCAGGACGGCCCCCCGGAGGGTGAGGTTCTCACCGGCCCGGTAGGCGCGACCGGCTTTCCCCGGCATCCGGACCGGCATCGTCAACCGGCGCCTGCCGCGCGCCCGCAGGTATCCCCGGCTCAGCTCGTCCAGCCCGTACACCCTGGGGCCGGCCAGGTCGGGCACGAGGCCGGCCGGGTCGCCGAGTGTCAGCGCCGCCAGGTGGGACGCCACGTCGCGCGCGTCGACCGGCTGGAACCGCAGTCCGCCCGGGATCGGTATCACCGGCAGCGCCGCCATCTTCCGCACCACGTTCAGGACCAGGTCGTGGAACTGGGCGGCCCGCAGCGTCGTCCACGGCAGGCCGGAGTCCGCCACGGCCCGCTCCGCGTCCAGCTTGGACCTCATCCAGGCCAGCGGGAGCCGGTCCGCCCCGATGACCGAGATGTACACCAGGTGCTCCACCCCGGCTCGCGACGCGGCCCTGACCAGGTTCCGGGTCGCCTCGTCGTCGCCCTTGGGGCCGCCCGCGAGGTGCAGGACGATGCCGGCCCCGTCCACCGCGGGCCCGACCCCGTCGCCGGTGAGCAGGTCGCCGGTGACGTACTCGACGCCGTCGCCGGACTCGTGATCGCGCCTGCTGAGCACCCGCACCTCGCGGCCGGTGTCTCGCAGGAGCGGAACCACCAGGCGCCCGAGCGTGCCCGTGCCACCGGTGATCAGAATGGGTGAGGTCATGGTTCTCTCCGAACTCGTCGCTCCGGGAGTGGTCCTCCCGGTCACATCGGCGGGATCGCGCGTGTCTACTTCTACGACGCCCCCCGGGAAAGGAATGTGACACGGTGGACGAGAGCGAACGGCTCGGCGAGCGTTTCGAGGAGCACCGGACCCGGCTGCGGGCCGTGGCCTACCGGATGCTCGGCTCGGTGAGCGAGGCCGAGGACGCCGTGCAGGAGGCCTGGCTGCGCCTGGACCGCGCCGGCGCCGGTGATGTGGAGAACCTCGGCGCGTGGCTGACGACCGTGGTGGCGCGGGTGTGCCTGAACACGCTGCGCTCGCGCGAGCGGCGGCGCGAGGACCCTCTCGGGTTACGCATGCCCGACCCGATCGTCGGCCGGGAGGGCGGGATCGGCCCCGAGGGGGAGGCGGTGCTGGCCGACTCGGTCGGGCTGGCGCTGCTGGTGGTGCTCGAGACGCTGACGCCGGCCGAGCGGCTCGCGTTCGTGCTGCACGACATGTTCGCCGTGCCGTTCGAGGAGATCGCCTCCATGATCGACCGCTCACCGGCGGCGGCGAGGCAGCTCGCGAGCCGCGCCCGCCGCAGGGTACGGGGCCAGGCCCCGGCTCCCGACCCCGATCTCGCCCGCCAGCGTGACGTGGTCGACGCGTTCTTCGCCGCCGCCCGCGACGGCGACCTCGGCGCGCTCGTCGCCGTGCTCGACCCCGGCGTCGTGCTGCGCTCCGACGGCGGCGCCGCGCGGGCCCGCCACACGGTCGTGATCACCGGCGCCCGGGACGTGGCCGAGCAGGCGCTCACCTTCGGACGGCTCTCGCCGCTCGCGCGACCGGCGCTGGTCAACGGGGCCGCCGGGGTCGTCGTCGCCGCGCACGGCAGGCCGCTGTCGGTCATGGCCTTCACCGTCACGGACGGGAGGATCGTCGCCGTCGACGTGCTGTCCGACCCCGACCGCCTGGACGGGCTCGACCTGACGGTGCCCCGTCCCCCGCCCTCGCCGAACTGACCGGGCGGAGTGGCGCCGACGCGGGCGAACCTCTCCGGTCCCGGCCCCGTACGGGTCCTACCGCGACGGCCGGGGGAGCACGCCGTCCAGGAAGGCGCGGACCGCGCGCACGTACGCGCCGGCGGTGTCGCGGCGGACGTTGTGGCCCGCGGTGGGTACGCGGGCCGTCGTCACGGCGCCGCCTGCCGCCTTACGGAAGGCGGCCGCGTCGGCGTCGGTGACCATTCCGCCACGATCGGCGTCCCCGTACAGGAGCAGCGTGTCGCAGCGCACGTCCGGCGCCAGGTCGTGGAAGGGGTCGAGGGCCGAGCCGGGCCGCTCGCAGTAACGGGGGTCGATCTGCTCCTTGCTGAGCGCCCACGGCGTCAGCTCGGCCTCGCTCCAGGCCGGGTCGTGCTCGCGGGCGTACGCGACGCGCCCGGCGAGGTCCAGGGCGCGCAGGCCGGAGAGCCAGGCCGGTACGCCGCGCGGCCCGGCGCCCATCCCGTGCGGCGGCGGGTCCTCCAGGACGAGCGCGGCCACCAGCTCGGGGCGGGTGGCCGCCAGCGTGATGGCGGTGAGCGCGCCCATGGAGTGCCCGACGACGACGACCGGCCCGGTGACGCCGAGGTCGTCGAGGACGAGCGCCTGGTCGGCGGCGTGCCGCTCGGGCCCGACGGGCCCCTCGGGAAGGCCGGAGCCGCCGTGGCCGCGGGCGTCGGTGGCCACGATGCCGCCGTAGCCGGCCAGCGCGGGGACGATCGCGTCCCAGCAGGCGGCGGAGTCGGTGAACCCGTGCAGGAGCAGCAGCGCGACAGGGGCGCCACTGTTGCCGGGGTCGTCGTGGTGGCGCCACGCGATGTGCGCGGTGCGCCGGTCACTCACCGCCGGTCGTGTCATTTGGTCGCTCCCGAGACGAGGCCGCTGTAGATGAACCGCTGCAGGGCCAGGAAGACGATCAGGCTCGGCAGGATGACGAGCGCGGCGCCCGCGGAGATGACCTCCCAGTGCGCCCCGTACGGCCCCTTGAACCGGAACAGCGACGTCGAGATCGTACCGAGTCCCTCGGAGGGCATGTACAGGAAGGGGATGTAGAAGTCGTTGTAGATCGCGACGCCCTTGACGATGACCACGGTGGCGATCGCCGGGCGCAGCAGCGGCATGATGACGCGCCAGTAGACGGTGAGCGGCGTCGCGCCGTCCAGCCTGGCCGCCTCGTCCAGGGACGTCGGGATCGACCGGATGAACTGCAGGAAGATGGAGATGGAGATGATGTCGGTCCCCATGTAGAGCAGGATGGGAGCCCAGTGCGTGTCCATCACCCCCAGGTTGTTCACGACCTGGTAGGTGGCGACCTGTGTCGTCACGCCGGGGACGAGGGCCGCGACCAGGAAGAGGGCCATCACGACCCTCTTGAACCTGAAGTGGAACCGGTCGACCGCGTAGGCGGTCATCGAGCCGATGAAGACCGTCCCCAGGAGCGAGAAGAACAGGATGAAGCCGGTGTTCCACAGCGCCTGCGGCATCTGCCCGTCGGTGAAGGCGACGCGGTAGTTGTCCAGGTTGAACCAGTCGCCGGGCGCGGCGAGCGGGTTCTCGCTGGCCGCCATCTCGCCGGCGGTCCGCAGTGAGGTCAGCAGGATCGCCGCCAGCGGCACGACCACCACCGCGCACGCCAGCACCAGTGACAGGTACATCAGCAGGCGCGCCGCCGCCCCGCGTACGGGAGCGTCGCGGCGCCCGCCGTGCGGGGGAGCGCCACGCCGTGCGGGGGCGTGACGGCGACGGCCGCGCGGAGCCGCGGTCCCGGCCGGGCCGGTGATCGTCCTCACGACTGTTCCACCCTCTCGTCGGGAACCAGCAGGCGCTGGAGCCAGGTCACCAGCAGGACGATCGCCAGCAGGACGACCGCGGCCGCCGACGCCAGTCCGACCTTGTTGAAGGTGAAGGCGAGCTTGATCGTCTGGATGACGAACGTCTCGCTGTTGTTGGAGCCGCCGGTCATGATGAAGGGGATCTCGAAGACCGACAGGGCACCGGAGATCGCCAGGATGGCGCTGAGGCTGATGATCGGCTTGATGCTGGGCGCGATGATGAACCTGAACTGCTGCCACCGGCTCGCGCCGTCGAGCGAGGACGCCTCGTACAGCTGCGGGGGGATCGACTGGATGGCGCCGATGAACAGCACCAGGTTCAGGCCCATGAAGCGCCACACCGAGACGCCGGCAAGCGAGGTGTTGACCAGGTCGGGGTCGCCGAGCCACAGCCGCGGTTCGACCCCGAACACGCCCAGCACGGCGTCCAGCGTGCCGCCGGGCTGGAAGAAGTACAGGAAGACGAAGCCGATGGCCACGCCGTTGACGAGGTAGGGGAAGAAGAGGATCCCCTTGAAGAGGTTCCGCAGCCGTACGTCGAAGCTCAGGACGGTGGCGAAGTACAGGGCCACGACCATCTGGACCGCGGACCCCGCCAGGTAGAACAGGCTGACGGTGAGGACCTGGAAGAACCGGGGCCTGGTGAACAGGTCGACGTAGTTGTCGGCCCCCACGAAGCTCCTGACCGGGCTGAAGCCGTCCCAGTCGGTGAGGCTGTAGACGAACATGTCCACGACGGGGATGTACGTGAACAGCACCAGCAGTGCCAGGGGCACCAGCAGGTACGGCCAGGGGGTGTACCATCGCTGCGAACCGGCCGCGCGCGCCCCCCGGGCGGACGGCCGGCGCCGCCGGTGAGGGGGCACGGCCTGCGGGGCCTTCGGGGCCTGGCGCGGGGCACCGGGCCCCGCCACACGGAATGCGGACATCTTTTCCTTCTCGTGGTCGCCGAGCTCGACCCCACCCGCCCCTACAGCGCGGGCAGCCCCTGGTCGGGTTCGTGGGACCACCACCCCAACGACCCGGCGCACGGGCCGTCCCACTTCTGGGAGGTGTGGAACCGCCGCGACTACACCGACTACCTGAACGACGTGCCGCGCTTCGCCGCCGAGTTCGGCTGGCAGGCGCCCCCGGCCCACGCCACCCTGCGCGACGCCGTCACCGACGAGCCGCTCGGCCCGCGCTCGCCCGGAATGCTCCACCACCAGAAGGCCGAGGACGGCACCGGCAAGATCGACCGGGGCCTGGCCCGCCACTTCGGCCCTCCGGCGACCTTCGACGACTGGCACTACCTCGCCCAGGTCAACCAGGCCCGCGCCATCGCCGTCGGCGTCGCCCACTGGCGGTCGCACTGGCCGATCTGCGCCGGGACGGTCGTGTGGCAGCTCAACGACTGCTGGCCGGTCACCTCGTGGTCCGCGATCGACGGCGCCGGCCGCCCCAAGCCGCTCTACCACGAGCTGCGCAGGCTCTACGCCGACCGGCTGGTCAGCTTCCAGACCCGGGACGGGGAACGGGTGCTGGTCGTCGACAACCAGTCCGCCGAGCAGTGGGACGGGTTCGCGGGGGTGCGAAGGATGTCGGCCGGCGGCACCGTCCTGGCGGAGGAGACCCTGCCGTTCACCGTGCCACCGCGCTCGGTGGTCCCGCTGCCGCTCCCCGCCGAGGTCGTCACGTTCCAGGACGGGCACCGGGAGCTGCTCGTCGCCGACGTCGAGGAGCTGCGGGACGTCGTCCTGGGCTGCGAGGACCGTGACTTCGCCTACCCGGCGGCCGATCTGGCGATCGACGTCGAGCCGCGCGCGAACGGGTTCGACCTCGTGGTCACCGCGCGGACGTTCGTCAGGGACCTGCTCCTGCAGGCCGATCGGATCGCCCCCGGGGCGAGCGCCGACCGGGGCCTGGTCACGCTGCTGCCGGGGGAGAGGTGCGTCATCGCGGTGACCGGCGCCCCCGCGCCCGACCCCGCGTCGGTGCGGCCGGCGCTGTTCACGGTCAACGCCGCGCAGACACCCGCGCCCGGGGCCGTACGGTCCGGGGAGCGGGCCGCCGAGCCCCTCGCTCCCCGGAGCTGACCGGCGGGACCCGACGATCGTTCTCCACGGTGATCGTCCTCGACGGTGACCTTTCTCCACGGTGACCTTTCTCGACGGTGGCCGTCGTCCACGGTGCCGGGCGGCGCGCGGCGCGACCCCCTTCCGGCACCGACGGGCGGCCACCATCCCACGACGGCCCCGCCGGGCCGTCTCCCAGTCCTCGGGGGACACGTCAGACAAGAGGAGAAAAGAAAAGCGCGTCTCACCTCACCACGACGTCCCGACGGCCCGCCCGGCCGTCCGCACGCCGCCCACCGTCCCACCGGCAGGGCACGCCGCCTTCTCCGGGCGACGACGGCCACCATCCTGATGACGCTGGGCCTGGGAATCGCGGCATCCCCGCAGGCCCAGGCGTTCCCCGCGTCGTCCAGGCAGGCCGTCATCGACTACCTGACCTCCGTCACCGGCAGGAACATCGTCTCCGGGCAGCACAACAAGGAGCCGGCGAGCAGCCCCGGCCAGTACACCCAGCAGGTCAAGGACATCACGGGCCAGTACCCCGGCCTGTGGGGCGGGGACCTGATGTTCCGCCCCGAGGACGTCGCCAACCGCCAGCGCGTGATCGACCAGGCCAAGGCCGAATGGGCCAACGGCTCCCTGGTGGCCCTCAGCTGGCACGTCTGCACGCCGACCGGCGGCAGCACCTGCCAGTTCGACGGCGGCGTGAAGACGCAGATCTCCGCCGACCAGTTCAACCAGATCGTCACCAACGGCAGCGCGCTGAACACCGCGTGGAAGCGGCGCCTGGACGAGGTCGTGCCCTACCTCCAGCAGCTCAAGGACGCCGGCGTCCCGGCCCTGTTCCGCCCGCTGCACGAGATGAACGAGTCCTGGAACTGGTGGGGCAACCGCCCCGGCCCCAACGGCGGTGCCCGCCTCTTCCAGATCACCCGCGACTACCTGGTCGGCAAGGGTCTCACCAACCTGGTCTGGGTGTGGAACGTCCAGGACAACCCCGCCGGCAACTGGGCCGCCTACTACCCCGGCTCCCAGTACGTCGACGTCGTCTCCCTGGACGTCTGGTACAAGAACCACCCCAGCCAGGGCGACTACCAGCAGATCCAGAACATCGCCGGCTCCAAGCCGATCGCGCTGGCGGAGATGGGGAAGGTCCCCGACGCCACCCTGCTCAACGGCCAGACGCGCTGGAGCTACTTCATGCTCTGGTCGGAGCAGTTGCGCGGCAGCAACAGCAACACCGAGATCCAGAACGCCTACTTCCACCCGCGCGTCCTGAACCAGGGTGAGTTCACCGTCTCCGGCGGCGGCACGCCCGCGCGTGCGGGTCCGATCAGGGGCGTGGGCGGCAAGTGCGCAGACGCCGCGGCGGCGAGCTCGGCCAACGGCACCGCGATCCAGCTGTGGGACTGCAACGGCGGCACCGCGCAGAACTGGACGGCCGGCACCGACGGCACGGTCCGCGTGCTGGGCAAGTGCATGGACGTCACCGGTGCCGGCACCGCCAACGGCACGAGGATCCAGCTGTGGGACTGCAACGGCTCCACCGCCCAGCAGTGGCAGGCCACCCCCGCCTCCCAGCTCCGCAACCCCTCCTCCGGCCGCTGTCTCGACGCGCCCGGCGGTGCCACCGCCAACGGCAACCGGCTGCAGATCTGGGACTGCAACACGAACGCCTGGCAGAGGTGGACCCTCCCCGCCTGACATCCGGCAACGAGCCCGGACCCACATCCTGACAGGAGCCCCGATCCACGTCCGGACAGGAGCCCGGGTCCACGCCGGAGGCCTGGCCGGAGCCCTCCCTGAGGCGGCACCGGCCAGGCCGCGTCACGTCACGTCACGTCACCGCCTGGCCGGGCCGGTCCGCCGTCGTCAGGCCGGGTGACCGGGCGCCGCCCGGCGGCCGCCCTCAAGAAGAAGGTGGACCGTGGCGAGCGCCCGCCACGGGCGCCACGGCGCGGAGGCGAGCCGCCCGGCGGCGAGGAACGGGTCCGAGCCGACGCCCGCGAGCCGGGCCGCCCGCTCCACGACGTGGATGATCCCCTCCCAGTAGGGAAGATGGGCGCGCAGCCGGAGGTGGTCGGGCCCTCCGGACCAGATCTCCAGCATCCCGGGCGCCCCGTCGATGACGACGGTCCGGCGGTACACGCCCGACTCGACCGACTCGACACCGGGCACGGCCCGCTCGGCGAGGAAGCCGGCGACGGCGTCCCAGTCGTAGGGGGCGGTGAACGGCATCCGGAGCGTGAGCCCTCCGTCGGCGGCGAGCCGGTCGGCCCGCCGCCGGCGTTCCCGCAGCTCGCGCGGCGTGAACCGGAACACCTCCCGCATGGCCCGGTTGAACTGGCGGAGGCTGCCGAACCCGGAGGCGAAGGCCACCTCCGCGATCGACAGGTCGGAGTCGTCGAGCAGGCGCCGGGCCAGGTGCGCGCGACGCGAGCGGGCGAACCGGTCCGGGGTCACCCCGAGGTGGTCGTTGAACATGCGCCTCAGATGGCGCGCGGACACGCCGAGCCGGGCACCGAGCGCCGCCTCGCCGGCGTCGTCCAGCACGCTGCCGATGATCAGCTGGACCGCCCGGCACACGAGCTCGGGGGCGTCCTCCCCGATCGTGCCGGCCACCCGGTAGGGCCGGCAGCGCAGGCACGCCCGGTAGCCCGCGGCCTCCGCGGCGGCCGCCAGCTCGAACGTCCGGACGTTCTCGGCGAGAGGCGTGGCCCCGCACCCGGGCCGGCAGTAGATCCCCGTCGTCCGTACGGCGGAATATGTCGTCACACACCCAGAATCGCGTTCACCGGCGAACGTTTCCAGCCGTATTCGGACACGATGGGCCGCCCGCGAGACGTCGCCGCCGACGGAAGAGGTCACCCGGAACGGGCGGCCCCCCTCGCGTGCCTCACGGCGGCCCGGGGTGGGCGCGCAGCAGGTCGTTGAGCTCACCGTACTCCAGTGCGATCTCGAGGCAGCGGTAGGTGCCCGGGCCGAGCAGCTCCCTCGTCGCGGCCGCCGCCAGGCCGTAGGCCGCCTGGGCGACGGCCGAGCCGACGCTGACGCGCGCGACACCGAGCGCCGCCAGGTGCGCGACGGCCGGCGCGCCCGGGGACGCCATCACGTTGATCGGCAGCGGCCCGCCGACGAGCGTCCGGATCACCTCCGGGTCGGCGACACCGGGCACGAAGAGCACGTCCGCGCCGGCGGCGGCGTAGCGCTCGGCGCGGGCCATGGTGGCGGCGAGCCGTTCACCGGCCGTGCCGATCCCGGCGAGGTAGGTGTCGGTCCTGGCGTTGACGCAGAGCTCGATGCCCGCGGCCCGCGCGGCCTCCCGGGCCGCGAGGAGCCGCTCGGCCTGCGCCTCCGGCTCCAGCAGGGGCTCCCCGCGCACCCCGGGGCTGTCCTCGATGTTGACGCCCACCGCCCCCGCGGCCAGGACCTCGGCGACGGTCGCCCCCACCTCCTCGGGGGTCGCGCCGTAGCCCGATTCGATGTCGGCGGTCACCGGGACCGATACCGCGGCGACGATGCGCCGCAGGGCGTCCAGGGCGGTGGCGCGGTCCAGTCCGCCCCCGTCCGCCACTCCCGCCGCCCACGACGCCCCCGCGCTCGTGGTGGCGATCGCCTTCGCGCCGGCCGCCTCGATCGCCGCCGCCGAGGCCGGGTCCCACGCGTTCGGCAGGATCAGCGGCGGGTGGGCGTGCAGGGCGTGCAGGGTGAGCGCCCGCGCTTTTTGGTCGAGTGTGTTCATAGATCTTCGAAATGACTCTCTGTGGTGGTGACATGTGGGCTTCGCTCGTCCAGCCGTCCAGCCGTCCAGCCGTCGGGCCGTCCAGCCGTCGGGCCGTCCAGCCGTCGGGCCGTCGGGCCGTCGGGTCAGAGGTCGACGAGCAGTTCGTGGTCGATCTCGACGAGCTCGGCGATCAGGTCGGCGAACCGGCCCGCGATGAGCTCCCGGTAGGCGGCGGAACCGGTGTGGGCGTCGTAGGCCGCCTGGTCGGCGAAGTGCTCGACGAAGAGCAGGTAGTCGGTCTTCGCGGGGTCGCGGTAGACGCGGAACGACAGCGTGCCGTCCTCCTGTCCGGGCCCCCGGGGCGCGAAGGCCTCGACGAGCGCCCCCGCCCTCTCCTGGTTGCCGGGCTTGAGCGTGATGGGGAACACCTTCGCGAGCATGTGCCGATCCTCCTGAACGGGGCGCCGGAGCGCGTCGGAGAGATCAGGATGTCCCCGGCGGCCCCCGCCGGTCTGGCCATATTCGGCCATGAATGACACCGCTCCCTCTCTCAGCCTGCTCACAGGAGGATCGGGAGAACCTGCTGTCGACGAACCCCGTCGATCCACGTTGCCGTTCGTCCCCGTCGTGGTGGATCTGGCCTCACCGGTGCCGGTGCTGGCGGCCGGCGGGATCGCCGACGGCCGCGGTATAGCCGCGGCCCTGGCCCTGGGCGCCGCCGGAGCCCTGCTCGGCACCCGCTTCCAGGCCACCGCCGAGGCCCTGGTCGATCCCGCGACCGTCACGGCGATCGTCGAGGGACGAGGGCACGACACCGAGCGCAGCGACGTGCTGGACATCGTCCGGGACTCTCCACGGCCGTCGAGGTACACCGCCCGCACCCTCGGCCACCCCTTTCTCGACCGCTGGCGCGGTCGTGACGCCGAGCTCGCCGCGGACCCCCGGGCCCGCCGGGACTACCAGGACGACCTGGCGCGAGGTGTCATACCCCCGCTGCCGGTCTGGGCCGGTGAGGCCGTCGACCTCATCGCCGACCGGCCCTCCGCGACCGATCTCGTCGCCGCCCTGGCCGCCCAGGCGGAGGACGCCCTCGACAGGGCCGGAAGGCGTTGACCGGCGGCGGCTTCTCGCGGGACCTCCCACGGCTCCGGCCGCTCCCCCGTCACCGTCGCCGCGGCGAGGGCTCGAAGAACGGCCGAGCCCGTCCTGCCGGGCGCTCCCGGTGCCGCGTCCCGTGAGCCGAAACTGTCGGTGCCGGGCGAGATGATGGGATCATGACCGACGCGCCCCCGAGCACTCTTCTCGCTGATCAGACCGCCTACGCCGAAGCCGTCCAGCTCGCCCTGGACGCCGCCGCGGCCTACTACGGCGACGGCACCTCCGCGATGGACGACGACGCCTACGACCGGCTGGTCCGGGGCATCCAGGCGTACGAGGCCGAGCATCCCGGCGAGGTGCTGGCGACCTCGCCGACGGGCAAGGTGGCCGGTGGCGCGGTGGTCGGCGACGTGCCGCACACGGTGCCGATGCTGAGCCTGGACAACGTCTTCGGCGCCGAGCAGCTGGCCGGCTGGGCCGCGTCGCTGGAGCGCAGGCTGGGCCGGCCGGTCACGGCGTGGAGCGTGGAGCCGAAGCTCGACGGGCTGGCGATCGCGGCGCGCTACCACGGCGGGCGGCTGGTGCGGCTCGTCACCCGGGGCGACGGCACCGCGGGCGAGGACGTGAGCCACGCGATCGGCACCGTCGCGGGGCTGCCCGCCAGGCTGGCCGAGCCGGTCACGGTGGAGCTGCGCGGCGAGGTGATGATGACCGCCTCGCAGTTCGAGGACGCGTGCGCCAAGCGTCAGGCGCACGACGGCACCACGTTCGCCAACCCGCGCAGCGCCGCCGCCGGCACGCTGCGCGCCCAGGACCGGCCGTACGTGTGCGAGCTGACGTTCTTCGGCTACGGTGCGCTGCCCTACCCCGACGACGACTCCGAGCAGGCGGCGCGGCTGCGCGAGCTGCCCCACAGCGAGGTCATGGCCTGGGTCGCCGCCCAGGGCGTGGGGACCCCGGCCGTCACCGACGTCGGCGGGATCGTCGCCACCACCCTGGAGCAGATCCAGGAGCGGGTCGAGCACATCGCCGCCAGGCGGGCAGACCTGCCCTTCGGCATCGACGGCATCGTGATCAAGTGCGATCTGGCCGCCGACCAGGCCCAGGCCGGATTCGGCACGCGCGCCCCCCGGTGGGCGGTCGCCTACAAGCTGCCCGCCACCGAGAAGATCACCAAGCTGGTCGGCGTCGAGTGGAACACCGGCCGCACCGGCATCATCGCCCCGCGCGCGGTGCTGGAGCCGGTCGAGCTCGACGGCAGCGTCGTCACCTACGCCACGCTCCACAACGCCTCCGACATCGCCCGCCGCGGCCTGATGCTCGGCGACCACGTGACCGTCTACAAGGCCGGTGACGTCATCCCGCGCGTCGAGGCCCCGGTCGTGCACCTGCGCACCGGCGACGAGCGTCCGATCCCGATCCCCGAGGTCTGCCCGACCTGCGGTGACGCCATCGACGCCTCGCAGGAGCGGTGGCGGTGCGTGCGCGGCCGCGCCTGCCGGATCATCGCCTCCATCGGCTACGCCGCCGGCCGCGACCAGCTCGACATCGAGGGCCTGGCCGAGAACCGCATCCTGCAGATGCTGGACGCCGGGCTGATCGCCGACTTCGCCGACCTGTTCTTCCTGACCCGCGAGCAGGTCCTGGGGCTGGAGCGGATGGGCGAGACCAGCACCGACAACCTGCTGGCCGCCATCGAGCGGGCCAAGGCGCAACCGCTCAGCCGCGTGTTCTGCGCGCTGGGCGTGCGCGGCACGGGCCGCTCCATGAGCCGCCGCATCGCCCGGCACTTCGGCAGCATGGACGCCGTCCGCGCGGCCGACGCCGAGGCGATCGAGGCGGTCGAGGGCATCGGCCCGAAGAAGGCGCCGGCCGTGGTGGCCGAGCTGGCCGAGCTCGCGCCGCTGATCGACAAGCTGGTGGCGGCAGGGGTCACCATGACCGAGCCCGGCTGGGCACCCCCCGCCGTGCCCGGCACCGACGCCGGCGCGCGGGCGGCCACGGAGGCCGGTGACGCGTCCGGGCTGCCGCTGGCCGGGATGTCCGTGGTGGTCACCGGATCGATGAGCGGTGCGCTGGAGGCGCTGACCCGCAACCAGATGAACGAGCTGATCGAGCGCGCCGGAGGCAAGTCCTCCTCCAGCGTCTCGAAGAGGACGAGCCTGCTGGTGGCCGGGGAGAACGCGGGCTCCAAGCGCGCCAAGGCCGAGACCCTGGGCGTGCGGATCGTCGGCCCGGAGGAGTGGGGGGGGGGGGGGGGGGGGGGGGGCGGGAGCGGCGACGCGCCGCCCGCCCCCCGCCCCCCCCCCCCCGGCGCGGGCGCGCGGCCGAGCGGCGCCCCCCGGCGGCCCCCCGCCGCGGCCGCCCCACTCCTCTGACCGGACCTCAGGAACCCCCCTGACCGCGCGCCACGCCGTGGAGGCGAGGACCGGAGGGTGGACCGGCGGCGGGCGTCCCTCCTACAGGAATCTCCAGAGGTTGTTGTTCGAGCCGTTGTCGTCGGCGAGCACGACCTGCGCGCCCTGGGCGGTGCCCGACAGGCCGAGGACCCGGCCGCCGTTGGCGCACTGGATGCGGAAGGTGGCGTTGCCCCCGTGGCGCAGACGCCAGCGGTGGTCGCTGGTGCCGTTGTCGGCCCACTGCATGACCCGGGAGCCCGCCGCGGTGGCGGCGTTCTCCACCCCCAGCACCTTCTGGCTGTTGGAGTTGCGCAGGCGCAGGTAGCCGCCGGTGTCGACGACGGCGGTCCAGAGGTGGTCGGCGGTGCCGGTGTCGCCCCACTGGACGACGAGCCCGCCGTCGGCGGTGGACATGTTGGTCACCCCGAGCACCATGCCGGTCGCCACGTTCTGGATGCGGCGCGCCCCGTTGGGCATGAACCGCCACTGGTTGTCGGCCGAGCCGTTGTCGGAGTCCTGCACCGCCTGGGCGCCGTTGGCGGTCGAGCCGTTCTGGGTGCCCAGCAGCTTCGAACTGTTGACGTTGCGGATCTTGACCGAGCCGTCGCCGACGTCGGTGACCGTCCAGCGGTGGTCGGCGGTGCCGTTGTCGGCCCACTGCATGACCCGGGCGTTGTCGGCCGTCGACATGTTCTCCACGCCCAGCACCTTGCCGCTGTTGACGTTGCGGAACCGCAGGGCGTTGCCGTCCACGATCGGCACCCAGTCGTGGTCGGTGCTGCCGTTGTCGGTCCACTGCAACGCCAGGCCGCCGTCCGCGGTCGACATGTTCTGGATGCCGAGCGCCAGCCCGCTGGCCGCGTTGATCAGCCGGAAGCTCGCCGTGCCGCCCCCGTTGCCCTGCCCGGTGGCGTTCCAGTAGACGACGTAGTTGTGGTTGGCGGCGTCGTAGAACGGGCCCAGGTTCACCGTGGCCCCGTTGGCCGTGGCCGTGAACGCCAGCGCCGAGGTGCTGGTCCGGGTGATCGTCGAGGGGGTCAGCGTCGGCGTCGACGACAGGGAGGTGTTGCCGTAGTTGCCCGACAGCACGACCGGGCCGTAGGTGACGGCCTGGATGTTGGGGTTGTCGTTGGCGGCCTTCATGATCACCCGCATCGGGAGCTTCACGGTGACCGTGTCGCCCGACGCCCAGGACCGGGTGATCGAGGCGTAGGTGCCCGGGGTGGTGACGATGTCCTGCTGGACGTCGTTGACGCTGATCGTGGCGCCCTGGGTCCAGCCCGGGATGCGGACCTGCATCGTCCACGACCCGCTGACGTTACCGGTGACCTGCAGCGACGTGGTGTCGCTCACCGGGTACGACGTCGTCTGGGTGACCGTGATGCCGCGCTGGGACCAGTCGAGCGTGGAGGGGGCGAACAGGTTCACGAACAGTGTGGTGTCGTTGTGGAAGTAGATCGAGTCCATCAGCTTGGTGTTGGTCTCGATGCCGGTGCCCTGGCAGCACCACATCGAGTTGTAGTCGGTGGTCCACGTGCCGCCGCCCCAGGCCGGGCCGACGCCTCTCCTCCCGCCGGGGTTGAGCGGGGTGAAGTAGGTGACGTGGCCCCGGCTGTCGGCCGGGTTCTGCTGGCCGATCAGGTGGTTCATCAGGGCGTTCTCGTAGTAGTCGAAGTAGTCGGCCCGGTTGGGCGACAGCGTCCACAGCTCCCGGGTGAGCTTGAGCATGTTGTAGGTGTTGCAGGCCTCGCCGGTGTCCCTGGCCAGGTGCGCGGCGATGGCGTTGGGGGCACGGAAGTGCTCGGCCTGGCTGTTGGAGCCGTTGACGTAGGTGTGGGCGTTGATCGTGATGGCCCAGGCGTTGGCGGCGATGTCGCGGTAGCGGGTGGTCCCGGTCGCCTTGTACTCCCGTGCGGCGCCGATCCACTTGGGCACCTGCGTGTTGGCGTGCTTGCCGTTGAGCTGGTCCTGGTTGGCGGCCAGCGGGTCGAAGATCGCGGCGTGGTCGAAGCGCCGCGCGACCGTCAGCCAGCGGGAGTCCCCGGTCATCTGGTACAGGTCGGTGAGCACGGCGTTCATGCCGCCGAACTCGGTGCCCAGCATGGACTGCATCTGGCCGGAGGACAGGCGGCCGGTGCGGGTGTCCACCCATCCGGCGAGGGCCAGCAGCACGCTCCTGGCCTGGGTGTTGCCGATGTGGCGCCACACGTCCAGCAGCCCGGCGAGGGTCTTGTGGATGCAGTAGTAGGGCACGTTGCCGTTGCTCAGCGTGCGGTTCTCCACCGCGGTGATGTCGGACTCGGGGAAGCCCGACAGGTAACCGGCGGTGAACCCGGCCGCGCCGTTGTTGGCCTGGCACTTGGCCAGTTCGGCGACCATCTGGTTGGCCTTGTCCCGGCAGGTGGTGTCCCCGAGCACGGCGTAGGCCTGCGCCCAGGCCGTCAGGAAGTGGCCCTGCATGTGGGACCGGAACGGGAAGCTGGGGGCGTCCCAGCCGCCGTTGGCCGCCGCGCCGTTGGTGGACAGGCGGTGGTTGGCGCGGAAGACGTACATCAGCCGGTTGACGTCGACGAAGCGCAGGTAGTTGAGCGTGCGGTTCTGGTTGTCCAGCCAGCGGCCGGAGGTCAGCCGGACCTGGCCGAGGTCGAACTCGTAGGCCGAGGCGCCGATCTCGGACCTGGCCCAGGGAAGCGCGGCCATGGCGGGGGAGGTTCCCACCACCTGACCGGCGGCCGAGAGCGCGACGGTCGCGCCCGCGGCCCGGAAGAGCTGGCGGCGGCTCAAGGACATGAGGAGGCTCCTAGGGGGTGCGGCGACCGGCCGGGGCATCGGGTCCGGCTGACCATTTCACGTGGTCAGGTCGCTGGGGCGTCGGGGGAGATCATGCCTCGCGAGAGATGTTAGCGTTAACATCCCTCGGGGCGATGTGAGGTGTCAGGGGAGTCGGCGCCTCCGTGGCGGGCGAGCGTCCACGGAGAGGGGGTGTCCGGCGTTCCGGGACCGGTCGGGACCGGGACGGCCGCCGTCGGTTGTTATCGCTAACATTCGTGATTCCCAGATCGTCATGGCCTGCTCCCGGGAGAGGGTGTGTCGCGAAGTACATCCGACCGGTCGGCCGGCGTCAACGAGCCTTGGCACTCGCCGGCCCCGGCGTCGTCGTCGGCGCGCTTCCCGCCTGGACATTCGTCCGGAGGAAGATCTCCCGGCGATGCCCGCACAAGTGAAAATTTCACAGATGTGACAAGATGGCAACCATAAGTTTCAGACTCATTTCCGCCGGCTCTCGCGGCCCGGTCACCGTCCTGGCCAATGGCCCGGGTGATGTCCCGGTCGAAGTCCCGGCCGGAGTGCCGGTCATCGGGTGTGAGGGCCCTCCCCGCGCGAGCGGCTTCCGCCGCTCGCCGGATCGGTGGCCGGACCGCTCGCCCGGGGGGACCCGTTCCCTTCCGGGCGATAAGCCTGCTCATCCGAGGACGTCCGGAGCGCCGTCACCGGACGTCCTCGATCTGTCCCCCGCCGTGGCCGAGCGCGCGAGGACCGGGCCGGGACACGCCGCCGGCCGTCACACGCCCGTAACGGTCCACTGGTTGTTGGTGTTGGTGTTGGGCGCCCACATGGCCACGGTGGAGCCGGCGGTGGCGTTGCCCATACCGTCCAGGGCCGTGCCGGTGCCGCGGTTGATGATCTGGTTGCGGCCGTTGCCCACGCTGTTGAGGCGCCACTGCTGGTTGTTGCCGCCGTTCCAGGCCGACTGCCGGGCGACGGCGCCGTTGGCGGTGTTGCCCCAGCTGTCGATGACCATCCCGTTGGTGCGGTTGACGATGCGGTACCAGCCGCCGCCCAGGTCGACGAGCTGCCAGTGCAGGTTGGTGCTGCCGTCGTTGTTCCACTGCTTGAGGTTCGACCCTGAGGCGACATTGCCGCCGCTGTCCAGGGCCAGGCCGGTGGTCCCGTTGGTGATCCGCACGTAGGTGGGCTGCGGCGCGCCGGTCCCGGTCAGGCGGTACGTGCGGCCCGCCTGGCCGGTCAGCGCGACGACGTCGGACTCGGGCTTGGTGACGGTGACGGCGGCGCCGCTCTCGGCGTCGACCACCTGGTAGGTGCCGGTGAAGATCCGGTTGCGGACGTTGACGGTCCCGTCGCGGTCGAACCTGACGAGGATCTCGGTGGCCGCGCCGGAACTCCACGTCGTGTCCACGGTGTAGCCGCCACGTCCCCGCAGGCCCCGCACCTTCCCGGCCGGCCAGGCGGACGGCAGTGCCGGGAGCACGTGCAGCTCGCCGTTGTGGCTCTGCAGGAGCATCTCCGCGATACCGGAGGTGGCACCGAAGTTGCCGTCGATCTGGAACGGCGGGTGCAGGTCGAACATGTTCGGCGCGAGCCGGGCCGTCGTCACCAGCAGCCGGATGAGGGTGTGCGCGCGGGCGCCCTCCTCCATCCTCGCCCAGTAGTTGATCTTCCAGGCGAGCGACCAGCCGGTCCCGTCGTCGCCGCGCAACTCCAGGGTCCGCCGCGCGGCGTTGTACAGGGCGGGGGTGCCGCGCTTGGTGATCTGGTTGCTGGGGTGCAGGCCGTAGAGATGGGAGATGTGCCGGTGGGCGGGCTCGGTCTCGATCCAGTCGTACAGCCACTCCTGGATGTTGCCGCGCGAGCCGGTCTTCATCGGAGGGAGCCGGTCGCGGGCGGCCAGGACGCGCGTGCGGAAGTCGGCGTCGACGCCGAGCGCCTGGGAGGCCTTGGCGCAGCCGTTGAACAGGTCGCGCAGGATCTGGTTGTCCATCGTGGGGCCGGCGCAGACGGTGACACCGCTGTGGTGGGGCAGCTCCGGGGAATTGGACGGGTTCGTGACCAGGAATCCCAGGCTCGGCTCCTGCACGAGGGTGTCGAGGAAGAACTGCGCGGCACCCTTCATCGCCGGGTAGTACTGCTGGAGGAACGCGAGGTCGCCGGTGAAGGTGTAGTGCTCCCAGATCAGGGTCGCCAGCCACGCGCCGCCGGTCTGCCACATGCCCCACTGCGCGCCGTCGACGACGGAGGTGGCCCTCCAGGCGTCGGTGTTGTGGTGGGTCACCCAGCCGCCGGCGTTGTACTGCACCTGGGCGGTGCGGGCGCCGGTGACCGTCAGATCGTTGATCATCGCGAAGACCGGGTCGAAGCACTCCGACAGGTTCGTCGTGTCGGCCGGCCAGTAGTTCATCGGCAGGTTGGCGTTGATGGTGTACTTCGAGTCCCACGACGGCGCCAGCGAGTCGTTCCAGATGCCCTGCAGGTTGGCCGGCTGGGTGCCGGGCCGGGAGGAGGAGATCAGCAGGTAGCGGCCGAACTGGAACAGCAGCACCGAGAACTGCGGGTCGTTGACGCTGTTGTGCTGCGCGATCCGCACGTCGGTCGGCTGGTCGGCCGCGGAGGTGCGGCCCAGCTCCAGCGTCGTGCGCCCGAACAAACGCTGGTAGTCGGCCACGTGCCGGGCGCGCAGGTCGGTGAAACTCCTGGCGACGGCGGCGTTGAGGTGCTGGCGCGCGATGCCCTGGTAGTCGCCGCTGACGTCGCGGTAGGTGCGGTAGCTGGAGCCGATCGAGATCAGCACCGTCACGCTGTTGGCGCCCGTCACCTGCAGCGTGCCGTTGGAGCTGCTGACGCTGCCGCCCTCGATGACGGCCTTGGCCAGGCCCAGGAACCGCACCGCGCCGGTCTTGCCCTCCATGGTGCCCGAGACGCCGCTGAGCGCCACCGTCGTGCCGTCCGGGCTGGACCGCGTCGTCTGCTGCGGGCTGTCGAACGTCCCGGAGAACGAGATCGAGCCCGCCCTGTCGGCGGTCAGGCGCATGACGATCACCTGGTCCGGCGCGCTCGCGAACGTCTCGCGCTGGTAGCGCACGCCGTTCTTGAGGTACGACACCGTCGTGGTGGCCGTGGTCAGGTCCAGGTAGCGGACGTACTCCGAGACCCCGGAGGTGTTGCCGAACGCGAGCCGCAGGTTGCCGACGGTCTGGTAGGCCAGCTGGCCCGCGGGGCTGCCGAGCATGTTCTGGTCGATCAGGGTCTGGGCCTGGCCCCACTGGTTCTGGAAGACCAGCTGCCGGATCTGCCCGAGCGCTCCCGCGCCCCTGGTGTTGCTCTGGTCGTAGGGGCCGCCGGCCCAGACGGTGTCCTCGTTGAGCTGCAGCCGCTCGGTGTCGACGTTGCCGAACACCATGGCGCCCAGGCGGCCGTTGCCGATCGGGAGCGCGCGCAGCCAGTCGGTGCCGGCACTCTCGTCGTACCACAGCGCCAGGTCGCCGGCGGCGCTCACCGCCGGAGGGGGCGCCGAGGCGGCCCGCGCGGCCGCCGTCCACTGCAGGGGTAACAGCACGGAGCCGGCTCCGGCCGCTCCGATCTGCATCAGTCGCCTGCGTGACAGGTGGTTCTCGTCGGACATGTCGTTCCCATCGGTAGGGGGTGTGGCGCGTGGAAGTGCCAGGACGGAGGAACGGGAGGGGAGAGTGAGAGGCGGGTTATTCCTGGACCTTGCCTCCGGTCAGCCGGGACAGGATGAGGGCGATGAGGATGATGGCGCCGTTGAGGGCCTGGATCCACTGGGCGGGCACGCCGGCCAGGGTGAGAACGTTCTGGATCATGTAGAGGAGCAGGATGCCGGTGAACGCGCCGAACATGGTCCCCTTGCCGCCGTTGAGGCTGACGCCTCCGATGACGGCCGCGGCGAACACGGTGAAGATGGCACCGTCTCCCTGGGAGGCGGCCACCGAGGCGAGGCGCCCCGACAGCAGCAGGCCTCCGAGGGCGGCGAGCAGGCTCGCGCCCACCAGGGCGGTCCACAGCACCCGGCCGGTGCGGATGCCGGCCGCCCTGGCCGCGTCCACGTTGCCGCCGATGGCGTACAGGGCGCGGCCGTAGCGGGTGAAACCGAGCAGCACGACGCCGGCGGCGAACAGCAGCAGGCACAGCCAGATCGAGGCGGGCACGCCGAGCCACAGGGCCGAGCCGAGGTAGAGCATCGACGGCGGCAGGTTGAAGAAGGTCTGACCTCCGGAGACGCCGGTGAGCAGGCCGCGCAGCACGATCAGCATGCCGAGGGTGACGATGAAGCCGTTGAGCCCGAACCGCACGATCAGCAGGGCGTTGACCGCGCCGATCAGCGCGCCGACGGCCAGGGTGACCGGGATCGCCCAGACGCCCGACAGCACACCCAGCCCGGCGCCCGAGCCGACGGCGACGGTCAGCCAGGCGGCCACGCCCGGCGCGAGCCCGAAGGTCGACTCCAGCGAGAGGTCCATCTTGCCGGCGACCAGGACGACCGTCTGCGCCATGACCAGCAGTGACATCTCCGACATGGTCTGCAGGATGTTGATCAGGTTGTCGGCCTGCAGGAAGATCGGGTTGACGATCTGGCCGACGACGGCGATCACGACGATCGCGGGGATCAGCGCGAGGTCGCGCAGCGCGGCCAGCCGCACCCGTGGGCGTTCCCGCCGGGGGGCGGCGCTCTCCGGGGCGGGCGCGCGGGTCTTCTCAGACATCGGGGGCGTCTGGGACGTCTGGGGCGTCGGGGACATCGAGCCGGACTCCTTCCATGGCCGCCACCACGTCGTGGTCGTGCCAACCGGCGGCCATCTCCGCGACGAGACGGCCCTGGAACATCACCAGCAGCCGGTCGCACAGCCGCAGGTCGTCGAGCTCGTCGGAGGCGATCAGCACGCCGCTTCCCCCGGCGGCCGTCTCCTCGACCTTGCCGAGCAGGAACTCCTTGGACCTCACGTCCACCCCGGCGGTGGGGGTGATCAGTACGAGCAGCCGGGGGCCGGAGGCCAGCGCCCTGGCCATGACGACCTTCTGCTGGTTGCCACCGGACAGGCCCGTCACGGGCAGGCCGGGGCCGGGGGTCTTGATCGCCAGGTTGGTGATCAGGGTCCCGGCCAGCCGGTCGCGCCGCCGGCCGCTGATCAGGCCGGCCTCGCCGAGCCGTTCGGGGACGGTCATGGTGGCGTTGTCGGCGATCGACATCATCGGGACGAACCCCTGGTGATGCCGGTCGCGAGGGACGAGGCCGACACCCGCGGCGAGCGCGTCGGGCACGCTGCCGGGACGGGGACGGCGGCCGGCGACCTCGACCACGCCCGCGTCGGCCGCGCGCAGCCCGGCGACGGTCTCGGCCAGTTCGGTCCGGCCGCTGGCCGCCGCGCCCGCCAGGCCGACGATCTCACCGGCCCGGACGTCGAGGTCGATCTCCCGGTAGGCGTCGCCGTAGGACAGGCCGCGCACGCCGAGCACCTCGCCGGCGCCGGCGGGCACGGGCGTCCGGGGGAGTGCCGCGGTCAGGCCGGTGGCCTCTCCCGCCATCGCCGCCACCAGCTCGGCGCGCGTCAGGTCGGCCACCGCGGTGGTCAGGATGTGCCGGGCGTCGCGGAAGACCGTGACCGTGTCGCAGATCTCGTAGATCTCCTGAAGGTGGTGGCTGATGAACAGGAACGTCACCCCCTGCTCCTGCAGAGCGCGGACGCGGGTGAACAGCCGGGCGATGGCGGCGGCGTCGAGCTGGGCGGTCGGTTCGTCGAGGATGATGAACCGGGCGCCGAAGGACAGCGCGCGGGCGATCTCCACGAACTGCCGCCGCTCGACGTCCAGCTCACCGGCCGGCAGGCGTACGTCGACGTCCACCGACCAGTCGGCGAGCAGCGTGGCCGCCTTGCGCCGCAGCGCGCCCCAGCGGACCAGCCCGAACCGGTTCAGGTCGTGGCGGTTCAGGTAGAGGTTCTCCGCCACGGTCAGCTCGGGGATGATCGTGGACTTCTGGTAGACGCAGGCCACCCGCCGCCGCCAGGCGTCGCGGTCGGCCGGGCGCGGGGCGGGTTCGCCGCCGAACCGCACCTCGCCCTCGTCGGGCGACGTCAGGCCGGTCAGGATCGAGACCAGGGTGGACTTCCCGGCCCCGTTGCGGCCGACCAGGGCGTGGGTCCGGCCGGGCATGACCTGAATCCCGGCGCGGTCCAGCGCGACGGTCTCGCCGTATCTCTTGCTGACGCCCACCGCCTCGACGACGGGGGCGGGCGCCGGGTCAGCCGCCAAGGTTGTTGCCCCACAGCGAGGAGTCGTCCGCCTTGACGCTCGGGACGTCGCCGAAGGTGGCGCCGTCGGCGGTGACCAGGGGCGCGGAGAGCTGGTCCTCCAGCAGGCCGGGACGCACCTGGACGATGGTGCTGTCGTGGTCGGTCGGGCCGGGCGCGTACGTCTTCCCGGCGATGGCGGCCTTGGTGTACTCCAGCGCGTACCTGGCGTACTGGTCGGCCGGTTGCGAGACGGTGGCGTCGATGTTGCCGGCGGCGATCTCCTTCAGTTCCTGGGGGATGCCGTCGTTGGAGATGACGAAGACGTGCTTGGGGTCGGCCGGCGGGACCAGCAGGCCGCGCTGCCTGAGCAGCTGGAGGGTGCCCGCCAGGGCGAAGCTCGACTGCATGTAGACGCCCCTGATGTCGGGGTGGGCGGTGAGCTGCGTCTGGAGCTTCTGCGAGGCGACGGCGCCGTCCCAGTTGGTGGCCTCGCCGAACACCGTGATGCCGGGGTAGTCGGCCTTCATGCACTCGTTGAACGCCTCGGTGCGGTCGCGGCCGTTGATGGAGGCCAGATCGCCCTGGAGCATCACGACCTTGCCCTTGCCCGACAGCTTCTCGCCGAGGAACCTGCACGCCTTCCGGCCGTAGGCCCGGTTGTCGGCGCGTACCACCATGTAGGCCTCGCCCTGCTCGGGGCGGGTGTCGACCATGACGACGGGGATCTTCTTCGCGGTGAGCTGCTGGAGGGTGGGGGCCACCGCGGCGGTGTCCTGCGGCGCCAGTACGAGGCCCTTGACGCCCTGGCCGATGAGGCTCTGCACGTTGGCGGTGAGTTTGGAGATGTCGTTCTGGGAGTTGGTGGTCTTCAGCTCCAGGCCGTTCTCGGCGCCGAACCGGGGGACGTAGGTGATGAAGGAGTTCCAGAAGTCGGTGTCGGAGCGGGGGTAGTCCACCCCGACGACCGGCCCGCCGCCCCCCGGGGCGGCCGCCGTGCCGCCGCCGCCGTCGCCCCCGCAGGCGGCGGTCAGACCGGCCGCCAGGGCGACGGCCGCTCCCAGGGCGAGTCCTCGTCTCATGGTCGTTCCTTTCCTGTGCTCGGTCGCGGCCGGAGGCCGTGCATGCCGCCGTCCACGGCCAGGTCGGTGCCGGTGGTCGAGCCGGACAGGGGACTCGCCAGGTAGGCGATGGCCTCGGCCACCTCGTCGGCCGAGACCAGGCGGCCCATCGGCTGGCGGGCGGCGAGCGCCCGGCGCTCCTCCCCGGGATCGGGGGCGGCCTCCAGCAGCCGGCTCACCCACGGGGTGTCGGCGGTGCCGGGGTTGACGCAGTTGACGCGGACGCCGTCGGCGACCAGGTCGGCCGCCATGGCCCGCGTCATGGACAGCACCGCGCCCTTGGTGGAGGAGTACAGGACCCGCTGGGGCAGCCCGGCGGTCGCCGCGATGGAGCAGGTGTTCACGATCGCCGCGGCCCGTGAGGCCCGCAGGTACGGCAGCGCCGCCCTGGCCACCCGGACCATGCCGAACACGTTGACGTCGAAGACCCGGCGCCACTCGTCGTCGTCGTTGTCCTCGATCCCGCCCTGGGCGCCGATCCCCGCGTTGTTCACCAGGACGTCGATGCCGCCGAGCCGCTCCGCGGCCTCGGCCACGGCGGCCCGCACCGACGCGTCGTCGGCCACGTCGGCCCGCACCTCGAGCAGGGGCTCGGGCACGCCGGAGTCGCCGGGGAACAGGTCGAGGCAGGCCACGCGGGCCCCCCGCCCGGCCAGCAGGGTCGCGGCGGCCAGGCCGATGCCGGAGGCGCCGCCGGTGACGACGGCCGTGAGCCCGTCGAAGGTGCCCATCACGCCACCTCCCCGGCGTCGACGGCCGTGAAGGTCGTGCCGGCCGTGTCGGAGGTCGCGCCGGCGGTCCACCGGGGGCCGTGCGGGTAGGCGTACTCGGCGCGCGACGCCGGGTGCATCTCGCCGCCCCCGCCCGGTTGCAGGGGGGCGACGTAGCGGCCGTCCGCGATCACCACCGGTTCGGTGAAGTGCTCGTGCAGGTGGTCGATGTACTCGATGACGCGGTCCTCGACGGTGCCGCTGACGGCCACGTAGTCGAACATCGCCAGGTGCTGGACCATCTCGCACAGGCCGACGCCGCCCGCGTGCGGGCACACCGGAACCCCGAACTTGGCGGCCAGCAGCAGGATGGCGATGTTCTCGTTGACCCCGGCGACCCTGGCCGCGTCGAGCTGCAGGACGTCGATCGCGCCCGCCTGCAGGAACTGCTTGAACATCACCCGGTTGTGGGCGTGCTCGCCGGTGGCGACCCTGATGGGCGCGACCCGCTCCCGGACGGCGGCGTGGCCGAGCACGTCGTCGGGGGAGGTGGGCTCCTCGATCCAGTACAGGTCGAACTCGGCGAGCGGGGCCAGGCGTTCGATCGCCTGGCCGACGTTCCACGCCTGGTTGGCGTCCACGGCGATGCGCACGTCGGGGCCGACCGCCTCGCGGGCCAGCCGCACGCGCCGCACGTCCTCGGCCGGATCGGCGCCGACCTTCAGCTTGATGAGGCGGAACCCGTCGGCGACCGCCTCCTTGGCCAGCCGGACCAGCTTGTCGTCGGTGTAGCCGAGCCAGCCGGGGGTGGTGGTGTAGGCCGGATAGCCCTCGGCGAGCAGGCGGGCGCGGCGCCCGGCGCGGCCCGGTTCGGCGTCGCGCAGGATGGCCAGCGCCTCCTGCCGGGTGAGCGCGTCCTCCAGGTAGCGGAAGTCGACGACGTCGACGATCTCCTCCGGCGACAGCTCCGACAGCAGCCGCCACAGCGGCTTGCCCGCCCTGCGCGCACGAAGGTCCCACAGGGCGTTCAGCACGGCCCCCGCCGCCATGTGGATGACGCCCTTCTCCGGCCCGAGCCAGCGCAGCTGGCTGTCACCGGTGAGCCGGCGAGACACCCCGCCGAGATCGCCGAGCACCTCCGCCACCGGCCGTCCGGTGACCAGCGGCGCCAGCGACTCCACGGCGGCGACGGCGATCTCGTTGCCGCGCCCGACGGTGAAGGCGAGCGCGTGCCCCTCCTGCCCGCCGCCGGTCCGCACGATCACGTAGGCGGCGGAGTAGTCGGGCTCGGGGTTCATGGCGTCGGAACCGTCGAGGTGCCGGGAGGTGGGGAACCGGATGTCGTGGGCCTCGACCGCGGTGATCAACTCCGTCACGGTGCCCCGCTCTGGCGATGGGTGCGCACGAAGGTCTACCTCCAGCGAATGTTTCCGGACGGTGAAGAAATTTTCACCGCATGGACATGGGATGTCTTTGTAATCCGCCGCACGCGACCTGTCCAGACCTGTCAGCGAAATACCGTAAATATGATGAAAAATCTGAATATTTCAGACCTCCCCGCGCGTACGTCACCCACGTCCGCCTTGCGGTGGACCGGCCTCTCGCGCGAACATGGGATGTCTGTTATGTTCCCGCGGTGACCCGCATACCGACCGAGTGCTCCCGCGACCGGAGGTCGTGCCCATGTCCCTGACCGACGAGGCGATCTCCCGCATCCGGGCGCTCGTCCGGTCGGGTGATCTTCCCCCCGGGGCGCGGCTCCCCCCCGAGCACCAGCTCGCCGCCCAGCTCGGGGTCTCCCGCAACCCGTTGCGCGAGGCGGTCAAGGCGCTGGTCGTGGCCCGGGTGCTCGACGTGCGGCGGGGCGACGGCACCTACGTCACCAGCCTGGAGCCGCGGTTGCTGCTGGAAGGGCTGGGGCTGGCCGTCGAACTGCTGCGCGACGACACCCTGCTGGAGATCGTCCAGGTGCGGCGGATGCTGGAACCCGCCGCGACCGCGCTGGCCGCGTCCCTGATCTCCGCCGGACAGCTCGCCGAGGTCGGCGAGCACCTGGCCGCGATGCGCGCGGCCCGCGACGACGTGGAGAAGCTGAACCACCACGACGCCGCCTTCCACCACGCCGTGGTGCGGGCGGCCGGCAACGAGACGCTGTCCACCCTGCTGGAGGGGATCTCCGGCCGTACCCTGCGGATGCGGGTGTGGCGCGGCACGGTCGAGGACGGCAGCTCGCACACGACCATCGCCCAGCACGAGGCGATCTACAACGCCCTGGCCGCGGGTGACGCGGCGCTCGCCCAGGCGGCGGCGCTGGTGCACATCGGCACGACCGAGACGTGGCTCCGCTCGGTGCTGGAGAACGTGGAGGCCCCCGCGGCCGGGGCCGGCGGCGATCGGGCCCCGGCCGGCACCGGGATCGCCGGCGGGCTCTGGCCGGAGCCCGCCGAGGAGGAGACACGATGAGGATCCGCCTGGCCTACGGCGAGACCGGCCTGACGATCGAGTTGCCCGACGAGGCCACCACGGTGGTGACCCCCGTCCACCACGCGGCCGTGCCCGACCCGGCGGGCGCGCTTCGGGCGGCCCTGCGCGACCCGGTGTCCGGGCCGCCGCTGCGCGAGAGGGTACGGCCCGGCCAGAGCGTCGCCATCTCGGCCTGCGACATCACCCGCCCCCAGCCGCGCCACCTGATGATCCCGGCGATCCTCGACGAGCTCGACGGCGTCGTCGACCCGGACGACGTGACGATCCTCGTCGCGACCGGCACCCATCGCGGCAACACCGAGGCCGAGCTGCGCGCCATGTTCGGCGACGCGGTCGTGGACTCCGTGCGGATCGTCAACCACGACGCCCGCGACACGGGATCGCTCACCTACCTCGGCCGCTTCGGCAAGGACGTGCCGGTGTGGCTGAACACCGCCTGGGTCGAGGCCGACGTGCGCATCACCACCGGCTTCGTGGAGCCGCACTTCTTCGCGGGCTTCTCCGGCGGGCCCAAGCTGGTCGCCCCCGGCCTGGCCGGGCTGGAGACCGTGCTCACGCTGCACGACGCCGCGCGCATCGGCGACCCCCGGGCCACCTGGGGAGTGATCGAGGGCAACCCCGTGCACGACGACGTGCGGGCCATCGCCGAGGGCACCGGGGTGACCTTCGCCCTCGACGTGATCCTCAACCGGGACAAGGACATCGCGGCGGCGTTCGGGGGCGACATCCTGCCCATGCACGCCGCCGCCACCGACGCCGCCCGCCGGGTCGCCATGCGACGGGTCGAGGCGCCCTTCGACGTGGTGGTCACCACCAACTCCGGCTACCCCCTCGACCAGAACCTCTACCAGTCGGTCAAGGGCATGTCGGCGGCGTTCCAGGTGGTCCGGCCGGGCGGCGTGATCGTCTGCGCCGCCGAGTGCCGCGACGGCTTCCCCGACCACGGCTCCTACCGTGAGGTGCTGGCCTCGGAGCCCTCCCCGAGGGCGCTGCTCGACGCGATCGCCGCCCGGCCGGTGACCGTCCCCGACCAGTGGCAGGTGCAGATCCAGGCGCGCATCCAGGCGGGTGCGCGGGTGGTGATGCACACCTCCCACCTCGGTGACGCCGACCTGGCGGCCGCGCACCTGGAACGGACCGCCGACATCGAGGCCACGGTGGCCGAGGCGCTGGCCGCCGCCGGGCCGGGCGCCCGCGTGTGCGTGCTGCCGGAGGGCCCGCAGACCATTCCCTACCTGTCCGGCGGCCGGGCATGAGCGAACGCGCGACGGACACGACGGACACGGCCGACACGGTGGACGCGACGGACACGACGGACACGACGGACACGACGGACGCGGTGGACGCGGTGGATCTGGGGTTCGTCCGGGTCGACGTGGACCGGGAGGCCCGCCAGGGGACGCCCGAGGTCGTCTACGGGCCGGGCAAGACCGCCGGGGAGATCGCCGCCATCGTCTCCGTCCTGCTCGCCCGCAACACCGGCCCGGTGCTGGTCACCCGGGCCGAGGAGGCGGTCGCCGGGCCCGTCCTGGGGGCCGTGCCGGACGGGTCGTACGACCCGGCGGCGCGGCTGCTGGTGTGGCGACCGGTGGCCGTCGGCGCCTTCGCGGTCGCGGTGGTCACGGCGGGCACCTCCGACGGGCCGGTGGCGGCCGAGGCGGCGGCCGTGGCCCGGGCGCTCGGGCTGGACGTCACCGTGATCCGCGACGTGGGCGTGGCCGGCATCCACCGGTTGCTCGCCGAGACCGGACGGCTGCGCGCGGCCGACGCGGTGATCGTCGTCGCGGGCATGGAGGGCGCGCTGGCCAGCGCCGTCGGCGGGCTCGTGGCGGCACCGGTGATCGCCGTGCCCACCTCCGTCGGGTACGGCGCGGCCCTGGAGGGTGTCACCGCCCTGCTGGCGATGCTGTCCTCGTGCGCCGCCGGCCTCACCGTGGTCAACATCGACTCCGGCTTCGGTGCCGCCATGGCCGCCCACCGGCTCGCCCGCACCGCCGCCCACCACGCCGCCCACCACGCCGCCCACCACGCCGCCCACCACGCCGCCCACCACGCCGCCCACCACGCCACCCCGTCCTCGTTCCCGTCCGCCACGGCCCCCTCCGCCCCGTCCCCGGCGGGTGCGGAGGCGGCGGAGCCGGGAGGAGGAAGGTGATCTGCTGGATCGACCCGTTCACCGGGCTGGCGGGGGACATGCTGCTGGCGGCGCTCGTCGACGCCGGGGCGCCGCCGGACGGCATTCGCGCGGCGGTCGGATCGACCGGCCTGACCGGGTGGGAGCTGACGGCCGGGCGGGTGCTCACCCACGGGCTGACGGCGACCCGCGTACGGGTCACGGTCACCGACACGGCCACCGAACGGCGGGCGGCCGAGCTGATCTCCATGGCCGGGTCCGCCCGGCCGGAACCGGTCGCCGCCCTGGCCACCGCCGCGCTGCGGGCGATCGCCGAGGCGGAGGGGACGATCCACGGCGTCGACCCCGGCCGGGTGCACCTGCACGAGCTGGGCGGCCACGACGCGCTCGTGGACATCGTCGGCGTCGCCGCCGCGCTGCACCTGCTCGGCGTCACGGCCGTGCACTGCGCCCCGATCCCCCTCGGCACCGGCACGGTGACCACCCGCCACGGCGTGCTGCCCGTACCGGCCCCCGCGACCGCGGTCCTGTTGCGGGGAGCCATGGTGACCGGCAGCGACCTGCCAGGGGAGACCGTGACCCCCACGGGGGCGGCGCTGCTGCGCGCGATGGAGGCGCGCTACACCCCGCCGCCGGCGATGACCCCGGTGGCGACCGGCTACGGCGCGGGCACCAGGGAGCTCCCCGACCGCCCGAACATCGTCGCCGTCACCCTCGCCGAGCCCGCCCGCGACGCCGGCACCGAGCCCCTGGTCGTCCTGGAGACCAACCTGGACGACGTCACCGGCGAGGTCCTCGGCCACACCATCGCGCGGGCCCTCGACGCCGGGGCCCTGGACGCCTGGGCCACCCCGGCCGTCATGAAGAAGGGACGGCCCGCGCACGTGCTGCACGTGCTGTGCCGCCCCGCCGCCGTAGCGGCCCTGCGCGGGCTGGTCCTGGCCGAGACCGGCGCGCTCGGCGTACGCGAGATCGCGGTCGAGCGCACGGCCCTGCCCCGGCACACCACCGAGGTGGACCTGGCGGGCCACCGCGTGCGGATCAAGCACGGGCCCCACTCGGCCAAACCCGAACACGACGACGTGGCCGCCGCCTCGGCCGCCCTCGGCCTGTCCCTGCGCGAGACGGCCGCCCGCGCGCTGCGGCTGGACCGCGAACGGCGCCCGGCGCGGCCCGCGCGGGAGGAAGGACCGGCATGACCCCCGATGCCAAGATCGACGCGCTGCTCGACCGGCTGGCGGCCCTCGGCTCGCTCGCCGTCGCCTTCTCCGGCGGCGCCGACTCCGCGCTGGTGCTGGCGGCGGCGGTCCGGGCGCTCGGGACCGGGCGGGTGCTGGCCGTCACGGCGGTCTCCGACAGCCTGGCGGCCGAGGAACGCGACATGGCCCGGGGGTTCGCGGCCTCCCTCGGCGTCCCGCACCTGCTTCCGGCCACCGCCGAGGCGGCGAACCCCGGCTACCGCGCCAACGGCCGCGACCGCTGCTACTTCTGCAAGTCGGAGGTGCTCGACGTGATCGGCCGGGTGGCGGCGGAGCACGGCTTCGCGCACGTCGCCACCGGCACCAACGCCGACGACGCCGTCGACCCGTTCCGGCCGGGCATCAGGGCCGCCGACGAGCGCGGGGTGCTCGCCCCGCTGCGCGACGCCGGCATGACCAAGGCCGAGGTGCGGCGGGCCGCGAGGGCGTGGGACCTGGTCACCTGGGACAAACCGGCCGCGCCCTGCCTCGCCAGCCGGGTCGCCTACGGCGTGGAGGTGACGCCGGCCCGGCTGCACCGGATCGAGACGGCCGAACGGGCGGTGCGCCACCTGCTGGCCCGGGCCGGCCTGCCCGTCACCGACCTTCGGGTCCGCGACCTCGGCGACCGGGTGCGGGTGGAGCTGGACGCCGCCCTGAGGAGCCGGGCCGCCGCCCTGCCGGACCTGGTGCCGGCCGTACGCGAGGCCGGCTTTCCCGGCGCCGAGGTGGAGGTGGCGGACTTCCGCTCCGGAGCCCTGAACATCGAGCCGCTCCGCCCGTGACCGGCGCGTCACATCGCCGCCGGGGGAGACGGCGGGGGAGACGGTGACCCGTCCGGCGTCCCGTCCTCCCGCGGCGGGGAGGGCGCGGCCGGCGCCGGCGCCCTTTCAGGCTCTGGCCCGCTCTCGATGACGTGGTGACGGAGCGTGGACATGGGCACAGGCAGTAGAGACCTTGAACCGTGACCAGCCGGTATCCGGCGTTGTGGGCGCCGTGGCCGAAGGTGAGGTCCTCGGCGAGGCCATCCCGTTCCGAGCCCCGGCAGGCGCCTGCCGTCCGCCTGCGTACCGGGGCATGCTGGAGCCATGACTGATGACCGGTTAACCACCGCTGTCCGCGAGTTGATCAACCGATACGATCCCGAAGGCCTGTTGGGCATGGGGGCCCCCGACGACGAATACGACTCCGAAGTGCGTGATCTCACCGCTCTCGTGCGTGGTAGGGAAAAAATCACCGCTGGCGTCGTCGGCTCCGTCTGGAACCGGTGGTTCAACGACGTCTCCGATTGGTGCACCCGGCAGCCCGGGCAGGTTCGTGAGGTCGCGGCTGCGCTGGAGGACCTTCGTGGCCGGCGATAGCTTTCCGGCCTTCCCCGATGGCAGGCGCCTTGCCGGAAAGCGTCACGGCGATCGGTGACGCCCGGACCCACTGGCACAACCGGCTCTGACCCACTCCTGAGGGTCGAACGACAGAGCGTGATGGGGTGCTGGCGGAGTACGCGAATTCGGATCACAGGGCGGCTCGCCGCGGAAGAACCGGCGCACCTCCAACTCGACCGGGACCTGCCGTCCACCCGCCGCCAGGCCCCCGGCATCCGCCGGTAGCGGCCGTGCACCCGGGTTGGGGGGCGGCCACAGCGCGGGCATGCAGCTTCGGCCGCCACGGCCCGCGCCGTGATCAGCGGGGTGTCACCTCGGTCCTCAACTCCCCGGACACGCGTGTCCTTGAGCGCGGAACACAACAGACGGGGGCAGCAGGCATCGTCGCCTGCCGGGGGAGGCAGCACGATCGACTCCATGGCCGCTCGTTGATGATCGGGTTCTCGGCAAACCGGATCCTTGACGAGCGGCCGCTCGCGCGTGCGGCCCGTTACGAAATCGCGAGCAACGACGGCATGCGCCCAGCACTCTCCGAACTCACCCTGAGTTACCGATCACCCAAAGTGAGTCGGAGCTCCTTTTCAGGACGTGGCCGGTCCCATCGGCCCGGAAGGTCACCGATGCCCTGACGGGCAGGTGGCCGGCCGGGGGCGTGAGCGGCTCGGACCCCGTGATCCTCCACGTCTCGGTGTCCGAGGCGCCGGGAGGCAGCGTACGTCTCACCGGCCCGCCGGCGCGTTCGGCCCGGCCCTCGGGGACGGTGATCGAGACGGTCAGGCCGGTGACCGGGCGGTCGCCCAGGTTCTTCACCGTGACGGTGACGGTGGCCGTGTTGCCGTCGCCGCCGGGGGGAGGGCCGGCCGCGAGGAAGGCGCCGACCGGGGGGCGTCGCGGGTCGGGAGCGCCGCGCCAGGGGCCGGTGGGGCCCGCGTCGTAGATCACCTGACTGGCCTCGATCGGGAGGTTGTCCCCGTCGACGACGACGGTGCCGCGGACGACGTTGCCACGGTCCCCGTCGACGACGCCGGTGACGGTGGGATCGGTCACGTGGTTCCCGGTCAGCGTGAGGTCGCCGGTGTGGTTGCCGTCCCGGGTGTTGGCGTGCGCCCACGCTCCCGCGGTGTCGGCGAACACGTTGCGGCTCACGCTCAGGTACCGGGAGCCCTCGTCGAAGTACAGGCCGTACTGCCCGCTGTTCTCGCAGTGGTTCTCCTCGACGACGCCGCCGGGTATCGCCGAGAGCGTGTAGATGCAGCCGGCCTCGGACAGCGTCCGCACCACGTCGCTCACATGGTTTCCCACGACGCGGACGTCGCTCAGGGTCGTCGGCGTGTCGTGGACCGGCCGGAAGTCGTAGAGCCCCCGGGCGAGGTAGTCGGGGCTGCCCCCCGGGTCGTTGGCGCCCCAGCCGTAACCGATCCCGATGCCCATGTAGGGCATGCCGGAGACGTGGTTGTGCTCGACGGCCAGTCGCGTGACATAGGTGGCGAGGATCGCGGCCTGGTCCAGGTACTCGAGCGCGGTCGCGTGGACGCGGTTGTCGCTGATCACGATGTCGCTGTTGACCATGCGGGGGTCGGACGGATGGTGCGCGTCGGTGCGTACGCCGCCGACCACGATGCCGCCGCCGGAGCTCGCGGTGAACGTGCACCCCACGACCGAGATCCGGCGCGCGCCCAGTCCCACGCCGGTGGCGTGGGCATCGGCGTCGTTGCCGATGCCGAGCCCGACGGAACCGAGGTTGACGAAGGTGGCCCCGACGAACGCGACGTCCTCGGCCGCCGACACCTGTACCGCCGCGGGCGCCTGCGACCAGCCGTCGCGGGACGCCTCCAGGCCCGCGCAGCCGCAGGAGCAGGAGGTGAACGCGTCGGCCGGCCGGTCCGGCTGGACGCCGCCGATGAACACGCCGGTCTGCTGGTTGGCGTACCCGTCGGGCGAGCCGGGGCGCAGCCAGGTGGTGCCGGCGAAGGTCAGGCCCTCGAACCGCAGGTCGTGGGCGGGCTCGTCGTAGGTGCCGCCGACCTCGACCAGCGTCTCCAGCCGCGGCAGCTCCACCCGGGCGCGCGAGAGGTCCTGCCCAGGAAGGGGCTTGTAGTAGAGCGTTCCCGCCGTGGTGTCCAGATACCATTCGCCGGGCTCGTCCAGGAAGCTTCTTGAGTTGAGCAGGAAGAACCTCGGCGTGCGGAACGGGGCCTGGACGGTGTCGTAGCCGTAGGTGTTGTTGTCCCAGGCCGGTTGCCGCATGACGACCGTCGAACCGGAGATGCTCCGCACCGGCGCGAACCGGTTGGTGAACGACAGCATCGCCTGGAATTCGACGCGCTCCTGGTCGGGCAGGGCGGCCAGGTGCGCGAGGCCGGGGTCGTCGAGGGTGAAACCGGTCGGGGTCAGCGTGATGTCGCCGGGAGCCAGCTCGATCCGCGCGCGCCGCGCCGGGACCCCGTCGACGTAGAGCTGGCGGCTGTCGAACCCGGTGCCCACGTGGGCCCTGTGGACGCCCGTGAGGGCGTCCCCGGTGCCGTCGGTGCCGTCGGGCTCCCATCCGGTGACGGGCCTGGAGCCGCTCAGCACGGGTGTGGCGCCGCGCGCCGCCTTCCAGGTCACGGTGTGCCCGTTCCGGCCGGAGTCGGCGGCGCCGAAGCGCAGCGGGAGGGCCGGCCGGTGGGTCCCGTCCAGGAGCACGACGGTGACGTCGCGGTCACCCCCGGCCGCGGCCGCGCGCGCCCGCCGCTGTGCCTCCTCCGGCGTCGCCAGTGGCCGGTCCGCGCTCCCCGGCCCCCTGTCGTCGGCGTTCCCGGCTCCACAGGGCGCGACCACGATCGTGTGGCCGCCCCGGGCGGCCTCCGCCCGGGGCGAGGCCGGCGGACGTCCGTGCGGCACGGGTGACGGACACACGTGGGTTCCCCTCCTCGGGTCCGAAATGCATCGTGGACGGCAGGCACCGGACGCCGGCGCTCACCTCGGCGTCCGGTGCCTGCCGTCCACGAGCAGGGGGGCGAGCATGCGCTGCCGCTCGACGTGACCGTTGTCGGACACCGACAGCAGCCGCCGGCCGGCCTGTTCGGGCCGGACGCCGGGGCCGTCGGCCGTCAGGGTGCCCGGCCGGCGGGTGAGCCCCCCGATGGCGTCCTCGTCGATCACGAGGCCCAGGCCGGGCGAGTCCCCGAGCAGGAACGCGCCGCCCTCGACGCTCAGGTCGACCGACACCCCCACCGGCGGCCGCAGGTCCTGCAGCTCGCTGACCATGTGGTTCGGCACCGACGTCGCGGCGTGCAGCAGACCGACCGGGATGTTGCCGATCGGGCTGACCGGCAGGTCGTGGGCGTGCGCCAGGGCGGACACCCGCAGGAAGTGGGTGACCCCCCAGACCGCGGCCGTCTGGACGATGTCGACGGCCCCCGCGGCCAGCAGCGGACGGTACTGCTCCAGCCCGGTGAGGTTCTCCCCGGTGGCGACCGACGCGCGGATCCCGCGGCCGACGACGGCCAGGCCCTCGGCGTCCCAGCGCCGGACGGGCTCCTCGATCCAGATGAGATCCAGGGTGCGCTCCAGCTCGTGCACGTGCCGGATCGCCTGCTTGCGCGACCAGGCCTCGTTCACGTCGAGCATCAGGCCCGGCCGGGTGCCGCGTGAGGCCTCGGTCAGGACCTCCTGGACCAGCGTCAGGCGGTGCCGGTCCCGCTCGATGTCGAGGCCTCCCTTGATCTTGGCCGCCCGCAGGCCGTGCCGGGCGTAGACCTCGTACGCCGAGACGAGCTCGTCGTCGGTCAGGCCGATGTCCAGGCCCGAGGCGTAGGCGGGAACCCGTCTGTCGCGCCCGCCCAGCAGGCGCCAGAGCGGTTCACCGGCCGCCTTCGCCTTGATGTCCCACAGGGCGGTGTCGAGCGCGCCGATGGTCCCGAACACCGCGCCCGCGTGACCCGCCTTGAAGGTCTGCCGCAGCATGCGGTCGTACAGCGCCGTGACGCCGCGCGGGTCCTCGCCCTCGATGGCGGCGAAGACGCCGTCGAGCTCCACGTGCGGCCCGATGCCGACACCGGTGATCCCCTCGTCGGTGTCCACCATGATGATCGAGATCGGAACGGTCCCGTCGGCGTAGACGCCGTTGGCGTCACCGACCGGGCGGTCCCATTCCTGGACCGTCGTCAACGTGCGATACCCCGAGATACGCATGTCAGCCCTTCGTGGAACCGGCGGTGACACCGTCGGCGATCTGACGCTGGAGGAAAAGATAGATCATCAACATGGGTACGCCGGCGATGAGCACCCCGGAGGCGAAGGTGGGAATGTCGTCGGAGTACTGCCCGCGCAGCGAGGTGACCCCGACCATGAGGGTGCGGTGGTCGGCCGACGGCATCATCAGCAGGGAGATGAGGACGTCGTTCCAGCAGAACAGGGTGTCGAGGATGCCGACCGACAGCAGGGCCGGAGTCCCCATCGGCAGCATGATCCGCCGGTAGACGCCGTAGGTCGTGTTCCCGTCGATCCTGGCCGCATCGATGATCTCCCGTGGGACGGTCTTGTAGTAACTCGTCATCAGGAAGATCGTGAAGGGGAGGAACTGCGCGACGTAGGACAGGATCAGTCCCGGGTAGGTGTCGATGAGGCCGCTGTCCGCCATGACCCGCGCGAGCGGCACCATGATCACCTGAAAGGGGATGAACAGGGCCGAGAGACAGCCCAGGAAGAGCACCGTGGAACCGCGGAACCGTAGCTGGCCCAACGCGAAGCCCGCCATCGACCCGAAGAGCAGCAGGAGGGCCACCGAGATCGTCACCACGAGGAGCGAGTTGGCGAAGTACCGCGCCATGCCGACACTGTTCCACGCCGTGACGATGTTGTCCCAGTTCAGGGAGGTCGCCGGGGAGAACCGGTCGAGGACGTACTCGCGCCGGGTCTTCACGGCGACGTTGGCGGTGAACACGAGGGGGTAGATCGTCGCCAGCGCGAGGAGCGCCATCGGGACGGCGGCCACCCACATGCCCAGGCGTTTGCCGTTCATCAGTCCTCCCTTCCGGCGCGGCGGAGCACGCTGATCTGCAGGAGTCCCACCACGAGCATGATGAGGAAGAGGACCGTCGACGCGGCCGAGGCGAGCGCGGGACGGTTCATCTGTCCCTGCTGGATCCAGATGTAGTACTCCGGCAGGTAGGTGGAGCCCTCCGGGCCCCCGCTGGTCATGATGTACAGCAGGCCGAACATGGACGTCAGCATCCCGATCATCGTGGTCACGAAGACGAACTGGATGGTGCGGGTCAGACCCGGGATGATCACGTGCCGGATGGTCTGGGGGAGTGACGCGCCGTCCATCCGGGCCGCGTCCAGGAGCGTGGCGTCCAGGGTGGCGAACCCGGCGAGGAACACCACCAGGGCCATCCCGAACGTCGCCCAGATCTGCACGCCGACGACCGTGAACATGGCGACGTCCGGGTCGCCGAGCCAGTCGACCGGGCCGATGCCGAACATCCCGAGGACGGTGTTCAGCGAGCCGTCGAAGGCGAGCATGAGGTTGAAGATCGCGCCGACGATCACCGGTGAGAGTACGGCCGGGAAGAAGTAGACGCTGCGGAAGAACCGGTGCCCGGGCACGCGCAGGTAGATGAACGTCGCGAGCAGGCCCGGGATGGCCACCGCCACGGGGAGCAGCAGCACCAGCAGCCCGACGTTGCGCAGCGCGCTCTGGAACGTCGCGTCCTGGAACATCTCCAGGTAGTTGTCGAGGCCGACCATCATGCCGTTGCGTTCGCCGTCGCCCGTGAAGGAGAAGTTGACGCCCATCAGCAGCGGCCACAGCCGCAGCGCGACGATGATCAGTACGGCGGGGGCCACCAGGACGTAGGGGGCGAGGCGATCGGAACGCAGCGCGCGGGAGAACGGCCGGGGGGCGGCCCGGGGGGCGGGCCGGGGGGCGGCGCGCCGCTCCCGCCGCCCCGTCCCCCCTCCGTCGGTCCGCCCGGGGCCGACCGGGCGGACCAGCGGTGACGAATCTCGGATCGGCACGGGATCAGCTCGCCCGATCCGAGGCGGCAAGCTGCTCCACCACCTCGTCGACGGTCGCCGATCCGCTCAGAAGCTGCTGGGACAGCCTTCCCATCAGGTCCAGGGTCTTGGAGGACAGCGCGACGTGCAGGGCGGGCTTGCCTTCCTTGAGCTGGGACACGAGCGTGCCGACGGCCGCGGGGCCCTGCGACACGTCGATCGTGGTGTCGGACGCGATCGCGCCGGCCTCGGAGTAGAAGGAGGTCAGGGCGTCGGTCGTGGTCAGCGACCGCACCATGTCGGCGGCCAGCTTCGGGTCCTTGGCCCACTTCGCGACCGCGTAGCCGATGCCGCCGTCGTAGGCGAGGCTCGGGGTGGTGCCGTCGGTGACGACCGGGGCGGACATGACGCCGACCTTGTCGGGGCCGAGGAACTCGCTGAAGTCCTTCCAGTGCCCGATGTCCGACATCAGGCCGATGATGTGGGCGGCCTTGCCGGAGTTGAAGATCGTGAAGGCGTCGTTGAACATCGCGGTCGAGTTGGCTCCGTCGTTGTTCAGCTTCGCGTCGCCGGCGTCCTTCCACAGCTTGAAGATCTTCTTCACGTTGGGGGAGGACCAGTCGCGCTTCCCGGCGATCCAGTCGTCGTACTCCTGCGCCGTCAGGATGCCCGAGCCGAGGCCCGACATGAAGAACTGGATGCCGGCGCCCTCCTTGTTGCCGAGCGCGAAGCACCTGGACCCGGTCTTCTGCTTGATGACGGCGCAGTCGCCGATGAACTTCTCCCAGGTCGTGGCGGGGCTGGCGATCCCGGCCTTCTCGTACAGCGTCTTGTTGTAGTAGATGGGGTGGCCCTGCAACGTCACCGGCGCGGCGTAGATCTTGTTGTCCTTGCTGAACGCGTCCCAGCCCGCCAGGCGCTCCTTGTCCTCGGCCAGGTACTGGTCGAGCGGGAGGAGCGCGTCCACGCGGTCACGGATCTGGCCGCCCCCGTTGAAGAGCATGACGTCCGGTCCCGCGCCGGACTGGATGGCCGCGCCCAGCAGGGTGTAGTACTGGTCGAACGGCTGGGCCACGAACTCGGCCGTGACGCCGGGGTGCTTCTTGGCGAAGTCGGCCTTGGCCTTCTGGATGTAGGAGGCCGCGGCCGCGTCACCGGACTTCCAGTCCCAGACCACGAGCTTGGTGACCTTGCTGCCGGACTCGCTCGGCGCCGACGCGGGCCGGGTGGCGCTTCCGCAGCCGGCCAGGGCCAGTCCGGTGACCAAGAGGGCAGACCATAATGTTCGCTGCTTCATCGGATGTTCACTCTCCAGAGGACGGCCGGCTCGCCCGGCCGCGATGTGAGGCGAAACGTAATTCGTATGACGTCTGACGTCAATATGTGTGCCATATACTGATGTCGAAATGTGGCGCCGCCCGCGGCAGCGGAGGAGATATGACGACATCGCAGGAGTCGCCGCCGGGCGCAGCGCCCCCGCCGGCGTGGGTGCGGCGGCCGGCCAACCTCGCCAGGGCGGTGACGGCGGAGCTGGTGGAGCGCATCGTCCGGGGAGTGCACCCCCCGGGCACGCCGCTGCCCGCCGAACCCGCGCTCTGTGACGCCTTCTCGGTGAGCCGGACCGTCGTCCGCGAGGCGTTGAAGATCCTCCAGGAGAAGGGGCTGGTGCAGATCCGCCAGGGCAGCGGCACCATCGTCACCCCACCGACGATGTGGGACATGCTCGACGAGCACGTCCTCGCGGCGACCATCGCCGAGGACGAGGGCCTGTCCATCCTCGACGACCTCGTCGTCACCCGGCGCGTGCTGGAGTCCGACATGGCGAACCTCGCCGCACGCCTCGCGGAACCCGCCACCGTCGTCCGGCTGCGCGCGCTGGTGGACCGGATGGACGAGCTCGTGGACGACCATGTCACCTACGCCAAGCACGACCTCGCCTTCCACGACACGATCATGCAGGCGTCCGGGAACCGGATCGCCCGCGGCGTGGTGCGGGCCCTGGAGAGCCAGGTCATCAACACCGCCCGCTACATGGGCCAGCCCCAGCGGGCCCTGTGCGTGGCGTCCAACCTCGGCCACCGCCGCATCTACGAGCGCATCGCCGCCCGCGACCCCGGCGGCGCCGCCGAGGCGATGTTCACCCACATCACCGACGCCTGGATCGTCCGCCGCGGCGGGCCGGACGAGCCCGTGCGCCTGGAGCGCTGAACGCCGGCCCCGCCCGGCCGCACCGAGGCGTCCGGAGACTTCCCCCCGATTCGACGAATCCGTCAGGCCCGGCCCGACCGGCATGCCTGCGAACCACATGAGAGAAGGCGTTTCGTGAAACTGTTGCGGGTGGGTCCGCCGGGCCGGGAGCGGCCCTGCGTCATGGGACCCGACGGCAGGACGCTGGACCTGTCGGCGCTGACGGCCGACATCGACGGCGCGTTCCTCGCCCGGGGAGGCGTCGAGCGGGTACGGTCCGCCCTCGCCGAGGGCGCTCTGCCCGAGGCCGGGCCGTACGAGCGGATCGGCGCTCCGGTGGCCAGGCCGGGGAAGATCATCTGTATCGGGCTGAACTACTCCGACCACGCCGAGGAGACCGGCGCCGCCATCCCCGCCGAGCCGGTGGTCTTCATGAAGGCGCCCAACACGGTCGTCGGCCCCGAGGACGAGGTCCTGGTGCCGCGTGGCAGCGTGAAGACCGACTACGAGGTCGAACTGGCCGTGGTCCTCGGCGGCACGGCCCGCTACCTGTCCTCCCCGGCGGAGGCGGCGGGCGTGATCGCCGGGTACGCGATCGCCAACGACGTCTCCGAGCGGGAGTTCCAGAACGAGCGCGGCGGCCAGTGGGACAAGGGCAAGTCGTGCGAGACGTTCAACCCGCTGGGCCCCTGGCTGGTCACGCCGGACGAGGTGGGCGACCCGCAGGCGCTCGGCCTGCGCCTGTGGGTCAACGGGCGGCTCCGCCAGAACGGTGGCACCAAGAATCAGATCTTCGGGGTTCATCATGTGATCTGGTACCTCAGCCAGTTCATGGTCCTGGAGCCGGGCGACGTGGTGAACACCGGCACCCCCGCCGGGGTCGCCCTCGGCATCGGCCCGGAGGCGTACCTGCGCGCGGGCGACGTGGTCGAGGTCGAGATCGACGGCCTGGGCCGCCAGCGCCAGCGGATGGGACAGGCCTGAGAGCGGACGGAACGCCTCCCCGGCGCGCGTGAGGGACGGTCTTCCGGGGGGCGATGAGAGCACCCCGGCCCCGCACGGCGGGAACGGTCTTTCCCGGGGCGGCGGGACCGCCCCGGGAAAGACCGTCCCGGGTGAGGGCATGAGAGACGACCGGCTCAGCTTCGCAGGCTCCAGCGCTGGTTGGCGCCGCCGTTGCAGGCCCACAGGATGAGCTTGGTGCCGTTGGCCGTACCACCCGCGTTGGCGTCGAGACACAGGCCGGACTGCACGCCGGTGACGGTGCCGTTGGCGTTGACGTTCCACTGCTGGTTGGTGCCGCCGTTGCAGTCCCAGATGACCACCTGGGTGCCGTTGACGGTCCCCCGGGCGTAGGCGTCCAGGCACTTGTTGCCGTACACCTGCAACTGCTTGCCCGAGGTGTGGGTGAAGCGCTGGTTGGTGCCGGTGCCGCAGTCCCACAGCTGCGCCTGGGCCCCGTTGACGGTGCTGCTGCCGGTCACGTCGGCGCAGCGGTTCGACTGGGCCCCGACGATCTGCGAGCCCGGCTGGGGGCTGGTTCCCCCGGGCCCGGCGGCCGCGATCACGGCCTGGGCGCCCGAGGGCCAGTTGCCGTTGGCGACCGTGACGTTGTTGTTCACGACGTTGCCGCGGTCGCCGTTGGTCACGTTGGTGCTGCCGTTGGTCGACCAGTTGCCGGTGACGGTGAAGTTCCCCATGTTCTCGGCGAACCAGTAGTTGGCGGTGGCCCAGGTGCCGGTGGAGGCGAAGACGTTGTTGCGGGCGGTGTAGTAGCGGGAGCCCTCGTCGAAGTAGAGACCGAAGTAGCCGTTGGTCCGCAGGCAGTGGTTGTCGCTGATCAGCCCGCCCGGGTTCGCCGACAGCGTGTAGATGCACCCGCCGTCGTTCATCTGCTGCATGACGTCGTGCACGTAGTTGCCGGAGAGCCGGTTGTTGGACGCGGTGGTGGCCGTGGTGTAGCGCGGCTGGTAGTTGTACAGGCCGCGGTCGGCGTAGTGGTTGCTGCCGCCGGCGTCGTTGGCGCCCCAGCCGTACCCGATCGACATGCCGGTGTACGGCATGTTGTAGACCTCGTTGTTGGTGACGGCGGAGGTGCTGACGTAGGTGGTCAGGACCGAGACGATGCCCCGGTACTCCACGCCGAGGTCGTGGATGCGGTTGTTGCTGACGGTGATGTTCCGGTTGACCATCCGCTGGTCGCCGGGGTGGTGCGCGTCGGCGCGCACGCCGCCGACCACGATGCCGCCGGCCGAGCTGCGGGCGATCTCGGAGCGGGTGACGGTGACGTTGCTCGCGCCCAGGCCGACGCCGCTGGCGTGACCGTTGGCGTCGTTGCCGATGCCCACGGCCGTCTGCCCCAGGTTGAAGAACTGGGAGTCGCTGAAGGTGATGTTGTTGGCGGCGGACACCTGCACGGCGGCGGGCATCTGGTACCAGTTCGGCCGGGTGGCCTCGAACTGCGGGCAGCCGTTGTGGCAGGCGGTGAAGGCGGGCCGGCTCCAGTCGCCGGCCATGTAGACGCCGGTCTGCTGGTCCACGTACCCCTGGTTGCCGCTCGGCGCCGTCCAGGTCGTGCCGGTGAACGTGATGCCGGTGAACGCGATGTGGTGCGCGGGCGCGTCGTAGGTGCCCCCGACGTTCACCAGGGACTGCAGCACCGGCAGCTCCACGCTCACGGTGCTCATGTTCTGCCCGGAGAGCGGGATGTAGGACAGCGCGCCGGTCTGGGGGTCGAGGTACCACTCGCCCGGCGCGTCGAGGAACTCGTAGGCGTTGGCCAGGTAGAGCGGGCCCGCCCGGTGCGGGCTGGTGAAGGTGTCGTACCCGAAGTTGTTGTTGCTCCAGCCGGGCTGCTGCATCGTGATGAAGTTGCCGGTGATGTTCTGCACCGAGGCGTACCGGTCGGTGAACGAGCCGACGCTCTCCACCTGGACGCGGCCCTTGTTGGCGAGGTTGTTCAGGTAGCCCAGGGATCCGTTGGTGAAGGCGAGGCCGCTGCTGTTCGGGGTGAAGTCCGCACGGTTCACCTGGGTGCGGGCGCGGGTGGCGATGGCGCCGTTGACGTAGAGCTGCCGGGTGTCGATCCCGGCGCCGACGCCGGCCCGCCAGATGTTCTTCCCGGGGTCGGCGAGCGACCAGCCGGTGACCGCCCTCGCGCCGCTGACGGTGGGACGGGCACCCGCGGCGGCCTGCCACTTGACCGTGTAGCCGTTGTTGCCGGAGTCGGCGGCGGTCAGCCGGAGCGGCGCGGAGAGGCGGTACACCCCGTCGGCCAGCTCCACGACGACGTCACCGGACATCGCGCCGGTCAGCGCCCGCACCGCGGTCTGCGCGGCGGGCAGCGAGCACGGCTGGGCCGTGGAGCACGCGGTGCCGGTACCGGAGGGGGAGGCGTAGAGGGTCGTGGTGGCCGCCGAGGCGGGCGAGACCGGCGCCACCAGGGCGGCCGCGGCGGTCAGTCCCACCGCGGCCGCTCCGGTCAGCACCAGTCTCCGCGTCGCGGCGTACGAGAATCGAACCATGGGACTTCCTTGTGTGGGGGTGGGGAGCGCTCGGCGGAACGTCCCGGTGGCACTGCCGTGGCAGGAGATCCCCCGCCGGGACGATCGCTCGTCCCGGCGGGGGATCCGAAGGTGTCTCAGGCGTCCGGAGAGGAGGTCAGCTCCGGGTCCAGCGCTGGTTGGCGCCGCCGTTGCAGTCCCAGATGGCGAGCCTGGTGCCGTTGGCGGTGGCGCTGTTGGGCACGTCCAGGCACTTGTTCGCGGCGATGGCGGTGATGGTGCCGTCGGTGTTGAGGCGCCACTTCTGGTTGTTCTGGCCGTTGCAGTCCCAGATCTGGACCAGCGCGCCGTTGGTGGTGCTCTGGTTGCTCACGTCCAGGCACTTGTTGCCGTAGACCCGCAGCTCCTGCGCGGCGGTGGAGGCCCAGCGCTGGTTGTTCTGGTTGTTGCAGTCCCACAGCTGGACCGCCGCGCCGTTGGCCTGCGAGGCGCCGCTGACGTCCAGGCACCGGCCCGAGCCCACCCCGCGGACCGCACCGGCCGTTCCCGGGGTCGGCGTCACCGTCGGCGTCGGAGTCGGCGTGGGTTCGGGCTGGTTGCCCCCGAACTGGGAGAAGAACCTCCACACCTCACCCTTGGTCCAGGTCGTGATGCCGCTCTCGGCGTAGGTCCCGTCGACCGGGCCGGGCATGTGGCCGTTGTCGAAGGCGGCCCACACGACCGGGTACCCGGAACGGCACCCCGAGTAGGTGGTGGTGATGTGCGTCCTGCTGCCCGACCCCGGCTCGGGCGGGTTCTGGGCGGTACAGCCGTTGTTGCGGACGAACCTGTCGCGCAGCGACCGTCCCTGGGAGATGTTGAGGACGTTGTCGCCGATGCCGTGCAGCCCCATGTACGCGATGGGCTGGGAGCCGTCGCTGCACCCGCTGAGCTGCGCGCCGGCGTAGACCGCGACCGCGCGGAAGACCGTCGCCCTGCTGCAGGCGAGCGAGTAGCTCATCCCGCCGCCGTAGCTGAAGCCCATGGCGAAGCGCTGGGAGGTGTCGACGCACAGGGAGGCGTCGAGCAGCCTGTTCAGGTCGTCGACGAGGTTCACGTCCTCGTTGCCGGAGTTGGCCCAGCCGCCGCCGAGGCCCTGGGGCGCGATGAAGATCCCGTTGTTGTTCGACTGCTGCCGCATGCCGTAGAAGGACCAGGGGTACCCGCTGGTGCCGCCCGAGTCGATCTCGGTGGCGGTGCCGCCCCGCCAGTGGAACCCGAAGAACACCCGGTAGGGCGTGTTGTTGTTGTAGTTGTCGGGGAGTCTCAGGATGTAGGAGCGGGACTTGCCGCCGCTCTGGATCGTGTGCGTGCCGCTGGTCAGCGCCGGGGCCTTGCCGCACCCGGCGGTCGGCGCGAGGGCGGCGGTGCTCGCTGACGACGCCGACGACGCTGACGCGCCGAGGCTGTTGCTCAGCGCCGCGTGACCCGTGGACACGACGAGAAGCGCCGCGACCGCGATCGCTCCGAGGAAGGATCTGCGCTTCGCCATCACGCGACCTTCCGTCCGGTCCGAATGCCGGCATGTCTTGATGGGGACACCACTGGGTTCTCCTTCATCGGGGGGTGGGAGTCCCGGCGGGCCGGGCGGCGGCTCAATGCCGTTTCGCCGGCTTCCACGCCGGACACCGTGTGATCCGAGGTGTTGCGGGAGTCGCGGCGGTCAGGCCACGACGCACGACCGCCGCGGAGTGCCCCACTCCGGATACGGTCGAGCCGGGGAGACCTCCCAAAGGAGGCGTCCCGGGGACTTAGCTACTAGTTACGTTCCTCACGCTGAGGCGCGTCAAGACCTTAAGCCCACTTATTTCTGACTCCTCACCGGAAGGCCCTGGCCGGAGTGGGAACTCTTCCTCGTGTGATCAGGGATTCACGGATCCCCGTCTCCGCCTGCCCTTTGAAGAACCTGACGGCTCGTCGGATGTGTAGCATTCACCGCCGGGCGGGCAGGAGGGATCGATGCCGCTCCGGGCCGCGATTGGTCGTACCCTTGAGGAGGTGGTGGCAGGGGAGGGGGCGAGCAGGGTGGTCGATACTCCGCGTGCGGAAGGCGCTTACCGGCCGGGTTACGAGGTGGCCGCGGAGCAGGTGCTGGAGTTGATCGGCCGGTTGCGCCTGCAGCCCGGCGACCGCATGCCCACCGAGAACGAGCTGGCCCGGCAACTGGGCACGAGCCGGACCGTCGTGCGTGAGGCGGTGAAGATACTCTCGGCGCTCGGCCGGGTGCGCGCCCAGAAGGGGCGCGGTCTCTACGTGGCCGACGACGAGGGCATGCTCGGCACCGGACGCTGGGCCTCCTTCTTCCTGCCCACCGACCTGGACCACGTCTACATGCTCTTCGAGTTCCGCCGGGCCCAGGAGATGGAGACCAGCCGGTTGGCCGCCCGCCGCGCCACCCCGGCGGAGCTGGGGGACATCGAGAAGTCGGTCGGGGTGTGCCGCTACGGGTTCGACAACGGGCGCGACGACCTGTTCAACGAGGGCGACGACGCCTTCCACACCGCCGTCGCGACGGCCTCGCACAACATGTTCCTCCAGATAGCGGTACGAGAGGCCCGCCGGCTGCAGGCCCAGTCCAGCCTCATCGGAATGCGCGGCTCGGTGGGCGGGCACGCCGCCAAGGCCGTCGAGGAACACGAGGCCATCTACCAGGCCATCCGCGCCGGCGACCCGGAGGCGGCGGCCCAGGCCGCGGCGACGCACATCGACAACACGCTGGACGACTACCGCAGGGAGATCCAGCAGCGCATCTTCTCGTCGGCCGACTGATCGCCGCGAGCGGATCGCGGAACCGGTCACGGGTGAAAGTTTCACCCCGTCGCGCTCCTGCGAGGAGCGGGCACCCTCGGCGGGAAGGCGGACGGAGCCCGCTCGCCGGGCGGACGCACGGAGCGCGGCGCCCCCGATTCTTGACAGCCTTCCTCACTTCGTGTCTACTCTGCCGCACCACCAACGAATCAGGCCCCCGGTCAGAGACAGAACCGATGAATGTATGTGAGCGCTAACAACCCCCCTTGACGTGAGCGTCCGCCCCAGGCGCTCCGGCTCGGCCCGTTCGACACAGGGACGTCACCGTCACCTCCCTTCTCACAGCACACCTCACAGGACATCTCGGAGGACTCACGAGGATCAGCCGCCAGCCATGCCGGACGCCGATGAGGCCGGCTCGGTGAACCGTGGTCGTCGTCCTGGCCGCGGCGCCGGGAAGAACGGTCCAGCCCTGTGTGCCGAGCGCGTCGGGCGTGTCGGGCGTGTCGAGCGTGTCGAGCCGGCCCGGTCGGGTCTCCCGCGGACCGGCTCCGGATCGGCCGGGTGAAAGAACCCGCCCCGGGTGAAAGGGCCCGCCCGGGGCGCCGACCGTCCCGGGCGGGTCCGCTCGGTGGGTCAGCTCCGGGTCCAGCGCTGGTTGGCGCCGCCGTTGCAGTCCCAGATGGCGAGCCTGGTGCCGTTGGCGGTGGCGCTGTTGGGCACGTCCAGGCACTTGTTCGCGCCGATGGCGGTGATGGTGCCGTCGGTGTTGAGGCGCCACTTCTGGTTGTTCTGGCCGTTGCAGTCCCAGATCTGGACCAGCGCGCCGTTGGTGGTGCCGGACCCGCTCACGTCCAGGCACTTGTTGCCGTAGACCCGCAGCTCCTGCGCGGCGGTGGAGGCCCAGCGCTGGTTGTTCTGGTTGTTGCAGTCCCACAGCTGGACCGCCGCGCCGTTGGCCTGCGAGACGCCGCTGACGTCCAGGCACCGGCCCGAGCCCACCCCGCGGACCGCACCGCTCGTTCCCGGAGTCGGCGTCACCGTGGGTGTGGGTGTGGGTGTGGGCGTGGGTGACGGGTTCGTGCCGCCGTCGAGGCCGAGGAAGGTGATGGCGTAGGCGAGCTGGCCGCTCATCGGCAACTGGTGGCCGACCCCGCTGATGCCGATCCCCTCCACCGTGGCCTGGGCCGAGGTGACGCCGTACCTGGTCCGGGTCCAGTTCGACTGCGGCCGGTCGGTGAACGCCGGTGTCTGGCTCAGCCCGTGCAGGCCGGTCCACTGCTTGATCTCTTCGCCGAAGTTGTTGTAGTGGAGCGTGGTGTCGGTGGCGCCGTGCCACAGCTGCATCCGGGGGTAGCGGCCGGTGTACCCGGGATACATCGCCCGTGCCTGGTCGCCCCACTGCTGGGCGGTCTTGATGAGGTTCCCGCCGGAGCACTGGCTGTTCCACAGCGACCCGTTGGTGGTGGCGAAGCACCCGGCGGGCACGCCGGAGAACGCCGAACCGGCGGCGAACACGTCCGGGTACTGGGCGGCGAGCACGTTGGTCATCATCGCGCCGGAGGAGAAGCCGCTGACCACGATCCGGGCGGGGTCGACGTTGTGGCGCTGCCGCGCCCAGGCGACCATGGCCATGACCCCGGTGGAGTCGCCGCCGCCGTCGCGCCGCAGCGCGGCGGGGGTGGACACGTCGAAGCACTTCTCGCTGCGGGTGGCCTCCGGCACCACGATGACGTACCCGTACCGGTCGGCCGCGGTCGCGTAGTCGCGCCCGTTGCCGTTGAAGACGGCGCCGGCCGACCCGCCGCAGTAGTGGGTCAGCACCAGCAGCGCGGGCTGTGCCGCGACCCTGTCCGGCACGTAGATGTACATCTTGAGGTTCGTCGGGTTGGTGCCGAAATTGGTCACCTGGGTCAGTGACGCGGCCGCGACGGGCCGGGCCGCCAGGAGCAGGCCCGCGATCAGCAGGGGGAGGGTGGCGGCCGCGAGTACGGCCCTGAGCCTTCGTTTCACGGTGTGTCCTTTTCGATTGCCGGGGGTGTCCTCGGGCGCGCGTGCTCGGACCTCGGCGTCAACAGGCGGATGTGGCCCGGGGAGCCGGCCGTCTCCGGAGCGAGAGGTGGCGCCGGCCGTCGGCTCCGACGGGTTCGGCGGTCGGCGGGACGGCGGGGGCCCCGACGCGACCCGGGCGGGCCCGGCCGTGTGCCGAACCCGCCCGTTGCGGCTTTCTCGCGATCCTGATCGCGTGCCGTGATCGCGTTCACCCGATGGGGTGGATGCGTTGATGGTCCCGGGCGCAGTGGTCTCTCCCTCCCCCGCGCCCGGGACCGGTTCATGGGTGATCCGCGAAGAGCCGGATCGGTGTCACGTCGTCAGCGCTGGAGGGTCAGCAGGCCGGGCCGGTAGGGCAGCAGACCGTAGTCGACGCCGTCGGAGCTGGGGCTGCGGCCCTGGTAGAGGAGCTGCAGGTTGCAGGGGTCGACGGTCATGGTCTGGTCGGCGTTGGTGCGCAGCAGCTCACCGTGGCTGATGTCGTTGGTCCAGGTGGCGCCGCTGTTGGCCTTGCCGGCGAACGGGTTGGACTGGGTGGCGGCCTGCGGGGTCCAGGAACCGTTCAGGCTGGTGGCGGTGAAGGAGCGGAAGTAGCGCCCCTGCGAGCCCATGGCCTCGACGATCATGAGGTAGCGGTTCTGGTTCTGCAGCTTGTAGACCTGCACGGCCTCGAACAGGTTCTCCTTCGTGTCGCTCATGACGACGGTCGAGGAGGTGCCGAAGTTACCGGGGAAGTTGCCGATGGGCATGCTGGTCCGGTAGATCTTGCCGTTGTCGCCGGCGAAGAACAGGTACATGTTCGTGCCGTCACCGATGACGGCCTGGTCGATCGGGCCGGTGTCGGAGCCGGTGATGCTGCCCGAGAAGAGGGGCTGGGGGGCCGACCAGCCGTTGGGGTTGGTGGGGTTGGTGGAGGTGCGGTAGGAGAAGGCCGCTCCGCCGCCCCACTGGTAGGCCAGCACCCAGATGTTCTTGGGGGCGAAGAAGAACAGCGAGGGTGCCACGGTGCCCGTCGACATGGTGTTCTGGCTGGCCGAGGCCATCTCCGACCAGTTGGTGAACAGGCCGAAGTTCATCGACCCCCAGGTCTTGCCGAAGTCGTGGGTGGTGGCGTAGACGAGCTGCTTGCCCTCGTAGGGGGCGACGGTGAAGTCCTTGAGCGAGACCCAGCCCGACTTGGGGTTGGCCAGCACGCCGGAGGAGTTCCAGCGGTAGGTCGAGGGCAGGTCGCACATCCCCGGCGTCGGGGTCGGCGTGGGCGTCGGGGTGGGAGTCGGGGTCGGGGTCGGGGTCGGGGTCGGGGTGGGAGTCGGGTCCGGTCCGACAGCGCCGTTGCAGGTGAGGGCCGGGGTGGCCGCGGTGCCGTTGGCGGTGAAACCGAACGTGGTCGACTGGCCCGCCGCGATGGTGGCGTTGTAGGCGACGTTGCGGACCGTCACCGTGGAGCCGGAGACGCTCGACTCGCCGCTCCACAGGCTGCTGATGCTCTGCCCGCCGGGCCAGGTCCAGCGCACGGTCCACCCGGTGACCGGCGCACTGCCCGCACGAACCGTCACGGTCGACTGGAAGCCGCCCGGCCAGGTGTTCGTCGTCGCGATCGTCGCCGAACACTCTCCCGTGCCAGGAGTGGGCGTCGGGGTCGGCGTGGGCGTCGGCGTAGGCGTGGGCGTGGGCGTCGGGGTGGGGGTGGGTGACGGGCTCGGGTCGGCGGCGTTGAGGGCGTTGAGGACCGAGGTGTAGGCGGCCTTCTTGTTGCCGTTGCCGTCGAAGAGCAGCGGGGCGCTGCCGGAGCCGAGCCAGGAGTCGCTGTCGCGGACGCCCCAGACGGTGATGCCGTTGCAGCGCGGTACGGCCAGGCAGTCGTTGACGACGTTGGCGTAGGTGGTCGCCGAGGCGCCCACGATGTCGAGCTCGGTGATCTGCACGTCGACGCCCAGGGCGGCGAAGCTGGAGATGGTGGTGCGGTAGTTGCTGTTGTACGGGCTGTTGTTGTTGAAGTGCGACTGCAGGCCGACGCAGTCGATGGGCACGCCGCGGGCCTTGAAGTCGCGGACCATGT
>NZ_JBNCLF010000011.1:0-170640 GCF_049844535.1 Streptosporangium sp. DT93
CGCCAGACGGCGGGCGCCAACAAGGGCCTGCAGGTGTCGAACGGCAGCTGCTCACCCACGACGCCCCCCCCCCCCCCCCCCGGGGCCCCCCCCCCCCCCCCCCCCCCCCCCCCCCCCCCCCCCGGGGCCCCCCCCCCCCCCCCCGGCGGGCGCGTCGACGGATGCCAGGTGCGCAGCAGGTAGGCGGCGTCACCCACGCCGAAGGCGCTGAACCTCGACCGCATCAGTGCCTCGGCCGTGGTCGCGGACGCCGCCCCGCCGTGCAGCCTCCCGCAGCAGTCCGCGTACGGGACGGGCAGCCCGCACGGGCACGAGGCGGCGGGCGCGGAACGGTCTCGGGGCCGCGGATCACGTCGGGACACGTCCCCAGTATGCCGCCACCGGCACCGCGCCCTCCCCGGGGCGGCCTCGCGGGCCGTCCCGGGGAGGCGCCGCCGGTGGATCAGGACGGGACGACCTCACGGGCGCCCGGGGGAACCGCGGCGACGGACCGGAACGGGACCGTGAACGTGTGCGTCCCCGAGTCGGCCTCCGCCGGGGCCAGGCCGGGCAGGTCCACCTCGGCGACCGTGTTGGGCGGGACGACGGCCGTCACCGTGAGGGTGCCCCCGGCCAGCCGCCAGGAGACCGCGGCGCGGCCGTAGGGGGTGTCGAGCTCGGCCGAGGCCGACGTCAGGCCCCCGCCGGGGCGCGGCGCGATCCGCATCCGCCGGTAGCCGGGCTCGGCCGGCCTACCTCAATGAAATCCAGTTTGCGCTGGAACTCCAACTAGTAGCCAGGCCCTCCCATGCCACTCTCCCCTCAACGAGGGGCACAAGAACCTGTTCCACAAGGCCAGGGGCATACCAGTGACTCTACGGAAATCAGGGCAAATATCTTCATTAAGTCCGGAGCACTTGATTCCGAGCGAGGCGGTATCTTCACTAAACCCCATCCACTCTACGCCCTGTCGACGATATCGCCTCCTTGCGGCCCGCTGAGATCGTCAAAGACCGCGACTTCTTCAAGTCTCGTGTCCGTCGCAGACGCGAACTTAAGACCCTGGACAGTCCCTTCCGCTTTCGTAACTGCCTTGAAGAAATCTATGGAGTCGGCTCTTCCAGTTCTCTTGTAATAGATGGCCAGCGTACGAGCCGCATTGACAAGTTGAAGACCATGCGGCCGGAGTTCCGCAGCTTCAGCGACCTTTCCGGTAGCCCTTCCCTTCCAGTAGGTCGCCGCGTCACTCCAGTATCTTTCCCCTTCCGGATCGCTTTCCCCCATGCCGGCAGCCTCGCACATCAGCAGTACGGCCAGCTCATAGGCGGCCCAAGGATCACCGTCTTGAGCACGCTTGAGCCTCTGCCCCCCCAGATGCCCCCAACTTTCCGGTACGGGAAACACTGTCGGTGCGATTCTTTGTGTGGGCCTCTCCTCCGCAAGTGGAGCGAGGATGTCGCCCGAGACCTCTTTCTCAGCGACTTGCTTCCCAGCTTCCGAGGGAAACCCTGCCTCATGCGAGTGTGCCGTCGACAACGGAACGCCTTCGCTTTCTTTTGCAGAGCGCCAAAGTTGGTTGAACTCCGCAAACAGGTCATCCAGCGGGGCTGGATTAAGACTGGACTTAACAGCGATACGGTGACACACGATCACAAGAGTGCGAACCAGCAGCCAATCAGGTACTTTTTTGGACTTTCCACTCACAAGATCGTTGGCGGTAGTACGCGGAAGCGGCCTCAACCACTCACGCTCCTCGCCAGCTTCGGCAATAACGCTGTCCGCCACCCTTGCAAGCGTGGGATAGGGCGGCTGGCCAGCCTCAATGGAGTACAGCTTCCTCATGCGCGCTACAAGCGACGTAAGGGGGTCACCGCTTGGACCGGCTTCACTCATGATCCAACCTGCCTGGGATCGCAAATGCTCCATAAAAGGACAAATAGGGCACTGGCAGACAGGGGAGCGACCCACCCTGCTGCCTGGCCCTCAAAGGTCACCATGGTCCCACAGGTCAAGGTGGTGGAAGTTCGTCGCACCGAATACGACTTGTCTCGCTTAGCCCACCTGCCCGGCCACGTCCGGTGGTGTCCGATAACGTCCGGAGACATCCGGGAGAATAACCATCTCATCCGAAGCCGGTTGACGGAGAGTGCTCAAGGTTTACCCCCTGCTACTCCTAGTGCCATGAATCTTTGTCAATCAGCCGGTCGGAGCAAGCGCGTGGTGACCCCCGAAGGTGAGATCAGCGCGTGAGCAAGACGAATCTCGTTTGGTGGGCTATCACCGGCGTTCTTTTCTCGATCTTGGTCGGTGTCGCCGGCGCGCTCCTCTCCCTTGGAGACGGCAGTTCGGTCACCGGAGCCATCATGGTCGGCGCAGGAGCCGCAGGAGGATCCGCAGGGCTGTGGATCGCCAGTACAGCGGCAGTGCACACGGCACTCAAGCGAGACCGTGGTGACAACCCAGACCTATGACACCGCTGTAGCGGTGCTGCCCCCGAGGATTGGACTCACGCGATCCTTCCTGTCGGCAGCCGCTCAGAGCAGCCCAGACAGGCGAAGAACAGAAGCGCGTTCCGTCCCTGCAATGCATCTCATGGAGCAGGGACGGAACAGAGCCGCCCAAGAGGACCGACAGACGATCTGGTGATAACAGAACTTCCGCTGGTCAGGGGCTACTTCAGGAGCTGGCGGGCCATGACCATGCGCTGGATCTGGTTGGTGCCCTCGTAGATCTGGGTGATCTTGGCGTCGCGCATCATGCGCTCGACCGGGTAGTCGCTGGTGTAGCCGTACCCGCCCAGGAGCTGGACGGCGTCGGTGGTGATCTCCATGGCGGCGTCGGAGGCGGCGCACTTGGCGGCGCTGGAGATGAAGGTGAGGTCCTTCTGCGGCTCGCCGTGCATGGCCCGTTCGGACCTGGCCGCGGCGGCGTAGGTGAGCTGCCGGGCGGCCTCCAGCTTCATGGCCATGTCGGCGATCATGAACTGGACGCCCTGGAACTCCGCGACGGCCTTGCCGAACTGCTTGCGCTCCTTGACGTAGCCCACCGCGTAGTCGAGGGCGCCCTGGGCGATGCCGAGCGCCTGGGCGGCGATGGTGATGCGGGTGTGGTCCAGGGTGGCCAGCGCGGTCTTGAAGCCGGTACCGGGCTCGCCGATCATGCGGGAGACGGGGATCCGCACGTTCTCCAGGATGACCTGGCGGGTCGGGGAGCCCTTGATGCCCAGCTTGCGCTCCTTGGCGCCGAAGCTGACGCCCTCGTCGCTCTTCTCCACGACGAAGGCGGAGATGCCCCTGGCCCCGGCGCCCGGCTCGGTGACGGCCATCACCGTGTAGAACTCCGACACCCCGGCGTTGGTGATCCACATCTTGGCGCCGTCGAGCACGTAGTGATCGCCGTCCAGGACCGCGCGGGTCTTCATCGCGGCCGCGTCGCTGCCCGCCTCCGCCTCCGACAGGGCGTACGAGAACATGGCCTCGCCCCGCGCGACCGGCGCCAGGTAGCGCTGCTTGAGCTCTTCGGAGGCCGACAGCAGCAGGGGAACGGTGCCGAGCTTGTTGACGGCGGGGATCAGCGAGGACGAGGCGCAGGCCCGCGCCACCTCCTCGATGACGATGACGGTCGCGAGGGCGTCCGCACCGGCACCGCCGTACTCCTCGGGGACGTGCACGGCGTGCAGGTCCGCCGCGACGAGCGCCTTGTAGACGTCCCAGGGGAACTCCCCGGTCTCGTCGGCCTCGGCGGCGCGGGGGGCGATCTTCTCGTCGGCGAGGGCGCGGACCGTCTCGCGGAGCATCTGGTGCTCTTCGGGCAACGCGTAGAGAGGGTAGCTCATGGGCAAATAGTAGGACGTCCAACAAAGTATGGAGCGATCCACCCCCTGAGATCTCTGTCTCCGCGTTTGCGCAGGTGGCAAAGTGACCGTGTCGGATGCCGATACCCTGACGGCAAAGAATTGGGCAGAACCGAAAGGAGCACCAGTGGCCTACCGCCTGACGATGGTGGGAACCGGATACCTCGGTGCGACGACGTCCGCGTGCATGGCCGAGCTGGGCTTCGACGTGCTCAGCCTCGACGTGGACGCGGAGAAGATCGGCCGCCTGCAGGCCGGGGATCTGCCCATCTACGAACCCGGCCTCCAGGACGTGCTGCGGCGCAACCTGGCCAACGGCCGGCTGCGCTTCACCACCTCCTACGAGGAGGCCGCCGCCTTCGGGGACGTGCACTTCCTGTGCCTGGGCACCCCGCAGAAGCCGGGTGAGTACGCCGCCGACGTGTCCTACCTGGACGCCGCGATCGAGTCGCTCGCCCCCCACCTGGACCGCGAGTGCCTGGTCGTCGGCAAGTCCACCGTCCCGGTGGGCACCGCGCAGCGGCTGGCCGACAAGCTGGCCCGGCTGGCGCCCATCGGCGCGGGCGCCGAGCTGGCGTGGAACCCCGAGTTCCTCCGCGAGGGGTTCGCGGTGAAGGACACCCTGCACCCCGACCGGATCGTGCTCGGCGTCTCCTCGGACCGCGCCGAGAAGATCATGCGGGAGGTGTACGCCTCCATGCTGGAGGCGGGCACCCCGATGGTGATCACCGACTACCCGACGGCCGAGCTGGTGAAGGTCGCCGCGAACGCCTTCCTCGCCACGAAGATCTCCTTCATCAACGCCATGGCCGAGGTCTGCGAGGCGGCGCACGCCGACGTCAAGCAGCTCTCGCTGGCCCTGTCCTTCGACGACCGCATCGGCGGCAAGTTCCTCAACCCGGGGCTCGGTTTCGGTGGCGGCTGCCTGCCCAAGGACATCCGGGCGTTCATGGCCCGCGCCGGGGAGCTCGGCGCCGACCAGGCGCTGACCTTCCTGCGCGAGGTGGACGCGATCAACATGCGCCGCCGCGCCCGCATGGTCGACCTGGCCCGCGAGCTGACCGGGGGGTCCTTCCACGGCTGTACGGTCGCGGTGCTCGGCGCCGCCTTCAAGCCCAACTCCGACGACATCCGCGACTCCCCCGCCCTCGACGTCGCGGTGAAGATCAGCGAGCAGGGCGGCCGGGTGACCGTCTACGACCCCGTCGCCCAGGAGAACGCCCGCCGCGCCCACCCGGAGCTGTCCTACGGGCAGTCCGCGCTGGAGGCGGCCAGGGACGCGCACGTCGTGCTGCTGCTGACCGAGTGGGAGGAGTTCATCACCCTCGACCCCGAGGAACTGGGCACGGTGGTGGCCTCCCGGAAGATCGTCGACGGTCGCAACGCCCTCGACGCCGAGACCTGGCGGGCGGCGGGCTGGCACTACCGCGCCCTCGGCCGCCCCTGACCTCGCCCGCCGGGCCGGGGAACGGGCGTCTCGTCCGCGCTCGCCTCACCCGGAGGTCCGGTACATGCCCGCCTCATACGAGGGTCCGGTACGCACCCGCCTCGCACGGGGACGGCCGCACTGGCCGGCTCATGCGGCGGTCACCTCACCCGGGGGCCGTTTCACGCGAATGTCGTTCTCCCATGAAAGCCGTCCCACCCGGAGAACGCTTCACATAAAAATCGTTTTCCTCCGAGGCCGCCCCGGGGAAAGGGGCTTTCCGCGAGGCCTTCTCACACCGGCGACGGCGGGCTCCCGGTATCGGCCGGGAGCCCGCCGTCGTCGGAGCCGGCGCCCGGGGAGTCTTGTCGCTCCCCGATTCGCCGTGCTCGGTCTACCAGTAGTAGTAGTACCAGTTGTCCCTGTACCAGCGACGGCGACGCCGGTAGCGACGTCTCCTGGGGCCGGGACCGTGCTCGAGCCGGGAAGTCCCGGAAAAGATCGCATTGAAGTTCATGGCCACCTCTCTTCATGCCGATCTCTCGAATCTTTCAACATCCACCATATGCGCCATAAAAGACGAGTACACAAAATCGCCTTCAATTTGGCTTCACGATACTTTTAGTGGATACCACCGAGAAAAACGGATGAAGAACCGTTGACCTTGGTCATGGAAAGCCCTCGGTGCCCGGGGTCGCGGGCCCCGGCGCGATCAGTTGTCGAACTCCCCCAGCTTCACCCCGCCGACGAAGGCGTCCCACTCCGCCCGGGTGAAGAACAGCTTCGGCCCGTCGGGGTTCCTGGAGTCGCGCAGCACGTAGAGGGGGCCGGCCCCGGCCTTGTGGCCCTCGCCGACGTCGTCGACCACGGCCACCTCGACACAACTACCGTCGCCGTCGTCCTCGGGAGCCGCCCGGCGCCAGACGGCCTTGCTGAGGTCCGCGTCCATGTCGTCCATCACCTTCGCCACTCGATGCCCGTCGGGGGGCGGGGCCCCGCGCGGAGCTCTCTTCGGAACGGGTACGAATCGCGCCACGTCGCGGGACGGCCGGTGACGCGCCCCTCGATGTCGCGGTCCACGTACACGATAGACCGGGCCGTCCCCGGCGACGGTCGTTATGGGAACGACAGGTGCGGCAGGGGGGAACGAGAGGTGCGGAGGGGCGGCGGGAGTACGAGCCGGGAGGGGAGCGCGCCGCCGCTCACGGGAAACGCGTCCGTGGACCGCCGGCCGACGTCCTCGTGCCCGTCGATCGCCGTGCACGTCGATCACCATGGCCGGGGGCGACGCTCCCGGCGAGCGGGCGACGTGCCCGCACGGAACCCACGCCGGATCGACGCACCGGCACGGGGATCACACCGGATCAGTGTGCCGAGACGGAGCTCGCGTCGGCGGGGGCCGGCTGCCCGCTCTCACCGGCCCCCAGGCTGCCGAACACCGCCAGGACCGCCACGGTGAGTCCGAGGACGGCGCGGATAGCGTTCCTCATGATCCCAACCTCCCGAGTCTGTGGGATCTTTCCCCTTCCCTCCGGATTCGCGTCTATCCGCAACTCACCAAAATGATGGATAAAACGGGAATAATCAGGCGCCGAGCTGGGCGGCTTCGGCGCGGAGCCGCTCCCCCTTGGCGTGGGCCTGATCCTTGAGAGCGCGCTGGAACGCCTCCATCTTCGCCCTCAGCCCCTCGTCGGAGGCGGCGAGGATCCGTACGGCCAGCAGGCCCGCGTTGCGGGCGCCCCCGACGGCGACGGTCGCGACCGGGACCCCGGCGGGCATCTGGACGATCGACAACAGGGAGTCCAGCCCGTCCAGGTACTTCAGCGGAACGGGCACGCCGATCACCGGCAGAGTTGTCACCGAGGCGAGCATGCCCGGCAGGTGGGCGGCTCCCCCGGCACCCGCGACGATCACCTTCAGCCCGCGGCCGGCCGCCCCGGCGCCGTACGCGATCATCTCCTCGGGCATGCGGTGCGCGGAGACCACGTCGGCCTCGAAGGCCACCCCGAACTCGGCGAGCGCCTCGGCGGCGAGTCTCATCACCGGCCAGTCGGAGTCGCTGCCCATGACGATGCCGACGGTGGTCATGCTCTCTCCCTGCCTGCCGCGGGCCGCGAGGGCCGCGTTCTCGACGTTCTCGACGTTCTCGACGTTCTCGACGTTCTCGACGTTCTCGACGTTCTCGACGATGTCGTGCTCGGGTGTGACCGCGCCACGGCGCGGCCCGCCCTCAGGTGTATCTTCCCTCGGTGAGGTAGACCGCGGCGTGACGGGCGCGCGCGCGGACCTCCTCCAGGTCGGTGCCGAGCGCGGTGACGTGGCCGATCTTGCGCCCGGGCCGCACCTCCTTGCCGTAGAAGTGGACCTTGATCCCGGGGTCGTGGGCCATCACGTGCTCGTACCGGGCGAAGACGTCCGGATCGTCGCCGCCCAGCAGGTTGGCCATCACCACCACGGGCGCGGTCGGCGCGGGAGACCCGAGCGGCAGGTCGAGAACGGCGCGCAGGTGCTGCTCGTACTGGGAGGTGCGGGCACCCTCGATCGTCCAGTGCCCGCTGTTGTGCGGGCGCATGGCGAGCTCGTTCACGATCAGCCCCGAGGGGACGGCGAACATCTCCACGGCCAGCAGCCCGGTCACGCCCAGTTCCTTGGCGATGTTCAGGGCGATCCGCTGGGCCGCCGCGGCCTGTTCCGGGTCGAGGCCCGGCGCGGGGGCGAGCACCTCGACGCAGATGCCGTCGCGCTGGACGGTCTCCACCACCGGGTAGCTGACCCCCTGCCCGTGCGGCGACCTGGCGACCAGCACGGCCAGCTCCCGTTCGAACGTCACGAACCCCTCGGCCAGCAGCGGCACGCCGGAGGCCAGCACCTCGGCCGCGTCGTCGGCGGAGCGGCAGACCCACACGCCCCGCCCGTCGTATCCGCCGCGGACCGCCTTGAGCACGACGGGCCAGCCGTGCTCCGCGGCGAACCCCTCGACGTCGGCTGCCGTCCCGACCCGCCGCCAGGGCGGGCACGGAGCGCCGATCTCGGTCAGCCGCTCGCGCATCACGGCCTTGTCCTGGGCGTGTACGAGCGCGTCGGCGCCGGGGTGCACGGCGACGCCGTCCTCGCTCAGGGCGCGGACGTGCTCGGTGGGCACGTGCTCGTGGTCGAAGGTGACCGCGTCGCACCCCTTGGCGAGATCACGCAGGTCCTCCAGGGACCGGTGGTCGCCCAGACGCACGTCGGCGATCACGCGGGCCGCGCTCTCGTCGGGCGAGCCCGCCAGGACCCGCAGTTCGACGCCGAGGGCGATGGCCGCCTGCTGGGTCATCCGGGCCAGCTGACCGGCTCCGATCATGCCGACGACGGGTCCGGAGGGATGGGCCGGAGAATGGCTGCTCACGGCGGTCGAGTGTACCGTCCCCCGGTACGGGGCCGGTCGGCCGGTCGGGGCCTGCGGGCCGGAACGAGAGACGGGCAGCCGTTCAGGGACCTGCGGGCCGGAGCGGGGGAACGGGCGGCCGGTCGGGGGCTGCGGGCCGAGGCCGGGCGGCCGTTCCGGGTGGCCTCGCGGGCCACGACCGCCCGGCGTCCTCTCCGCCCGGGTGGCGGCCCTCTCCACCCCGGAGGGATCAGGAGGATTTCCAACGACCCACCGGGTCAGCGTAGCGTCGCGGCACCCTCACAAACCGCTATATACGACATTTCTAGAAAAGCTCCCGATGGGGGTTATGAGAAAATCGCGGTGATGTCACGCGGCCTCGCACACCGCACCGGTACCCTGATCCGAGAGTGCTCGGGGTCCTCCGGCGTGGTGGATCACCGGTCGACCCTGAAAGGACCGTGCACGGACGTGGAGTTTCTCCGGAACGCCTACGGGCGGCTCGCCGAGCTGGCACGGGAACTGGCGAAGTTCGGCGCGATCGGCGCGGTCGCCTTCGTGATCGACGCCGGCGGCACCAACCTGCTCCGGTTCGGGTTCGGCTGGGGACCGCTCACCTCCAAGGTCATCGCCACCGTCGTCGCGGCCACCTTCGCCTACCTCGGCAACCGCCACTGGACGTTCAGGCACCGCGAGCAGAGCGGCCTGGCCCGCGAGTACTTCCTCTTCTTCGTGCTCAACGGCGTCGGCCTGCTGATCTCCCTGCTGGTGATCGGTTTCGTGACCTACACGCTCGGCCTGCAGGACGCGCTGAGCTACAACATCGCGCTGCTCATCGGGACCGGGCTCGGCACCCTGTTCAGGTTCTGGTCCTACAAGAAGTGGGTCTTCCTGGCTCCGGTGGCCCCCGTGGCCCCCGTGGCTGTTGTGGAGAAGCCCGCCGCCCCGGCTCCGGCCAGCCCGGTGAACGGGCACGTGTACCTGCTGAACAAGACGCCCGAGGAGAACGTGCCACCGCCCCGGCAGCACTGAACCCGGGAAACCCCGCCGGACCACCCGATCCCCGAGAAATCAGGCGGGGCCGCGGACGACGCGCTTCCTGCCCGTGTCGCCCACCTGGCGCAGGAAGAACGCGAACGCCGCGGGGCGGGGACGTACCAGCTCGAGGCGTCCGCCGTCGGCGGCGGCCAGCGCCCTGGCCAGGGGAAGCCCCAGACCCGTGCTGCCGCCCCCGCTGACGTTCCGCTCGAAGACCCGGGGGCCCAGCTCGTCGGGGATGCCCCTGCCCTGGTCCGCCACCTCGATCACGACGGACCTGTCCTTGACGCTGGTCGTCACGGTCACCGTGCCGTCCCCGTGCTCCAGCGAGTTCTCCAGCAGGGTGGAGACGACCTGGCTGATGCCGCCGCCGGTGCCCAGGGCCTGGAGCTCACGCGTGCCGGCCAGCTTCAGCCTCCGCCCGGCCCGCCGGAACGCCGGCCCCCACTCGATGAACTGCTGGTCGAGCAGCGTGTCGAGTTCCACGATCTCGGACTGGGCCTGACGCTGCCTCCTGGCGGTGGCCAGCAGCTCGTCGATCACGGCGGTGAGCCGCTCGGCCTGCACGATCGCGGCCTCGCCCTCCTCCTTGACGATGCCGGGCTCGTCGGCCGCGGCGACGATCTCCTCAAGTCTCATGGTCAGGCCGGTGAGCGGGGTGCGGAGCTGGTGGGAGGCGTCGGTGGCGAACTCCCGCTCCCTGGCCAGCAGGTCCGAGATGCGGGTGGCGCTGCGGTCCAGCACCTCGGCCACCCGGTCGAGCTCCTGGATGCCGTAGCGATGCTTGCTCGGCCTGGCGTCGCCGGAACCGAGACGCTCAGCGATCATCGCCAGGTCGCTGAGCGGGAGCGTCAGGCGCCGCGACTGCACGATGGCGAGCCCGACCGCGACCGCCAGGGCAGCCGCGGCGAGTCCCAGGATGAGGAAGAGCCACGCGCGGACCTCGCGCTCCACCTCCGTCTTGTCCCGGCTGACCGCGACGTACACGCCGTTCTCCGACTGGGCGTCCTCGGTCATCTTCTGGCTCTCGGGGGGCTCGGTGCCCACCGTTATCACCTGGGGAGGCGTCCCCTTGGCGTAGATCTGGATGTAGAGGTCGGAGTACTTGCGTTCCAGTTGCTGCTCGTCGACGGGCTGGTCCTGGATCCGGGCGTACTCCACCTCCCCCAGCAGGCTCTTGGCGTACGAGGAGAGCGCCTGGGTCGCCTCCTCCTCGATGAGCCGGTTGACCGCCACACCGAGGGGGATGCCGAGCAGCAGCACCCCGATGACCGCGACGAGGAGGGTTGAGGAGAGCAGGCGGCGGCGCATCTCCTACTCGCGCTCGAACCTGAAGCCGACCCCTCGAACCGTCGTGATGTACCGGGGCTTGGCGGCGTCGTCCCCGAGTTTCCGGCGTAGCCACGAGATGTGCATGTCCAGGGTCTTGGTCGAGCCCCACCAGTTGGTGTCCCACACCTCGCGCATGATCTGCTCGCGGGTGACCACCTTCCCGGCGTCCCGGACCAGCACCCTCAGCAGGTCGAACTCCTTGGTGGTCAGATGCAGTTCCTTGTCGCCCATCCACGCGCGGCGGGAGTCGGCGTCGATGCGCACGCCCTGCACCACCGGCGTCTCGGACGTGCCGCGCCGCAGCAGGGCACGGACGCGCGCCAGCAACTCGGCGAGACGGAAAGGCTTGGTCACGTAGTCGTCGGCCCCGGCGTCGAGGCCCACCACGGTGTCCACCTCGTCGACGCGGGCGGTGAGTATCAGCACGGGAGTCCCGTGGCCCTCGGCGCGGATGCGCCGGGCCACCTCCAGGCCGTCCATCTCGGGCAGGCCCAGGTCGAGAACGATCAAGTCGATGCCGCCCGACAGCGCTCTTTCCAGAGCCTGCGGGCCGTCAGGGCTCACCTCTACTTGATAACCCTCGCGGCGCAGCGCGCGCGCCAATGGTTCGGAAATCGAGGTGTCATCCTCGGCGAGTAGTACACAGGTCATGTTGCGATCGTAGGACCTTAGGGGATCGTTTCCCGGGTACAGCGCGCGGTTTGACTCGTCGTTGACCTATCCATTGACCTGGGCAAACACTGATAAATCCCGGATAGTCATCCCGCAACGACCTGAGGCCGCGCGGTAGGTCTCCCGCCTTGTTAGCCCCTCGAAAGCACAGGGGCCCAAAAGGATTGACCGGCAAAGCAGAACACGCCCTACCAGAAAGGATCTGGCGGGCGTGTTCCACTCGATTCAGCTTATTCAGCCGACGGCGGCTCCGCGTAGCGAGCGAGGTAGAGCTGCTCACCGAGACTGCCGATCAGACCGAGTTCGGTCTCCAGGTAGTCGATGTGGCGCTCCTCGTCCTCCAGGATCTCCTCGAAGAGGCGGGCCGAGGTGGCGTCACCCTTCTCGCGCATCAGGACGATGGCGGGACGGAGGCGGGTGACCACCTCCAGCTCGACGTTCAGGTCCGCGCGGAGCTGCTCCGCCACGGTCTGGCCGATGTGCAGGGTGCCCAGCTTCTGGTAGTTGGGCAGCCCCTCCAGGAAGAGGATGCGGTCGGTGAGCTTCTCCGCGTGGCGCATCTCGTCGATGGACTCTTCGCGGGTGTACTTGGCCAACCGGGTGTAGCCCCAGTTCTCCTGCATCTTGGCGTGGAGGAAGTACTGGTTGATCGCGGTCAGCTCAGCGGTCAACTGCTCGTTGAGCAGCTCGATGATCTTCTTGTCGCCCTGCATGATCGGGCTCCTCGTGCTATGCGGTCGGCATCAAATCTTCAGACCGCTTCAGGATCGCACAGATTTTGCGCACGCAAACAGCGCAGTCGCCGCCGGCACCCGTGGCGTCGCGGATCTGACGCGCGCTCTTCGCACCTGCCGAGATGCAGTCGTGCACCTCGTTCTCGGTGACCGCCCGGCAGACGCATACGTACACGAGGATGTGACCTCTCATGAGGGTACCATAGGTAAGGCACACCTAAGGTACCTCATTTGGTTAGCCTTGCCTATGTGAAGCAGGACACATAGGGCTGACTCACACTCATCCCTCGAAAGCGGAGAGGACCCCGCACTCCATCCGTTCGGCTCCGTTCACGCGCACGGCGTCCGAGGTTCGGAGCCCGCCGAGCCCCACGAGACCGCAGACCCCCCGCACACGACAAAGGACCCTCGAAGAAGTCCGAAAGGCCCCACAGATGCCTTTCAGGACCTTCTCGGGCCCTCTGTGCCGTTCGGACCGCCGACGTCCCGCCCGGTCTCCCGGGTCGGCGACCCGTCCCCGATCAGTGCCCCCTGGCCAGCCATTCGTCCAGGTGGGAGGCCTCCTCGCCGATGACGGTCGAGGCACCGTGGCCGGTGTGCACGACCGTTCCCGGCGGCAGCGTCAGCAGCCGCCCCTTGATCGACTCGATGATGGTGCCGAACGAGGAGAAGGACCGCCCCGTCGCCCCGGGGCCGCCCTGGAACAGGGTGTCGCCGCTGAAGACCGTGCAGATGTCCGCGCCGTACAGGCAGACCGCGCCCGGGGAGTGGCCCGGCGTGTGCAGCACGGTCAGCTCGACCCCTCCGGCCGAGAGCACCTGGCCGTCCTCCAGCGGGGTGTACGGCAGGTCGGCGTAGACCATCTCCCAGAGCACCTGGTCGGCCGGGTGGAGCAGGACCGGCGCGCCCGTCTTCGCGGCGAGCTCGGCGGCGGCGTCGATGTGGTCGTCGTGCGCGTGGGTGCACACGATGGCCCTGACCTCCCGGTCGCCCACCCGCCGGGCGATCGCGGCGGCGTCGTGCGCGGCGTCGACGACGATGACCTCGCTCGCCGAGCCGACGATCCAGACGTTGTTGTCGACGTCCCAGGTCCCGCCGTCCAGCGAGAAGGTGCCCGAGGTGACGATCTTGTCGATCACAGGATCACCACCGAGCGCAGGACCTCGCCCCGGTGCATCTTGGCGAAGGCGTCCTCGACGTCGCCCAGGCCGATCGTCTCGGAGACGAAGCGGTCCAGGTCCAGCCGTCCCTGCAGGTAGAGGTCGATCAGCATGGGGAAGTCGCGGCTGGGCAGGCAGTCGCCGTACCAGGAGGACCTCAGCGCGCCGCCGCGGCCGAAGACGTCGATCAGCGGCAGCTCCAGCGTCATCTCCGGGGTGGGCACCCCCACCAGGACCACGGTCCCGGCCAGGTCGCGGGCGTAGAAGGCCTGCTTGTAGGTCTCGGGACGGCCGACCGCCTCGATCACCACGTCCGCGCCGTTGCCCCCGGTGAGCTCCTTGACCGTCTCGACCACGTCCTGGGTACGGGAGTTGACCGTGTGGGTGGCGCCGAAGTCGACCGCCCAGCCGAGCTTGCGGTCGTCCACGTCCACCGCGATGATCTTCGAGGCTCCCGCCAGCCGCGCTCCCAGGATGGCCGCGTCACCGACGCCGCCGCACCCGATGACCGCCACGCTGTCGCCGCGCCCCACCCCGCCGGTGTTGATCGCGGCCCCCAGGCCGGCCATCACGCCGCACCCCAGCAGCCCGGCCACCTTCGCCGGCGCCGACGGGTCGACCTTGGTGCACTGCCCGGCCGCCACCAGCGTCTTCTCGATGAACGCGCCGATGCCCAGCGCCGGGCTCAGCGGCGTGCCGTCCTCCAGGGTCATCTTCTGGGAGGCGTTGTGGGTGTCGAAGCAGTACCAGGGGCGGCCCCGCAGGCACGCCCGGCAGTTCCCGCACACCGCACGCCAGTTCAGGATCACGAAGTCGCCCTGGGCGACCTCGGTGACGCCCTCACCGACCGCCTCGACCACGCCTGCCGCCTCGTGGCCGAGCAGGAACGGGAACTCGTCGTTGATGCCCCCCTCGCGGTAGTGCAGGTCGGTGTGGCAGACGCCACAGGCCTGGACCGTCACCACGACCTCCCCCGGTCCGGGATCGGGCACGATGACGGTCTCCAGCGAGACCGGCTCGCCCTTGCCACGCGCGACCACGCCTTGCACGGTGTACGGCATTCCTGCACCTCATCTGTTCTGGAACTCTCCGAGCCCCGCGAGCCCGCTTCCCGGGGGGACGGTCCCCGGTGCCCGCTCGGATCTCGGTGGTCGGTCAATGCTTACCAGGACTGCGGCGCAGAACATAAGGCTGCACCACCCCGAGTCCCCGGGCGGGCCGCCGCCGGATGCGGGCCGTCTCGACGCCGGGGGCGTCCTCCAGCGCGTCGGCCAGCCCGGCGTCGACGACGATCGTGCCGGGACGGGCGATCGCCGTGAGCCGCGCCGCCAGGTTGACCGTGGTGCCGAAGACGTCCCCCATGATCGGCACCACCGGGCCGTACGCCAGGCCGATCCGCACGTCCGACCCGTAGCGGCGGATCACCTCGACCAGGTCCAGGGCGATCACCGCCGCCCTGCGCGGATCGGAGGCCGAGAAGAGCACCTCGTCGCCGAGGGTCTTGACCAGCCGTCCGCCGTGCTCGGCGACGACGTCGGAGGCCCGCGCCTCGAAGCCCTCGACCAGCTCGGCCAGGCCGCGCTCGTCCAGCTCGCGGGCGACCCTGGTGAAGGAGACCAGGTCGGCGAAGCCCACCGCCAGGGTGAGCCTGGCCGGCACGGCGGCAGCGGTGCCGTCGGCGCCGTCGGTGCCGTCGGCGTTACCGGCGTCACCGGTGCCGTCGGCGATGTCGGCGACGGTCAGCAGGCGGGTCCCGGCGGCGGCGAGCTGGGCGCGCCACACGTGCACCAGCACCTTCTCGAAGTCGGGCAGCAACCGGCGCGAGGTCTCCATGACCGCGGCCAGCTCCTCGTCGGAGGGCCGGCCGCCGGGGTCGAGCATGGCCCCGATCATGATCTCGGCCTGCCACTGGGCGAGCCTGGCCGTGGTCTGCCCGAGCGCCCTGGACATCCGGATGACGGTCGTGTCGTCCATCAGGCCGTTCTCCAGCATCGTCCGCACCCGCAGCAGCACGGCGACGTCGGCGTCGGTGAAGGCCACGGCGTCGTCGGGCAGCGTGGCGAACCCCAGGGCCCGCCAGATCCGCTCGGTGAGCCGCTGCGGCACCCCGGCGAGCGCCGCCACCTCGATCCGGGTGTAGCGGGGAGGCGTGCCCACGAAGAGGTGTTCGATCTGCTCCGCCGTCGGGCGTCCCGCGGTCGCCTCACCCACCGGGCCGCTCTCCCCGCTCTCCCCGGGCTCCCCGCTCTCCCCCGGATCACCGCCGAGGTCCTCACCCGGGCCCTCCCTCGGGCCCTCGTCCCCGCCCGGGAGATCACGCCGCATCGGTCACCGCCCGCCGGGTTCGGAGGGCTCCCCGTCGGCCGCCTCGTCGATCGCGCGGAACAGCTCGGTCCGTACCTGGTGGATCCGCGGGATGTCCCGGAGCGTGATCCGGCCGTGGTCGCCCGCCGACTCCACGACGAGCGTGCCGCAGCCGAAGATCCTCTCCACGAGGCTCTGGTCCGCGCTGACCGCGACGACCTTGGTCATCGGGATGTCGTCGACGGACGTGCTCAGCACGCCCGTGCCGATGGTGAACCGGTGCGAGGTGAGCACGTACGAGGTGTTCCTCCAGCGCAGGTACGGCACGAACGACCAGACCGTCAGCAGGCCGACGCTGACCACGGCCACCGCGACGAGCGCGTAGAAGTAGTACTCGAAGTCCGGCATGAAGAAGACGGCGGCTCCGGACGCCAGGATGATCAGGATCAGCGCGAGGAACGGCACGATGAGGCGTTTCCAGTGAGGGCGGAACGACCTGATCCGTCGCTCCCCCTCCGTCATCTGATGATCGGGTAGACCCATGGGGCAAATCGTGGCACGTTCGCGTGCCCCGCGTCTTGACCCGCGCGAGCGAACACGCGCGACGTCGTCCGGACCCGCGCGGCCGGACACGTACGACGTCGTCCCGACCCGCGCGAGCGGACACGCGCGACGTCACCGGGCGGTACGGCGTACGGACGGCGGCGGGCGCGAGGTCAGGCGCCCTGCGGGCGGACGTGCACGACGTCCCCCACGCTGAGCGTGTGCTCCTCGCCCTTGGCGTCGACGAGCAGGTGGCCCGCGTGGTCGACGCCGGTGGCCGTGCCGGTGAGCACCCGCTCCCCCGGCAGCTCCACCCGGACCCGCCGCCCGACCGTGGCACTGGCCGCCAGGTAGGCGGCCCGCAGCCCGCACGCCTCGGGGTCGCCGTCGGCCTCCGACCACTCCCGGTAGTGGCTCTCGATCTCCCGCAGCACCGCGCGCAGGAGCGTGTCCCGGTCGGCGCAGGCGGCCTTCTCCAGGGCCAGCGAGGTGGCGGTCTCCACCGGCAGCTCCTCGGCGCGCACGCTCACGTTCAACCCGACGCCCACGATCACCGCGCTGTCGATCCGCTCGGCGAGCACCCCGGCGAGCTTGCGCTCGCCGACCAGCAGGTCGTTGGGCCACTTGAGCCTGACGTCGACCTCGGCGACCTTGCGCACCGCGGACGCGACCGCCAGGCCGACGAGCAGGGGGAGCCAGCCCTGCCTGGCCGGGGGCGGGTCGGGACGCAGGAGCATCGAGAACGTCAGGCCCGAGCGCGGTGGAGCGCTCCAGGTCCTGCCGAGCCTGCCCCGTCCGGCGAACTGGGTCTCGGCGACGACGACGGCCCCCTGCCGGACACCGTCGCGGGCGGCCTGCGCGAGGTCCGCGTTGGTCGATCCGGTCCTGGCGACCACGGTGATGTCGGACCAGAGGCCGCCGGGGCGGACCAGGGCACGAGTGAGCGCCGCCTGGGAGAGCGGCGGGCGGTCGAGATCGGTGAACGGCGAGTCGAGCACCTCACCATCCTGCCTTCCCGGGGAAGCGGCCGGTACCGAATCCCCGTATGTCGTCGCAGGGCCCCGCGCCCCGGCCCGGTGGCGGCGGCGTGAGGGCGGCGGCGTGAGGTCGTCGGCGTGGGGGCGATGTGGGGGCGTAGGGTGGCCTGGCCGCCACCGTCGCCGGACACGCCGCCGGGGACGCGCGACGCGCCCGGCCCACCCGGCCCTGAGCGCCGTGCACGCCGCGTGCGACGGGCACCGGCCCGGGGCGGTCCCGAGGTCCCACGCTGGAGGATGCGCATGAGCGGACGTCCCGACCCGCGTGCGGACGCCACGCGCAGGCCCGGGCCCACCACGCGGGCACGGGTCGGGCAGATGCGCTCGGGCACGCTCCACGAGCGCCGCGACGACCTGGCCACCGAGGAGCCGCTGGAGATCCGGATCCGGTCGGGCGCGGAACACCGCACGGTCGCGATCACCATGCGCACCCCCGGGCACGACTTCGAGCTCGCCGCCGGGTTCCTGCACGGCGAGGGCGTCGCGGCCCCGGCCGACGTGGTGTCCATCGCCTACTGCACCGACGAGGACGTGTCCCCGCAGGCGCGCTACAACACCGTCACCGTGCGGCTCCGCGGCCCGCTGCCCGTCCTGCCCTCGCTGGACCGGCACTTCATGACGTCGAGCGCGTGCGGCGTCTGCGGCACCGCGAGCCTGGACGCCCTGCGCGACCGGTGCAGGCCGCTGCCCGCCGACCGGGAGCTGCGCGTCTCCCCGGAGATCCTGTACGAGCTGCCCGACCGCCTCAGGCGGGCCCAGGGGATCTTCGGCAAGACCGGGGGGCTGCACGCCGCCGGGCTGTTCACCCCCGGCGGGGAGCCGCTCGCGGTCCGCGAGGACGTGGGACGGCACAACGCGCTGGACAAGCTCGTCGGCTGGGCCATGATGACCGGCAGGCTGCCGCTGGACGGGCACCTGCTCATGGTCAGCGGGCGGACCAGCTACGAGATCATGCAGAAGGCCCTCGCCGCGGGCCTGCCGGTCGTCTGCGCGGTCTCCGCGCCCTCCTCCCTGGCCGTCGAGCTGGCCAGGGAGTTCGGCATGACGCTGGTCGGCTTCCTGCGCGAGGAGCGCTTCAACGTGTACGCCGGGGCACACCGCCTGACGCCCTGAGCACCCCGTCCCCCGCCGTCCCCCGCCGTCCCCCGCCGCCCCGGGACGGTCGTCCCGGGGCGGCGCGGCGGGTCAGCCGGTGTTCTGCAGGCCCGCGGCGACGCCGTTGACCGACAGCAGCAGCAGCGTCGACAGGCTCTCCCGCTCGCTCTCCGGGAGCCCCTCGTCCGCCCGGAGCGTGGACAGCGCGCGCAGCTGCAGGTGGGACAGGGCGTCCACGTACGGGTCGCGGAGCTGCACCGCGCGGGAGAGGACCTTGCGGTCCTCCAGCAGGCGGGTGTGGCCGGTGGTCTCCAGGACCAGGCGGCGGGTCAGGTCATACTCGGCCAGCACCTGCTCGACGAAGTCGTCCCTGGCGCCGAGCGCCAGGTAGCGGGAGGCGATGGCGCGGTCGGTCTTGGCCAGCGACATCTCCACGTTGTCCAGCAGCGACGCGAAGAGCGGCCACTCCCGGTAGGCGGCGCGCAGCTCGTCCAGCCCCGCCTCGGAGACCACCGCCTCCAGGCCGCTGCCCAGGCCGTACCAGCCGGGCAGGTTGACGCGGGTCTGGGCCCAGGCGAACACCCACGGGATGGCCCGCAGGTCGTCCAGGGAGCGGGGGGCGCCGAGGCCGCGGCGGGCCGGGCGCGACCCCAGCCGCAGCGAGCCGATCTCCTCCAGCGGGCTGACCAGGGAGAACCACTCGGGGAAGCCCGGCGCCTCGGTGAGCCGCCGGTAGGCCTTCTCCGAGGCGGAGGCGACCCGCTCGGCCACGCCGCGGAACCGGCCGGCGGCCTCGGCGGTGCGCGCCTCGATGGACGGGGTGGAGGCCAGCAGCACCGCGGAGGTGACCTGCTCCATGTGCCTGCGGGCGATGGCGTCGTGCCCGTAGCGGGCGAAGATGACCTCACCCTGCTCGGTGACCTTGAACCTGCCGCCCACCGAGCCGGGGGCCTGCGCGAGCACGGCCCGGTTGGCCGGCCCGCCGCCCCGGCCCAGGGCGCCGCCCCGGCCGTGGAAGAGCGTCAGCGGGACGTCGTGCTCGGCCGACCAGGCGGCGAGCGCCTCCTGGGCCTCGTACAGCTTGAGGGTGGCGGCGGCCGGGCCGAGCTCCTTGGCGGAGTCGGAGTAGCCGAGCATCACCTCCAGGCGCCGCTCCTCGGCCAGCCCCGCCTGCACGGCCGGGATCCTCAGCATCCCCGACAGCACGGCCGGGGCGGCGGCCAGGTCGGCGCCCGACTCGAAGAGCGGGACCACGTCCAGGCGCGGGGCGCGCTCGCCCAGGGCGTGCGCGGCCAGCTCGTGGACGGCGGCGATGTCGTCGGCCGAGCGGGTGAAGGAGACGACGTAGCGGCGGCAGGCGGTCAGCCCGAACCGCTCCTGGATCCAGGCGATGGTGCGGATCGTGGCCAGCACCTCCTCGGTCCGCTCGGAGGTGCGCCCGGCGGCGATCTCCTCCAGCGCGGCGGCGTGGACCTGGGAGTGCTGGCGCACCTCCAGCTCCGCCAGGTGGAACCCGAACGTCTCCACCTGCCAGACGAGGTGCTGCAGCTCGCCGTAGGCCTGCCGCTTCGCCCCGGCCGCGACCAGCGACTCCTGGGCGACGCGCAGGTCGGCCAGGAGCTGCTCGGGCGAGCGGTAGGCGAGGTCGAGGCCGCGCTGGCGGGTGGCGGCGATGCGGGCCGCGACGAACATCAGCCACTGCCGGTGCGGCTCGCCAGGGGAGCGGGTGGCCATCTCCGAGACCACCTCGGGGTGGTCGTTCTCGGCGGCGGCGAGCGCGGCGCGCAGCTCGGGCGAGGCCGGGGTGTGGTCCGAACCGAGGGTCAGCGAGCGGCCGATGCGCGAGGTGGCGTTCTCCAGGGCGATGAGCACGTGCTCGGCCTGGATGAGCACGGCGTCGCGGGTGACCTTGGCGGTGACGTTGGGGTTGCCGTCACGGTCGCCGCCGATCCAGCTCCCGTACCGGATGAAGGCGCGGGCCCGGGGGCGCTCGGTGCCGTTGCCGGTGCCGTCACCGGTGCCGAGCGCGGCGTCCAGCGCGCGGTAGACCTGCGGGACCACCCGGAAGAGGGTCTCGTCGAAGGCCGCCATGGCGGTGCGGACCTCGTCCAGCGGGTCCAGCTTGGTGGACCTGAGCTGGGCGGTGCGCCAGAGCAGGTCGATCTCCTCCAGCAGCCGCCGCCGCGTCTCGGCCCGCTCCGCGGCCCCCCGGTCGGAGCTGTTGTACGCGGCGAGCTGGTGGCTGATGCGCTGGATGGCGGTGACCACCGCGCGCCTGCGGGCCTCGGTGGGGTGCGCGGTCAGCACCGGGTGCAGGCGCAATCCCTCGACCAGGTCGGCGACCTTGCCCCCGCCGAGCTCCTGCACGGCCTGGGCCAGCGACTCCGGCAGCGGTTCCTCGCCGGTGTCGCGGACCCTGAGGGTACGGATCCGGAAGTGCTCCTCGGCCAGGTTGGCCAGGTGGAAATAGCAGGTGAAGGCACGGGCGATCTGCACGGCGCGGTCGACGGGCCACTCGGCCACCATCGCGGTGATCTCGTCGACCGAGACCTGGCGGCGGCGCGCCCCGATGACGGCCTTGCGCAGTCGTTCGACATCGGCGAGCAGGTCGTCGCCGCCATGTTCGGCGACGACCTGCCCAAGAAGTTCGCCGAGCAGCCGCACGTCCGCGCGCAGCTCGTCGGGCATCTCGGTGACAGCGGAGGAACGCTCTGCCTGCTGGGACACGGTGGTGGCCATGCTCGTCAGCGTACCGACCGGGTTTCCTCCGGCGGAGACCGGTCTCACCCATTGGACTAGACCATTCAGGTGGCCGCGGAGGTCGCCTCCAGCAGGGCCGGATACCGGGCGAAGGCCAGCTTCCCGGCGACCCTGCGGGCACCCCAGGAGAGCAGCACCCCGTAGGGGATCGCCAGCGCGCAGACCCAGATGTGGCCCAGTCCCATCGGCACGAGGATCGGCAGCGAGAGCAGGCCGGTGCCGATCAGCGCGCCGAACGAGGCCAGGAAGGCGATGCCGCCCTGGCCGGGAGCCGCGCCGGTGAAGGCGTTCAGCCGCTCGGGCACGGTGTAGGGCAGCAGCACGCTGGTCAGGGCGCCCACGCCGAGCCCGACGCCCAGGACGCCCCAGGCGGTGATCACCGACGGGATCGCCCAGAGGACGTCCCCGGCCAGCAGCGCGGCGACCACGGAGAGCAGGACCAGCAGCGGGACGGCGATCACGGTCACGGCCAGGTGCCGCCCGGCGATGTCGGTGCGCCAGTCGCGGTCGCTGCCGTACACGACGGTGTTCATCCACAGGGAGCGGCCGTCGATGCCGAAGGCGTTGCACCCCTGGACGGCGATCATCGCCGCGCCGAGGCAGGCGGGCGCCAGCGCCATGCCGATGCCTCCGGCGCCGTCGCCGTTGTTGTTGATCGAGAAGGCCATGATCCCGGCGACCGCGACGGCGGCGAACCAGCCGACCCTGCCGCGGGGGTCGCGGCGGGCGTACTTGAGCTCCTTGCCCACGACCGCCGCGAGCGGGCCGTAGGGCAGGAACCTGGCCGACAGACCGCCGGAGTCGCGCACCGCCGCGCCCTCGGTGGAGCCGTCCGGCGTGACCAGGGCGCGGCGCAGAGCCACGATCCACAGCCACCCGGCCACCGCGACGAGGGCGGCGAGCACGACGATCCCGGTGACCGCGACGAGGCCGCCGCCGGCGACGGCGTGCGCCGCCAGGCCGGACGGGGTCCAGCGCAGCGTCGAGGCCATGGCGCCCAGCAGGGCCACGGGGTCGGCGGACACGCCGCCGTTGAGCAGCAGGTTGGGGACCTGGGCCGCCAGCACCACGAAGATCGCGGAGATGGCCAGCACGTCGCGTCCCCTGCGGCTGCGCAGCACGCCCGACAGGGCCGTGGTCGCCAGCCGGGACAGGACGACGCAGAGCGCGAAGTGGAGCAGCACCGCGACCGCGCCGAGCAGCACCTCGCCGATCCCGTCGGCCAGCCCGGCCACGGCCCCGCTCGTGATGATCAGCGTGGCGGCCGGCCAGACCCCGGTGACCGAGGCGGCGAACATGCCGGTGGCGAGCCGCCCCGTGCGCAGCGGGAACAGCGACAGCCGCGACGGGTCGAGGGTGTCGTCCAGCCCGAATGCCATCAGCGGCACGACCACCCAGCCCACCAGCAGGAAGGTGAACAGCACGACCGTCGCGTCCAGGGCGGTCTCGGGGGGGACGAACCGCAGCCCGGCCATCGTCATGAAGCCGAAGGCGGCCACCACGATCGCGGCGAGCACCGTGAAGACGAACCCCAGCCTGCGCTGGGTGCTGCCGCGCAGGTTGCCCGCGACGAGCCGCAGCTTGAGCCGTACGAAGACCATGGTCCCCACCCGCGCGGCGGCCGGGGCGGGGGTGGCCGGGGAGTCCGGGGCGGGGCCCGGGACGACCGGGGTGATCCGGGAGTCCGGGGTGACCGGGGTGGGACGAGGAGCGGGGGTCACCTCGGGGTCGCGCCCAGCCATGACAGGCCCTCCTGTCCGCTCGTGCCCTCACCGTCACGGGCGCCGACCAGGGCGAGGAACGCCTCGTTGAGGCCGCGGCCCGCCCGGACCTCGTCCAGCGGCCCCTGGGCGACGATCCGCCCGCGGTTCATCACCGAGACCCAGTCGCACAGGCGCTCCACCAGCTCCATGACGTGGCTGGAGAAGACGACGGTCGAACCGGAGGCGGTGTAGCGCCGGAGCACCTCCACGAGCGTGTTGGCGCTGACCGGGTCCACCCCCTCGAACGGCTCGTCGAGGAAGAGCACCGCGGGGTTGTGCAGCAGCGCGGCGGCCAGGCCGATCTTCTTGCGCATGCCGGTGGAGTAGTCCACGACGAGCTTGTCGGCCGCCTCGGTCAGGCCCATGACCTCCAGCAGCTCGCCCGAGCGGCGCCGCACCTCCTGCTGGGGGATGCCGCGGAGCTGGCCGTTGTAGGAGAGCAGCTCCCGCCCCGACAGCCGCTCGAACAGGCGCAGTCCCTCGGGGAGCACGCCGATGCGGCTCTTGACCGCGACCTGGTCGCGCCAGACGTCGATCCCGTCGATGTGGATCGTGCCCTGGTCGGGGCGGAGCAGGCCGGTGACCATGCCGAGCGTGGTCGTCTTCCCCGCGCCGTTGGGCCCGACCAGCCCGGCGAAGCCGCCGCGCGGCACCACCAGGTCGACGTCCCCGACCGCCACCTGTTGCCCGAATCTCTTGACCAGCCCGCTGGTCCGTACCGCTTCCGTGATGTCCGGCATCGTGCCCCCTTCCGGGATCGGTCGATCCTGCAGGGGGAACGAACGATCCGTCGCGATAGTTCGCGACCGCCCACCATGGCCCCGGCGGCTTGGTTCTCGCCGCGGAACAGGCGAAACTGGACCGGCACCGCGCGGTACCGTGCCGTGTCCCTCCCCGGGCAGAGCCCGGGGGCGTGCGCACTGGAGGTTTTCGATGAGCGCCGAACCGGTGGATCCCGGACCCGACATCCACACGACCGCCGGGAAGCTGGCCGACCTGGAGCGCCGGCTGCACGAGGCCGCCAACGCGGGTTCGGCGCGCGCCGTCGAGAGACACCACGCCAAGGGCAAGATGACCGCCCGCGAGCGGGTCCTGGCCTTTCTCGACGAGGGCAGCTTCGTGGAGTTCGACGAGCTCGCCAGGCACCGGTCCACCAGTTTCGGCATGGAACGCGAGCGGCCCTACGGCGACGGGGTGGTGACCGGGCACGGCACGGTCGACGACCGGCCGGTGGCGATCTTCGCCCAGGACTTCACGGTCTTCGGCGGCTCCCTGGGCGAGGTCTTCGGAGAGAAGATCGTCAAGGTGATGGACCACGCGCTGAAGACCGGCTGCCCGGTGATCGGCATCAACGACTCCGGCGGCGCGCGCATCCAGGAGGGCGTGGTCTCGCTCGGCCTGTACGCCGAGATCTTCAAGCGGAACGTGCACGCCTCCGGGGTGATCCCGCAGATCTCGCTGATCATGGGCCCGTGCGCGGGCGGCGCCGTCTACTCCCCGGCCCTCACCGACTTCGTGCTGATGGTCGCGGAGAAGTCGCACATGTTCATCACCGGTCCCGACGTGATCAGGACCGTCACCGGCGAGGAGGTGACGTTCGAGGAGCTCGGCGGGGCACGCACGCACAACTCCCGCTCGGGCGTCGCGCACTACGAGGCCGCCGACGAGGCCGACTGCCTGGAGTACGCGCGGGCGCTGCTGTCCTACCTGCCCTCCAACAACATGGACGAGGCGCCGGCCTTCGCCGCCGACCCCGTCATGGAGACCACCGACGCCGACCGCGAGCTCGACACGCTGATCCCCGACTCGGCGAACCAGCCCTACGACATGCACGCGGTCGTCGGGCACGTCCTGGACGAGGGCGAGTTCCTGGAGGTCCACGCCGGGTTCGCGCCCAACATCGTGGTGGGCTTCGGCCGGGTCGAGGGACGCTCGGTGGGGGTCGTCGCCAACCAGCCGATGAGCTCCGCCGGGACGCTGGACATCGCCGCCTCGGAGAAGGCCGCCCGGTTCGTCCGTACCTGCGACGCCTTCAACATCCCGGTGCTGACCTTCGTGGACGTCCCGGGGTTCCTGCCCGGCACCGACCAGGAGTGGAACGGGATCATCCGCCGGGGCGCCAAGCTGCTCTACGCCTACGCGGAGGCGACCGTGCCGCTGGTCACGGTGATCACGCGCAAGGCCTACGGCGGCGCGTACGACGTCATGGGGTCCAAGCACCTGGGCGCGGACGTCAACCTGGCCTGGCCGACGGCGCAGATCGCGGTGATGGGCGCGCAGGGCGCGGTCAACATCCTCTACCGGCGCGAGCTCCTCGCGGCCGAGGACCCGGACGCCCACCGGGCCCGGCTGGTCACCGAGTACGAGGACACGCTGGCCAACCCGTACCTCGCGGCCGAACGCGGGTATGTGGACGCGGTGATCCGTCCCTCCGACACCCGCGTCCGGATCGTCAGGGCATTGCGGGCACTGCGCAACAAGCGCGCCACCCTGCCGCCCAAGAAGCATGGGAACATCCCGCTGTGAAGCATTTGAAGATCATTAAAGGGGACGCCACGCCGGAGGAGATCGCCGCGGTGACGGTCGCCCTCGCGGCGCAGGCCGGACGGTCGATGTCGACGTCAGAAAGCGCGCAGGCGCCGAAATCCTGGAGCAATCCCGCTCATCGCATGCGAAAACAACTCCCTGGTGGACAAGGCGCATGGAGATCGAGCGCGCTGCCGAGATAGATCCCGGGAACGGGGTGTCAACTTGCACGAGAGTTGGGACCATCTAAGAAATGGGCGCATATAGTCAGCCGATCAGCTAGTTCCGAGGCCTGGAGGACGCCATGACCATCCTGGACCTCACATCACGCCCTATTCCCGGCAAGTACGCCGTCCTGGTCGACGTCGGCTACCTCTATGCCGCCGCCGGGGAGGTGCTGCTGGCCGCCAAGGAGCGCAAGGAGTACCGGGTGGCGGCCGACGAGCTGATCCAGGCGCTGCAGAAGCACGCGGAGGAGCGCATCCATGGCGAGCTCCTCCGGATCTACTGGTACGACGCCGCCCGCGACCGGGTGCCGACCGTCGACCAGCGGGTCATCGCCCAGCTCCCCTGGGTCAAGGTGCGCCTGGGCAACCTCAACGCGCGCGGGCAGCAGAAGGGCGTGGACGCGCAGATCAGGAGCGACCTGGAGGCACTGGCCCGGCACCACGCGGTGAGCGACACGATACTGCTGGCCGGGGACGAGGACATGGTGCCCGCCGTCGAGGCCGCCCAGACCTACGGGGTGCGGATCCACCTGTGGGGCGTCGAGCCCCCCTACGGCACCAACCAGGCCGAGCGCCTGGTCTGGGAGTCCGACACCGTCGAGATCATCAGCGCCGACTTCCTGCGCTCCTACTTCAGCCGCGCCCCCGCGCCGGTCCCGGTCCCGGTCGCTCCCGTCGCCCCCTCCCCCGCCCAGGTCTTCGCCGGGCGTACGGCCGCGAAACCCAAGATCCCGGTGGCCCAGGTCACCAAGCTGGGCCCCAGCAGGCCGCGCGTCGAGGAGGTGGGCGAGCACGTCGCCCAGAAGTGGATCCTCACCCGTGGCCGCGACAACATCCGCGACCTGCTGCCCGGCCCGATCCTGCCCACGGTGATCGACACCGAGCTGCTCATCGAGGCCGAGAAGGAGCTCGGGCACTCGCTGCGCCCGTACCCCGAGGCCCGTGTCTGGCTGCGCGACGGGTTCTGGGCCCGCGTCTACCGCGAGTTCGAGATCGGGGTCGGCGTCTCCTCCAAGTGAGGGACGGTCTCCTTCACGTGGGGCCGGAGAGGCTCGCCGTCATGTCCGATTCCCGCCAGTCACGTCGGGTCCGCCGAGGGTAGCGTCGTTGTCGTGTCCGTCAAGGAGCTCGACTTCGACGCCTGTTACCGCGCGGTCGCCGCGAGGGACGCCCGGTTCGACGGGCGTTTCTACACGGCGGTCACCTCCACCCGCATCTACTGCCGGCCGATCTGCCCGGCCCGCACCCCCGCCACCCGCAACGTGCGCTTCTACCGGTACGCGGCCACGGCCGAGGCGGCCGGGTTCCGGCCCTGCAAGCGGTGCCGGCCCGAGCTGAGCCCCGGCGATCCCGGCTGGGACCACCGGGGCGACCTGGTCGGCCGGGCGCTCCGGCTGATCGACGAGGGCGTGGCCGACGACGGCGGGGTGACCCGGCTCGCCGGGCGGCTGCACATCACCGGCCGGCACCTGCACCGGCTGTTCACCGAGGAGATCGGCGTGGGGCCGCTGGCCGTGGCCAGGACCAAGCGCCTGCTGCTGGCCAAGCAGCTGCTGACCGAGACCGCGCTGCCGATCGTCGACGTGGCGTTCGCCGCGGGCTTCGGCAGCGTCCGGCAGTTCAACGCGGCCATGAAGGGCACCTACGGCTTCACCCCCGGCGAGCTGCGCGCGACCACGGGCAGGGCGGCGGGTGGGACCGGTCCCGGGAATCCCGGGACCGGGATCCGCACCGGCACCGGTACGGGCCAGGCCGGTGGGGCGGGGGCCTCCGTGAGCGTGCTGACCCTGCGGCTGCACCGCAGGGAGCCCTACGACGCCGCGACCCTGATGCGGTTCCTGTCGGCGCGGGCGATCCCCGGCCTGGAGTGGGCGGACGCGACGTCCTACGGCCGGGCCGTGCCCGGCGGCACCGTCACCCTGACCCCCGAGCCCGGCCGCGTCCGGCTGGACGTGAGCGTCGAGGACACCCGCAACCTGGCCCGCATCGTGGCCCGCTGCCGGCGCCTCCTCGATCTCGACGCGGACCCGGAGGCCATCTCCGCCGCCCTCGGCGCCACCTCGCTGGCACCGCTCGTCGCCGCCCGCCCGGGACTGCGGGTGCCCGGCGCGTGGGACGGTTTCGAGATGGCCGTCCGCGCCGTGGTCGGCCAGCAGATCTCCGTCGCGGGCGCCCGTACCCTGCTGGGCCGCGTCACGGCCCGCGCCGGGAGCCCGGCGTCGGCCGTGACGCGGCCGGAGCCGGGCCTGCTGTTCCCCGACGCGGCGCGGCTCGCCGAGGCCGACCTCGACGGGCTCGGCCTGACCGGGCGGCGGACCGCCACGCTCAGGGCGCTCGCCGCGAAGGTCGCGGCGGGCGAGATCGACCTGGACGGCGGGCAGGAGCCCGCGGAGGCGGTGGCCGGCCTGCTGGAGGTCCCCGGGATCGGCCCGTGGACCGCCGGGTACGTCGCGCTTCGGGCGCTTCGCGACCCGGACGCCTGGCCCGGCGGAGACCTCGGCCTGCGGCGGGCCATGGCCTGCCTGGGCATCCCCGACAGTCACATCGAGCGGTGGCGCCCCTGGCGGGCGTACGCCGCACTGCACCTTTGGAGTTCGGAATGATAGAGGCACAGGTTCTCGACACCCCGATCGGCCCGCTGGCCATGCTCGCCCGCCAGGACGTGCTGCTGGCGGCGGGCTTCACCACCGTCGGCCCCGAGGAGATGTTCGCGCGCCTCTCCCCCGAGCTGCGCGCCGAGGGGATGAGGCTCAGCGACGACCTGGGCCGGCCGGCGCGGGCGGCCCTCGACTACCTGGACGGCGACCTGACCGCCCTCGACGCGGTGCCGGTGGAGCAGCCGGGCACGCCCGTCCGGCAACGGCTGCTCACCGCCCTGCGCCAGGTGCCGGCGGGCGTCACGATCAGCTACGCCGAGCTCGCCGAGCGGGCGGGGCTGCCCAGGACCGCGGCCAGGGCCGCCGGCTCCGCGTGCGCGCGGAACCTGATCGCGCCCTTCGTCCCGTGTCACCGCATCCTGCCGTCCGGGGGCGGGTACGGCGGCTACTACTACGGCACCTCGATCAAGCAGTGGCTGCTCACCCACGAGGGGGCGCCGGCCGCCGAACGGCTCCGGGTCCGGGAGCACTAGGGACACCGTCCGCCGGAGCGCCTCGCCTCGCCTCACCGGCCGGCGAAGCGCTCCGGCTCCGGCTCCGGCTCCGGCTCCGGCTCCGGCTCCGCGAGGAGTGTCGCTAGCCGGTCTTCCTGACCGTGCTCTGCACCTCGCCCACCGGGACGTCGCGGGTGGCCGAGGCCTCGATCGGGTCGTAGGCGACGGGCACCGCGTCGTCCTCGACGCCGACGTCCCAGACCGAGGTGACCGTCAGCTCGTAGACACCGCGCGGCTGGTCGACCGAGGCCCGCAGGTAGTTCACGCCGCAGGTGAACGCGGCGCCCTTCGCGTACGGTGTGCCGCTCGCGCCGCACCCGCTGGTCGTGACCTTCGCCCGCTTGTCGTCGGTGGTGCCCGGATCGATCTCGATGTCCCTGAGGTTCGCCGTCACGGTGGCGCTCATGACCCCGGGCAGCGTGGCGGTCACGGAGCGGGTGGTCTCGCCGGCACCGCTCAGCCAGACCCAGGTCGGCAGGTTGACGTAGCTCTTGGCGTCCGGGCTGAGCTCGATCGCCGGCTCGGGCACGGTCAGCGCGGCGCGGGCGATGTCGGCCAGCTCGGCCATGGTGATCCCGTTGGGCGGGGTCGTGCCGGGCGGCACGAACACGTAGGGGTCCATCGCCATCTGGCAGCCCACCCCGTTGGGGTCGGACGAGTCGTGGGCGACCACCCACCAGCGCCCCTCCTCGCCGAGCTTGTCCGCGAACGGCTCCAGGGCCTTCTGCCGGGTCTGCGGCGCGTCCGGGTCCGGCCGGGGGTTCACGGACTGCTGGTACCTCAGCATGTCCTCGGGGTTCTGCGCGGGTTCGTACCAGCAGGGACGCTTGAGCCGGTAGCCGTCGCTCTTCCCGCCGCGGCCGTTCCCGCTGACGATGATCTGGGAGTTCTTCAGGGTGAGCCCCGACGTCCTCCCCTTCTGGTCGGCCTCGACCCGGACGCTGGAGCTGTCGCCACCGCCCGCGCCGCCGGGGTCCGGGGCGGCGGCGGGGACGAGCAGGAGCGATCCCGCGAGCACCATATTCATGATCATCGAAGACATCCCTTCGCGCCCTCACTGAAAGGGTCGGCGTGCTCGAGCAGCTTGATCCGCCAGACCCCGTCGTCACCCTTCCGGAGGCCGACGATCTGGAGGAAGGGACTCCTGGTCCAGTCGGGCTGCCTGCGGACCGCCTTCCCGGTCCTCGCGTCCAGCAGCCGCATCCCGGTCTCGTCCACGCACGCGCGCAACTCGGCCCCCTTGCCCTCGAAGACCGAGACGACGTTCAGCGCGTACACCCGGGAGACCCCGCGCACCGAGCGGCGCTGCCGCAGGAACTCCTTCACCCACCTGTACGCCTCCATGACCGCCTCGTCGTGGAAGACCTTGTAGTACGCGGTGTCCTCGCCCCCGGTGACGACCGACCGGAAGGACCCGGCGCGGTAGTCGCGGAAGGCGTCGATCATCTCGACGGTGTCCCGGTCGGTCACGGCCGGCCACTCCACCACCACCTGGACGTCGGGGGAGACCCGGACCGTCTCCACCCTCGGCCCCGTCCCCGCGGGGTCCGGCGAGGAGCCGTCGGCGGAACCGGGCGAGGAGGTCCCGGGGGACAGGTCGACGGGAGTGAACGGCTCGGCCTCGGACGGGGCGCAGGCCGCCGCCAGGAGCACCACGAGCGCGATCACGGTACGCACACCGATCACGGTAGGAGCGCCCGGCCGCCGGAACCACCGACATGCGCCATTCGGCATACTTCTCTCCTCGTCCTTCACGCGGCGTCCCCGGCCGGCACGGCGGGCCTGGTCCTCGGGGCCCGTCATGCGGTCGGGGCCGAGCGCATCCGCCACGAGGGCAGCAGCTCGTCGATCAGGGCCTCGGTCTCGGGCGCCATCCCGCCGCCGTAGGGATGGGAGGCGGCCCTGCGCTGCAGGGCGTCGGCCACGCCGCGCAACCGGACGGGATCGCCGGTGAGGTGGGTGGCGCGCAGCAGGTCGCGCCAGAGCCCCTCGTCGTCGGCCGCCAGCAGCAGCCCGGCCCGCACCGCCGCCACGGCCTCGCCGATCTCGCCGCGGGCCGTCCGCACCTCGCAGAGCCGGTGCGCGGCGTCCGCCACGCCCGCGGTCACGTCGTACTCCAGGTCGTCGGCGGCCAGCCAGGCGTAGCGGCCGCGCGGACGGCCGCTCAGCAGCGGGCCGCGCACCAGGTCGAGCGCCCTCTCCAGCAGGGCGTGGCGCCCGGCGGGGTCGGCGTGCGAGCGGCGGACGAGGTCGCGGAAGACCATCCAGTCGGTGCACACCTCGGGGCCGAGCCGGAGCCGCCCGGACTCGTCGGTGTAGAGGTTGGGCCTGCCCTGGCCGTCGGTGCCCAGCCAGGCCACGACCCTGGCGATCGTGGCGTCCCTGACGACGGGCTGCACGCCCCTCGGCCAGAGGATGCCGCCGAGCACCACGGGGTGGACGCCGCCGGGGTGGGTGGCCAGGTAGACGACGAGCTCGACGGCGAGCACCGCCCGCCCCTCCTCCATGGGCGGGGGGCCGACGACCTCGGCGGGCCCCAGGATCCGTACCTCGACCGAGGGCCTGGCGGGGACGGGCTCGTGCTCGTCGGGGAGCGGCTCGCCCTCGAGCCGGCCGGCCGCCAGGAACAGGTCGATCAGCGCCCGGTAGTGGCGGCGGGGCAGCAGGTGCGCCTCGACGTCGAACCCGAGCGCGTCCACCCCGGCCCGGCCCTGCTCGGTGATCTCCCAGTTCCAGGTGGCGTGCGGGACGTCGCCCGCGACGACGTACCCGGTGGCCGTCCTGACGCCTCTCCTGGCGAGCAGCGCCAGGCGCCGCCCCTCCTCCTCGGTGGGCGGGACCGCGGAGAGCAGGTAGTGCGGGGTCCAGGCCGGGTCGGCGGCGCGCCCCTGGATCCGGCCGGTGAGCACCTCGCCACCGCCACGGCCTCCTCCCGTGGCCTCGGCCTCCGCCTCCAGCTCGGGGAGAACGTCCGTCAGGCCGCCCGCGTACCTGATCCGGTCGGGAGCGATCACCGTCAGTTCCTCGCCGAAGCCGACCAGGGTGACGCGCATCCGGTCCGACCAGCGGTTGGTGGCCAGTTCCACGGCGAGCGCGGCCAGCGCCGCGGTGGTCTGCGCGCCGTGGATGCGGATCGGGCCGTGCGCGGCCTCCAGGTCGACGAGCACCCGGCCCTCGCCGTTGGAGCCGAGCGAGACCAGCCCCGGGTAGGGGGCGGGCGCGTCGGCGAGCGACCGCTCGTCGAGCATCCGTCCCTCGTGCGCGGGGAGCCGCCAGACCTGGCCGCCGTCGTGGGCCGTCCAGGGGGCCGGGGCCTCGGAGTCGGGCGGATGCACCCACAGGTCGAGGGTCTGGGGCGACAGGTGCGCGGCGTAGATCGTGGGCGGGGTCCGGTTCTGGGCGGCGAGGGACCGGCCCAGCAGCCTGAGCCCGACGTCGAGCATCCGGCTGCCCGGGGCGTCGGCACCGAGCCGGAGCGCGAGCTCGGCCTCGGCCGCGTCCTCCCTGGGGCGGACGACCCGGCGGCCGAACGCCCGGTGCCAGAGCTGCTGCCTGCGCCTGCGGCCGAGCGCCACCAGCAGTCCGGCGGCGGCCAGCGAGGAGGCGGCCAGGTAGTCGAGCATGGTCAGGTCCTGCTGCCGCCCCTGGTCCTGACCGGTGTCCTGTCCCAGGTCGGCTCCGGCGCCCTGTTCCTGTACGGGGTCCTGTACGGGGTCCTGTGCGGGGCGGTGTTCGGCCTGCCGTTCCCTGTCCTGCCCGGTCCGGGCGGGTTCGGCGGTCTCGGCCGTGTCGGCCGGGTCGCGCCGCGCGGGCCGGTCGGTGTCCGCCGCCGCGCCGGGTTCCCGCCGGTCGGCGCGGTCCTGTTCCTGCCGGTCGGCGTGACCGGTGCCGGTCTCGGACGGTGCCCGGACGTCACCGGCATCGCGGCCGTCGCGGCCGTCGCGGCCGTCACTGTCGTCGCGGCCGTCACTGTCGCGGGACGGGGAGGCGTCGGGGAGCCGCTCCCCGGGCAGGTCCGCGCCGGGGGTGAACGTCTGGGTGCGGCCGTCCAGGTCGGACGGCCTGCCGCGGTGGTCGTCGAGGATGTCCTCGCGCGACTCGGTGGCGGGGACGATGTGCACGTTGCGCGCGTCGTCCGGCATGTCCAGGACCCAGCCGGGCCTGATGAGGTCGGCCATCCGCAGGCGGCTGCCGTCCGGCTGCTCCTTGTGCTGGTTGAGCCGGTAGACCTCCGGGTAGCGCCGCCCGTCACCGAGGCACTTCTCGGCGATCTCCCAGAGGCTCTCGTGGTGGCGCCCGTGGGGCGGCTGCACCACGTACACCTTCTTGGCCTTGCGCACCGGTTCCAGCTCGGCGCGCTCGCCGGCGACGGGTCCCGCCGTCATCGGCAGGCCGGTGGAGACGATGCCGGTGAGCGCGGGCGGGGGGCCGGTGAACTTCGCGATCGGCAGCGCCACCGCGGAGACGGTGAACAGCAGCATGGCCGCGGAGACCAGCCGGTTGGCGAACATCTGGGTGCCGCCGGAGAGCGGCACCCGCGCCGGCATGCCGACCCGGCGCAGCCCGGCGTAGATCTCGACCAGCACGCAGACGGCCATCTGCAGCCACGCCAGCCAGACCAGCAGGACGAGGATCGCGACGATCGTGCTCGTGCCCACCTGGCTGGTCAGCAGGTCGAGGTCGAGCAACTCGGGCGGGAGCGGCGGCCCGGCCAGCCTGAACAGGGCGTAGGGGACGCCCGCGACGAGCGCGACCAGGGCGATCAGGGCGCCGAGACCCGCCAGCAGGTCTCCCGGTGTGCGCCTGACCTTGATGCGCATGGGCTGTCGCGTGGGCATTCGTCTCCTTCCCTGTCCGGATTCGTCGTCGGCCGATCGGTGGGCCGGTGGTTCACGGCAGCGCGTCGTCCCCGGCACCGTCCCCGGCACCGTCCCCGGCACCTTCTCCGGCGTCGTCCCCCGCGTCCGGCCCGGCCGTGGCGGAGGCCTCCATGGCCGCGCCGGGGAAGCCGAACGCGGCGAGGAAGAACGCCTTCCAGGTGACGGAGACGCCCACGGTGACCTGGTCCTGGCCACCGGACGCGCACTCGGTGATCCGTACGTCGCCGCCGCCGTGGGCCGAGACGATCTCCTCGGCGGCGGCGCAGGTCTCGTCCTCCCTCAGCAGCCTGACCTCACCGGTGGCGCGCAGGTGTTCCTCGTCGATCCGGTCGGCCGCGGCCCTGGCCGCCTGCTCGGCGACGTCGGCGGCGCGCAGCCGGGCGTTGATGGCGGCGCCGCCGTCCACGAGGAGCCCGGCCAGCAGGAACACCGCCACCGAGAAGATCGCCGTGAAGACCGACATCGACCCCCGCTCGCCGGTCCCGCCCGGCCCTCGGCGGCGTCTCCTCCCGCCCTTCCGGCGCATCGGACGCGGTGGGCGCGACGGGCGTCCCGGCTCCCGCGACGGGGTCACGGCGTGTCCCCCTCGACCCTGCGGAACCGCTCCAGCAGGGCCACCGAGTCGCCCCTCATCTCCTTGGCCGCGCCGAAGCCCAGGAAGTCCAGGTCCAGCGAGCAGGTCACCTCGGCGCGGACCAGGCCGCCCGGCTCCCACTTCGTACCGGCCAGATCGACCTGGGGTTCGCACTCGCCGGACAGGGACGCGTCGGCCGCCTCCCGGGCGGCGTCCTCGGCGTCGGCCAGCGTGCGCTCGACCGAGGCGGCCCTGGCCGCGTCCCTGGCCGCGCCGTTGACCTCGCCCTGGGCCTCGACCACCCTGCCGGCCCCCACCAGGAAGAGCAGGAACAGCAGCAGGACCGGGGCCAGCAGGACCGTCTCGGTGCTGAGCGATCCGCGGTCGTCGCCGGGCGGCGGGAGGACCCGTCGGAACAGGGGGATCACTGGTGGCTCACTGGCACCCTTCGCTCCCGTCGTCGGGCCGGAAGCACTCGATGGGACCGCCGAAGCGCGCGGTCACGGTGAACGTGGTGGACGGCAGCAGCGGGACGACCTGGACCGCCGAGGCGGTCACCTCGACGCCCCGCTGGTCGCCCTCCTCCCATGCGGTGACCGTGGCGCCGTCGAGAAGCCTGGGCCCGACGGCGCTGATCAGCTCCTGGGCACGGGACTCGGCGTCCTGCCGCCAGGACTCGGTGTCGACCCTGGCGAGCCGCGCCCCCTCCCTGGCCGCGGCGTCGGCGATCTGACGCCCGTGGAACCAGAGGGCGAACTGCACGACGAGCAGGATGACGACCAGCACCACCGGCATGATGATCGCCAGCTCGACGACCGTGGCGCCGCGCTCACCGTCCCGCCGCGCGCGACCGCGCGTGCGGGAGCGGTCCGGCCCGCGATCGCGACCGGACGCACGGCCGGACGCTTGGTCCGGCGTGCGGTCGCGATCGGTCGTGCGGTCACGGTCCGGCGTACGGTCGGGCGGGGGGCCGGGCGTTCGGTCACGGGTCTCCAAGTTCGCCGCCCCCACCGCCACCGCCACCGCCGCCACCGCCGCCCCCGCCGCCCCCGCCGCCGAAGTTGGTGGAGATCTCGGCCTGCTGGGCCTCGACGAGGCTCTTGATGAGCGTGGCGAGTCCGAGCGCCACCCCGGCGATGATGGCGGTGATGATGACCCACTCGACCGCCGAGGCGCCCCGGGTGGGGGCGTTGCGCGCCTTGTCGATCCGGACGCGAAGAACGGCGGTCGCGTAGACGACCCACGGATGGTTCAGCATGGTCAGGACCCCAATATCTTCATAGCGGCGGGGAAACTCAGGAAGATCACGAAGCCGGCGCAGAGCAGGAGCTGGGCGACGAGCATCGACTGGGAGCGCTCACCCGCCTTCCCCTCGATCTCCGCGAGCTCGCGGCGCCGCATGGTGGCGGCGCGGGCGGTGAGGGAGGAGCGGACCTTGGCCCCGTCGTCGGCGACCAGTCCCAGGGCTGCCGACAGGTCGCGCAGCTCGTCGACGTTGATCTCGTCGCCGAGCTGGCCGAGGGCCTGCCAGGGGGTGATGCCGACGATCCTGGCGTTGCCCAGCGCCTGGCGGATACGGGACATCGCCCAGTTGACCCCCTCCTCGCCGGGCCTCGGGCTGCCCACCGAGACCGCCATCATCAGCGCCTCGGGCACCCCGCGTCCCCCGGCCAGGTTCATCGCGACCAGGTCCAGGAAGGAGCCGACGACGTGCCGGAAGTCGCGGCGCATCCGCGCGGCGTCCCGTTTGATCTGCAGGTCGGGCAGGAAGAAGAAGACCGTGGCGACCGCAAGCGCCGCCCAGAGCGGGACGGTCAGGGACGGGCCAGACCCGATCAGCACCAGCCAGCCGACCAGCAGGGGGAACGCCAGCAGCCCGGAGACCGCCAGCAGCACCTTGGTGGCGAGGAAGCCCTCGAACGACCTGCCGAGCAGCGCGAGGTCCGCCCTGGCGGAGGGGACCTCCCAGCCCCTGGCCGCGTAGAAGCGGGCCATCCGCACCCCCAGGCCGCGCCGGAACGCGCTGACCTCCTCGTCGGGCATGACGAGCCGCGCGCGGGGCGCGTCACCGCCGTCCCTGGCGGCGTCGAGCGCGAGCAGCCGTGTCACCAGGCCGGGCCGGGCCGGGAACAGCGCCCGGACCAGCAGGAACAGTCCCATGCCGAGCACCGAGCCGGCGAGCAGCGCCTCAGTCATCGGCCACCTCCCCTCCGGCGGGCAGTCCCAGCAGGCGGGCGGGCTTGTCGAACCGGGCCAGGCGGCGCATCCAGGCGAACCCGGCGCCGAACAGCCCGGCGACCACGACGAGCACGGCCTGGCCGAGCACGTTGTCGTACTCCTGCACGTAGGAGGGGTTGAAGACGACCAGCGCGACGGCGAAGGCGACGGCCGTGCCGACCACGATCTGCGCGCTGCGCCGGGTGGAGCGGCGCTCGGCCTCGACCCGGCGGCGCATGTCGAGCTCCTCGCGGGCCGACACCGCGAGCGCGCCGAGCACGTCGCGCAGCCCGGGGCCGCGCAGCTTGGAGTTGAGGATGAGGGCGGCCACCACCAGGTCGGCGGAGGGGTCGTCGAGCTCGTCGGCGAAGAGCCTGAGCGCGTCGGGCAGCGCCATCCGGGTGTGCAGGCGGTCGACCATGGACCGCAGGTGCGGGCGGAGGGTGGGGGCCGCCGCCCGGATCGAGGACGGGATCGCCTGCTCCAGCCCGGCCGCCCCGGCGATGGTGTCGCGCAGCGACTCGGTCCAGGCGGCCAGCGCCTCCAGCCGCCGCATCGCGGTGCGCTCCTCGGCCGCGCCGCCGGACAGGCCGCGCCAGGCCAGGGAGAGCAGCACCGCGCCCACCGCCATGACCGGCCAGCCGGTCACCACCAGCACGAGCAGGCCGGCGAGGGCGCCCACCGCGGTCCGGGTGGACAGGCCGCGCAGGAACGCGCGCCTGCCGGCCTTCCTGCCCGGGGTGGACGGCCGGGGGCGCACCCCGTACACCGCGACGAAGAGCAGGAACAGCCCGGCGCCGACCGCGACGCCGGACAGCATCACCAGCGGGTCGAACAGGCCCGGGGGCAGGGAGGTCATCTCCAGCCTCCCGGGTCGTAGCCGAAGTGGGTGAGCTCCTCCAGGCACGACAGCGGCGCGTGCGGCACGACCCGGCCGTCGGGGGACATCGCGAACACCTCCGAGGAGAGCACCCGCCCGTCCACCCCGGCCACCTCGCGCACGCTTGACACGAACCGGCGCAGCCTGCCGCCCACCGCGTAGTCGTTGCGCTTCTCGATGAAGACCACGAAGTCGATCGCGCCCGCGATGAGCATGTGGGTCGCGTCGATCGGCAGGCGTTCGGCCGCCTGGAGCGCGTAGGTGGCGATGCGGTTGAAGACCTCCATCGAGGAGTTGGCGTGGATGGTCGACAGGGACCCGTCGTTGCCCTGGGTCATCGCGTTGAGCATGGTGACGATCTCGTCGCCCAGGACCTCACCGACGATCACCCGGGACGGGTTCATCCGCAGGGAGCGGCGGACCAGCTCCGCCATGGTGATCTCGCCCTGGCCCTCGGAGTTGGGCAGTCTCTGCTCGAAGGCGACCACGTTGGGGTGGAGCTCGGAGAACTGGTCGAGGCCGAGTTCCAGGGCGCGCTCGACGGTGATCAGCCGCTCGGACGGCGGGATCTCGTTGGCCAGGGCGCGCAGCAGGGTGGTCTTCCCCGCGTTGGTGGAGCCGGAGATCATGATGTTCTTCCTGGCCGCCACCGCGGCCGCCAGGAAACGTCCCACCTCGGGGGTGATGGTGCCGTTGCCCACCAGATCGCTGAGGAACACCTTGCCCAGCCGGGAACGGCGGATGGAGATGGAGGGGCGGACCGTCACGTCCATCACGGCCGAGAGCCGGGAACCGTCGGGCAGGCGCAGGTCGAGCTGGGGGTTGGCGGTGTCGAACGGCCTGCTGGACAGGCCGCTGTAGGCGGCGAGGATCTGGATCAGCTCGACCAGTTCCTCGTCGGACTCGGCCACCGGGTCGCTCATCAGCTCCTGGCCGTCGGCGTAGCCCACGAACACCCGGTCGCAGCCGTTGATGTCGATGTTCTCGACCTCGGGGTCGTCGAGCAGCGGCTGGAGGCGTCCGACGCCGAACAGGGCCGCGTGGATCCCCGCGGCGAGCGCCTCCTCCTCCTCGGCGGTGGGAGGGGTCCTGCCGACGCCGATCTCCCCGCGGGCGAACTCCTCCAGGATCTGGGCGATCAGCGCCCGGGCGAACTGGCGCTCGTCCTCGCCGGTCATCGGCGGCAGGCCGCCGGCCTGGTCCAGGCGGCGCTGGTGGGCCAGCCTGTCGCCCACCTCCTGCCGGAAGCGCTTCACCAGCGTGTGGTCGACGGTCACGATCGGACTCCGCTCGGTGCCGCGTCCGGGGCGCGGACCTGGGCGGCGAGACGTCCGGCCAGCTCCCGGGCGGTGCGGATCAGCAGGGAGCGGTCCAGCCGCCCGCCCCACTGGCCGCGCAGCAGCTCGGCGCCCTTGGGGTCGTGCGCGAGGCCGGTCACGAAGGTGACGCCCCTGCCGGTGCCCGCGACGATCCGGCGGACCTCGTCGATCGTCGTGCGGTACTGCCGGGGGTCGGCGATCACCACCACCCCCACCTGCGGCTCACGCGGCATCACCTGCAGGCGCTCGCGCAGGTGGGCGACGTGGTCCAGGCTCGCCCTGGTGAAGAGCACCACCAGCGAGGCCTCGGCGACGAGCTCGGTCAGGTGCGGGTGCCCGCCCAGGCGCCCGCAGTCGGCCAGGACGTCGGCGTGCGGCATCGTGGCCAGCGCCCTGCCGAGCGGGCCCCAGAGCCAGGTCAGCCCGGCCGCCTGCTCGCCGTGCGTCAGCCCGGCCAGCACGTCCAGGCCACCGATGATCTTCTGGGTGTGCTCGTGGATCTGCTCGGGACGCAGGCCCCGGCGGGCGGTGGCTCCCAGGGTGAGCAGGCCCCTGCCGGGGTTGAGCACGCCGCCGTCGGCGGCGGGCAGCCGGTAGGCGATGTCCCCGCCCGCCGGGTCGCACTCGGCGAGCAGCACCGGACGCGGCCAGATCGCGCCGAGCGCGGTGGCCGCCGTGGTCACGCCGGGCGCGCCCTTGTCGGCGGCCAGCACGATGAGCGCCACGTCAGCGCGCTCCCGGCAGTTCGGCGAGGGCGATCTCACCGGCGGAGGAGTAGGCGACGATCTCCGGGGAGACGGAGCTGTCCACGATGATGGTGACCCGGCCGTTCGCCCCGTTGCTGCCCGGGGTGCCGATCTGGTGGACCAGGGCGCTCTGCGCGAGCACCCGCCCCTGCCGGTCCCTGCTGCTCCCGCCCGGCACGTGGATGACCTGGACCCGGTCCCCGCGCTCCAGGGTGCCGGGCGTCTGGCCGGGTTTGAGGGAGAGGCCGACCTGGGCCTTGCCCGGGCCCTGTTCCCTGCTGGAGGAGACCACCATCTCGCGGGTCAGGAGCGTGCCGGGGATGATCGTGACGCGGGCGAAGTTCTCCGCGACGCGGGCCCGCTGGGACCAGGCGACGTAGCCGATGCCGGTGTCGGCGATCTGGACCTCTCTCATCGACGCCTCGGTGAACGCCTGCCCGGCACCGATCTGCTCGGAGATGGCGATCGCCGAGACGCGGTCGCCGCTGCGCAGGACGAGCAGGGTGGTGGCGAGCGCGCCGCCCAGAATGAGAAGGACGGCGAGGGCGGCGAGGGCGGGTTTACGCTCGCGCGGGGGCACCGGGAGCTTGCGCGACGCCGGGCCGGAAAGGGCACCGGCCGACGGCTGCCGTTCGGCGTTCACCGGGGCGCGGCCCGCTGGCTTCTCACTGGTCCTCATGGGTAGGGGGGCTCCCAGAGTGGTCATATACAGGTGGAACTACCTGGACGAATTTACGCCATTATGCGCACCATGCCGACGGTCTGCCGGACAAAATCCAGAACCCATGCTCGTTTGATAGGAACACGTCTGTCAACGCCACTTCAGAAGAAAGTAGCGGTTCCGCCAGCTGACATGAGTCTTATTTGGGTGATAAGGACGGTAAGCACTCCTGTAACAATCGTCACAGCATTTACCGGGAGCATTACCGTTCGCCGACCGGCCGCTTCGACGTCCCTGTTCACGGGCCCACTCCCGCGGCATCCGAAAAGGGGTCGCCGCCGTCCGGGCACGGCACGTCCGGACGCCCCCGGCTCGGGGCACGGCGCCGTCCTGACGCCGGACCCTCCGTACGCCGCCCGGCTCGGGCGCGGCACCGTCCGGGCGTGGCGTTCGTCCGGGACGGCGTTCGCCGGTCCTCGCAGGTGGGGCGCCCCTGGCGGCCGGACCGTCGTGCCGGCCGGACCGTCGTACCGGCCGGCGGCCGGGCCCCCGCGAGCCTCGGACGGCACGACTCTCCGAACAGGTTTTCCACAGCCCGGCCCTCCCCGCGAGGCGGCGCCCGGACGCCGCGACGGGGCCGAACGCCCACGTGGACCGGCATGTCGGCCGGGTGTCCGCCGATGGTTGTCCACAGGCCGGGATGTTTTCCACATACCAGGCTCCGCGAATGACATTGCCGCGAACACCCTCTGCGGGACGGTTTCCACTCTGTACGGTAGATCCAGGGCCTGACCCGAGGAGAGCGGCGATGCGGATCATGCTCACCGTGCTCGGCGAGCACGCCGACCGCGACATCGTGGTCGAGGGCGACGAGACGACCACGGTGGCACGGCTCGCCGAGTCCCTGGCGGGACAGGGCGGCGAGCGGCCGAGCAACGTGGTGCGACTGACGCGCAGCAGGGCCCCGTACGGGCTGGGCCGCGACGTGAACGGGGCCGAGCCGCCGCCGCTCTGGCTGGACGGCCGCCCCCTCGACCCCGCCGCGCCCGTGCTCGGCCTGCTCCGCGACGGCGACCTGGTCACCCTCGACCGTTCACTGGCGACGGCCACGGTCGCCGACGAGCCCGGGGGGATCGTGGAGATCCGGGTCGTCGGCGGGCCCGCCGCCGGATCCGTGCACCGCCTCAGCCTGGGCGTGCACACCATCGGCTCCGATCCCGCGTGCGCGGTGGCCGTGGCCGACCCCCGGCTGCCCGCGCGGGCGGCCGTGGTCCGGCTCACCCCGGACGCCATCACCGTGGAACCCGGTCAGGAGAACGGGCCCGCGCCCCTGCTGGACCGCGCCCCGGTCTCCGAGGCGCTGCCCTGGCCCGAGCACGGCCAGCTGAGCTGCGGGGGGACCGTGCTCACCCTCCGGGCCGTCGAGCCCGCCGACGCGCACCTGGACGCCCAGCCGGACGGCGGGCTGGCCTACAACCGGCCGCCCAGGTTCCGCCCGCCGGACGGCACGCGCCGCTTCGAGGTCCCGGCCGAGCCGAAGCGGGCCGAGACCATGCGGTTGCAGCTGCTGACCGCGTTCCTGCCGGCCGTGCTGGGCGTGGGCATGGCCATCGCCCTGAGGACCTGGTACTTCCTGCTGTTCGCGCTGATGACACCGGTGATCATGATCGGTCAGTGGTGGAGCGACCGCAGGCACGGCCGCAAGCAGTACCGCCAGCAGCTCAAGCTGTACAGGGAGCGCATGAAGGGGTTCGAGGCGGCCGTGGAGCGCGCCCGGGCCGGCGACGAGGCCGCCCGCCGCGCCGCCGCGCCCGATCCCGCCGAGGTGCTGCTCACCGTCACCGGCCCGCGCCGGCGCCTGTGGGAGCGGCGCGACCACGACCCCGACGCGCTGCGCCTGCGGATCGGCCTCGCCGACCTCCCCGCCGCCCTGGAGTTCGCCCCCGAGCGCTCCGCGGTGATCGACGCGCCGCTCCCGGAGCCGCCGACCTGCCACGAGGTGCCGGTGGCGCTGGCCATGCGCCGCCTGGGCGTCGCGGGCCTGACCGGGCCCCGGCAGATCACGGCGGGGGTGGCGCGCTGGCTGGTCGGCCAGGCCGCCGCCCTGCACAGCCCGCGCGACCTGGCGATCGTCGTGCTGTCGGCGCACGGCGACGGGCAGGAGCGCTGGGACTGGGTCCGCTGGCTGCCGCACTGCGCCCCGCGCGGCGGCCAGGACTGCGTGGCCCTGGTCGGCGCCGACCCCGAGGCCGCCGCCCGCCGGGTGAGCGAGCTGGCCGCGCTGATCGAGGAGCGCCTCGGCGACGACGGCGCGGCCGGTCCCGCGGCCAGGCCGGGACGCGTCCCGGCCGGCTGGGGGGACCTGGGCGGGGCGGGCGACGACGGTGCCGGGCAGCCGTACGCGGCGCCCGTCTACGACGAGCGTCCCTACGACGTGCTGGTCGTGCTGGACGGCGCGCAGATGCTGCGCGTCCTGCCGGGCATGCCCCAGGTGCTGCGCCAGGGCCCGAGGGCGGGCGTGTACACGCTGGCGATCGACGGCGACCAGCGGCTGCTGCCCGAGGAGTGCGCCACCGTCGCCGCCGTGGAGGCCGACGGCACGGTACGGCTGCGCGGGGGCGGCCTGGACCACATCGGCGAGATCCTGGCCGACCAGGTGGGCGCCGGCTGGTGCGACCGGCTGGCCCGCTCGCTCTCGCCCATCCGGGACGTGAGCCGGGACGACGCGGGCCTGGCGCTGCCCGAGTCCGCACGGCTGCTCGACCTGCTCGGCCTCCCCTCGCTCTCCGGCGCCGCCCTGGCCGCGCGCTGGGGCCGGGCGACCGAGGCCCTGATCGGGGTGGGCCCCGAGGGGCCCTTCTCCGTCGACCTGAGCCGGGACGGGCCGCACGCCCTCATCGCGGGCACCACCGGCGCGGGCAAGTCGGAGCTGCTGCAGACCCTGATCTGCTCGCTGGCGACTGCCAACCGGCCGGACGAGATGACGTTCGTGCTGATCGACTACAAGGGCGGCGCCGCGTTCAAGGAGTGCGTGCGCCTGCCGCACACGGTGGGCATGGTCAGCGACCTGGACGGCCACCTGACCCAGCGGGCCCTGGCGTCCCTGGCCGCGGAGATCCGCCGGCGCGAGCGCCTGCTGCTGGCCGCCGGGGCCAAGGACATCGAGGACTACCACGAGCTGCGCGACGCCCGTACGGCCCGCGCCTCACGGGACCTGCTCGTCGCCGGGGGATCGGCCTCGGCCAGGCCGGCCCGCGAGCGCGCGGGGGCGTCGGCGACCTCGGCCCCCCCTGCGCCGCTGCCCAGGCTGGTGCTGGTCATCGACGAGTTCGCCGCGATGGTCAGCGAGCTGCCGGACTTCATGACCGGGCTCGTCGACATCGCCAGGCGGGGGCGCTCGCTCGGCATCCACCTCATCCTCGCCACCCAGCGGCCCGGCGGCGTGGTGACCGCCGACATCCAGGCCAACACCTCCCTGCGGATCGCGCTGCGCGTCACCGAGTCCGCCGAGTCCGCCGACGTCATCGGCCGTCCCGACGCCTCGTACATCCCCAAGTCCGCCCCGGGACGGTGTTACGTGAAGTCGGGGGCGGGCGCGGCGGCGGCCGTGCAGACCGCGCGGATCGGCGGCCGGAGCCCGGGCGCCGCGGGCGGCGAGAGCAGGGTGCGGATCAGCGAGATCGGCTGGCGGGATCTGGGGCGGCCCAGGCCGGTCCAGGCCGGAGCCGAGAGCGGCCACGTCACCGACCTGTCGCTGCTCGTCGACGCGCTGGTCGAGGCGGCCGGGGTGGCCGGGGTGGCGGAGCAGCCCAGTCCCTGGCTCGACCCGCTTCCCGACCTGCTGACCGTTCCCGGCCTGGTCCCGCCCGTCGGCGACCGGTCCGGCGGCCTCCCGGGCGGCGGCCTGCCGTACCGGCCGGGGGTCGCGGAGGTGCCGCCGCTGGCCTTCGGCGTCACCGACCTGCCCTGGGCACAGGACCGGCGGGCACTGGCGCTCGACCTCGCCCACGGGGGGCACCTGCTCGTCGCCGGCGCCCCGCGCAGCGGGCGGTCCACGGCGCTGCGCACGCTGGCCGGGGCGATCGCGGGCGGGGCCTCCCCCGACGACGTCCACCTGCACGCGATCGACTGCGGCTCGGGCGCGCTGCTGCCCCTGGTGGCGATGCCGCACTGCGGGGCGGTGGTCACCCGCGACCAGCTCGACCGGGTGGAACGGCTCCTGGCCAGGCTCCGCGCGGAGGTGGGGCGGCGCCAGCAGCTCCTCGCCGAGGCCGGATACGCCTCGCTGGCCGAGCTGCGCGCCACCGGCGGTCCTCGCCTGCCGTGGCTGGTCCTGATGCTCGACCGGTGGGAGGGGTTCGTCGCCGCGTTCGAGGGCTACGACTACGGGCGGCTGATCGACGCGCTGATGCAACTGCTGCGGGAGGGCCCGGCGGTCGGCCTGCGGGCGGTGGTGACCGGTGACCGGTCCGCGCTGCTCGGGCAGATCTCCACGATCTTCGACGACCGGCTGATCCTGCGGCTGGCCGACCCCACCGACTACGGGCTGGCCGGGATGTCCGTCAAGGACCTGCCCGCGACCCTCGCGCCGGGCCGCGCGCTGTCCACGGGGGAACACGGCATCACCGAGAACCAGATCGCGCTGCTCTGCGACGATCCCTCGGGACCGGCGCAGGTCGCCGCGCTCCAGGCGCTGGCCCGCTCGGCGCCGAAGATCACCGGTGAACCGCCGATGCGGGTGGACGCGCTGCCGATGCGCGTCACCGCGGCGCAGGCCATGGATCTGGCGCCCTCCTTCCGCCCGCCGTCCCCGCTCTGGGCGCTGCTCGGGGTCGGGGGCGACGCGCTGGCCCCGCTCGGGGTCGACCTGCTCGCCCAGGGCCCGGCAGCGGTCGTCGCGGGCCCGCCCCGGTCGGGCAGGTCCACGACGTTGCTGACCGCCACCCACTCGCTGCTCTCCCAGGGCACACCGGCGGTCCTGGTCACGCCCAGGCGCAGCCCGCTGTGCACCCTGGTCGACACGCCGGGCGTGCTGGCCGTGCTGGACGCCGGAGGGGATCTGCACGCGGCCGTCGCCGGGCAGGACCGCTACGTCGTGGTCGTCGACGACGCCGAGCTGATCTCCGCCGACTCGCCCCTGGGCACCGCGCTGGAGGAGGTGCTGCGCAGCGGCAGGGACGGCGAGCACGGCATGATCATCGGTGGGAGCACCGGTGACCTGACCACCGCCTACCGGGGGTTCGCGGCCGAGGCCCGCAAGGGCCGCACCGGGCTGCTGCTCTCGGTGCAGAGTCCCGCCGACGGCGACCTGTTCACCGTCCGCCTGCCGCGCGGCGCGGTCGGCGGCCCGCCGGGGCGCGGCCTGCTGGTGACCATGGGCACGGTGATCCCGATCCAGGCCGCCGTCACCTGACCATGGGTCGCCGCCTCCAGACGGTGAACGCAGAAACGCCCTGTTTCCTCGAAGAATGTTCTTCGAGGAAACAGGGCGTTTCGGTCGGCCGTTTTCCTAGCGGGTGGCGGACTCGATGTTGCCGCGGTACGTGTTGATGACCCGGGCGGCCTCGGCGAGCTCCTCGGACATGCGCTGGAAGGCGGCCCGGTAGTTCTGCCAGGCCTCACCGAAACGCTGGGCGCCGGGCCCCGTCCAAGCGGTGTTGACCTTCCCGGCCTCCCGGTCGAGCGCGGCCACCGTGGCTCTGACCTGCTCGGCCTGTTGGGTGAACTGGGTGGCCATCTGCTGCATTTCCGCGGGATTGCCGCCGAGCAAGTTCTGGCTCATGCCAGTCTCCTTCGGGTCGGTGTCGGAGGTGGTGACCAAACGAAATCACGATAGGCGCAAGGATCGTAGAAGATCCAGCTTATAGCGAGCGGATATGGACGTTCCCGCCATCACCGAGAGGCTAACGTTCTTCATTATCCCGATTTTTCGTGATGCAGGGAGTTACCGGCGGTGCGTGAGATTGTGGTGACGGGCGGGGGGACCGGTATCGGCTACGCCATCGCGGAGGCGTTCGCCGCCCAGGGCGACCGGGTGACCATCACCGGCCGGCGCGAGCAGGTGCTCGAGGAGGCGGCGGGACGGCTGGGCGTCTCGTACGCGGCGTTCAACGCGGCCAACCCGGTGGCGGTGGGCGAGGCCCTGGGCCTGCTGCCCGGGCGGGTGGACGTCCTGGTCAACAACGCTGGCGGGAACACCAACCTGGATCGGCCTCCCTCGGGCGAGGACCTGATGGAGGTGGCGGAGAGCTGGTGGGCCAACCTCAACGCCAACCTGCTCTCGGCCGTGCTGGTCACGAGCGCGCTCGTCCCGCGCCTGGCCGACGACGGCAGGATCGTGACGATCGGCTCGATCGCGGCCAGGGGCACCGGCTCGGGGTCGTACGGCGCGGCCAAGGCCGCGGTGGAGGCGTGGACGGCCGACCTCGCGGCCGAGCTGGGGCCACGCGGGATCACCGCGAACGTGGTCTCCCCGGGCCTGGTCGTGGAGACCGGGTTCTTCCGCGGCAGGCTCACCGGCGAGGGCGTGCGCCGCCGGGTCGAGAGCACCAGGAACGGGCGGGCGGGGACCCCGCGGGACGTCGCCGAGACCGTGAGGTTCGTCGCCTCCCCCGAGGCCGGCCACCTGACCGGACAGGTCCTGCACGTCAACGGTGGCGCCTACCTGGGCAGGTGAGGGCCCCATTGCCGGGCGGTGATCAGGGTGCGCCTACACTCCGTTGAAGGCCCGCCAGCCTCACGTCCGTACGTACTGAAGGGAAGACCTCGGTGCACAAGGTCCTGATCGCCAACCGTGGCGAGATCGCGGTGCGGATCGCCCGCGCGTGCAAGGACGCCGGACTGGCCGGCGTCGCCGTCTACGCCGATCAGGACCTGGACGCGCTCCATGTCCGGGTCGCGGACGAGGCCCACGCGCTCGGCGGGCGGACGCCCGCGGAGACCTACCTCGACATCGGCAAGCTCCTGCGGATCGCGGCCGAGACCGGGGCGGACGCCGTCCATCCCGGGTACGGCTTCCTCGCCGAGAACGCGGACTTCGCCCAGGCGGTGATCGACGCGGGTCTGACCTGGATCGGCCCGCCCCCGTCGGCGATCGTCGCGCTCGGCGACAAGGTGCAGGCCCGCCACATCGCCCAGAAGGTCGGCGCGCCGCTGGTGCCCGGCACCTCGGACCCGGTCTCCGGCAGCGAGGAGGTCGTCGCCTTCGCCGCCGAGCACGGCCTGCCGATCGCCATCAAGGCCGCCTACGGCGGCGGCGGGCGCGGCCTCAAGGTGGCCCGCACGATGGAGGAGATCCCCGAGCTGTACGAGTCGGCGGTGCGCGAGGCCGTCACCGCCTTCGGCAGGGGCGAGTGCTTCGTCGAGCGCTACCTGGACCGCCCCCGGCACGTGGAGACCCAGTGCCTGGCCGACGCCCACGGCGCCGTGGTCGTGGTCTCCACCCGGGACTGCTCGCTCCAGCGCCGCCACCAGAAGCTGGTGGAGGAGGCCCCGGCGCCGTTCCTGACGCCCGGGCAGATCGACCTGCTGCACGCCAGCTCCAAGGCGATCCTGCGCGAGGCGGGCTACGTGGGCGCCGGCACCTGCGAGTTCCTGGTGGGCCAGGACGGCACGATCTCCTTCCTGGAGGTCAACACCCGCCTGCAGGTCGAGCACCCGGTGACCGAGGAGGTCTCCGGCATCGACCTGGTACGGGAGATGTTCCGCATCGCCGACGGCGAGGAGCTGGGCTACGACGACCCCGCGCCGCGCGGGCACTCGATCGAGTTCCGGATCAACGCCGAGGACGCCGGGCGGGGCTTCCTGCCGGCTCCGGGCACGATCACCCGCCTGAGCGTCCCGTCGGGCCCCGGCGTGCGCCTGGACTCCGGGTACGAGGCCGGCATGACCGTCCCGCAGTCCTTCGACTCCCTGATCTCCAAGCTGATCGTGACCGGCGCGACCCGGGCGCAGGCCCTGGAGCGCTCGCGCAGGGCGCTGGCCGAGTTCGAGATCGGCGGCATGCCGACCGTGCTGCCCTTCCACCGGGCCGTGGTCGAGGATCCCGCGTTCACCGGCGAGCCGTTCTCGGTGCACACCCGCTGGATCGAGACCGAGTTCACGGGCGTGATCCCACCGCACGAGGCGGAGACCGGCCAGGACGGGGAGCCGGCCGAACGGGAGCGGATCGTCGTCGAGGTGGGCGGCAAGCGGCTGGAGGTGGTGCTCCCCGCGGGGCTCGCCGCCCCGGGCGCGGGTGCGGGCCGGGCGGTGCCGAGGGCCCCGCGCCGGAGCGGGGGCGGGGCGGCGAGGAAGGCCGCCGGCGGTGACGCGCTGGTCAGCCCGATGCAGGGCACGATCGTCAAGGTCGTGGTCACCGACGGCGACACCGTGGCGGCCGGCGACACCGTCGTCGTGCTGGAGGCGATGAAGATGGAACAGCCGCTGGCCGCGCACAAGGCGGGCACCGTCACCGGGCTGGCGGCCCAGGTCGGCCAGACGGTCACCTCGGGCGCCACGATCTGCGAGATCAAGGACGCCTGAAAAGGTCCCGGGGCGAACCTCCCGCCCGGGCTCCCGTGAGGCCCGGGAGGTACCGGCGCGTTCCCGGGGCGTGAGAACCCGAGTGCGGGGCAGGGGGTGTGGGCGGGATCACGCCGCCGACGGCACGATCATGCACCGTGGCGCCCACCTCGGCCGTGAAGGGGATACGGTCAAAGGCGTAGGAAACTGCGAGGCCACGACCCAACTACGAGGGCACGACTAGGGAACTACGTGGGAACTCTGACGTCCACTCATTCGTCTTCAGGACGAAGGAGGCTTTCTGCCGTGACCATCACAAAAGCCGCGCTAGGTCGTTTCGGTGCCATGATCGTGGCACTGTTCGCCGGGCTTCTGGCCATGTCCATGATCGCCCCGGCGGCTCACGCCGCGGCGCCAGATCCCAGTGTGATCGCCTCGGGCCTCAAGGACGGGGATCACTTCTACGTAGACCCGGCGGCGGGCATACCCGCGAACGCCGCGGACGCCATGCGCGGTGCGGCCGAGCAGACGTCCTCCGTCTACGTCGCCATGCTTCCCGAGGGTGCGCTCACCAGCCAGTCCCAGGCGAGGACCCTGCTGAGCTCGACCCTCAAGAGCGTCGGCCCCAAGTCCACCGTCCTGGTGATGAACGGCAAGACCCCGTTCGGTGTCACCAACATCAGGGGTGTCGACGTCGACGAGCTGCTCGGCCGGGCCAAGACCACCGGCAGCCCCACCGACAACGTGATCAACTTCGTCAAGCTGGCGGACGACGCGGCCACCTCCGGCGGCGTTCCCGCCTCCTCCGGCTCCCGCTCCTCGGGCGGTGGCGGCGCCGGCGTCCTGGTCGGCATCCTGGTGCTGGCCCTGGCCGGTGGTGGCGGTCTGTTCTTCTACTCCCGCAAGAAGAAGAAGGAGCGCGAGGCCCGCGAGGCAGCCGAGCTGGCCGCGGTCAAGCAGACCGTGGACGAGGACGTCACCAAGTTCGGCGAGGAGATCACCGATCTCGACACCGACGTCAAGCTCCTCAACGACGGCGCCGACCACCAGCAGGACTGGCAGCGCGCCCTCGACTCCTACGACCGGGCCAAGACGGAGCTGGTGGCGGTCAAGCGCCCCGACGAGCTCCGCGGCGTGACCACCGCGCTGGAGGAGGGCCGCTACGCCCTCGCCTGCGTGAAGGCCCGCGTCAACCACCTGCCGCTGCCCGAGCGGCGCTCGCCGTGCTTCTTCAACCCCCAGCACGGCCCCTCGATCCGTGACGTGCGCTGGGCCCCGCCCGGTGGCGCGCTGCGTGATGTGCCCGCCTGCGCGGCCGACGCCGAGGCCGTCGAGCGCGGCTTCGAGCCGCAGACGCGCGAGGTCATGGTCAACGGCCAGCGCCGCCCGTACTACGACGCGGGACCGGCCTACCAGCCCTACGCCTACGGCTACTACGGCGGCTTCGGCGACGTCATGACCGGCATGATGGTCGGCACCATGATGGGCAGCATGATGAGCGGTGGCTTCGGCTACGGCGGCGGTTACGGCGGTGGCGACCAGGCCGCCGGCACCGACTTCGGCGGCGGGGGCGACTTCGGCGGTGGCGGCTGGGGTGACTTCGGCGGTGGAGGCGACTTCGGCGGCGGGGACTTCGGCGGCGGCGACTGGTAGGACCCGCTGACCGGTGAAGGCCGGTGACCGCTCACGGCGGACCCACCGGCCTCCCCGGATCACCGGCCTTCCGGCGCATCGCGGCTCCGCGGGTCACGAACAGGATCGTAAAGAAGACGGCGGGCGCGCCTCCCTTCCCGGGGGGCGCGCCCGCCGTCTTCGTCAGGTGCTGGCGCGTACGGTGAGCCGGGGCTGGAGCAGGGTGCCGTCCGGGACGGCCCGGCCCTCCAGTTTCTCCATCAGCAGCCGGACCGCCTGGCGGCCCACCTCCTCGGCCGGGATGAGCACCGAGGTCAGCGGCGGGCTGGAGCGTTCCGCTATGTCGTCGGGGCAGATCGCCACCACCGCGATGTCGTCCGGCACCCTGCGGCCGCTCTGGCGCAGCGCCCCGAGCACGTGGTTGACCGCGGCCTCGTTGTGCACGACCAGCCCGGACAGGCCCGGCCGGGCCTCCAGCAGGTCGCCGATCGCGGCGCAGACCCGGTCGAAGTCCTCCTCGCACGGCAGGGCCACGCCGGTCAGCCCGGTCTCGGCCACGGCCACGGCGAACCCCTCGCGGGTCCGGCGGGCGAAGCCGGTGCCCCGCTCGTAGACGACCGAGGGGGCGCCGAGCAGCGCGATCTCCCGGTGCCCGCGCTCGGCCAGGTGCTCCACGCAGAGCGTCCCGGCCCGCGCGAAGTCGAGGTCCACGCAGGTCAGCCCCGCCGAGTCGGCGGGGAAGCCGATCAGCACGCTGGGCTCGGACAGGTCCTTCAGCAGCGGCACCCGGCTGTCGTGAAGTTCCACGTCCATCAGGACCAGCCCGTCCACCAGGGCGCTCGCCGCGGCCCTGCGCAGTCCGTCCGAGCCCTCGTCGGCGGTCAGCAGCAGCACGTCGTGGTCGTAGCGGCGGGCCTCGGTGACCACCGAGGTGGCGAACTGCATGAGCACCGGGACGTGCATCCCCACCCGCAGCGGCAGTACCAGGGCGATGACGTTGGAGCGCCTGCTGGCCAGCGCCCGTGCCCCGGCGTTGGGGTGGTAGCCCAGCACCCGGATGCTGTCGAGCACCCGGCGCCGGGTGTCGGCCGAGATGGCACGCTTCCCGCTGAGCACGTACGAGACCGTGCTCACCGCCACCCCCGCGTGCCGGGCGACCTCGCTGATGGTCACCGCCCGCTCGCTCACGCGGCCCCGCAGAGGCTCAGGCCGGCCAGGGTGATCCCCGCGTTCTCGAACACCACATAAAGATCGTGGACTCCCCGGGCCTCCGCAAGCCCGCCGCGCACCTCGGTGAGGTCGTAGCGGCCCGCGCGGGGGACGGGGAGGTCGCCGAGGACGGGCCCGTAGAGGGGGTCGTCCAGGCGCAGGGTGATCACGCCGCCCTCGGCGCTGGTGGCCCGGACCGAGCAGGAGGCGGCCCCGGCGCCCAGGTCGACCGAGCGGAACACGATCCACGCCCCCTCGGCGGTGGAGCGCACCGCGTCGCCGGAGACGCGGGAGGCGTCCACGAACGAGACCGAGTCGTACTCGTCGTGGTCCGCCGCCGGGATCGGACCGGCGAAGGCGTCGCGCGGGCCGATGGTCTCGCCGTCGACGTGGAAGGACGCGCAGAGCCTGATGTCGCGCGCGGAACGGCCGATCATGATCTTGTGGGGGGCGTCCTCGACGACGAACCGGTTCCCGACGACGTCCCAGAAGGCCAGTTCCCGCACGTCGAGGTCCCACTCGACGCGGGTGCTCTCGCCGGGTTCGAGCCGCACCTTGACGAAGCCGCGCAGCCGCCGCAGCGCCTGCTTGACCCGGGAGCGCCGCTGGCGGGTGTAGATCTGGACGACCTCCACGCCGGGACGGGAGCCGGTGTTGGCGACGGTGGCCGAGGCGACGAGCCGCCCGCCGGCGACCTCGGCCTCCAGGTCGGAGTAGTCGAAGGTGGTGTAGCTCAGGCCGTGACCGAAGGGGTAGAGCGGGGTGCCGCGGAAGTACTGGTAGGTCGCGTCCGAGGCGATGATGTCGTAGTCGAGCAGGTCGGGCAGCTCGCACGCCGAGCGGTACCAGGTCTGGGTGAGCCGCCCCTCGGGGTCGGCGTCGCCGAACAGCACCTCGGCCAGCGCGTGGCCGTACTCCTGGCCGCCGTGCGAGGACCAGAGCACCGCGGGCGGGTCGACGTCCTCCCAGGTCACCGGGTAGCCGCTGCTGATCACCATCACGGTCCTGGGGTTGGCCTCGGTGACGGCCCTGACCACGGCCTGCTGCGCGGCGGGCAGCTCCAGGTCGAGGCGGTCCTCGGTCTCCCTGCCGTTGACCAGCGGGTGGTCGCCGACGACCACCACGGCCACGTCCGCGGTCGCGGCGAGCGCGGCGGCGGCCTCGGCCCCGCTGACCACGGTCTCCAGGGTGAGCCAGACGGCGGCGTCGGCGTCGTCGGCCAGGCGGAACCGGGTACCGGCCGGCCCGCCGCGCGGGTGACCGTCCAGGCGCGCGTCCGGACCACCGTCCGGGCCACCGTCCGGACCGCCCGGAACGCCGTCCAGGGCGAGGTAGCGGCCGGTGGAGATGTGCCGGAACGCCACGGTGCCGCGCGGGCGGTCCTCGGTACGGAAGGTCTGGCGCACCTCCCACCCGTTGGGTCCCGGCTGGTCGTTGACCAGCACGCCGTCGTCGTCGATCGACAGGTGGCGGCCGGTCGTGACCGACCGCAGGGCGTAGCTGCCGCCGCCCCAGTCGAAGAGGTCGAACAGGTCGGGCTCGGCGGCGACGCCGAGCGGCCCGCCGTCGGGGTCGGCCACGACGTGGCCGCCGTCCACCGAGATCGTGATCCTGTCCACGGCCTCGCAGAAGACGGTCTCGCACCGCCCGGCCAGCCCGGCGCGGGCGGTGACCGCGTACGGGAGCGTCCCGGAGTACCAGTCCTCCATGAGCGTGTCGCCGAGCTGGCCGATGACGGCGATCCTGCGCGTCCCTGCCGCCAGCGGCAGCAGGCCGTCGTTGCGCAGCAGCACGATGGAGCGCCGGGCGGCCTCGCGGGCCAGCGCCTGGTGCCCGGGGCAGTTGACGACCTCCTCGGTGATGTCGTCGTACGGCGTGGACGGGTCGAACTCGCCCAGCCGGAAGCGGATCGAGAGCGCGTGCCCCACGGCGGCGTCCACGTCGGCCTCGGTGAGCAGGCCGCGTTCCAGGGCGGCGCGCAGGTGGCCCAGGGTGGCCTCGGTCCGGTCGTCGTCCTGGGTGAAGCTGTCCAGCCCGGCCCTGACCGCGTGGGCGTACGCCTCGGGCAGGTCGTCGTGGTAGGCCTGCAGGCCGGTGAGGTTGGCGGGCGCGTAGGCGTCGCTGACCACCAGGATGTCCTCGGGCGCCCAGGCGCGCAGCACCTGGGCGATCAGCGGGCTGAGATGGGCCGGGCGGCCGTTGACCAGGTTGTAGGAGGGCATCACGGCGACCGCGGCACCGGAGGCCAGGGCCGGGCGGTAGGCAGGGAGCTCGTACTCGTGCAGCACGCGGGGCGGCAGGTCGCTGGAGGTGACGCAGCGGTCGGTCTCGTTGTTGTAGCCCAGGAAGTGCTTGAGGGTGGGCGCGGTCTTCAGAACAGTGGGAGCGCTCCCACGAAGGCCGGAGGCGTACGCCTCCCCCATGACACCGGTCAGCCAGGGGTCCTCGGAGTAGCCCTCCTCGTTCCGCCCCCAGCGCGGGTCGCGCAGCGGGTTGACCACCGGCGCCCAGACGTTGAGGCCGGCCCCGGCCGGGTCCTTGCGGTGGAAGGCCACGACCTCGTCGCCGGTGGCCTCGCCGACCCTCCTGACCAGGTCCGGGTCCCAGGTGCTGGCCAGCCCGACCGCCTGGGGGAACACCGTCGCCGGTCCGAGCCAGGCCAGGCCGTGCAGCGCCTCGGTGCCGGTACGGAAGGGGGCCATCCCGAGCCGTTCCACCGGCGGCTGGTACTGGTGCAGCAGCGCGACCTTCTCCGCCAGGGTCAGCCGGTCCCGCAGGTCGGCGACGCGCGCGGCGAGGGGGAGCTCGGGGTCACGGAACGGTTCGGTCATGGGGGACCATCCCTCTGAGAGTGTCGAAGCGCTTCGACGATCCTGCGTGGAGGACCGCATCTGTCGAAGCGCTTCGATGAACGGCCCAGGAGAACTCCGGCCGTCACCGCGCGTTTCCCTGACCGTTACGCGCGTGTTTCGAACGGAGCTTCCCTGAAGGGTGCCCTTCGGTGAAGCCCCGGGTCAAGAGATGCGGGGCAAACGACCCGAATCCACCGAATCGAGGACCCGGGCGGCGCCTCCCAGCGCGGCGGCGCCGTAGCCGAGCGTGGAGGCCACGACCCGGCAGCCCCCGGACTCGGGCGCGATCGTGCGGCCACGTATCTCGTCCTCGACCGCGGGCAGCAGCCACGGGGCGAGCGGCACGTAGTAGCCGCCCAGGATGACCACCTCGGGGTTGATCAGGTTGGCCAGCACGGCCACGCCCTTGCCGAGGTTGTGGCCGACCGAGGCGAGCACGGCGAGCGTGCGGGGATCGCCCGCGCCGGCCAGCCGTACGACCTCGTCGAGCTCCACCTCGACCTCGGCGGGCGAGAGCGCGGCGTGCTCCAGCACGGCGCCGATCCCGGCGACGGCCTCCAGGCAGCCCAGCCGCCCGCACCGGCACTCGGCGCCGAACGGGTCGAGCTGGATGTGGCCGATCTCCCCGCCGTAACCCTGAGCGCCGCGGCGAAGACGCCCGTCGAGGATGATCCCGGCGCCGACCCCGATCTCGCCGGTGAGGTAGACGAGGTCGGCCGTCCCGGCGTGCGGGCCGAAGCGGTGCTCGGCCAGCGCGGCGAGGTTGGCGTCGTTGTCGACCTGGACGGGGAAGCCCGGGTCGCGCAGGGCCTTGGTGAGGTCGCCGCACAGGTCGGCGTCGCGCCAGCCGAGGTTGGGCGCGATGCGCACGCTGCCGTCGACGCCGACCAGGCCGGGCACGCCGACGGTCAGCCCGAGGACCTGGCGCTCCTCCCTGGCCATGCGGCTCACCACCCGGCGGACGATCCCGGCCACGGTGGCCATGGCCTGCCCGGCCGTACCGGCCGCGCCGGGGAAGGACCGGCGCCACGACAGCAGCCGCTCCCCCGACAGGTCGACCGCGACCGCGGTGACGTAGTCGACGTTGACCTCGATGCCGATCGCCGCGTACGGCGAGCCGTCGAGCACCAGCATCGTGGCCGGGCGGCCGACCCGGTTCTCGGTCAGGCCGGTCTCCCGGACCAGGCGGCGGTCGATCAGGTCGGCGACCAGGCTGGAGACGGTGGCCTTGTTCAGGCCGGTGGAGGCCGCGATGTCGGCCCGCGAGCACGGCGCGTTACCGCGGACGAACCTCAGCACCACGGCGAGGTTGGTGGCCCGCACGTCGGCGAAGTCGGCGGGGCGCGGGTCGGTGGTCGATGTGATCAAGGTGAATCCCGCTCCCGCTCGGCCAGGCTGGCCCCATCATGCCCCATCGTTCACCAATCTGTGATCGCCTCCCACCGGCCCGCGATCGGCGGTCCCTTGTGGCGACGGCCACCCTCGACTAATTTGTTTGGTCAACAGACGAACTAATTCTACCCCGGACCCATCCCGTACGACACCCCCGGATCTCCCCCGGCCCGGTCCGTACGACACCCTGATCCACCCCCCGAACAACGAAGGGATCGCCCCGTGAAGGATCTTCCCAAGGGCGCCGTGACCAGCCGCCGCGGGTTCCTCGGACTGGTGGGCCTCACCGCCGCGATGACCGCGGGCGGCGGCCTGCTCGGCGCGTGCTCGGCACCGGCAGGACCTCGGCCCGGCGCCGGAGGCGGGGCGAAGGCCGCGGCGGCGGACAAACTGACGTCCCTCACGCCCACCTACACCGCCTTCCCCGGCGTCAAGCCCGACCTGCCCGGCACGGTCTCCACGCTGCCGGGCGTCCCCGACGTCAGCGGCGGCTTCACCTCCTACCCGGCCCAGCCCACCGCCGCGCTCACCCAGAAGGCGGGCAAGGGCGGCACGTACAAGGCCATGACCCCGCTGTGGGGCCCGCCGCCGCCCGGCCTGGCCGACAACTCCTACTTCCAGGCGGTCAACGCCGACATCGGCTCCACGGTGGAGTTCCAGATCACCGACGGCACCGTCTACGCCGACAAGGCGATCGCCCGCCTCGCCTCCGGCGACATCCCCGACATCATGGTCATCCCGAGCTGGGAGATCGACAAGATGGCGGACTTCAACACCGCCGTCGACCGGGCGTTCGAGGACCTGACCCCCTACCTGCAGGGCGACAAGGTCAAGCCGTACCCGCTGCTGGCCAACCTGCCGACGGCCGCCTGGCAGTGGTCGGTGTGGAACGACAAGCTGATGGCGGTGCCGTTCCCGACCGAGCCGTACCCGTTCGCGCTGCTCTACCGCAAGGACATCTTCGACGACAAGGGCTGGAACACCAACCCGAAGTCCGCCGACGAGCTGTTCGAGCTGGGCAAGGAGATCACCGACGCCAAGGCCAAGCGCTGGGCGTTCGGCAGCATCCACGAGATGATGTGGCCGACCTTCCGCGTCCCCACCGAATGGCGCTACGAGGGCGGCAAGCTCGTGCACAAGTACGAGTCGCCCGAGTACGTGCTGTTGCTGGAGTTCATGCAGAAGGTCTTCAAGGCCGGGCTGGTCCACCCCAGCGTCGTCGGCAGCAAGGGCGCCAACGAGAAGGACCTGATCGGGGCCGGGCAGATCCTCGTCTACCGCGACGGCCTGGGCGGCTGGAAGGAGCTGCTGCAGCAGCACCGCGCCAAGAACCCCGCCTTCGACATCGGCGCCTTCCCGGTCTTCGCGCACGACGGCGGCACGCCGCTGATGTACCACGGCAACGCGGCCGGCATCTTCACCTTCGTGAAGAAGGGCCTGCCCAAGGAGAAGGTGGAGGAGATCCTCTCCGTCCTCAACTGGTGCGCGGCGCCGTACGGCACCAAGGAGTACGAGCTCGCCAACTTCGGCGTGGAGGGCAAGCACTTCGAGCGCGACGACAAGAACGTGCCGCAGTCGACCGACCTGGGACGCAAGGAGGTCGCCTACACCTACGGCTTCCTCGGCGGGCGCCCGCTGTACGTGGACTGGATCTGGCCGGACGCGGTCAAGGCCAACGTCGAGTGGCAGAACGCGTCCTTCCCCTTCCTGGAGAAGGGGCCCTTCGACGGGATCAGGATCCAGCGGCCGTCGAAGTTCTCGGGCCTGCAGGTGCCCACCGAGGACAAGTTCACCGACATCATGCGCGGACGGCGCCCGGTGAGCGACGTCAAGCAGATCGTCACCGAGTGGCAGCGGGACGGCGGGAACGAGGCCCGCGACTTCTACATGAAGGTCCTGCGGGACAACGGCCGTGCTTGAGGACGACGCGAAGACCGGGCCGGCGGGTGACCTGACCTCACCCGCCGGCACCGGCACCTCCAAGGATGTCCGTAAAAGGGGCTCCAGGACAAGACGGACGCGCCCACAACCGCTCCGCTCGCGGCTGAAGCGCGACTGGCAGCTGCTGCTGATGGCGTTCCCGGCGATCGGCCTGCTGGTCCTGTTCCACTACGTCCCGCTGCTCGGCAACGTGATCGCGTTCCAGGACTACTCGCCGTACGTGGGCGTCGCCGAGAGCCCCTGGGTGGGGTTCACCAACTTCCAGTGGCTGATGTTCGACGACAGCTTCTGGGACGCGACGCTCAACACACTGTCGATCACGACCTTCCAGCTGATCTTCTACTTCCCGGTGCCGATCATGCTGGCCATCCTGCTGGACAGCGTGGTGCGGCCCCGGCTGCGCCTGTTCATCCAGGGCATCGTCTACATGCCGCACTTCTTCTCGTGGGTGCTGGTCGTCACGCTCTTCCAGCAGATGTTCGGCGGGGCCGGCCTGCTGTCGCAGACGCTGCGCGACAACGGCTACGACGGCGTCGACCTGATGACCAACCCGGACACGTTCATCGCGCTGGTCACGGCGGAGACGATCTGGAAGGACGCCGGCTGGGGGACGATCATCTTCCTGGCCGCGCTGGCGGCCGTCAACCAGAACCTGTACGAGGCCGCGGCCGTGGACGGCGCGAGCCGCTGGCGGCGCATGTGGCACATCACCCTGCCGGGCCTGCGCCCGGTCATCGTGCTGCTGCTGATCCTGCGCCTGGGCGAGGCGCTCAACGTCGGCTTCGAGCAGTTCTTCCTGCAGCGCGACGCGGTCGGCCGGGACGCGGCCGAGGTGCTGGACACCTTCGTGTACTGGCGCACGCTGCTGACCGGCGAGTGGAGCTACGGCGCCGCGGCGGGCCTGGTCAAGGGCCTGGTGGGACTGTTCCTGATCCTGGTGGCCAACAAGGTCGCCCACCGATTCGGCGAGCAGGGAATCTACAAACGATCATGACGACTCTTCCTCCCTGGGCCGAGCGGCCCAGCCGCGCCGGCGGGCTCCTCAAAGGGCTCGTCCTGACGATCATCGTCGCCTCGGTGCTCTTCCCGATCTACATGGTCGTGCTGACCAGCCTGTCCACCCAGGAGGCGGTGACCGCCTCCGGCGGCCTGGTCATCAAGCCGAGCGGGCTCTCGCTGGCCGCGTACCGGGAGCTGTTCGCCGGGGGTGTGGTGACCCGGTCGGTCGGGGTCAGCCTGGGCGTGACGCTCGTCGGCACGGCGATCAGCCTGATCGTGACCGTGCTGGCCGCCTACGGACTGTCGCGGCCCGGCTCGCTGCTGCACCGGCCGCTGCTGTTCCTGGTGCTGCTGACGTTCCTGTTCGGCCCCGGCCTGATCCCCAACTACCTGCTGGTCAGCTCGCTGGGGCTGATCGACACGTACTGGTCGCTGATCCTGCCCGGCGCGGTCACCGCCTTCAACCTGGTGGTGATGCGGGCGTTCTTCATGAACATCCCCGAGGAGGTCTCCGACAGCGCCCGCATCGACGGCGCGAGCGAGTTCGGCATCCTGCTCAGGATCGTGCTGCCCATGTCCAAGGGCGTCACCGCGGTCATCGGGCTGTTCTACGCGGTCGGCTACTGGAACTCGTTCTTCAACGCCGTCCTCTACCTGAACGACAACGCCAAGTGGCCGCTCCAGGTGGTGCTGCGGCAGTACGTGCTGCAGGGCCAGTCCCTGGTCGTGGGCCAGTCCGGCGTCGGCACGATCCCCGGCCAGTCGCTGCCGCCGAGCCTGGCGATCCAGATGGCCATCGTCGTGGTCGCGCTGCTGCCGATCCTGTTCGTCTACCCCTTCGTCCAGCGTCACCTGACCAAGGGAGTGATCATCGGCGCCATCAAGGGCTGAACGAGGGTTCCGGCGGCACCCCCTGGAGGCGGCGCGGGCGCGTGCGCGAGACCGGAGGGCCCGGCGCGCGGCCGGGCCCGGGGTCAGCCCTCCCGGCGGGTCTCCCGCTCCCTGGCCAGCTCCTCCTCCAGCTCGCGGACCTGCTGCTGGAGCGCGAAGATCCTGCGGATCGCGGCGAGTGTCATGCCCTCGCCGGCCAGCTGGATGGCGTCCTGGAGGTCACCGATCTCGTGGCGGGTGTAGCGGCGCTGACCGCCGGTGGAACGGGCGGGGCGGACCACGTCGTGCTCGTCGAGACGGCGCAGGAAGGCCTGCTCGACATCGAGCATGTCGGCGACCTGTCCGACCGAGTACAGGGGGGCGTGCTCGTCGTCGAAGGGCAGGCGGGCCATCACGGTTCCTCTCTCGAAACGCGGAAGGGCGGGGCCGGAGATCCGGTCGCCCACCCTGTCGGGTTCCGCGTTCAGGCCCGGTGGCCTCAGGACTTGATCGACCGCTGCTCGGAGGCGTCCTCGGCCTTGTGGATCTCGACCTTGCGGGGCTTGGCCCGCTCGATGACCGGGATGCGCACCGCCAGCACCCCGTTGGAGTAGGCCGCGTCGACCTTCTCGGCGTCGAGGTGCTCGGAGAGGTACACACGCCGGGTGAAGGTGCCCATCGGGCGCTCGCGGACGAAGAGGCGGTCGTCCTCACCGTACTCCTCCTCGCGGCCGGCGCTCACCGTGAGCACGCCACGGTCGACGGTCACCTCGATGGAGTCGGGGTCGATGCCCGGCAGGTCGAACCTGAGCAGGACGTCGTCCTTGCGGCGAACCCCGTCGAGCGGCATGGCCCCGCGCGCGGCGGCGTCGGCCCCGCCGAAGGCCTGACGGGCGAGCCGGTCGAAGCGGCGGTCGAACTCCTGCACGAACGGGTCGATCGACGTGAGCAGCATCGGTAACCACCTCCGGTGAAACTGGCAGGTATCCTCAAGCCTGCCGTGCTGGAAACTTGTTACTTCAGTTATAAGTTATCGGCAGCTCGATGTGCAAGCTTCTTCGCCGGGATTTTTTCGGCCCCGCCGCGACGGAGGCGAACCGTGGCGAGGCGGCGCGTCCGGCCGAGGGCCGTGCGCCGGAAAAGCCGGAGACTGCCGTGCGCCGGAGAAGCCGGAGGCTACGGAGACGCCGAAGGCTACGGAACGAGCTCGCCGCCCGCCCGGGGCGATCCCGGACGGGCGGCGGGCTCGAGGAAAACCGAGGTCAGGCCCCCTTGGACAGGGCCTCGAACTGCTCGTCGGTCAGGGTGACCGTGGCGGCGGTGACGTTGTCCTCCAGGTGCGCGACCTTCGAGGTGCCCGGGATGGGCAGCATCACCGGCGAGCGCCGCAGCAGCCAGGCCAGCGCGAGCTGCGAGGGCGTGGCCCCGTGGCCGGCGGCGGCCTCGGCGAGCGGGCCGCCCTCCTTGGCCAGGCTGCCGGTCGCCAGCGGGAACCACGGGATGAACGCGATGTCGTTGGCCTCGGCGTACTCCAGCAGCGGCTCGGCGTCGCGGTGCGCGAGGTTGTAGAGGTTCTGCACCGAGACGATCCTCGCGGACTTCCCCGCCTCCTCGACGTCCTCGACGCTCACCTCGCTGAGGCCGATGTGGCGGATCTTGCCCTCCTGCTGCAGGAGGGCGAGCTCCCCGACCTGGTCGGCGACGGGCACCGCCGGGTCGATGCGGTGGAGCTGGAACAGGTCGATCCGCTCGACGCCGAGGTGGCGCAGGCTCAGCTCGGCCTGCTGGCGCAGGTACTCGGGGCGGCCGAGCGGGCGCCACTCCCCCGGCCCCTGCCGGGTGAACCCCGCCTTGGTCGCGATGACCAGCTCGTCGGGGTAGGGGTGCAGCGCCTTTTTGATGAGCCGCTCGGCCACGAACGGGCCGTAGGAGTCGGCGGTGTCGATCAGGGTGACGCCCAGCTCGACGGCACGGCGCAGGACCCTCACGGCCTCCTCGGGGTCGCGCGGCTCTCCCCACACCCCCTCGCCGGTGAGCTGCATGCTCCCGAAGCCCAGGCGGTTGACGACGAGGTCGCCTCCGATGGCGAACGTGCCGGATGCCTCGGCGGGCCGGGTGGTGGTCGTCATGGTCGTCCTTCCGGAGTCGGGCTGAGAACGTGGATCACGATGATCCGGCACATTCTCCGCGGGATCATCGTGACCCGAGACATCCCGTACGGGGGTCCCGCGCCCCCTACCCCCGAGACCCGTGGTCATCCGGGCCCCCGGACGCATGCGGCCCGTTCCCCCGCCGTGGACGGGAGAACGGGCCGCGCACTTGGGCATGCGTGTTCTTCTAGGTGGTGGTGATGACGACCGGGACGCCGGTCCCCGCGAATTCGACGCCCGCGATCCGCGCGCTCCCCGAGACGGTCACCCGCAGGCCCTCCCCGTCGGGGACGGAGACGATCACGGTGTCCCCGTCGAGGTCGGAGACGGTGGTACGGCTCTCCGCGACGCCGTACACGACCAGGGTGATCTCCCCGAACGGCCCGTCGCCGACGGCTCCCCGCGGGTCGGCCAGGACGGGGATGATCGCGCCGTGCCGCACGTACAGCGGGATGCGGTCCAGCGGCGTGGCGGCCGTGACGTAGCGTCCGCCGATCAGGACGTCGCCGGTCCAGTGGTCGACCCACTCGCCCTCGGGCAGGTAGACCTTCCTGACCTGCTCGGGAGAGGTCATCGGCGCCACCAGCAGGTCGCGGCCGAGCAGGTACTCCAGGTCGGCCTGCCAGGCCACCGGGTCGCCGGGGTGGTCGACGCACAGCGCCCGCATCATCGGCGCCCCGGTCCTGGCGGCCTCCACGGCCGCGGTGTAGATGTAGGGCATGAGCCGGTAGCGCAGCCTCAGCGCCTCCACGGCTTCGGCCTCGACCTCGGGGAACTCCCACGGCTCCCGGCTGGTGGTGCCGTGCAGGCGCAGCAGCGGGGACAGGGCGCCGAACTGGGTCCAGCGGACGTACAGGTCGTCGGTGGGACGGCCGGTGAACCCTCCGGCGTCGTGGCTCCAGAACGGGACGCCGGACAGGCCGTGCGCCAGCCCGCCGCGCAGCGTGCTGGCCATCGCCGGGTAGCTGGTGTAGGTGTCGCCGCTCCACTGCGCCGCGTGCCGCTGCCCGCCGAGGTACGACGAGCGCGCCCAGACCATGCCGTGCCCGGTGACCTCGCGGGTCACGTCCGAGACGACGTCGTTGAACAGCAGCGTGTAGACGTTGTGCAGGTCGGTGCCGGACATGCCGTTGGCCGCGACGGCGTCGTGCGGCACGCCCTCGGCGAAGTCGGTCTTGAAGACCTGCACGCCCTGCTCCAGCAGCGGGCGGAGCAATCCCTTGAACCACTCGACGGCGGCGGGTGAGGTGAAGTCGACGATGCCGCAGGCCGGGTACGAGCCGTGCCAGCAGTCCGCGACGTACACCTCACCATCCGGATTTTTCAGGAAAAATCCGTTCTTGGCGGCGTCGGCGAAGGCCGGGCTGAGGTGGGAGACGTAGGGGTTCATCCACAGGCAGACCTTGAAACCCATGGTGTCCAGCTCGGCCAGCATGCCCGCGGGGTCGGGGAAGCCGTCGGCGTCCCAGCACAGGTCCGACCAGTGGCCGTCGGTCTGCCAGTAGGTGTCCAGGTGCAGAACGTCGCACGGGATGCCGCGCTCGCGGATCGTGCGGGCCCGCTTCATCACCCGCTCCTGGGTGTCGACGAAGAACCCCGAGGAGATCCAGGTGCCGAACGCCCACTTCGGCGGGAGCTGCGGCGCGCAGGTCAGCAGGTCGAACCGGCCGAGCACCTCCGGCGGGGTGGGACCGGCGATCACGTAGTAGTCGATGAGGTCGTCCGGCACCACGATCTGCACGCAGCTGTGCGTGCTCTGGCACACGTCGAACTCCACCGGCGCCCCGCTGTCCACCACCACGCCGTAACCCCGGCTGGACAGGTAGAACGGCACGTTCTTGTACGCCCGCTGCGACTCGGCGCCGAACGCGTCGAAGTTCCACATCAGGGGGCGCTGGCCGCGCTTGTCGAGCCGGGTGAAGGACTCGCCGAACCCGGTGAACGCCTCGTCGGCCCCGGCCACGAAGCTCTCGTGGTACCCGGCCACCGCGCCGCCCGAGGCCGAGCGTCCGAACGGCAGCGTGCGCAGCCGGCCGCTGATGTCGGTGTGCCCCCGGTCCTGTTCCAGCAGCGGCGCCCCGCTCGCGTCGGTGAACCTCAGGTGCCAGGGCGACAGGGTGATCTCCGCGCGGAGCGAGCCCGCGTCGAGCAGGATCGTCCCGTCCCGGTTCTCCACCCGGGCCCCGGCGAACTCGCCCGGCGTCACCATGCTGATCGCCGGGGCCGACCGGGTCCGCGCGTCCGCGTCCTGGCCCAGCCTGACCCGGATCACGCCCTCGCCCGCGACGCCCACCTGGACCAGGAGCGTCTCCTCGGCGGTGGTCACCGCCTTGAGGATCACCCCGGCCTCGTCGGAGGCCACCGGCTCCGCCGAGATCAACGCCGACAGTCCCTCCTCGCCGTGGGAACGGACGGGCAGCTCCGGCGGATCAGCGACGAAGTACTCGTGCGCGACCAGAGGGGGACGGTAGGGCATGGGAACTCCAGAGCTCGACGTGCGGCTGCGGAATTAGTTTTACGTCCAAACCAACAAACGTCAATGGCTCGGGGTGCCCGCCGGCGTCATCGAGCACCACGTCCCCGGGGCGCCAACGGGCGTCTCCCTCGGAGGTCGGGCCGACGGACGCCTTGGACACCGGACCGGCGGACGCCTCCCCGTAGGTCGGGCCGACGGGCGTCTCCCCCGGACACCGGCACGTCCGGTTCGGGACCGGGATCGGTCACGCACGGTGTCGAGGCCCGGAGGGAGACGTCCGTCCCCGCCGTCGCCGTCAGTCCTCGTAGCCACCCGGAGCACAGAGGGTCTCGTTCCCCTCGGCGATCTCCCAGGCGTTCTCCGTGAGGCACTTGCGGTTGAACACGCCGGACACTCCCGGCAGCGCGATCCGGAGGGTGATCGCTGCCGACTCTCATAAGGGCGATGCCTTTCGTGGGGCAACGGACGCTGTTATTGCCCGCAGCCCGCCGCCGTCTTCACGAAAAGGCCTCGTGATCCTCCGGGATTGCGGCGTCCTGAGCAGGCACGGCGCCGCATCCGAGCCCCGCATCGGCCCGGCCGGGAACCGCGAGTGCCCCAAATCCTTGAAACGGAACCGCCCACCCGTAATAATTAGTTTAGTTTATGTCCAAACAAAGGGGCGAGCGTGGATTGGCCTGGACGGACCGGCGGGCTGTACTACGGCGGGGACTACAACCCCGAGCAGTGGCCCGAGGAGGTCTGGAAGGAGGACGTCGCGCTGATGCGACGGGCCGGGGTCAACCTGGTCAGCCTCGGCGTGTTCTCCTGGGCCCGGCTGGAACCCCTGCCCGGGGTCCACGACTTCGGCTGGCTCGACCGCGTCCTCGACCTGCTGCACGGGGGCGGGATCGCCGTCAACCTCGCCACCCCGACCGCCTCGCCGCCGCCCTGGTTCGGCCTGGCCCACCCCGACGCCCTCACCGTCACCCCCGACGGCACCACGCTCACCCACGGCAGCCGCGACACCTACTGCGTGCACGCCCCCTCCTACCGGGACGCCTGCCTGCGAATCGCCGACGCCCTCGCCGAGCGCTACTTCGACCACCCCGCGCTGGCCATGTGGCACGTGCACAACGAGTACGGCACCGTCTGCCACTGCGACCACGCCGCCGACGCCTTCCGGGTCTGGCTGCGGGAGCGGCACGGCACCCTCAAGGCGCTCAACGAGGCCTGGACCACCTCCTTCTGGAGCCAGCACTACTCGGCCTGGGAGCAGATCGCCCCGCCCCGCGCCACCCAGTACCTGCCCAACCCCTCGCAGGCGCTCGACTTCCGGCGGTTCGTCTCCGACGCGATGCTCGACCACTTCCGCGACCAGAAGGCCGTGCTGCGCGACATCACCCCGGACGTGCCGGTCACCACGAACTTCGTCCTCGGCGACTGGGTGCCGGTGAACCAGCGGCACTGGGCCGACGAGGTCGACGTGGTGGCGATCGACCACTACCCCTCGGCCGACCCGCCCGCCGAGACCGCGTTCGCCGCCGACATGGCCCGGGGCTGGGCCTCCGGGAAGCCCTGGCTGCTGATGGAGCAGGCCGTGCTCACCTACACCGGCCGCCGGATGCTCGCCAAACGCCCCGGGGAGATCACCCGGCTGAGCCTGTCGCACGTGGCACGGGGTTCGCGGGGGGCGATGTTCTTCCAGTGGCGGGCCTCGCGGGGCGGCGCCGAGCTCTGGCACGGGGGCATGGTGCCGCACGCCGGCCCCGAGTCACGGATCTTCGGGGAGATCTGCGAGCTGGGCGAACTCCTGCCGACCCTGGTGGACGCCTGCGAGGCCCCCGTCGAGGCCGGGGCCGCGATCCTGGTCGACGTCGAGGCGAACTGGGCCCTCCAGTCGCCCGGCCTGCCGTCCGCCGAGCTCACCTACACCGACGCCGTACGCCAGGCCCACCGGGTCCTCTACCGGCACGGCGTCACCGCCGACCTGGTGCACCCCTCGGCCGACCTGTCGGCGTACCCGCTGGTGCTCGTCCCGGCCCTGTACCTCATCTCCGACGCCGACGCCGACAACCTGCGCCACTACGTCGCCGACGGCGGCACGCTCGTGGTCTCCTACCTCAGCGGCGTCGCCGACGAGCACGCCCGCGTCCGCCTCGGCGGCTACCCCGGCGCCCTGCGCGACCTCCTCGGCATCAGGGCCGAGGAGTTCCACCCCCTCCCGCCGGACGTCACCCTCACCCTGTCGGCCCCCGACGCCCCGGAGGACCACCCGGCGGCCTTCCCCGGCCCCCAGGGGGAGACCGCCACGTTCTGGAGCGAGCACGTCCACCTCGAAGGCGCCGAGGCCCTGGCCGTCTACACCGGCCCGCACACCTCCGGCACCCCCCTCGCGGGGCAGCCCGCCATCACCCGCCACTCCCACGGCTCCGGCACGGCCACGTACGTCTCCACCCGCCTGTCCGACGACGCCTACGCCCGCCTGCTGGACCTCACCCCTGCCCCGGTGGAACTCGTCCGGCGCGGCGACTGGTTCTTCGCCATCAACCACGGCGACGAGGACCAGAAGGTCGAGGGCGTCCACCTCCCCCCGGGCGGCTTCGCCGTACGCACACACGACCACCTGGACCGCGACCGTTCCACCCCTCGTCCCCAGGAGTGGCACTGACGCCCGCACGGGATCCGAGCCCGGAGTCCCGGTACCCGCCACGATCCCCGTCGATCCCGGACCGCCCCTGACGGAGCGCCGTCCGGCTCGGCGATCAGCCCCTGAACGAGACCCAGCCGTACTCGTACTGGGTCCAGCCGTTCTCGTCCCCCTGGTGCTTGCGGCCGGTCATCACCTGCTGGGCGCCACCGATCGAGGCGTGGTTGTTCTCCCTGAGCCAGCCCTCCAGGTACCCGGCGAGAATCTGCACCGGCTTGCCCTGCCAGAACAGCGAACCGCTGTAGTAGACGGTGTCGCCGTTCTCGTCCCCGTCGTGCCGGATCCCGACGATGGCCCGGTTCTGCGGAGCGTGGTAGTCGTGGTCGTTCTCGTCCGTCCTGGTGCCCCAGAAGTCCAGCTTGAGCACCGTGACCTGGATGCCGTCGATGAAGACGCGTCCACAGTGGAACGTGGTGTCGCCGTTCTCGTCGCCGCGGTGCTCACGACCGATCAGCACCTCGTTCGTCGGGCAGTTGAACTTGCTGTCCGACTGTTTCAGGATCGAGGTCTTCCCGGCCCGGATCTCGATCGTGGGTTCCGCGGCGGCCGCGGCGGGGACGGCGGGGGCCAGGGTGAGGGCGACGACGGCCGCCGCCAGCGCGGCCGGTAGATGTTTCTTGAACATGTTCGTGTCCTTACGAGAGCCTGCGGTGAGCGGAATCCATGGTCGGCCGTCACGACGGCGCCCGTCGTCCGCCTGCAGGATGAGCACGCGTCCGCCTGCGCGGTGACACCTGCCACGCAGAACCTCCCCCATGGCCCTCTGCCGGATTCCAGGCGAGTTTGTCCTTCGGCTGTTTCGTCCCTCGATCGGCTGATCGGTGTTGCGATCCACACCGACCCCGGAGGGATGCCGCCCGCAGTCGACGTGTGGTGCAGGGAATTTTTGAACACCAGCGTTCACCATGGATGCCATGGATGGAGCCTTGGTACGCGATGCGAAGGGGAACGCGCTGACGGCGTTCCTGCCGGCCGCGCGCGTCGCCGACGCGCCGGACGACGCGCCGATGCCCGCGGCCCTGGTCGCGGTCTGGTGCGGCCGGCACCTGCTGCTGGTCTTCGACCGCTTCCGGGGGGAGTGGGAACTACCCGGCGGCAGGATCGATCCCGGCGAGACACCTCTCCAAGCCGCCGTACGGGAACTCCACGAGGAGAGCGGCCTGCTCCTGCCCGCCCTCACCCTCTCCGGATACGCGCGCCTCCGGCTCGTCGGCCCGCCCCGCGACGAGTACGCCGCGATCTACACCGCCCACGTCCCCTCCCTGCACCACACCTTCACCCCCAACCAGGAGATCGGCGCCATCCGCTGGTGGGACACCGCCGACGCCCCACCCGGCGGCACCCAGATCATCGACGTGGCCCTGGCGCGACGAACCGACCCTCGACAGCACGCGAACGACTGATCAACCACAGCGGGACGTGGTACGAGGACCGAAGCGGCACGGTAGGTCCGGACGATCTCGGCCACCGCCGTTCGGTTCCTCTCCCTGCGCCACGGCGGCGAGGGAGGTGTTCACGGCCGCAGGAACGACAGCACCGCGTCGGTGAACTCCTGGGGCCGGACGTCGTGCACCAGGTGCCCTGCCTCAATGGTGACGACGCGGGCGTCGGGGATCCGCCGCGCCATCTCCGCGATCCGGTCCTGCGGCACGAAGCTCAGCGATCCGCCCGCCACGATGAGGGTCGGTGAGGCGATCCGGCCGAGCCGGTCCAGCCAGACCGGGTCGGGGTCGTCGATCTGCTTCTTGACGGCGAGCAGCATCTCCCAGTCGAAGGGCAGTGCCCCGGCGGGCTTGACCAGCACGGTCCGCTCCCGGGGCAGCGGCGCCGAGACGTCCTCCAGGACGAGCCGCTCCACCCGCTCGGGGTGTTCCTCGGCGCACAGGTACGCCACGAACCCGCCCAGCGAGTGCCCGACCAGGGTCACCCGGTCGAGCGCCAGGGCGTCCAGGAATCCGAGCACGTCGTCGCGCATGAGTTCCAGGGAGTAGTCACCGGGCCATGCGCTCTCCCCGTGCCCGCGCAGGTCCAGGGCGTGGACCCGCCAGTGGGGCTCGAAGGCGGCCACCACGCCGTCCCAGTCGGCCGCGGTCTTGCCCATCGCGTGCAGCAGGACGAGCGGCGGGGCTTCGACGGCTCCGGACACCCGGTAGGCGAGCCGGATCCCGTCGACATCGACCGTGCGGTGATCGGTCATGTCCTGACAATAGCCACCACACCGGACGTCCGGGCCTTCGCCGCCGGTGACGCGGCCCGGCGCGGCCGACGATCAGTGACCTTCCGGGTGGTGGCAGACGGCTTCGAGGTCGACGCCGTGGGGATCACGGACGAAGGCACCGTAGTAGTCGGGGTGGTACTCGGGATGCACCGCCGGGGCGTGGAGCGGCGTGGCGCCCGCGTCGAGGGCGGCCCGGTAGAAGACGGCGACCTCGTCCCGGGTGTCGACGGTGAAGGCGAGATGCATGTCCGTCCCCACGGTGCCACCGGCGAGGAGCCAGAAGTAGGGCTTGACCCCGGCCGCGCCGAAACCGGTCATGGCGCGTTGGTCGAGGGCGGGGTCGGCGGGGATCTCGAGCATCTTCGCGATCCCGATGGAGGCGAGGGTCGGCTCGTAGAAGGCGACGGCCGCCCGGAGATCGGGAACCGCGATGTTGAGGTGGTCGATGCGGGAACCGGAACGGTCGGGCATGGTGACTCGCTTTCTCATGGTCTCGGGCACGGGCGCTGTCTTCTCGGGTACGAACGCTGCCTTGGCGGGCTCGCGGGCTCAGGGGCTCTCGGGACGGAGGGCCCTCTCCCCCTCACGAGGAACGTTCCCCCTGCGCCGCCGCCGTTCTGGGGAGCAGCAGCATGAGCGCGGCGGCCAGGACGTGGAGGGCGATCTCGACGGGCAGGACGGCGGCGAACGCGTCCGCGTGGACGCCCAGGCGGGACGTACCGGCCGCAGAGGCGTCCAGGGAGGCGAAGAAGATCGTCGCCAGGACGGCGATCCCGGCGGCGCCGCCGATCTGGTTCACGGTGGACAGCACGCCACCGGCCGCGCCCGCGTCCCTGCCGGGGACACCGGCCAGGACGACGTTGATCAGGATCGGCGCCGTCAGTCCCAGGCCGAGACCACCGGCGAACAGGGCGAGCGCGAGCATCCAGTACCCCGGGCTCTGGCCGTCGCGCACGAGGAGCCACAGCAGCGCCTGCGACGCGGCCATGGTCGTCGACCCGCCGACCAGGAGCGCCCGGCCCGCACGGGCCGCGAACGCCACCCCCACGCCGGAGGTGACGATGGAGCCGATCGCGTACGGAAGGATCACCAGGCCGGTCTCCCAGGCGGTCCGTCCCGTTCCGGCCTGGAGGTAGATCGACAGCGTCAGGAAGAAGGCACCGATGGCGCCGAAGAAGAACAGCGACGCCAGCAGCCCGGCGCCGAAGCCGCGCACCCGCAGCAGGGACGGGTCCAGGATCGGCTGCCCGCCCCGCCGCGCGACCGAACGCTCGTACGCCAGGAAGCCCCCGAGGAGCAGCACCCCCGCCGCCATGATCGCGAAGCCCCACCACGGCCAGCCCCAGTCGCGGCCCTGGACGAGGGGAAGGAGCACCAGGAGCACCCCCAGCGTCGACAGCGCCGCACCCGTCACGTCCAGCCCTCCGCGCCGCGTGCCCGTCGACTCCGGCAGGACGCGGGCACCGAGCACGAGCGCCACGGCCGCGACCGGGACGTTCACCCAGAAGACGGCCCGCCAGCCCAGTCCGAACACGTCGGCGTCGACCAGGAACCCGCCCAGGAGCGGCCCCGCCACCGCGGCCAGGCCCTGCACGGCCCCGTAGGCGCCGAACGCCCCGGCCATCCCCGCCGGGGTGAACGACGAGCGGATGATCCCGAAGACCTGCGGGACCATCAGGCCACCGGCCAGGCCCTGCAGCACCCGCGTGCCGATCAGCGTCTCCGGTCCGGTGGCCAGCGCGCAGGCGGCGGAGGCGACGGTGAAGGCCGCCAGGCTCCCCAGGAAGACCCGGCGGCGGCCGTGGTCGTCGCCGATCCTCCCGCCGACGACCAGTCCCGCTCCCAGCGCGAGGACGTACGCGGCCAGCATCCACTGGAGCTGGGACGCGCTCGCGCCGAGCCCCGCCGCGATCGCCGGTGCGGCGACGGTGACGATCGTGGCGTCGAGCAGGTCCATGAACGAGGCGAAGAGCACCACGAGCAGCGCGATCCCGGCGGACGCGCCGGTCAGGGCGCCTGCCCGGTGCCCGGCGCGCGGAGCGGTGTGGGAGACGTCGTTCTCGGCGCGCGGGTCGGTGTGGGAGACATCGTCCTCGGCGCGTGGAGCGGTGTGGGAGACATCGTCCTCGGCGCGTGGAGCGGTGTGGGAGACATCGTCCTCGGCACGCGGGTCGGTGTGGGAGACATCGTGTGAGGTCATGGGGCGTACCGTCCCAGGGGTGGCGGACACCCGATGACCGCCACTGGCCGACGATGGGAACATGGCCACAACGTCCGCCCGGTTGCTCACCCTGCTGTCCCTGCTCGCGGCCCGCCAGAACCGGTCCGGCCGGGAGCTGGCCGAACGGCTCGGGATCAGCGCGCGCACCCTGCGCCGCGACGTGGAGAGCCTGCGTGCCCTGGGGTACCCGGTCCACGCCCTCAAGGGCCCCGACGGGGGGTACCGGCTCGGTCCCGGCGGCGGGCTCCCTCCGCTGCTGCTCGACGACGAGCAGGCCGTCGCGGTCGCGGTCGCCCTGCAGACCGCGCCGACCAGCGTCACCGGCCTCGACGACGCCGTGGCCCGTGCCCTGACGAGCATCAGGCAGGTGATGCCCGCGCGCCTTCGCTCCGAGGTCGACGCGATGCGCCTCACCAGCATCCGCAACTCCTGGGAGTTCCCCGCTCCCCCCATCGCCCCCGGCACGCTCAAGGCCGTCGGCTACGCCGTCCGCAACGAGCAGGTGCTGCGCTTCGACTACCTCACCCCCGACGGGCGCCGGCCGCACCCGAACGACGCCGACTTCACGGCGCCGCTCCGGGTCGAGCCCCACCACCTCGTCCTGTGGGCCGGGCGCTGGTACCTCGTCGCCTACGACCCGGCCGCCGCCTCCTGGCGTATCCACCGCGTCGACCGCATCCACGCCCACTCCCCCACCGGGATCCCGTTCCGGCGGCGCGAGCTTCCCGAGCCCGACGTGGCCCGCTACGTGATGACCAGCCACGACAGGGGTGACACCCCGGCCCGGTGGGAGTGCCTGGGCTCTGCCCTGATGGAGCTGCCCGCCGACGTCGTGGCCCGCTGGGCACCCGGCGGCTCGGTCATCGAGTACGTCTCCCCCACCAGGACCCGCATCACCCTGGGCGCGTGGTCCTGGGCGGGGATCGCCGGCCTGCTCGCCACGTTCGACGCCGACATCACCGCCGTCGAGCCGGACGATCTCAGGGAGGCGTGCCGCGTCCTCGCCGAACGCTACCGGCGCGCCGGTGAGCCGCCCCCGGAGGGCACCGGTGAACGGACCGGGGAGGGCCAAGGTGAACGAACCGTGGAGAGACCAGGTGAACTGGCCGTGAAAAGCCCTGGTGAGCGGAGCCCGGCGAACGCCGACGAGCGGGAAATCGGCGAACATCGGTGAGCGGGAAACCGGCGAACACCGGTGAACAGAATCAGGAAAACGATGCAAGCGGCCGTCTAGCGGGATGCAATGATCCGCTGACACCATCGGGACTGCTTTGAAGGAGGCTCCCGTGCGTCGTTCCATCCCCCTGGCTCTCATCGTCGCGACTTTCGCGCTGTCGGGGACAGTCATCTCTCCCGCCCAGGCCGCGACCGGGCCGTGCAGGCCCGGCGAGGGCGTCAACCTGCGCGGCAGGAACCTCACCGAGGGGGCCCGGCTTCCGGCGAACCTGCGCTGCGCCGACCTGACCAAGGCGAAGCTGGACGGGGTGGACCTGACCCAGAAGGACCTGACCGGGGCGATCCTGCGCGGCGCCTCGCTCAAGCAGGCCGACCTCACCCAGGCCACGCTGAAGTACGCCGACCTGCGGGGGGCCGACCTCACCGAGGCCGACCTGGGGCAGATGCACGCCGACCACGCCGACCTGCGGGACGCGATCCTGGTCGACGCCGAGGCGGGGCAGGCGTACTTCCCGCACGCGGACCTGACGAGGGCGGCCCTGACCAGGGCCGAGCTGACCCAGGTGGACTTCACCAACGCAAAGCTGATCGACGCCGACCTGGAGGAGAGCACCCCCGGTCAGATCAAGGCGCGCAAGGCCGACTTCACCCGGGCCAAGCTGCACGAGGCCAAGATGGGCCAGGCGAACCTGCGCAACGCCACGCTCAAGGACGCCGACCTGAGGGAGGTCACCTTCACCCAGGCCGAGCTGGACGGCGCCGACTTCACCGGCGCACTGGTCGAGGGCGCGTCCTTCATCCAGGCCGACGACGCCGACCTCACCGGTGCCAAGGGCACCCCGACGGGCCTGGACCCCTCGACGCCGGTCACGATCCCCGACCTCGACATCTTAGGGAGCGAGCCGTCGGAGACCCCGTCGGCCGGCGCGGCCCGGGGCGGCGGCGTGTCGGTGGGCCTGATCATGGTCGTGCTCAGCGCGGTGGGCCTGGCGCTGACCGTGGTGGCCTGGGGCATCAGCGCCCAGGGACGCAACCGGCGCGCCCAGCAGTTCGCGCTGATGCGCCACGGCGCCGAGGAGGACATCACCCGGCTGGGCGAGGAGATCGACCAGCTCGACTACGAGTTCCAGCTCGGCGCGCGCGGCGGGATGACCGCGGACCGCGACTGGCGGCACGCCCTGGACGCGTACGAGGCCGCCAAGCAGGCCCTGATGATCGCCCGGCGTCAGGAGGAGCTGCACTTCGTGGCCCAGGCGGTCCAGGACGGCAGGAACGCGCTGAACCGCCTCCGGCCCCGGGTCCACTGACCGCCCGCGCCCTCCCCCCGTACGGGCCGAAAGGTCCGCCGGGGGCGGGGCGCGGAGCGGTCAGATGCCGCTGGGGGTCATCGGCTGCATCAGGCGGCGGGCCGCCTCGGTGACGGAGCCGGACAGGGAGGGGTAGACCGCGAAGGTGTGGGCGATCTGGTCCACGGTCAGCCGCTGCTGCACGGCCACCGACACCGCGAGGATCAGCTCCGAGGCGCGGGGGGCGACCACGACGCCGCCGAGGATGATGCCGGTGTGCGGGCGGCAGAACAGCTTCACGAAGCCGTCGTTGAAGCCCTGCATCTTGGCGCGGGCGTTGGTGGCCAGCGGCAGCTTGACGATGTTGGCCTCGATCTCCCCGGCGCGGACCGCCTTCTCGGCGACGCCCACGGCGGCGATCTCGGGGTCGGTGAAGATGGCGGAGGCCACCGTGGCCAGGCGGAGCGGCTGCACGGCCTCGCCCAGGGCGTGCCAGACGGCGATGCGGCCCTGCATGGCGGCGACCGAGGCGAGCATCAGCACCCCGGTGCAGTCCCCGGCCGCGTAGACGCCCGGCGCGGAGGTGCGGGAGACCTTGTCGACCTGGACGAACCCGCCGGGGCCGAGGGTGACACCGGCCTCCTCCAGGCCGATCCCCGCGGTGTTGGGGATCATGCCGACCGTCATCAGGCAGTGGGTGCCCTCGGCGGTGCGGCCGTCCTCCAGCGTGACGACCACGCCGTCGTCGGTGCGCTTGACGGACTCGGCGCGGGAGCGGCCCATGACGTTCATGCCACGGCGGCGGTAGACCTCTTCGAGGACCTCGGCGGCGTCGGCGTCCTCGTTGGGCATCATGCGGTCGCGGGAGGAGACGAGGGTGACCTCCGAGCCCAGCGAGCGGTAGGCGCCCGCGAACTCCGCGCCGGTGACGCCGGAGCCGACCACGATGAGGTGCTCGGGCAGCTCCTCCAGGTCGTACAGCTCCCGCCAGGTGAGGATGCGCTCGCCGTCGGGCTCGGCGCCGGGCAGGATGCGCGGGGTCGCGCCGGTCGCCACGATGACGACGTCCGCGCGGATCGTCCGGTCGCCCGCCCTGACGACCTGCGGGTCGACCAGCCGTCCGGGGGCCGTGACCACCTCGACGCCCTCGGCGGCCAGGCGGGCGGCGATGTCGGCGGACTGCGCGCGGGCGAGCTCCTTGACGCGCCTGTTCACCAGGGGCATGTCGGCGATCACGCCGCCGACGTCGCCGTCGGGGCCGCCGGTGTAGTGCACCCCGAGCATGCTGGCGTCGAGGAGCGCCTGCTTGCGCACGGAGGTGGCGATCAGCGTCTTGGACGGTACGCAGTCGGTGAGCACGCACGCCCCGCCGGGGCCGTCCTGCTCGACCACGGTGACCCGCGCCCCCAGTTGGGCGGCGACCAGCGCCGCCTCGTATCCGCCGGGACCGCCACCGATGATCACTATCCTCGTCACATGTCCTATTCTCCCGCATGACGGGACCGACCCTCGCTTCGCATCCCGTCGAATCTCGGAAATCCCCGAAACCCCCGCGATTCACCGGGTTGTCGGCGTGCCCCACGCGGCGGGTGATCGTCCGGCCGATCTTCGATTAGTGTTGGTCACCGTGCCTGTCTACGCCGCATACGGCAGCAACATGGACCCCAAGCAGATGGCCCAGAGGGCCCCTCACTCCCCGATCAGGGGGACAGGCTGGCTCCAGGGCTGGCGCCTGACCTTCGGCGGGAACGACCTCGGCTGGGAGGGCGCGCTCGCCTCCATCGTCGAGGACGCCGCCGACCAGGTGTTCGTGGTCCTGTACGACGTGCCCGAATGGGACGAGAGTTCTCTCGACCAGTGGGAGGGCGCGGCGCGCGGCCTCTATCACAAGGTCAAACTCCGGGTGCAGACCCTGGAGGGTGAGGTCCTGGCGTGGTTCTACGTGCTGGACGGCTACGAGGGCGGCCTGCCCTCGGCCCGCTACCTCGGCATCCTGGCCGAGGCCGCCGAGCACGCGGGCGCCCCGGACGACTACGTCAGGGACCTGCGCGGTCGCCCCTGCACCTCGCTGGGAAGCTGATCACCAGCCCGGGACGCCGGCCGGTTCCCCGGGCTGAACCAGGCCGGGGACCTCGCCGGGGAAGCGAGCCGCCACCCCCGCCGTCCGCCTCCCGTGGCGTGCAAGTCAGCCACAAGCGCGTCCTGCGACGCTGAGCCTCCGGCGCCGGGAGCAGGGGGCCCCGGGTACGGCCGGACCCGTCGCCGGCGCGCGGTGAGCCTGTGCGGTGCTCATCGGCCGCGCCGGCGGCCGGGGCGGCGCGAGCGGTCCGGCGGGACGGCCCCGCCCCGCCGGACCGCCGCCCCCGTCCGCGTCCCCCGCCCGCACGACACGGTCACGAGGAAGATCTCCAGTGGAAGCGACACCAGGCACGCAGGATGCCGTCAGCACGCCCGGCCTTGCGCCCCTGCGGCCCGCCGACCCCGAGCGGGTGCGGGAGTACCGGCTCACCGCGCGTCTCGGCGAGGGCGGTCAGGGCACGGTCTACCTGGGCGAGTCCTCGTCCGGGACGCAGGTCGCGGTCAAGCTGCTCCGGGCCGAGCTCGCCCAGGACGAGGAGGCACGGGAACGCTTCGTCCGCGAGGTCGGCACGGCCCGTCGCGTCTCCCCGTTCTGCACCGCCGCGGTGCTGGAGACCGGCCTCGACGAGGGCCGTCCGTACATCGTCAGCGAGTACGTCGAGGGCCCGACCCTGGACGCGGTGGTGAACGACGAGGGGCCGCGCGAGGGCGCGGCCCTGCACCGCCTGGCGATCGGCACGGTCACCGCGCTGGTCGCGATCCACCAGGCCGGGATCATGCACCGCGACTTCAAGCCGTCCAACGTGCTGCTGGCCCCGGACGGCCCCCGCGTGATCGACTTCGGCATCGCCAAGGCCCTCGACCAGACCTCGACCCTGACCGCGATGGCGATCGGCACGCCCGCGTACATGACCCCCGAGCAGCTGGTCGGGGAGAACGCGGGGTCCCCGGCGGACATGTTCGCCTGGGGGTGCACGATGGTCTTCGCCGCCACGGGACGGCCGCCGTTCGGCGTCGACAGCCTTCCCGCGATCTTCAACCGGATCATGAACGTGGAGCCCGACCTGTCGGCGATCACCGATCCGGTGCTGCGCGAGCTGGTGGGCGACTGCCTGGCCAAGAAGGCGAGCCGCCGTCCCACGGCGAGCGAGGCGCTTATGCGCCTGCTGGGTCACGCCGTCCCTGGCGCACCGGCCCCCTCCCTCCCCTCCACCGGAGGCATGCTCGCCGAGGGCATGGCCGCCGTGGCCGGGCCGGACGCTCCCGCGCGGTCCCCCTACCGGGCGGGCGTCACCCGGCCGGCGGTCCCGGCCGAGCCCGCGCACCAGGCCGGCGTGGCGTGGGGGGCCGTCCGTCAGGAGTCCCCGTACGGGACCGGCGCGCCTGTCCCCGGGTACCAGGAGCCCCACCGGCCTGTCCCCGGGCACCCGGAGCCCTACCCGCCGGTCCCCGGGCACCCGGAGCCCTACCCGCCGGTCCCCGGGCACCCGGAGCCCTACCGGGCCGGCCTCGGTGATCACCCGCCGCACCAGGAGCCCTACCGGGTCGGCCCGGGAGGTGAGCCGCCCTTCCAGGCGGGTCCCGGCGGGTACCCCTCGCACCGGGCGGGTCCCGGCGAGTACCCGCAGTACCAGGCCGGGCCGGTCGAGTACCCGCCGTTCCAGGCCGGCCCCGGCGATCGTCCCTCGCACCAGGTGGGTCCCGGCGGGTACCCGTCGCCGTACGGGCTCGTGACCCACCCGGTGGCGCCGGGGGCGGCGCCGTCCCGGAGCGGTCGCAGGCGGGTGCGCCGCGCCTGGATCGCGATCGGTGCCGGGCTCGTGCTCACGCTGGTCGCGGCGACGATCACGATCGTGGCCCGCGGTACGGGCACGCCCGCATCGGACAACGCCTCGCGGGCCACCGCCGGAGCGAGCGGTGGTGCCACGACCGCCCCCACCCCGGCTCCCACCCCCACTCCGGCCCTCGCCCCGGAGCGGCGGATCACGCTGCCGGGCGGCTCCCTCACGGTCCGCGAGCGCGAGACGGACCCGATCAAGCTGACCTCCTACACGCTGGGCACCGGGGACAAGTACCGTCTCCACACCCGCAAGGCCGGCACCCGGCGGTTCGTCAAGAACGACAGGTACGGCCACTACACGCTTGACTCCACGGGCACCCGCGCCCTGACCACGGCCCGCGTGTACAACGCGGCCGGCTACGAGGTCGTCTCGATCGTCGACCACGCGAGCGGCGCGAGCACCGCCGACATCAGGGTCACCAAGTCGCCGATCTTCGGGCTCTATCCGCTCTGGTCGCCGGACGGCACCAAGGGCCTGGTCACCCTGTACAAGACCGTCCCGGGTAAGAACGAGTCGCGCGTCCACGGCTACACGATCATCGACGTCGCCACGAAGAAGGCGTCGATCGTGCCGGTGAAGGAGGAGGGCACGTCGGAGTGGCCCTACTTCTGGCGGGCCGACGGCAGGGCGGTCGGCACCTGGACGGCCGTCGGCGGCGACGACCGCATCCGTTTCCGTGACCTGCGGGGCACCCTGCTGCGGACGGTGAAGGACGTGGGCGCCCCGATCTGGATCGAGGGGGAGAGCCTCAACCCGTCCGGCACACTGATGATCACGTACTGCGCGGAGGCCGAGGAGATCTGCCTCAGGTCCGCCACCGCCGTCGAGGGCGGGGAGCCGACGACCCGGATCCCCTTCGAGACCGAACGGATCATCGGCTGGTACGACGACCGGCACCTGGCGGTCTGGCGCGAGCGGGGTTCCGGTCACGAGGCCGTCGTGATCGACTTCAGGGGCGAGGTGAAGCGGGTGATCGCCACCAGCAAGGAGACCGACGAGGACTACAAGTGGCAGTTCATGGTCTACAGCAGGACGACCGGCTGAACCGGCGGGCCGGGAACGCGCGGGAAGCGGCACGGAAAGGACGCGGTCACACCGGTGACCGGTACGCTCGGTGAGGTGACCAACGACCCCTACGCACTCGCCACGGACGCCGCGGACGCGCTGAGAAGCGCCGTCGGCGTGGACTCCTTCGACGTCGCGCTGGTGATGGGCTCCGGCTGGGTCCCGGCCGCCGACGCGATCGGCGAGACCGTCGCCGAGATCCCCGTGACCGACCTGCCGGGCTTCCTGCCGCCCGCCGTGCAGGGTCACGCGGGCCGGATCCGCGTCGTACGGACCGGGGCGGGCAGGAACGTGCTGATCTTCCTCGGGCGTACCCACCTCTACGAGGGCCGGGGCGTGGACCCCGTCGTGCACGGCGTGCGGACCGCCGTCCGGGCCGGGGCGGGCACGATCGTGCTGACCAACGCCGCCGGAGGGCTCCGCCCGGAGACCCAGGAGATCGGCGAGGCGGTGCTGATCAGCGACCACATCAACCTGACCGGCACCAGCCCCATCACCGGCGCCACCTTCGTCGACCTCACCGACGTCTACAGCCCGCGCCTGCGCGAGCTGGCCCGCGAGGCCGACCCGTCGTTGACCGAGGGCGTCTACGTGGCCTTCCGCGGTCCCACGTACGAGACCCCGGCCGAGGTGCGCATGTGCCGCATCCTCGGCGGCGACATGGTGGGCATGTCCACCGTGCTGGAGGCGATCGCGGCGCGCGAGGCCGGTGCCGAGGTGCTGGGCGTCTCCCTGGTCACCAACCCGGGCGCCGGCCTGGTGGGCGAGCCGCTCAACCACGAGGAGGTGCTGGAGGTGGGCCGCGCCACCGCCGCCCGCATGGGGGGCCTGCTGGCGAGCGTCGTGGGCAGGCTGTAGGACGGACCGGCGGCAGGCTCCGGCGACCACGGCCCCAGCCTCGACCACGGACTCGACCTCGGCCTCGGAAAGGTGACGATGAACAGCGACCTGGCAGGGCTCGCCCGATCCTGGCTGGCCCAGGACCCCGACCCCGACACCCGCGCGGAACTGGCGAGGCTGCTCGACGGCGGTGACGACGACGCGCTGCGCGAGCGGTTCGGCTCCCGGCTGGAGTTCGGCACCGCCGGGCTCCGCGGCGAGCTGGGCGCCGGGCCCAACCGGATGAACCGGGTGACGGTCATGCGCGCCGCCGCCGGCCTGGCCCGTGTCCTCGGCCCCGGCCGGCATGTCGTGATCGGCTACGACGCCCGGCACAAGTCCGACGCCTTCGCATGCGACACCGCGGCCGTGCTCACCGGGGCGGGGCTGCGTGCCTCGCTCCTGCCCGGCCCGTTGCCCACCCCGGTGCTGGCCTTCGCCGTCCGCCACCTCGGCGCGGACGCGGGCGTGACGGTCACCGCCAGCCACAACCCGCCCCGGGACAACGGCTACAAGGTCTACTGGGGGGACGGCTCCCAGATCGTGCCGCCGATCGACGCGGAGATCTCCGCCGCCATCGACGCGACCGGGCCGGTCTCGGACCTCCCCCTCGGCTCCCCCGGCGAGCCGGGCTGGACCACGCTGGACGACGGCGTCGTGGCCGCCTACCTGGAGGCGCTGACCGCGCTCCCGATCGGGAGGGCCCGCGCGCTGCGGGTGGCGTACACCCCGCTGCACGGCGTGGGCGGCGTGACCCTGGCCAGGGCGTTCGCCGCCGCCGGGTTCGAGACGCCCGCGACCGTGGCGGAGCAGGCCGAGCCTGACCCCGACTTCCCGACCGTGGCCTTCCCCAACCCGGAGGAGCCCGGCGCGATGGACCTCGCGCTGGAGCTCGCGGCGCGGACCGGCGCCGATCTGGTGCTGGCCAACGACCCTGACGCGGACCGCTGCGCGGTGGGCGTGCCGCTGCCCGGCGGCGGCCACCGGATGCTGACCGGTGACGAGCTGGGCGCCCTGCTCGGCGAGCACGTGATCCGGCACACCTCGGGCGACGAGCGCCTGGTGGCGACCACGATCGTGTCGTCGTCGCTGCTCGGCAAGATCGCCGCCGCGCACGGCGTGCGCTACGCCGAGACCCTGACCGGCTTCAAGTGGATCATGAAGGCCGGCGAGGGCCTGGTCTTCGGGTACGAGGAGGCGCTGGGGTACAGCGTCGGCTCGGAGCAGGGGCTGCCCGTGCACGACAAGGACGGCATCGGCGCCGCCCTGACCGTGGCCGGGATCGCCGCCCAGGCCGCCCTGGAGGGCCGGAGCCTGCTCGACCTCCTGGACGACCAGGCCCGCCGCCACGGCCTGCACGCCACCTCCCAGCTCTCGTTCCGGGTGGCCGACCTGTCGCTCATCACCGGCGCGATGGCCCGCCTGAGGGCGACGCCGCCCCGGCGGCTGGGCGGCCACGACGTCGAGGCCGCCGACGACCTGAGCCGGGGCGCGGGCGGGCTGCCGCCCACCGAGGGACTGCGCTACCGGCTGTCCGGCGGCGCCCGGGTGGTCGTCCGCCCCTCGGGCACCGAGCCCAAGCTCAAGTGCTACCTGGAGGTCGTGATCCCGGTGACCGGCGAGGTCTCCGAGGCCCGCGCGCGGGCCGCCACGGAACTGGACGCCCTCAAGACCGATCTCACCGAAGCCCTCGGGCTCTGATCCGGACAGGGGACTCCCGGGCTCCGGCTCGGCCCTCCGAACTCGGGCTCCCGGGCTCGGACCTGAACCCCGGAGTCGGGCTCGGTCTCGGACCGGGCTCCCGGGCTCGGACTCGGCTCCCGGACTCGGCTTCCGGGCTCGGACTCGGGCTCCCGGGCTCAGACGAGGAAGGCCGCGATCGTCGGCACGGCCGCGACGACGATGGCGGCCAGGGCGGTCGGCGCCCAGCTCGACCTGAACGTTCCCTCCCGGCCGGTGCCGGTCGCGTCCCCGGTGCCGGCCCCCTCACCGCCGCCTCGCGCGACTCCGGTGGACGTCGTGGCCTCGGCGGACGTCGTGGTCTCCGCGGACGTCGTGGTCTCCGCGGCGCTCCGCAGAGCGGCCGTGCGGCGGGCGGTCTCCGCGCGTTCGGTGATCTGCTGGGCCACCCAGTCGGCGTGGGTCCTGCCGGCCATCGCCGCGGCGGCGGCCTGCTCGCCCTTGGACCGGACCGGTTCGGTCGCCCCGGCGCCGCCCCGCGTGTCCGGGGTCCTGCCCCTGCGGACGGCGGCGGCCCGTTCGCGGGCGGAGGTCTGCGGCACCCAGCAGCGGACGCTCCGCCCACCGGAGGTGATCTTGATCGAGTGCGAGACCGTGACCTCGTCCACCGCCCGCCAGGGCACGAAGGTGTTCCGCAGCGGGTTGCGGACCAGCACGCCCTCCTCGGACGCGACGACCGCCGGACGCAGGCAGGTCAGGAAGACCACCGCGGTCAGCACCGCCAGCACCGCCGCGGCGATCATCGAGGTCCGGCCGCTGTAGCGGACCACCAGGTCGATCGCGTTGAGGGCGGCGAAGACCATCCAGGCCCAGCCGACGACCATCGCGAAGGTGGAGCGGAACACCTGCTTCATCAGGGGAGACTCACTTCGCCGGTACGGACCCGCTCACGCCTGCCACTTGAGGCGCGCGAACCCGGGCTTGATGACACCGTTGATGAGCGACAGGCGCTCGTCGAACGGCAGGAACGCCGACTTCATGGCGTTGACCGTGAACCACAGCATGTCGTCCCAGCCGTAGCCGAACGCCTCCGACAGCTTGGCGAACTCCTCGGAGACGGACGTCCCGCTCATCAGCCGGTTGTCGGTGTTGACGGTCACCCTGAAGTTCAGGCGGCGCAGCAGGCCGATCGGGTGCTCGGCGATGGAGGTCGCGGCACCGGTCTGCAGGTTGGACGTCGGGCACATCTCCAGCGGGATGCGCTTGTCCCGGACGTAGGCCGCCAGCCGCCCGAGCTTGGGCTCCTGGTCGTCCTGGACGGAGATGTCGTCGATGATGCGGACGCCGTGGCCGAGCCGGTCGGCACCGCACCACTGGATCGCCTGCCAGATCGAGGGCAGGCCGAACGCCTCCCCGGCGTGGATGGTGAAGTGGGCGTTCTCCCGCTGGAGGTACTCGAAGGCGTCGAGGTGGCGGGTGGGCGGGTAGCCCGCCTCGGCGCCCGCGATGTCGAACCCGGCCACTCCGGCGTCGCGGTAGCGGACCGCGAGCTCGGCGATCTCCATGGACCTGGCCTGGTGGCGCATGGCGGTGAGCAGGGTGCCCACCCGGATGCCGCGTCCCGCGGAACCCGCGGCGAAGCCCTCCTGGACCGCCTCGATGACCTCTTCGAGGGTCAGGCCGGCGGAGGTGTGCTGCTCGGGCGCGTAGCGCACCTCGGCGTAGACCACGCCGTCGGCGGCCAGGTCCTCGGCGCACTCGGCGGCGACCCGGGTCAGCGCCTCACGCGTCTGCATGACGCCCACCGTGTGGTCGAAGGTCTCCAGGTAGCGCTCCAGCGAACCGGAGTCGGCCGCCGCCCGGAACCAGGCGCGCAGCCTCTCGGTCTCGGTCTCGGGCAGACCGTCGTAGCCCGTCTCGCGGGCCAGGTCGATGATGGTCTCCGGGCGCAGACCACCGTCGAGATGATCGTGGAGCAACACCTTGGGAGCCAGGCGAATCTGCTCGAAGGTGGGTAGCTGACTCATCTCACCAGCCTACCGCCGGGGTCCGGCCGGAGGTCGTCACGCCCGGTGCCGTGGCGGGTGCCGGGGTCAGTCCTCACGGCGGGCGGCGTCGGGGGAGAAGGCGGGCAGGCAGACGGCGACGTACTCGGCGCCCTCGGGACCGGCGCTGTAGCGGATCCGCTCGCCCGGCTCGCAGCCGAACGCCTCTCCCGCGCCGACCTCGGTGACGCCGCCGTCGTGCTCCACCAGGACCGTCCCGGACAGGACGAGCGTGTACTCGGCGAACTCCGGGGTCTGGGCGGGCTCCTCCCACCCGGCGGGAGCCTTCATGCGGGCGATCGAGATCCGGTCGTCACCGGTGTTGACCCGGCCGACGTACTCGTCGATCGTCTTGCCGCCGGGAACGGGGATCCGCGTCGCGCCCTCGATTTTGCGTACCATCGCCCCAGTCTGTCACCGGTCCCGGGATGCGGCGCCTCGCGGGCGCACCGGGCCGGTGCGTCCGGCCGATGCCTGCGCGCTGTACGGCCGCCGCGTGCGTAGTGTGCGCGGTCGGGGCGGGGTCAGTGTGCGATGTCGACGACCAGCCGGTTCGGGCTCTTCTGTTCCAGCACCCGGAAGGCCGCCTTGCGCTCCAGGACGACGCCCACGCCCACCACGGCCTCGAAGTCGCCGGTCCTGACGACGTTCCGCACGTTGCCGAGCCGGGCCTGGAAGATCGGCCCGCCGGTCCAGGTGGGCGTGCCCGCCTCGGTGTGCGCGGCGGCCGGGGTCATCGTGAGCTGGAGGTAGGCGCCGCCGCTGACGTCGATCGGGTCGCCCGACCCGTCCTGGACCAGCTTCGGCACCCACCGCGCGCTGTAGCCCGGCACTTCTCCGTCGAGGTCGATCACCACGCGGTCGAATCCCTTGTGCTCGGCGAACCGGGCCCCGGTGACGATCGGCGGGGCGACGGTGGTCCGGGCGACCTCGATCTCCTTGGTGCTCGTCGGGGGCCGCAGCCCGGCGGGTGCGGCGGCAGAGGGCGTGGCGGGCGCGCCGGTCGCCGGATCCGCGGGCGCGGTGCTCGCCGGGGCCCCCGAGACGGGGCTCACCGTCCCGGTGTCCGTTCCGCAGGCCGCCAGTGCCAGCAGAGGGACGAGCGCGAGGGGAACGAGGGTGCGGTTCATCGTGGGCCTCCTACCCCGTTAGATGCCCGGGTGGACCGCCGGTCTCACCCTCGGAGCCCACCTGTGCCGTGGCCGGATCGTGACAGCCCGCCGGGGACGAGTCAAGGACCGCGCCCCGGGCCCGCGAGCGGCGCGTCGCGGGAGCCGGGCGAGCAGAGAACCGGACGAGACGAGAGCCGGGCGAGACGGGAGCCGGGCGAGACGGGAGCCGGGCGAGACGGGAGCCGGGCGGGAAAGGGTGCCGCCGCCGGGCCCCTGTATCCGGCGGCGGCACGCTCGCGATCCGGCGGGGTCCCGTGGGGGTCCCCTGTTCCCCGTGGAACCCCGCGCTTCCCACGGGGTGGGAGTCCCCGTGTTCCCCGAGGAGTCCCCTGAGCCCCGCAGGATCCCCGTGTCTCCCGCGGAGTCCCCCGGGGTCCCCGCGTTCCCCGTGGGCTTCCCCTGTTCCCCGCCGGATCGCGAGTGGTCCGGTGGTCCGTGCGCGTCGGCGCCGAGGTGTCAGACCGTCTCCAGGACCGGCTTCTCCTCGGCCACGACGGGCGTGCGGCGCGCCCGCGGACCGGTCAGGCCCCTCAGGCCGGTCAGCGCGATCACCAGGCCGACCAGGGCGAGGATCCCGGAGACCGTGATCGCCGCGCGGAAGGAGCCGATCGGGTCGGCGCCCGTACCGGAGGTCAGCACGGCCGTCACGACGGCCAGCACCACCGCCCCGCCGACCTGTCCCGAGGTGTTGAGCAACCCGGAGGCCAGTCCCTGCTCGTCGTCGGCGACGCCGTTGGTGGCCTGGATGTTCAGCGCGGGGAAGGACAGCGCGAACGCGATGCCCAGCAGCACCATCCCGGGAACGATCAGCGTGGCCAGGCTCGGATCGCCGTCCAGGCGCAGGAAGAACGCGTACCCGGCGGCCAGGGCGGCCGAGCCGACCACGATCAGCCTCGCGGTGCCGAACCGGTCGGCCAGCGAGCCCATCCTGGTGGAGGTCACCGCCACCAGCAGCCCGGCGGGCAGGAAGGCCAGCGCGGTCTGCAGGGCCGACCAGTGCAGGAAGTTCTGGAAGTACTGCATGGCGACGAACTGGAAGCCGACGTAGGAGCCGAACAGGATCACCAGCCCGAGGTTGGCGCGGACGATCGGGCCGGAGCGCAGGATGCCCAGGCGTACCAGCGGGTGCCTGACGCGCCGCTCGGTGACCACGAAGGCGGCCAGCAGCAGGGCGGCGCCCAGCAGGGTGGCGATCGTGCGCGGCGAGCCCCAGCCCGCGTCGGGCGCCTCGACCACGGCGTAGACCAGCAGCAGCATGGAGCCGGTGACGGTGGCCGCGCCGAGCAGGTCGTGGCCGCTCTCGGCGCGCTGCTCGCGGCGCTTGGGTAGGTACCTCAGGGCCGCGACCAGCGCGATGATCGCGACGGGGACCGGCATGAGGAACGTCCAGCGCCAGCCGAGCTCGGTCAGGAATCCGGAGATGACCAGGCCCAGCGAGAAGCCGCTGGCGCCGGAGGCGGTGAAGAAGCTGAGGGCCCTGTTGCGGGCCGGGCCCTCGGCGAAGGTCGTGGTGATGATGGAGAGCGCGGCGGGCGCGGTGAAGGCGGCGCTGACGCCCTTGACGAAGCGGGCCGCGATCAGCAGCGTGCCGTCGTCGACGAGACCGCCGAGCAGGGAGGCCACGGCGAAGACCGCGAGGGCGACCAGGAAGACCCTGCGACGCCCGAGCAGGTCGGCGGTCCGGCCGCCGAGGAGGAGCAAGCCGCCGTAGCCGAGCACGTAGCCGCTGACCACCCACTGCAGCGAGGAGGTGGACAGGCCCAGGTCGGCCTGGATCGACGGCAGGGCCACGCCCACCATGGAGACGTCGAGGGCGTCGAGGAAGACCACGGCGCAGAGCACGGTGAGCGCGGCCCACAGTGCCGGGCTCCAGCGCTCGTCATCCGGTGATGTCGATGAGGAGGTCATGAGGACCGAGAATACATGCACTCACATCTAATGCAAGGGAATTTAATTCGCGTGCATTCAATTGTCGCGGGTGGTACGATCCGCCGCATGAACGAGGAGGACGCGGTAAGCGCATGGCGCCAGGTTCTGGCCGTGCACGCCACGGCCGCCTGCGCCCTGGAACGCGAACTCTCCGAACGGCACCGGCTCGGCATGAGCGAGTTCGAGGTGCTGGAACGCATGGTCGAGGGAGGCCGGGAGAAGTACCGGGTCCAGGAGGTCGCCGACGCGGTCCACCTGAGCCAGAGCGCCTGTTCCCGGCTGATCGCCCGTCTGGAGAAGGCCGGCCTGGTGACCCGGGCCATCTGCCAGGACGACCGGCGCGGCATCTACGTGGGCATCACCCCGGAGGGCCGCGAGCGCCACGCCACGGCCCTCCCGACCCACCGCGCCGTGATCGACGAGATCTTCTCCCCGGTCGGCCCCGGGGCGCGCCGGACCTCCGGCCGGGCGCGGCCCGCCGAGGAGACGAGCGGCACCGGGATCACCGGAGGCTGCGGCTCGGCACCACGCCCCCCCGAGCCGCGCGCCGGGAACAGCGGGGACGCCGGAGACGCAGCAGACGCAGCAGACGCAGCAGACGCCGAGACCTCCCGCCCCGAAGAGCCGGAGGGCTCGGCAACGCTGGAGACCGCCGTCAGGCCGTGATGCGGTCGATCACCAGGGGGAGCAGCTCGCCGTCGGCCGCCTCGCCCACGGTCCAGGCGCCCTCCAGCGCGGCGAGCGCCCGCTCGAAACGCCCGGTCTCGTCGGCGTGCAGCGTCATCAGCGGAGCGCCCGCGCGGACCGGGTCACCGGGCTTGGCGTGCAGCACGATACCCGCGCCGAAGGAGACCGGGTCCTCCTTGCGTTCCCGTCCCGCGCCGAGCCGCCAGGCGGCCAGGCCCACCCCGTAGGCGTCGAGCCGGGAGAGCACGCCGGACGAGGGCGCGACGACCTCCATCGTCTCGGCGGCCACCGGCAGCGGGGCGTCCGGGTCGCCGCCCTGAGCGGTGATCATCCGTCGCCAGGCGTCCATCGCCGAGCCGTCGGCCAGGGCCCGCTCGGGGTCCTTTCCTCCGGTGATGCCCGCCGTGGCGAGCATCTCCCGCGCCAGCAGCACGGTCAGCTCGACCACGTCGGCGGGCCCGCCCCCGGCGAGGACCTCGACCGACTCGGCCACCTCCAGCGCGTTGCCCACGGTCAGGCCCAGCGGCCGGTCCATCGCGGTCAGCAGCGCGACCGTGCCCACCCCGGCGTCGGTGCCCAGCTCGACCATGGTGGTCGCCAGCTCGCGAGCCTCCTCGACGGTCTTCATGAACGCCCCTGAGCCGACCTTGACGTCCAGGACGAGCGCGCCGGTCCCCTCGGCGATCTTCTTCGACATGATCGAGGAGGCGATCAGCGGGATCGACTCCACGGTCCCGGTGACGTCGCGGAGCGCGTACAGCTTCTTGTCGGCGGGGGCCAGGCCGTCGCCCGCCGCGCAGACCACCGCCCCGGCGGCGGCGAGCACGCCGAGCATCTCGTCGTTGGAGAGCGAGGCCCGCCAGCCGGGGATGGACTCCAGCTTGTCCAGGGTGCCGCCGGTGTGGCCGAGACCCCGGCCGGAGAGCTGGGGCACGTACCCCCCGCAGGCCGCGACCAGCGGGGCCAGCGGCAGCGTGATCTTGTCGCCGACGCCGCCGGTGGAGTGCTTGTCGGTGGTGGGTCCCGGCAGCGCCGACCACTCCATCCGGGCCCCGGAGCGGATCATCGCCTGGGTCCACCCGGCGATCTCGCGCCGGTTCATGCCGTTGAGCAGGATCGCCATGGCGAGCGCGGACATCTGCTCGTCGGCGACGACGCCCCGGGTGTAGGCGTCGATCACCCAGTCGATCTGCGCGGGGACGAGTTCCCTGCCGTCCCGCTTGGCGGAGATGACCTCGATGGCGTCCACGGTCAGGCTCCCCGGTTCGGCTCGGTGGCGTCCATGCTCAGGCTCCCCGGCTCAGGTCGTCGGGCCCGAAGGCGTAGGGCAGGATCTCCGACATCGGCTTCGGGCCGTCGACGGTCTCCAGCAGCAGCTCGGGGCCGCCGAACTCGTACAGGAGCTGGCGGCACCTGCCGCACGGCATGAGCAGCTCCTCGTGCCCGTCGACGCAGGTGAAGGCCACCAGCCTGCCGCCGCCGCTCGCCTGGAGCGCGGAGACGAGCCCGCACTCGGCGCAGAGGCCGAGGCCGTAGGAGGCGTTCTCGACGTTACAGCCGGAGACGAGCCGCCCGTCGTCCACCAGGGCGGCGGCGCCGACCGGGAACTTGGAGTAGGGGGCGTAGGCGTGCCCCATGGCCCGCACGGCCTCGTCCCTGAGCGCGGACCAGTCGATGTCCGCGCCGGTGTTCGTGCCGATACCGGTCTCCGGGCCGCCGTCCGTGCCGCCGTCCGTATCGCCGTCCGTGCCCGTCACACCGTCTCCCCTCGTGGGGACGGCACGGGCCGTCCCGTTCGCGTCGTACCTGTCGTTCGGGACACGGTCATCCGCCCTGTCCCCTGCGGTATATCACGCCGTTCGCGGCCGGCGGGCGGAGCCGCTGCGCGGCCAGGGACAGCACCAGCAGGGTGGTGATGTGCGGGGTGACCGAGGTGAACTCCGAGGGGATCGAGTCGGTCAGCGCGAACACCACGAACACGGCGATCGCCGCGACACCGGTGATCAGCGCGGCCCGCGTCCGGTTCTGCCGTACGAGCTGGTAGACGGCCACCGCGACGAGCAGGACCGTCACCACGAGCAGCAGCGCGTGCACCGACTCGCCGCCCCGGCGGAGCTGCAGCGCGTCGGTGTAGCCGAACAGGAGGGCTCCCCCGGCCAGCCCGCCCGGCCGCCAGTTGCCGAAGATCATGGCGGCGAGGCCGATGAAGCCGCGCCCGCCGGTCTGCCCCTCGCGGTAGGCGCTCGCGGCCACCTGTGCCAGGAACGCCCCGCCCAGTCCCGCCAGGGCACCGGAGATGACGACGGCGACGTACTTGTGCAGGTAGACGTTGACGCCCAGCGACTCGGCGGCCACCGGGCTCTCCCCGCAGGAGCGCAGCCGCAGGCCGAACGCGGTGCGCCAGAGCACGTAGTACGACAGCGGGACGAGCAGGATCGCCAGGATCGTCAGCAGCGAGACGTTCGTGGTCATGCCCCGCAGGATGCCCGCCACGTCCGAGAGCAGGAACCACTGCTTGGCCTCCAGGGCCCTGAGCGGATCCCCGACCAGTGGCAGGCTCACCACCTGGGGCTTGGGCACCGGGGGCGACTGGGAGTCGCCGCCGCCCGACATCTCGGCGAAGGTGACCTTGGACAGGAACTGGGTGACGCCCAGCCCCAGGATGTTGATCGCGACACCGGAGATGATGTGGTCGACGCCGAACGTCACGGTGGCGATCGCGTGCAGCAGGCCGCCCAGGGCCCCGCCGATCGCGCCGGCGACGACGCCCGCCCAGGGGTTGTCGAAGTACAGCGCGCCCCACGCCCCGCACCAGGTGCCCATGATCAGCATGCCTTCGAGGCCGATGTTGACCACTCCGGCCCGCTCCGCCCACAGGCCGCCCAGCCCGGCCAGGCCGATGGGCACCGCCAGCGCGATGGCGGCGTTGATCGCGCCTGCCGAGGTGAGGTCGACGGCGCCGGTGACGGCCCGCGTGAACGACAGCAGCAGGACCAGCGCGCCGAGGGTGAGCAGCAGGGTCCGCCAGGTGAGCCTGAACCTGCGGGCGGGGGTCTCGGGCCTCAGGAAGGGGGCCTCCGGTGTGGCAAGGGCGTTCTGGCTCATACCGGCGTTCCTTCCTGTGCCGGGGCGGTGCTCGCGAGCTGGCGGCTCACGCGGCGCTGCTCGGCGGCGATCTGGTAGCGGTGCACCAGCTCGTAGGCGATGATCACCGAGAGCACGATCACACCCTGCATGATGGTGACGATGTCAGGGGAGATCTTCTTGATCTGCAGGATGCCGGCCGAGGTGTCCAGGAAGGCCCACAGCAGGGCGCCGAATGCGATGCCGACCGGGTGGTTCCGGCCCAGCAGCGCGATCGCGATACCGGTGAAGCCGAGACCCGTGGGGAAGTCCAGGCTGTAGCTGTAGGAGGCGCCCAGCAGCTGCGGCATGCCGACCAGGCCCGCCACCGCGCCGGACAGGACCATCGAGACGAGGATCATCCGCTTGACGTTGACGCCGCTGGCCACCGCGGCCGACTCCGACCGGCCGGTGGCGCGCAGGTCGAACCCGAAGCGGGTCCGGTTGATCACGACGTGGAACAGGACGCCCATCGCGATCGACAGCAGGATCAGGCCGAAGACCTTCGTCTGGGTGCCCGAGACGATCGCCAGCCCCGGCACCTGGCCGGAGGGCGGGATCGGCTTGGTGCCGATGTTGTTGCTGCCCCCGACCTCGACGGCCAGGCGCTCCTTGTTGAGCAGCCAGGAGCCGAGCGCGGTGGCGATGGCGTTCAGCATGATCGTGGAGATGACCTCGCTGACCCCGCGCCGCACCTTGAGCAGCCCGGCGATGGCCGCCCAGCCCGCGCCGACCAGCACGGCGACGAAGATGATCAGCGCGACGTGCAGCGGGGCCGGCAGTGCGACCGCGCCGCCGACGGCCGCGGCGGTGAGCGCGGCGAGCCGGTACTGCCCGTCGACGCCGATGTTGAAGAGGTTCATCTTGAACCCGATCGCCACCGCCAGCGCCGACAGGTAGTAGGTCGTCGCGGAGTTCAGGGTCAGCACGATCGAGCGGGGCCGGATGGCGTACTCGCCCATGACGACCAGGGTGTCCACCGGCGGGGCGCCGGTGAGCGCCAGGATGACCATGGTGACCAGCGCGGCGAACACGATGGCGGTGACCGGGGCGACGAGCGAGAGGAGTCCCGCCGGCGAGACCCGGCCCAGCAGCCGGTCGGCGAAGGTCGATTCTTTCGCGCTCATCCGGGCGTCCCGGGGGGCGTGTGCGCTGCGTGGATGTTCATGCCGCCTCTCCAGCACCCGTCATGGCCGAGCCGAGCCGCTCGGGTGTCACGTCCTTGGGGTCGACCTCGGCGACGATCCGGCCGCGCAGGATCACCTTGAGGGTGTCCGACAGGCCGATCAGCTCGTCGAGGTCGGCCGAGATCAGCAGGACCGCCAGGCCCGCGGCGCGCGCCGCGCGCAGGTGGTCCCAGATCGCGGCCTGGGCGCCCACGTCGACGCCGCGGGTGGGGTGGGACGCGATCAGGAAGACGGGCTCCCCGCTCATCTCCCGGCCGACGATCAGTTTCTGCTGGTTGCCGCCGGACAGCGCGGCGGCGTCCACGTCGATGCCCGGGGTGCGGACGTCGTAGCTCTCGACGATGCGGCGGGTGTCCTCGCGGGCCCCGGCGCGGTCGATCCAGGGCCCCTTGACGTTGGGCTTTCGCGTCTGGTGGCCGAGGATCCGGTTCTCCCAGAGCGGCGCCTCCAGCAGCAGGCCGTGCCGGTGGCGGTCCTCGGGGATGTAGCCGATGCCGGCCTCGCGGCGGCGGAGCGTCGGCCAGCCGGAGATGTCGTGCTCGCCGAGCCGGATCTCGCCCTCGGCCGGGCGCATGCCCATGATGGCCTCGACGAGTTCGGCCTGGCCGTTTCCCTCGACCCCGGCGATGCCCAGCACCTCGCCCCTGCGGATGTCGAAGGTCACGCCGTCCACGACGCGGCGGTCCTCGGACGAGTGGACGTTCAGGCCGCGTACCGAGATCGCCACCGTGTCGGTGACCGTGGACTCGCGGGTCTCCGGGCTGGGCAGCTCGCTGCCGACCATGAGCTCGGCCAGTTGCCGGGCGGTCACGTCCTTGGGGTCCACCTCGGCCACGGTCGTGCCCCGGCGGATGACGGTGATGGCGTCGGCGACCGAGAGGACCTCGTCCAGCTTGTGCGAGATGAAGATGATCGTGAGGCCCTCGCGGACCAGCTCGCGCAGGTTGGCGAAGAGCTCGGTGACCTCCTGCGGCACGAGCACGGCGGTCGGCTCGTCCAGGATGAGGATGCGGGCGCCTCGGTAGAGGACCTTGAGGATCTCCACCCGCTGGCGCGCGCCCACCCCGAGGTCGTCGATGGTGACGTCGGGGTCGATGCCCAGGCCGTAGGAGTCGGAGATCTCCCGGATCCTGGTGCGGGCCGCGCCGAAGTCGATGGCCACGCCCCCCTTGCGGGGCTCGCTGCCCAGGATCACGTTCTCCAGCACGGTCAGGTTGCCGGCCAGCATGAAGTGCTGGTGGACCATGCCGATGCCCACCCCGATCGCGTCCGCGGGGGAACGGAAGCCCACCTCGGCGCCGTTGACGCGGATCCGTCCCTCGTCCGGGCGTTGCATGCCGTACAGGATCTTCATGAGGGTGGACTTGCCCGCGCCGTTCTCGCCGACGACGGCGTGCACGTGCCCCTGACGCACGGAAAGGGAGATGTCACGGTTGGCGACGACGCCGGGGAATCGTTTGGTGATCCCCTCGAGCTCGACGGCCGGTGCCGGAGTGCTGATGACGGCCTCCTCCGTACGGATGCCCGGTACGGAACGTGGTGGTGAGAATAGGGCGAAGGGCCCGGAGGAGGATCTCCTCCGGGCCCCGCGTGAGCGTCAGATCAGGAGGTCTTGTCCGGGACGGTGAGCTCGCCGGAGATGATCTTCTGCTTGTACTCGTCGAGCTTGGACTTGATGTCGTCGACCTGGCCACCGGTGGTGGAGTAGTCGACGCCGTCGGCCTTGAGGTCGTACGTCGTCGTGCCGGACTTCACCGCGTTGGTGGTGAAACCCTTGAGGAAGTCGAAGACGGCGACGTCGACCTTCTTGATCATGGAGGTCATGATGACGCCCTGCAGCTCGGGGGCCGCGGTCTTCGCCTGGTCGGAGTCGACGCCGATGGCCAGGCCCTTGGCGGCCTTGGCCGCCTCGAACACGCCGCCGCCGGAGCCGCCCGCGGCCTGGTAGACCACGTCCGCGCCCGCGTCGAACATGCCCTCGGCCGCGGTCTTGCCCTTGGCCGGGTCGCTGAACCCGGTGAAGTCCGGCGGCTGGGTCAGGTACTTGACGTCGACCTTGATGTCCGACTTGACCGCCTTGGCACCGGCGATGAACCCGGCCTCGAACTTGTTGATCAGCGGCACCTGGACGCCGCCGACGAAGCCCACGTGGTTCTTCTTGCTCTTCAGCGCCGCGGCGGCACCGACCAGGAAGGAACCCTCGTGCTCGGCGAAGAGGAGGTTGGAGATGTTGGGCGCGGCCGCCGCGGCGTCGTCGACGATCGCGAACTTGACGTCGGGGAACTCGGTCGCGACCTTCTTGACCGGGTTGGAGTAGGCGAAGCCCACCGCGATGATCGGGTTGAAGCCGCCGTCGGCGAGCAGGCGGAGCCGCTCCTCCTTGGCCGCCTCGGTCTCGCCGTTACCGGCCTCGAGCTCGTTGGTGTCGGCCAGGCCCAGCTCGGCCTTGGCCTTGTCCAGGCCGGCCGCGGCGGAGTCGTTGAACGACTGGTCCCCGCGCCCGCCGATGTCGTACGCGAGACCGACCTTGGGTCCGGTCGCGGCCGACGCCGCACTGCTGGCGGCCCCGCTCGGCTGTGCCGACGTGGTCGGTTCCTCGCTTCCACCACACGCGGCAGCTCCCATGAGCATGCTGCCCGCCAGTGCGGTCGCGGCCAGCTTGCCGAATCGGTTCTGAAGCAAGATGACTCCCTTCGCGTTCTCTGTGCACGCGCGAAGAGACGCACGGCAACCCTGCACGGAAGATAGTTGGTCCGTCAGGGTTGACCAAACCATCACGCAGGTCCGCAACAGGTCCGTTATGCAGCTCACGCCACCTTGTGACACACGAAGCATGCCGAAACGACCCGGCCGTGACACCGGACGGCCCGGCCGCTCGGACGTTCTCCCTGATGATCACCCTGAGCGTCTCGGTCAGGGTCGGTTGAGAACTTTGTCAAAATATGTCCGAAGTCACCGGCCGGGAGATCGCTAGTTGTCGGCCTTCACGGCCATCAGGGCGTCGTCCGTGAGGGGACGACGCCCCTCCCAGAGCGCGGTCAGCGCGGTCGCCGCCATGAAGCGCACGCCGGTGCCGATGGCGCTCTCGTCGACGTCGAAGGTGCCCTGGTGGATGTCGGCCGACTCGCTCGATCCGCGCCGGCGGGTGCCCAGCCTGGCGAACGCGCCGGGGATGGACTCCAGGTACCAGCCGAAGTCCTCGCCGCCCAGGCTCTGCTCGGTCGGCACCGGGGCGCCCTGTCCGAGCACGCCCTCGGCGGCCTCGGCCAGCATCTGCACGCTGACCTTGTCGTTGACCACCGGTGGCACGCCGCGCACGTACTCCATCTCGGCCTCGACGCCGTACGCGCCCGCGACCGACTCCAGCAGCGCCTTGATCATGTCGGGGGCCGCGTGCCAGGCGGCCTCGTCCAGGCAGCGCACGGTCCCCTCGGCGATGCCGTCGTCCGGGATGGCGTTGGCGACCGAACCCGCCTCGACCCGGCCCCAGACCAGGCTCAGCGAGGAGCGGGGGTCGATGCGGCGGGAGAGCGCCGCGGGCAGCTCCGTGAGGATCTTGGCGAGCGCGAAGACGAGGTCCGCGGTCAGGTGCGGCCGGGCGGTGTGCCCGCCGGGGCCGCTCACCCGGACCGTGACCCGGTCGCAGGCGGAGGTGATGGCGCCGGCCTTGAGGCCGACCTTGCCGACGTCGAGGCGCGGGTCGCAGTGCAGCCCGAAGATGCGGTCGACCCCGCTGATGCCGCCCGAGGCCATGACCTCCAGCGCGCCGCCGGGGAGCTCCTCGGCGGGCTGGAAGATCAGCCGGACCCGGCCGGGCAGCAGGCCCGCCTCGGCCTGCTGGGCGAGGAACAGCGAGGTGCCGAGCAGGATCGTGGTGTGCACGTCGTGGCCGCAGGCGTGGCAGACGCCCGGGACCGTCGAGCTGTAGGAGACGTCCTTCTCGTCCGGCACCGGGAGCGCGTCCAGGTCGGCCCGGAGCGCCACGGTCGGCCCGTCGCCGCTGCCGACGTCGCAGAGCAGGCCGGTACCGCGCGGCAGCACCGAGGGGTTGAGCCCGGCGGCGGCCAGGCGCTCGGCGACGCGCTGGGTGGTGCGGTACTCGGCGAACGCGAGCTCGGGATGCATGTGCAGGTCTCGACGGAAGGCGATCAGCTCCTGCTCACGACCGGCAAGGAACGCGTCGAGCTCTCCCCGCAAATTACGCCCCCGCATTGCTCACCCTCCCATCCGCGCCGGCGGGCTCTGGATCCTCGACGCACCGTACGACTACCCGGGATCTCGGGATCCACGAGGTCGTGTCAGAAAAACGATCGCCGCGCCGACGGACCGGGTGGGTCTTCCGGGCCGCGCCGGCGCGGGCTTGTCCACCGCCGGCGTCCGAGACGGCGGACCGGTGGTCCGGGGTGGCCGTCGCGTCGGCGATGACACCGACTTTATCCCTCCCGCCGCGCGGCTCGCCGACATCCGGCCCAAATGTTTTGTCACCCCGCGCTCCCCTTCTGGCACTTACGCCCCATCCGGATCATCGAAGATGACTCCAATTGACCATGGGGGCAGTGGTCCTCCTGGGGGAGCGCGGACGCGCGAGAAGGCCGTGCCGTCACCCGGTCAAACCTCGCCTACCTGGCAATTTACGTGACCTCAGGTGCCGGTCATCGCACCCGACGGAGTGATGTAAACAGGAGGAATGCGTGTTTCACTTCGCATATGATCACTAACATCCCATTCGGGAAGAGATGGTCGCGTTTGAGCATATTCGAACCGGACGAGGGCGCCCTACTGGTCATTCCCTCGCTCTCCCTTCCCCAGGATGAACTGCGCAGCATCCCCGCGGCCCGCTGCTACGAGGAGAGGCTGCTGTTCCTCCTCCTCACCCTGCGCAGGCCCGGGGTCTCGGTCGTCTACGTGACCTCGACGCCGGTGGACGGCGCGATCGTGGACTACTACCTGAGCTTCCTCGACGATCCCGACGAGGCCCGCACGCGGTTGCAAATGATCAGTTTGGACGATCCCGAGACGCACCCGCTCACCGAGGCCCTGCTCCGCCGCCCGGACGTGATCGCGCGCCTGCGCGCCGCCCTCGGCGGCCCCCGCGAGGACGACGGCCGGCCCGCCACGGACACCGGCGCCCGGAGCGCCTGGATGGTGCCGTTCGTGGTCAGCGAGTACGAGGAGCGCCTCGCCTCGATCCTCTCCCTGCCGATCTACGGCCCGGCCACCCGGCTGGCGTACCTGGGCTCCAAGAGCGGCGGCAGGACGCTCGGCGAGGCGGCGGGGGTGCCCACGGTGAGGGGGTTCGGCGACCTGCGGTCACTGGCCGAGGTGGAACACGCCGCCCGCGCGATGAGCCCGGCGGCCCGGCTGATGATCAAGCTGAACAACAGCTACTCGGGGATGGGCAACGCCATCGTCACCACGGGCGACGGGCCGCTCTCCGGCCGTCCCACGAGCTTCTCCGCGCCCGGCGAGGACTGGGCGTCGTTCGCCGAGAAGATCGCCGAGCGGGGGGCGGTGGTCGAGGAGTTCATCGAGGACCGGCCGCTCCGCTCCCCCAGCGCCCTGGTGAGGATCACCCCGGGCGGCACCTTCGACGTGGTCGCCACCCACGAGCAGGTCCTCGGCGGCCCCAACGACGACGTCTACCAGGGGTGCAGCTTCCCCGCCCGCCAGGAGTACCGGGCCGAACTCCGCGCGTACGCCGAGCGGATCGCGCGGGTCCTCTCGGCCCGGGGCGTGGTGGGGTTGTTCGGCGTCGACTTCTTCGCCGTCAGGGCCGCCGGCGGCCACCGGACGCTGTTGTGCGAGATCAACCTGCGCATCGGCGGCACCACGCACCCGTTCGGGGCCGCGATCCTGACCACCGGCGCCACGTACGACCCCGGCACCGGCCTGCTCGTCCACGAGGGCCGCGCCAAGTACTACGTGGCGACGGACAACTGCGCCGCCCCCGGCCTGCTGGGCCGCACCCCCGGGGAGGTCGTCAAGCTGATCCAGGACGAGGGGCTCGGCTTCGACCGGGAACGCCGCACCGGGAACGTGCTGCACCTGCTGGGCGCGGTCACCTGCTTCGGCAAGCTCGGCTTCACCAGCATCGGCGACTCCGCCGAGGAGGCCGCCGAGCTGCACCACAGGACCGTGTCGACGCTGCGCTGACCCGCTTCCCGGCCGGTCGCCCCGGTCATTTCGGTCCCCGGGCTTCCCGGTGGCCGCGCAGCGCCCGCAGGCCGATCGCGCCGAGCACGAGGGCCAGCACCAGGTTGACCGCGACCAGGATGCCGTGGACCACGTAGAACGACGTGGGATGGCCGTCCGCGAGGTTGAAACCAAGGTTGATCCACTCAAAGATCATAAAAGCGGCAAGGCCAATCAGAAAAGCGGCGATCTTTCGCGATATTTGCATGATGTCAGTATTCCGCCGAGTGGAGCGTAGCTGGTCAGGGCACCTGTACTCCATGCGAACCGGCACGAAGCTACCCTGAGATCATCATGGGGACCAGACACATCGCGCCCGTCGGGGTGCTGCTCGCGGCGACCGCCTTTCTCGGCGCGCCCGCACAGGCCGGGACAGAGGCCCGGCCGCCGGGCATGCCCGCGGGCACCGGTTCACCCGCCTCCGCGGGCATGCCGACCACCGGCTCGCCGGGCGCCGGTTCGCCGGACGGCGCGTGGGGCGCGGGCACCGGTTCGCTCGAACCGGGCGCGGACGGCCAGAGGGAGCCGGTCGGCGGCTCCCGGCTCGGGGAGCGGGGTCTCATCGTCCCCCCGGGTGTGAAGGCCCCGCCCAGGACGGCCGCCAAGGCGTACGTGATCGCCGACGCCGAGACCGGCGCGGTGCTGGCCGCCAAGAACGCCCACGGGCGTTACCTGCCCGCGAGCACGCTGAAGGCGCTGACCGCCCTCACCCTGATCCCCAGGCTGGACAAGGACCGGAGGATCAGGCCGAGCAGGCGCGCGGTGAACGAGGAGGGCAGCGCGGTCGGCCTGGTCCCCAAGCCGCTCTACACGGTCGAGGACCTGTTCAAGGCGCTGCTGCTGGTCTCCGGCAACGACAGCGCGATGGCACTGGCCGAGGCCAACGGCGGCCTGGCCGCGACCCTGGCCGACATGAACGCCGAGGCCAAGCGCCTTCAGGCGTTCGACACCGTGGCCATGACCCCGAGCGGGCTGGACAAGCCGGGACAGAGCAGCTCGGCCTACGACCTGGCCCTGATCGCCCGCGCCGGCCTGGCTAACCCCGATTTTCGCCGATATATCAGCCTAAAAACTGACAAGTTTCCGGCTCCCAAGGGCTACTACGAGATCGGCAACCACAACAAGCTGCTCTGGCGCTACAAGGGCATGATCGGCGTCAAGAACGGCTGGACCTCCAAGGCCCAGGGCAGCTTCGTCGGCGCGGCCAGGCGGAACGGCCACACGGTCATCGTGTCGATCATGCGCCACGACGGTTACTTCTGGGACGAGGTCGCCGACCTGCTCGACTGGGGCTTCGCCAACCGCGGCAGGGTCGCGGCGGTCGGGCACCTGGTCGACCCCCTCCCGGTCGCCGCCCCGTCACCCATCGCTCCCGCGACCTCCGCGCCCCCGGCCGCACCGGCGCCGATCTCGGCGGCCGATCCGCCTGGTGCGGCACGCCCCTCGGGCGAGGGCACCCCGATCGGCTACTACGTCCTCGGTGCCGGCCTGCTGGGCGGCCTGATCTGGCTGGCGTACGGCCTGCGCAGGCGCTTCCGCTAGACGGAGGCGCACGGACGAAGGCGCACGGACGAAGGCGCACGGACGAAGGCGCAGGGACGGAGGAGGACCCGCGGAGACACGCGGGGAGAGGCGCGGAAGGAGAAACCCGGCGTCGCCGGACGGGGAGCGCCCGGCGCTCAGGCCGGGATGGCGGTCGCCGGGACCGGGGTGGGATCGGGCGGAGGCCCGAGCGAGGCCGTGGCGGTCCAGGCGGCGGCGTACATGATCACCCGGGCCGAGAGGTTGATCCAGACGAGCAACCCGACCACCACGGCGAACACCCCGTAGACCGGGTTGTTCAGGGTGCCGGACAACACCAGCGCGGCGAGCTGCTTGAGCAGGGCGAAGCCGATCGCGCCGAACAGGGCGCCGCGCAGCAGCACCGGGAGCGGCTGCCTGATACGGCCCAGCCAGCGCAGCAGGATCAGGAAGACCAGCACGTCGGCGAGCACGCTCACCGCCAGGCCGACCAGCCAGATCGTGGTGGTGGACACCACCGACCCCGACAGGCCCACCCATCCGGCCACGGTCCCGCCGGCCTGGGTGGCGAAACCGGCGACCAGCACCGAGGCCAGCATCGTGGTGCCGACCAGGACGAGCCCGGCCAGGTCCCTGAGCTTGGCCATGGCGAAGCCGAGCGGCGCCTCGGTCGTCATGGAGATCTCACGCAGCGCGCCGCGCAGCGCGTCGATCGCGCCGAGCCCGGCGTAGAGCAGGCCGAGCAGGCCGATGATCCCGGCGCTGGTCCGCGAGTCGGCGATCTCCTGGATCGGCAGCTTGTCGGCCAGGCCCGGCAGGTACTGGTCGATCGCCTTGCGCAGGGTGTCGGGGGCGTCCGGGGTGACCGCGAGGAAGTAGCCGAAGACCGCGAAGGCCAGCGCGACGATCGGGAAGAACGACAGGAAGGCGAAGTAGCTGACCGCCCCGGCGAGCCGGTCGCCCGACTGGATCTGGTAGCGCTGGTAGGTCCTGACCAGATGGTCGAACCACGGCCACCTGATCCGGGCCGAGCCGAACCTCGCTCCGAGCCGCTCGCGGCCTGTCCGTACGCGTTCCCACACACCTGTCACCCGCGCCCCCTACCCCGTCACCGCCGTCTCGACCACGAACGGCGGCGCGAAGACCACCGCCCGTAGGCGAACGATCGAAAACGGGCGGCCGCAAGGCGGGCGGGGAGGGGCCGGGCAGAGGCCCCTCAGGTCACGGGGTGGGCAGGAAGCCCACCCTGTCGCGTACCCTGGCCATCGTCTCGGCGGCCACCGCGCGGGCCCGCGCGGCACCGGCGGCGAGCAGCCGGTCCAGCTCGGCCTCGTCGGCGAGCAGCTTCTCGGTCCGCTCGCGGATCGGGGTGAAGGTGTCGACCACCAGCTCGGCGACGTCCTTCTTGAACGTCCCGTAGCCCTGACCGGCGTAGCGGGTCTCCAGCTCGGGGATGGGGACGCCGCTCAGCGCGGACTGGATGCGCAGCAGGTTCGTGACGCCCGGCTTGTTCTCGTCGTCGGCGAGGACCTCGGAGCCGGTGTCGGTGACCGCGCGCATGACCTTCTTGCGGAGCGGGCCCGGCTGCTCCAGCAGGTCGAGGATGCCCGCGGCCGAGGAGGAGGACTTCGACATCTTCGCCGTGGGCTCCTGAAGGTCGGTGATCTTCTCGACCCCCTTGACGATGTGCGGCTCGGGCAGCGTGAAGGTCTCGCCGAAGCGGTGGTTGAAGCGCTGCGCCAGGTCGCGGGTGAGCTCCAGGTGCTGCTTCTGGTCGGCGCCCACCGGGACCCTGTTGGCCTGGTAGAGCAGGATGTCCGCGGCCTGCAGGATCGGGTAGGTGAACAGCCCCACGCTGGCAGAGCTCTCGCCCTGCTTGGCGCTCTTGTCCTTGAACTGGGTCATCCGGCCGGCCTCGCCCATGCCGGTGAGGCAGATCAGCACCCAGGCCAGCTCGGTGTGCTCGCGGACGTGGCTCTGCACGAAGACCGTGGAGCGCTCCGGGTCGAGCCCGGCGGCGAAGAGCTGGGCGGCGGCCACCCTGGTGCGCCTGCGCAGCTCCTCCGGCCGGTAGTCCACCGTGATCGCGTGCAGGTCGACGACGCAGTAGAACGCGTCGTAGCCCTCCTGCATGGCGACGTACTGCCGTACGGCACCGAGGTAGTTGCCCAGGTGGAAGGAGTCGGCGGTGGGCTGGATTCCCGACAGGACGCGAGGACTGGCCATGGCAGACAATTGTGTCAGGTGTCCGGAGTGATCGGTGCCCCCCGCGCAGGTGTCAGGCGTCCGGAGGGGTCCGTGCCCGCTCCGCGCGTCCCGGCCGCCCGGCACGATCGGCGCCTCCTCGCGCGGGTGTCGGCAGTGATCGGTGCCTCCTCGCGCGGGTGTCAGAGGTCCGGGGTGATCAGCGTCTCCTCCGCCGCGTCCGCCGTCTCCTGGCGGGGGACGTTCCGCTTGATCCTGACCCGGGAGACCCTGCGGCCGTCCATCTCCGTGACCGTCAGGTCGAACCCGGAGACCTCCACCCGCTCCCCCAGCACCGGAAGGTGGCCCAGGGACGACATCAGGAACCCGCCCAGGGTCTCGTACGGGCCGGCGGGCAGGCGGACGCCGGTGGAGGTGGCCACCTCGTCGAGGGTGGCCAGCCCGTCCAGCTCCGCCTCCCCCGCGGGGAGGGCGACGTGCTCGTCCTCCACGTCGTGCTCGTCGCGGATGTCGCCGATGAGCTCCTCGACCAGGTCCTCCAGGGTGACGATGCCGGCGGTGCCGCCGTACTCGTCCACCACGATCGCCAGGTGGTGGCCCTCCTTGCGCATCTCCGAGAGCGTGGCCATGAGCTGCTTGCTGGTGGGGACCAGCTTGACCGGGCGGATCGGCACCAGCTCGCTGATCGGCTCGATGGACCCGGTCAGCACCGGGTCCAGCAGGTCGCGGATGTGGACGAACCCCACGATGTCATCGTAGGAGTCACGGTAGACCGGGAAGCGGGAGTGCGGCATGGCCGCGGCCAGGACCGCCGCCTCGGCCAGCCGCGTGTCCGCGGACATGAACTCCACCTCGGTACGCGGCAGCATGACCTCGCGAAGCTGCCGCTTGCCGGCCGCGAACACCTCCGCGATCAGGTGGCGCTCGTCGGCGGTGAGCTCCTGGTGGCCGACCACCATGTCGCGCAGCTCCTCGGTGGAGATCTCCTCGCGGTCGGCGTCGGGGTCGCCGCCCAGGAGCTTGACCACCCCGTCGGTGGACTTCGACAGCGCCCAGATGATCGGCCGCGACAACGCGGCCATCCGGTCCAGGAAGGGCGCGACCAGCAGGGAGATCCCCTCGGCCCGCTGCCGGGCGATCCGCTTGGGCGCGAGCTCTCCCAGCACCAGCGAGGCGTACGAGATCGCCAGCGTCACCAGGACCAGGGCGAGCGGGGCCGTCACGGCCTCGGGGACCCCCCAGGAGGTCACCACCGGGATGAGGTCCTTGGCCAGGGTGTCGGCGCCGAAGGCCGCCGAGAGCATGGTGGCCACGGTGACGCCGATCTGCACGGCGGACAGGAAGCGGTTGGGGTCGCGGGCGAGCTTGGCAGCCCTGGCCCCTCGGCGTCCCTGCGTGTCGAGCCGCCGCACCTGGCTCTCCCTGAGGGAGACCATGGCCATCTCCGCCGCGGCGAAGAACCCTCCGATCAGTACAAAGATCAAGACCAGGGCGATGTTCGCCAGGACGCTGTTCACGAGGTCGTCTCCGTCATGGCGGCCGCCCGTTCCGGCGGTGGCCGATATGTGATGTGCCAGCATATGCTGGCGGTAGACTTACAAAAATAAACAAGTCCAAACATCATCGAACAGGAGGCTCCGTGAAGCTGCTCGTCACCGGAGGCGCCGGATACATAGGCAGCGCCGTGGCGGCGCAACTCGTCGAAGCGGGTCACGAGGTCACCGTCCTGGACGACCTGTCCACCGGTCACGCCGACGCGGTCCCGCCGGGCGCCCGCCTGGTCGAGGGATCGATCACCGACGCCGCGGGGGTGCTCGACGGCGTCGAGGGCGTGCTGCACTTCGCGGCGAAGTCGCTGGTCGGCGAGTCCGTACAGCGGCCGGACCTCTACTGGGCGCACAACCTCGGCGGCACCCTCGCCCTGCTCGACGCGATGCGGAGCGCCGGGGTGGGCCGCGTCGTCTTCTCCTCCACCGCCGCCACGTACGGCGAGCCGGAGCGCTCCCCGATCAGGGAGACCGACCCCACCCGCCCCACCAACCCCTACGGCGCCTCCAAGCTGGCGGTCGACACCGCGCTGAGCGCGTTCGCCGGGCTGTACGGCCTGGCCGCGGTGAGCCTGCGCTACTTCAACGTGGGCGGCGCCTACACCGACCGGGACGGCCGCGTCTACCGCGAGCGTCACACCGTGGAAACGCACCTGATCCCCAACGTCCTCGCCGTCGCGCTCGGCGGGCGCGAGCCGGTCAGCGTGTTCGGCACGGACTACCCGACGCCCGACGGCACATGCGTGCGTGACTACATCCATCTGGCGGACCTGGCCAGGGCCCACCTGCTGGCGCTGGACGCCTGCTCGCCGGGCGAGCACCGGATCTACAACCTCGGCAGCGGTACGGGCTTCTCGGTGCAGGAGGTGCTCTCGGTCTGCCGCGAGGTGACCGGTCACGAGATCCCCTCGGTCGTCCGCGAGCGCCGCGCCGGTGACCCGGCCGTGCTGGTGGCCTCCTCCGAGAGGATCCAGCGCGAGCTGGGCTGGAAGCCCGAGCACCCGTCGGTCCGCGACGTCGTCGCCGACGCCTGGGCCGCCCTGTCCGGCCGCCCCTGAGACACCCGGTACGTCCGTCCGGGTTCGTCCGAGTCCGGCCGGGTGCACGGCCGGGTCTATCCTCCCAGGCGGAGGCGGGCCGTGTTGTCGGCGGGGCGGCGCTCGCCCACCAGCGGGGAGTGGACGGTCGCCTCCGCCCTCGGTTCGTGACCGCGGGCCGTGAAGGCGAGCAGGAGGTTCACCCGCCCACCCGCGCCGAGCGCGCGCAGGCGGCAGGCGGCGTGGCCGGGGCGGGTGTCACATCGCGTCCCGCGCGCCGCCAGCAGGCGGGCCCCGCCGGTGTCGAGGAGGAGCGCGGCGTCGTGGACGCGCCGCGGGCCCCGGTTGCGCACCACCGCGGACACCAGGACCAGGCGCCCCGCGCGGATCCCGCGCGACAGCCTGACCGCCAGGTCCGTCCCCTGGTCCACCTCGGTCAGCGCCCGCGCGGAGTTGTCCGTCTCGTCGCCGTCCACGACCCCCGAGGAGATCGTGGCGCTCGCCTCCAGCGGTCCCCGCGCGCCGGGACGCACGATCGCGTCGACCGTCACCCCGCCGGTCGTCCCGGCCGGGACGTCGGCGGACGAGGCGCAGACCACCTCGTCCGCGACGGCACCGGGCAGGCACTCGGTGACGTCGGTGCCCAGCACCCGTACCTCGTGCGGCAGCCGGAGGGTGAGCACGGGAAGCACCGCGTCACCGGGGCCGGCGTTGCCCACCTCGGCCCGGTAGCGCAGCGGCCGGCCGGGCCGGGCCCTGACCGGGGAGACCAGCAGCCGCACCGACAGGTCGGCGCCGCCCCAGCCGTCGTCCTCCGGAGAGGCGTGCGCCGCCCGGGGCGGCGGCGCGAGCACGAGCATGATGACGAGACAGAGCACACCGGCGGCGACCCGCGCCGCGGCGTTCCCTCCGACCGTCGATCCGCCGACCACAAGTGATCATTGAACGACGGGACGCGGCGCCCGGCGATGAGCGACACGCCGCCTTCCCGCCCTGGCCTTCGCCGGAGCGGTCCGGTCAGATCAGGCCGAGTTCGCGCACCGCGGTGCGCTCCTCCTCCAGCTCCGCCACGGTGGCGTCGATCCTCTCGCGGGAGAAGGCGTCGATCTCCAGCCCCTGGACGATCTCCCACTTCCCGCCGCGCGAGGCGACCGGGAAGGACGAGATGAGACCCTCGGGCACGCCGTACGAGCCGTCGGAGGGGATGGCGGCCGAGGTCCAGTCGGTGCCGTTGACCCAGTCGAAGACGTGGTCGATCGCCGCGTTGGCGGCCGAGGCGGCCGAGGACGCGCCCCGAGCCTCGATGATGGCCGCGCCGCGCTTGGCCACGGTGGGGATGAAGGTGTCGCGCAGCCAGGTCTCGTCGACCAGCTCGGCCGCGACCTTGCCGCCGACCTCGGCGTGGAAGAGGTCCGGGTACTGGGTGGCGGAGTGGTTGCCCCAGATGGTCATCTTCTTGATCTCGGTGACCGGCACCTGGAGCTTGGCGGCCAGCTGCGACAGCGCCCGGTTGTGGTCCAGGCGGGTCATCGCGGTGAAGCGCTCCGCCGGGACGTCGGGGGCGTTCCGCTGCGCGATGAGCGCGTTGGTGTTGGCCGGGTTGCCGACCACCAGCACGCGGATGTCGTCGGCGGCGTTGTCGTTGATCGCCTTGCCCTGCGGGCCGAAGATGCCGCCGTTGGCCTGGAGGAGGTCGCCGCGCTCCATGCCCTTGCTCCGGGGACGGGCTCCGACCAGCAGCGCCACGTTGGCGCCGTTGAACGCCGCGTTCGGGTCGTCGGTGACCTCGATGCCGCGCAGCAGCGGGAACGCGCAGTCGTCGAGCTCCATCGCGGTGCCCTCGGCGGCCTTCACGGCCTGCGGGATCTCCAGCAGGCTCAGCGTGACCGGGACGTCGGCGCCCAGCAACTGGCCCGAGGCGATGCGGAAGAGCAGCGCGTAGCCGATCTGACCGGCGGCGCCGGTGACGGTGACCTTTACGGGAGTCTGGGCCATGACCTTCCCTCACTCGAAGGATGAACTGTGACGCTCGGATGCTACCCGTCCGTCGCGGACGGCCGTCCGGCGAGTGCCCTCCTCCGCTCACGGAACGGCGTTCCCGGTGTGAGGCGCGTCCCTCCGGAGGCGGGGCTCAGCCGCAGGGCGCCATGGCGGGGAGGCCGTTCTCCCGGCCGGGGAAGTCGACCTTGGAGAAGTGCTCGTCGAGCAGCCTGCGGACCGTGCCGTTCCGGTGGAGCTCGGCGATCGCGCCCCTGACGGCCTCGCAGGTGCGTTCGTCTCCCCGCTTGAGCGCCACCGCGTAGCGCTCGTCGGTGAGCTCCAGGCCGAGCAGCCGGTGCCGGACGCTCTCCCGGTCGCCGAAGCCGGCCAGCAGCAGGTCGTCGCCGGGGATCGCGTCGACCAGGCCGTCCCGCAGCATGTTGACGCACTCGGTGTAGGTCCGGGCGGTGACGAGCCGCAGCGGCTTCACCTCGTTCTGCAGCACGGCGACCGAGGGGCTGGCCTCGGGCGCGCACATCCGGCTGTTCACCAGGCCCTTCGCGGTCCGGATGGGCGAGTCGTCCTTGACCAGCACGTCGACGTGGGCGAGGTAGTACGGCCCGGCGAAGGTCACGTCGTCCACGTCGTTGATCGCGTAGGTGGCCAGCACCATGTCGACGCCACCGCCGGCCAGCAACACCGGCCGGTCCTGGCGGCGGGTGGCCTGGAAGGTCACGCCGCTCTCCGGCACCCCCAGCAACCTGGCGATCTCCAGGGCCAGGTCGATCTCGAAGCCGCTCCACCTGCTCCCGTTCCGCAGCGCGATGCCGGGCAGGGAGTCGCGCACGCCGACGACGAGCCTGCCGGTCGTGGCGGCCTTGTCCACCACCGAGGCGAACGCCTCGCCGGAGGGCCGTACGGGCGCCTTCCCCGGGGTGTCGTCCGGCCACCAGACGGCGGCGGCGGCCACCGCGAGCAGCAGCAGGACCACGGCGGCGGCGATCCAGCGTCCCCTGCGCGAGCGCCCGCCCCCTTGCGGCCCTCCGGGACGGACCGGCGTCTGCCAGCTCGGCGGCGGCACCTCCCCGACGTACCCGGCGTGTCCCGCGGGCTCGGGGTGGGGGGCGAACTCGAAACGACCGGCCTGACCGGCCTGACCGGCGTGTCCCGCGGGCTCGGTGTGAGCGGGGTGTCGGGTGTGCTCGGGGTACCCCGCGCGCTCGGTCTGCTCGGAGTACCCGGCGGGCTCGGGGTATCCGGCGGGCTCGGGGTATCCGGCGGGCTCGGGGTATCCGGGATGACCGGGCCATTCGGCGGTGGCGGAGACCTCCGGGGGGGCCGGGGGGCCGGCCGGAGGGGGCGGGCCGTGACCGGGCGACGAGGGCCGCTCCCGGTGTTCCGGGGGGATCCCGGACGACGACCGCTCCCGGTATCCCGAGGGAGTCCCCGGCGACGACTGTTCCCGGTACCCCGACGGGATCCCGGACGACGGCTGCTCCCGGTACCCCGAGGGAGTCCCCGGCGACGACCGTTCCCGGTGTCCCGGAGGGATCCCGCCGGAGGGGGACGGGTGACGGTCCGGATGATCGGCGGGTTCCCGTCCCGGGGGCGGCGCCTCGTCCGCGCCTCCCGGGGGCCTCGTCCCCGGGCCGGGGAGACGCATCTGGCTGGTGGCGTCGTCGTCCAGGCCCTCCTCGGCCTCCCGGGGACGCCCCGCGCCGGAGGCCGCACCGGGACCGGCGTCCCGATCACCGGCCCGATCACCGACCTGATCGCCGGTCCGGTACCCGTCTGTCCTGGGCCCGCCGGTTCGGGACCCGTCTGTCCGGGGACCGCCGGTGGCGGAGACCTCGGCGCCCTGGGTGAGGATGGCGGGCGAGGCGCTCGCCTCCTCGGGATGGCCGAGCATCCGCAGCAGGATCCGGTCGGCCGAGGGCCGCTCGGCCGGGGACTTGGCCAGCGCCGCCCCGACCACGCCGCGCAGCGGCTCGGGCAGCACGCCGAGGTCGACGTCGTGGTTGAGGATGCGGTTGAGCACCACCGCGATCGAGCCGCCCTCGAAGACCGTCTCGCCGGTCGCGGCGAACGCGATGGTCGCGCCCCAGGCGAAGACGTCGGTGTGCGGCCCGACGTCGGTCCCGGCGATCTGCTCGGGCGCCATGTACGCGGGGGTGCCGATGGCCCGGCTGGTGATCGTGCCGGTGGAGTCGAGGATGCGGGCGATGCCGAAGTCGACCACCCTCGGGCCGTCCGCGGCGATGAGCACGTTGTCCGGCTTGAGGTCACGGTGCACGATCGAGGCGTGGTGGATGGCGGTCAGCGCGGTGGCCGTGCCGATCGCCAGCCGCTGCAGCGGGGCGCCCCGCAGGGGGCCGTCGTCCTCCACGACCTGGCGCAGCGACCGGCCCTCGATGTACTCGCTGGCGATGTAGGGGGTGTCGCCCTCCAGGTCGGCGCCGAGGACCGCCGCCGTGCAGAACGAGGCGACCCGCTGGGCGGCCCTCGCCTCCCTGGCGAACCGGGACCTGGCGACGGCGTCCCCGGAGAACTTCACGTGCAGCAACTTGATCGCCGCGTACTGCCCGTCGGCGTCGACCCCGAGGTAGACGATGCCCTGCCCGCCCTCGCCGATGCGCCCGAGGACGCGGAACGGCCCGAGCCGGTTCGGCTCTCCCGCTCCCAGTGGGGCGATCTGCGGCATCATCATCCTCGCGGTCTCGTAATCTTCGACGTGGCAAACTTTACGGCGCCATGACCCGCCCGCCCTCTCCGTTATCCCGACGTGACCCCATATTCCCCACGGCAAGACCCGCTCACCGCCCACGTCACGACCGGGACGGCGGGCGAACACGACCCCCCGATTTCCGACATTCGCCCCAATTTCGCGTTCCAGCCGCTTAGATCGCTACCGTTGTACGTCCCTCAGGCAAGCCGGAGCAAAAACGTCCATGCGCCGATACATCGGTTATCGCGAGTTCGTGCAGCGCGATCAGCGTTCCCTCGTCGGCACCGCCCTGCTCCTCACCGGTAGCCACGAGCACGCCATCCGCCTGACACTGCGGGCCTTCCACACCGTGGCCCTCACCTGGCCTCCAGCGGTCTGGGAGAACTCCACCACGCACGCCCAGATCGCGCTCTACCGCCGGTTCCTGCAGCGGCCGAGCGCCGCCGGGGACACGGCGCTGGTGCGGATCCCGCCCCGGCGGCGCCTGCTCGTCGTGGCCTGCCTGCACGACGGCAGGACCCACGCGGAGATGGCCGCCGTCCTCGGGCTGCCGGAGGAGACGGTGAGGGCGGAGATCGCCGAGGCCGTCGAGACCCTCACCAAGGGCGACGAGAAGCGCCTGGTCACGAGGATGGCCACGGGGGCGGGGGAGGCCTCCGTACCGGACCTCACCGCGCCGGCCGTGCGCACGGTCAGGCGCCGCCGCCGCCGCGGGGCCATGCTGGCCGTGACGGCGGCGCTCGTCCCGGTCGCGCTCATCGTCGTCTTCACGATGCTCCAGCGGGGCGAGGTGCTGAACTCGGCGCTGGGCGGTCCGGACAGCGGCGCCATACAGGGCCACGAGCCCGTACGGGCGATCTCCACGCCGGCGCCGGACACCTCCCCGCCGCCGGGCGCGTCCCCGGAGACGACCGCGTCCTCCAGGGCCGCCTCCCCCGCCCCCTGGCGAGCTCCGCGGACCTCCTCGGTGATCCTGTACGCGGTCCCCGACCGCTGTCCCGGCAAGGGCGTCCGCGCGCGGCCCGGCGACGTGACCTGCGCGGGCTGGACGCTGCGACTGGGCCCAGGCGCCCCCCAGGGCGCCTCTCCCGGCCGTACGGACTGCGAGGGCGCCGAGCCCTGCGCGCCGACGCTCGGCGTCCCCGACGCCGCCCAGCGCCTCGCGCACGGCGACGGGCGCCACCGGCTCGATCCCGCCATCAGCCGCGACGGGCGCCGTATCGCCTACCTCAGCGCGGCCGAGCGCCGCTACGTCGCCCACGACCTCGGCAGCGGCGTCAAGCGCTACCTGTCACCGGTCCTCGCGCCGGGCGACACCGAGAACGGAACCCTGGTGAGCGTCTCCCCCGACGGCCGCCACTTCACGGTCACGCTCGGCGAGCGGCGGCTGCGGACCGACTTCACGACCGGCGCCCTGACCTCCGTGCCCGCCGCGCGGACGCTTCCCGCCGAGAAGGCCGCCCCCTGGCTCAGGGAGCGGTACGCCTCCTGGGCCGACTCCCCGAACGGGAGGTACTCCGTGGCGGTGGGCGGCGGCAAGGCCGCGCACCGGGACGCGCGCGGCCTGCACGTGATCGACGCCGGGACGCGCCGCGTCCTGCGGCGGCTCCCCCTCCCCGACGCGGGGCGTCCCGCCGACGGCGAGGTGGTGAGCTGGCTGAACGCCCGCGAGGTGGCCGTCAGGATGAGCGCCACGACCGGCGGCGAGCCCCTCGGCCTCTTCCGGGTGAACGCCGTCACCGGGCACGCGCAGCGACTTCCCGGCCTTCCGGCCGACGGCGCCCTCGTCCTGGGGGCCACCACGGCCCTGTGACCGGCCCACCGGGCACGGACGCGGAACGCGAAGGGGCCGATCCTCCGTCGAGGACCGGCCCCTTCTCCGCTTCCCGCGAGATCGTCCTCGCGGTCAGCCCATCTTCTTCTTGAGGTTCTCGTCCAGCGCCGCCAGGAAGTCCTGGGTGGTCAGCCACTTGGCGTCGCCGCCGACCAGCAGGGCGAGGTCCTTGGTCATCTGACCGCCCTCGACGGTCTCCACGCAGACCTGCTCCAGCTTGTCGGCGAAGTCGGACACCGCGGGGGTGTTGTCGAGCTTGCCGCGGTGCTGCAGGCCCCGGGTCCACGCGAAGATCGAGGCGATCGGGTTCGTGGAGGTGGGGTTGCCCTTCTGGTGCTCGCGGTAGTGGCGGGTCACCGTGCCGTGGGCGGCCTCGGCCTCGACGGTCCGCCCGTCCGGGGTGAGCAGTACCGAGGTCATCAGGCCGAGCGAGCCGAAGCCCTGCGCGACCGTGTCGGACTGGACGTCGCCGTCGTAGTTCTTGGCGGCCCAGACGTAGCCGCCCTCCCACTTGAGGGCCGCGGCGACCATGTCGTCGATCAGGCGGTGCTCGTAGGTGATCCCGGCGGCGTCGAAGTCGGCCTTGAACTCCGACTCGAAGACCTCGGCGAAGATGTCCTTGAAGCGGCCGTCGTAGGCCTTCAGGATCGTGTTCTTCGTGGAGAGGTAGACCGGGTAGCCGCGCGAGAGGCCGTAGCGCATCGAGGCGCGGGCGAAGTCGCGGATCGAGTCGTCCAGGTTGTACATCGCCAGCGCGATGCCGGGGCCGGGGAAGTCGTAGACGTCCAGCTCGATCGGCGCGGAGCCGTCCTTGGGGGTGTAGGTGAGGGTCAGGCTGCCCTCGCCGGGGACCTTCAGGTCGGTGGCGCGGTACTGGTCGCCGAACGCGTGACGGCCGATGATGATCGGCTTGGTCCAGCCGGGGACGAGCCTCGGCACGTTGGACATGATGATCGGCTCGCGGAAGATGACGCCGCCGAGGATGTTACGGATGGTCCCGTTCGGGGACTTCCACATCTTCTTGAGGCCGAACTCCTCGACCCGGTCCTCGTCGGGAGTGATCGTGGCGCACTTGACGCCGACGCCGTACTGCTTGATCGCGTTGGCGGCGTCGATCGTCACCTGGTCGTCGGTGGCGTCGCGGTGCTCGATCCCCAGGTCGTAGTACTTCAGGTCGACGTCCAGGTAGGGAAGGATCAGCTGGTCCTTGATGAACTGCCAGATGATCCGGGTCATCTCGTCGCCGTCAAGCTCGACGACGGGGCCCTCTACCTTGATCTTGGGCATGCGTATGGTTCCCCTTCTGAACTAATTTGACCAGACAGTACCTTTTTGAGGCTCACTGGCCGTTGAGGCTATCGGACAGGGTCGATCGCCTCGCGGCGCACCCGGCCGTCCGGCCCGTCACATCGGTATGTGGTCCTTGAACTCCAGGATGGCCCCGGCCACCATCAGCACGACGCCCAGACCTCCCAGCGTGACGGCGTCGGTGGCCCTGCGGCGGACGGCGAGCCGCCCGCCCCCGGCCAGCCGGGCGAGCGCCCCGAGGGTCATGACGGCGCCCATGGCGATCCCGCCCCAGTAGGGCAGGTCCAGCAGCAGGGCTCCGACCAGCGCGACGAGCGCGCCGCCCAGCACCAGGGGGTAGGCCCCCCAGCGTTCGCCGTTCGCGTCGGCCGCTCGCGCGTTCACCGGCCCACCACCCGTTCTCGCCCCCGGCTCCGGTTCTTCGGTCTCCGGCTCATCGCTCGGAGATCGGCTTCCACTTCTGGTCCCGCTCGCCGATGTACTCGCTGTCCGGGCGGATCAGCCGGTTGTCGGCGTGCTGCTCGATGACGTGCGCGGTCCATCCTGACATGCGGCTGACCGAGAAGACGGGAGTGAACAGATCCGTCGGGATTCCCAGGTAGTGGTAGACGGTCGCCGCGTAGAAGTCGACGTTCGGGTAGAGGCCCTTCGTCTCGAGGACGACCTCCTCCATCTCCTTGGACATCCGGTAGTAGGTGTCGTCGCCGGAGGCCTCGCCGAGCTCCTGCGACATCGTGCGCAGGTGCGTGGCGCGCGGGTCCTCGGTCTTGTAGACGCGGTGCCCGAAACCCATGATCTTCTCGCCGGCGGCGAGCCGCTCGCGGACGTTCGCCGCGACACCGTCCGGGTCCAGGGACTCCAGGGTGCGCATGACCTGCTCGTTGGCACCGCCGTGCAGCGGGCCCTTGAGGGTGCCGATGGCGGCCACGATCGCCGAGTGCATGTCCGACAGGGTCGCGGCGCAGACCCGGGCGGCGAAGGTGGAGGCGTTCATCGTGTGGTCGGCGTGCAGGACCAGGCAGGCGTCGAAGATCTCGACCTCGCGCTCACCGGGGGTACGGCCGGTGATCTGCAGCAGGAAGTTCGCCGCCACGCTCAGTTCGGGATCGGGCTCGGCGACCGGGGCGCCGGTCCTGGCCGCGTGGTAGCGGGCCACCAGGATCGGCTGCTGCGCGGTCAGCCGGGCCGCCTTGCGCAGGTTCGCCTCGGGCTCGTTGGAGTCCTTGTCCGGGTCGTCGCCCCCGGCCAGCGAGACCAGCGTGCGCAGCGCCTCCATCGGGGCCTGCTTCTCGGCGATCTCGGCGATGTTGGCCTCGGCGAGCGCGCCGAGCGTGCGTCCCCGGACCAGTTCCTGTCCGTACGCGGCCAGCTGCGACGCGGTGGGGAGCGTGCCGTACTGCAACAGGTGCGCGGTCTCCTCGAAGCCGGTACGGCCGGCCAGATCGTGGATGTCGTAGCCACGATAGAAGAGACGACCCGCCTGACCGTCGATGTCACTGAGCGCGGTGGACGCGGCTACGACATCGGCGAGACCTTTGGTTGGTTTGTCCGCCATGAGTGTTTCCTCCGCTTATCTGTGCCCGAAGTCTACCTGTGAGCAGCGGAAACCCTCCCAAGAGGTGCACGCCAATTTCACGAGGGATTCTCCTTCTGGCAAAGGCGATTCCCCATCACCTCCTTTGGGTAAGCCGGAGCTGTAGGAATAGTTACGGCGGGCTACCTGGGGAGGAACTGCCGTGGAGGGGCCGTTCATACGCATCGAGGACACAGGCGAGGTGGTCCCGTTGCGCCCCGAGATCACGACGATCGGACGTGGCCGGGGAGTGGACATCCGGCTCACCGATCCGAGTGTTTCCCGGCTGCACGCGGAATTCGTCCGGCGCGGACCCTACCTTTACGTCGTTGATCTGGGCCTGTCCCGCAACGGCACGCGGGTCAACGGCCGGCCGATCGCCCGCAGGGTGCTGGACGACGGTGACGTGGTGTCCTTCGGCGCGGCACGAGGCAGGATCGGCGGGGTCCCGCGTGAGGACTTCGCCCCGGAGGTCGAGCTCCGCCGCGCCGCGGCACCGGAGCTGACCAGACGGGAGGTGGACGTCCTGACGTCGCTGTGCCGTCCGGCGCTCTCGGACGAGGCGTTCGTGGCACCGGCCACGGCGCGGGAGATCGCCGACGACCTGGTGGTCACCGAGGCCGCCGTCAAGCAGCACCTCCTGCGCCTGTACCAGAAGTTCCGGATCCCGGAGGGGACCAACCGGCGCACCAGGCTGGCGAACGAGGTCGTCGCCCTGGGGCTGGTCAGGCCCACCCCGGTGGTGCCGCCGCAGCGGGCCTCGGGCACGCCCGAGACGCAGACGGCGGGCACCGGCGCGAACCGCAGGGCCTCGTAACCGATCCCGCCCGCGGGCCCGTCCGCCCGCGGGTCCGGATCCACCCATGCCCAGGCCGGGTCCGCACGCCGGCCGGGTCCGCGGACCGGCCGATCTCGCGGATCGGTCCGCCTGTCCCGAAGCGGCCCTCTCGCGGGTCAGCCGCGTGCGCGGACGCTCCTCTCGGCGGCCTCGACCACGTTGGTGAGCAGCATGGCCCGGGTCATCGGGCCCACGCCGCCGGGGTTGGGGGTGAGGAAGCCCGCGACGTCCTCGACGCCGGGGGCGACGTCACCGGCGATCTTCCCGTCGACCCTGGAGACGCCGACGTCGAGCACGGCGGCGCCCGGCCTCACCATGTCGGCGGTGATCAGGTGCGGCACCCCCGCGGCGGCGACGACGATGTCGGCGCGCCGGGTGTGGGCCGCCAGGTCCCGGGTGCCGGTGTGGCAGAGGGTGACGGTGGCGTTCTCCGAGCGGCGGGTCAGCAGCAGGCCGAGCGAGCGGCCCACGGTGATCCCCCGGCCGACCACGACGACCTCGGCCCCCTTGATCGGCACCCCGTACTCCTGCAGCAGCGCCACGATCCCGTACGGCGTGCAGGGCAGCGGCGCGTCGACCATGTGGACCAGGCGGCCCAGGTTGACCGGGTGGAGACCGTCGGCGTCCTTGGCCGGGTCCATCCGCTCGATCAGCGCCTGGGTGTCGAGATGGCGCGGCAGCGGGAGCTGCACGATGTAGCCGGTGCACTCCCGCGAGGCGTCGAGCTCGTCGACGACCGCCTCGACCTCGGCCTGGGTGGCGTCCTCGGGCAGGTCCCTGCGGATGGAGGAGATGCCGACCTCGGCACAGTCGCGGTGCTTGCCCGCCACGTAGATCTGGCTGCCCGGATCGGCCCCCACCAGCACGGTGCCCAGCCCCGGGACGACGCCCCGCTCCGCCAGCGCGGCCACCCGCACCGCGAGGTCCGCCTTGATCTTCGCCGCCGTGGCCTTGCCGTCGAGAATCCGCGCGCTCATGGGGGCCACCCTCTCACGGGATCGGCCGCGCTTCGCGTTCCGGGCCAGAGGGGCCCATGGGAGTCCCGGGCCCGACGGTGCCCCACGGGATCGGCCGTGCTCCGCCTCGGCGCGCTCGGCGACCCCGCGCGGGATCAGCCGCGCTCGGCTTCCCGGCGCTCGATGATCCTGCGGGTGAAGGGGATGAACTCCACGACCCGTCCGCCGAGGTAGGCCGCGCCGAGCGCGAGGATGATCATCATCCAGGGGCTTCCCCAGAGGCCGTGCATGATCACGAAGGCGTACAGGGCGTGGTCGAGCAACGGCATGGGGAAACTCCAGATTCGGACGAAAGAGGATGCTTCACCCTAACCGCGGTTCAAACCTTTTTCACCCGACTAATCCTGTCCGAACAGCCACTTTCCTATCCCCCGTGGACGACCGCACGTCCCGGCACACGGCCACCACGCCCTCCGCCCCCGCGCACGGCCCCACCGTCCCGCACAGGACCGTCGCGGTCCCGCGCACGACCCACCCGATCCGGGCACCACCGCCACGTTTCCGCGCACGACCGTCACGGTCCCGGACACGACCGCCACGTTTCCGCGCACGACCGTCACGGTCCCGGACACGACCGCCACGTTTCCGCGCACGACCGTCACCGTGCCGGGCACGACCGCCACGTTTCCACGACGACCCCCGCGATCCCGGTACGGCCGCCACGGTCACGTGACGACCGTAACCCGGGCCGGGCGGTCAGTGGAAGAAGTGGCGGGTGCCGGTGAAGTAGAGCGTCACCCCGGCGGCCTCCGCGGCGGCGACGACCTCCTCGTCCCGGATCGAGCCGCCCGGCTCCACGATCGCCCTCACCCCGGCGTCGATGAGGATCTGCGGTCCGTCCGCGAAGGGGAAGAACGCGTCGGAGGCCGCGGCGGCCCCCCGCGCGCGCTCGCCGGCCCGGGAGACCGCGAGCCGCGCCGAGTCGACCCGGTTGACCTGTCCCATGCCGACGCCGACGCTGGCGCCGTCCGAGGCGAGCAGGATCGCGTTGGACTTCGCCGAGCGGCACGCCCTCCAGGCGAAGGCCAGGTCGGCGAGGACCTCGGCGGAGGCGGCCGATCCCGCCTTCAGCTCCCAGGTGGACGGGTCGTCCCCGGGGGCGTCGACCCGGTCGGCGGCCTGCACCAGCAGCCCGCCGTCGATCCGGCGGAACTCCGAGGCGTTGGACGGCCCGCCCGGGCAGGCGAGCAGCCGGATGTTCTTCTTGGCGGTGAGCGTCGCCAGCGCCTCCTCGGTGAAGGAGGGGGCCACCACGACCTCGGTGAACACCTCGGCGATCTGCGCGGCCAGCTCCCCGGTCACCTCGGCGTTGACCGCGATCACGCCGCCGTACGCCGAGACCGGGTCGCAGGCGTGGGCCTTGCGGTGCGCCTCGGCCACGTCGGCGCCGATCGCGACGCCGCACGGGTTCTGGTGCTTGATGATCGCCACGGCCGGGCCGTCGAAGTCCCACGCGGCCCGCCAGGCCGCGTCGGCGTCCAGGTAGTTGTTGTAGGACATCTCCTTGCCGTGCAGCTGCTCGGCCGAGGCCAGGCCGTCCTTGCTGTCGGTGTAGAGGGCCGCGCCCTGGTGCGGGTTCTCGCCGTAGCGCAGCGACGAGCGCAGCTCCCAGGCGGCGCCCATGTAGCGCGGCCAGGCGCCCTCCTCGGCCGCGTAGACCTCGGCGAACCAGGAGGCCACCGCGGTGTCGTAGGCGGCGGTGTGGGCGTACGCGGCGGCTGCCAGGCGGCGGCGCTCGGTGAGGGTGAAGCCACCCGCGCCGAGGGCGGCCAGCACGTCGCCGTAGGAGGCCGGATCGACCACGACCGCCGCGGTGGCGTGGTTCTTGGCCCCGGCCCGGATCATCGCGGGACCGCCGATGTCGATCTGCTCGACGCACTCGGTGTCGGAGGCGCCGGAGGCCACGGTCTGCCGGAACGGGTAGAGGTTGACCACCACCAGCTCGAACGGCTCGATCTCCAGCTCCTCGAGCTGCTTGACGTGGGAGGGGTTGCCGCCGTCGGCGAGCAGGCCCGCGTGCACGCGGGGGTGCAGCGTCTTGACCCGGCCGTCGAGGCACTCGGGAAAGCCGGTCAGGGACTCGACAGGAGTGACCGGGACGCCGAAGGAGGCGATCGTGGCGGCGGTGCCCCCGGTGGAGACGATCTCCACCCCCGCGGCGTCGAGACCGCGGGCCAGTTCCTCCAGCCCGCTCTTGTCATAGACCGCGATCAACGCGCGCCGGATGGCGATGCGGGTCACTTCGTGCTCCTCCTGGTTGGTTCCGGTTCTGTCCGGGGGGTCCGGCTCATTCGCCGGCGCGTCCGAATCGGACGGTTCTGCCGGTCACGGTCCAGCCCTCGCGGGCCATCCGTCCGACGGTGTCGACGAGCAGGTGGCGCTCGACGGTCTTGATCCGCTCGTGCAGGCCGGCCTCGTCGTCGCCGTCCAGCACCGGCACGGCCTGCTGCGCGATGATCGGCCCGGTGTCGACGCCCTCGTCGGCGAGCATCACCGTGCAGCCGGTGAGACGCACCCCGTACGCGAGCGCGTCCCGCACGCCGTGCGCGCCCGGGAAGGAGGGCAGCAGCGCGGGGTGGGTGTTCAGGACCGGGAAGGCCCGCAGGGTGGGGGCACCGAGGATCTTCATGAAGCCCGCGCAGACCACCAGGTCGGGCCGGTGACCGGCGATGCGCCCGGCCAGGGCCACGTCCCACGCCTGCCGGTCGGGGTGATCGGCCACCCTCTCCACGAAGGTCGGCAACCCGGCCCGCTCGGCGCGGGCCAGTCCCTCGATCCCTTCGCGGTCGGCGCCCACCGCCACCACGCGGGCGCCGTAGGTATCGTCTGCCACGGCGTCCAGCAGGGCCTGTAGGTTGGTCCCAGAACCGGACACGAGGACCACAAGCCGAACGGCCTGGGATGACACCGACGCTCTCCATTCGGACGGGGACTCACGCCGCTGCAAGGGTATCGGCCTGTCCGTACGAACGATACAAGGAGGTCAGGTGACGCTACCGGTCCAGGTGCGGCCCGCCGAGAGTGCCGGTCGCAGGGCGTTGTGGCTCGCCGTCGCCGCGGTGGTGATGACGCTGGTGCTTCCGCTGGCGGGGGTCGTGATGGCGCTCTTCGCCCTGGTCGCCTCGATCCGCGCGATCCGGGCGCTGCGCACCGTGCCCAAGCCCGTCGGCATCGCCGTGGTGGGCGTCGTGCTGTCGACCGGCGCGCTGGTGGTGTCGCTCGCGATGGCCGCGATGCAGTTCTACTTCAGCGACGAGCTGACCGCCTACGCCGAGTGCGGCAGGGGCGCGGGCACGGTCGCGTCGCAGGACGCGTGCGTCGAGCAGCTCGAACGGGCCCTGGAGAAGAAGATGCCCTTCGTGCAGCCGGGCCAGATGCAGTTCCCCTTCCCGCCCTGAGGATCGTCCCGCCCTGAGGATCGTCCCGCGCGGCCCCGCGGGAGGCGTCCGGGACGACCTCGCGGGAACCGTCCGGGACGGCCGGGCTCCGCGCCCGGAGCGGCGTCCGGGACGTCCCGGACGCACGGCCGTCCCGGGTGTGCGGACCGGCCGGGTCGCGGTCCCGGGACCTGCCGGTCGTCCGGCGGTACCGGGGGCGGGGGTCGTTCAGTCGCGGTCCCAGGCGTAGGGGTCGACGTAGATGACGTGGCCGCCCTTGTCGTCGGTCTCGTCGACGATGTCGCGCCGGGGCGGGCGCGGAGGGTCGGGACGGCGGGGGGCCGGGCTCTCCGCGGCGGCGGAGGCGTGCTCGTCCTCCCAGTCGTCCCGGATGACCGGGATCGGCTGGGTGTCGCCCTCGGCGGCGTCCAGCCAGTGCCCGGGAAGCCTGCGCAGCTCCTCCGGCTCGGCGAGACCGGCCTTGCCCGCCACCGACCCGGCGGCCCGCGCGAGCTTGACGCCGGCCTTGCGGACCGGGGCGGTGGCCGTGCCGACCTTGGCCGCCGCCAGGGTCGCGGCCGTCCCGTGCCCCCGGAAGAGCAGCCACCAGTTGGCCAGCCCGGCCGCGATCCCGGCCGCGACGCCCACCTCCAGCGTCACCGAGAGCATCACCTCCCAGGCCGCCGGGCCCACCGTGGAGAGCCGCGCGCCGCCGAGCGAGCCGCCCGACAGCGCCGCCAGCAGGCCGGACGCCGCCCCGGTGACCACCCCGCAGGCCAGCCCCCACAGCGGCGCCCCCTCGTACGAGGAGGAGGGGGAGATCCGCACGACCAGCACGCCCGCCACGGCACCGGCCACGAACGGCACCGCGACCACCGCCATCACCCACGCCGGGGTCGGCCCGGCGTCCGGCAGCGCACCCAGGATCGGCAGGCTCGGCACCGTGCCGAGCTGCACCCCGGTCGGCGCGACGAGCGTGCCGGTGCCGACCGCGAAGCCGGGACCGGCGATGTAGGCCATCGCCCAGACGACGGCGTTGAACAGGTAGAGCGCCTGGACCAGCAGGAGCAGCAGCCCTCCCACGAACCCCGGGGCCAGGATGTCCGACAGCTCCCTGACCTGTCCGAAGTTGGCCACGGTGGCCCCGGCCACCAGGACGGCACCGGCCACGAGCATGATCGTCAGCGCGGCCGAGGTGCCCACCACGACCGAACGCAGCCGCTCGGGCAGCAGGCGCAGCATGGACCGCCAGGGCCCGATCGTCCTGGCGACGGCCACCGAGCCCGCGATGAAGGCCAGCACGAGATGGCTGATCAGCACGTCACCGAGGAAGGGCTGGGTGATCTCGTTCCTGGTGATCAGCGCGATGAGCCCGGCCAGCAGCGCGTACGGCGCCGCCAGCGAGATGCCCGCCTGGGCGACCAGGACCAGCTGGGCCCTGCGGCGCGCGTTGGACACCTCCCTGGGGGTGTTCTTGGGCAGCCGGGCCGGGAGGCGGAGCCGCAGGTCCGCGTCGCGGGCCATCCACATCCCGGCGCGGTACAGCAGGAAGGCGGGCAGGATCGTCAGGCCGAGCGGGAGCAGCCCCACCGAGCCGCCCGGGATCGCGAACCCCGCGTGGTGAGCGGCCAGCCACAGCTGGGACGCGGTGCGGAACACCCCCGGCAGGCCGGCCCCGAGCGCGCCGCGCGGGGCGGCGATCCAGCCGACCAGGGTGAGCGTGGTGAGCACCGCCAGTCCCGCGCCGAGCGTCCAGGCGGCGGCGAGCATCCCGGAGACGGGAAGCGGCCGGCGGACCTCGTCGTCGTCACCGGTGAGGCCGGGCAGGGGGATGCGGCTGAGGACGTTGCGGGGAGCCGTCCGTAGCTGATCGAAAAGGGCCGTCACAGTAGTCGATGGTCTCAGCATCTCCGGTGTGGAAGTGACTCCCGCGCCCCGCGTGTCGCGCACCGCCCCGCGGCGGGGTCGTGTGGTATCCGACCGCTCCCGGACTCACGGACTCACGGACTCACGGACTCACGGACCCCCGGACTCACGGACTCACGGACTCACGACCCCCGAACTCCCGAACTCCCGGACGGGGCCGGGACGGCCGAGGGCGCCCGGCGGGATGCCGGGCGCCCTCGGTGGTGCGTGGTCCTCGTACGCGCCACGGCGGGAGCGTGCCCGCCGGACGCGGTCAGAGGGCCTGGACGACCTCTCGCATCAGGCGGGCGGTCTCGCTCGGGGTCTTGCCGACGCGGACGCCGACCTTCTCCAGGGCGTCCTTCTTGGCCTGGGCCGTGCCGGCCGAGCCGGACACGATCGCGCCCGCGTGTCCCATGGTCTTGCCCTCGGGGGCGGTGAAGCCCGCCACGTAGGCGACGACCGGCTTGGTGACGTGCTGCTCGATGTAGGCCGCGGCCCGCTCCTCGGCGTCGCCGCCGATCTCGCCGATCATCACGATCGCATCGGTGGCCGGGTCGTCCTGGAACGCCTGCAGCGCGTCGATGTGGGTGGTGCCGATGACCGGGTCGCCGCCGATGCCCACCGCGCTGGAGAAGCCGATGTCGCGCAGCTCGTACATGAGCTGGTAGGTCAGCGTGCCCGACTTCGAGACCAGGCCGATACGGCCGGCGCTGGTGATGTCGGCCGGGATGATGCCCGCGTTGGAGGCGCCGGGCGAGGCGATGCCGGGGCAGTTCGGCCCGATGATCCGGGTCTTGCCGCCCTTGGCGACCGCGTAGGCCCAGAACTCGGTGGTGTCGTGGATCGGGACACCCTCGGTGATCACCACGCAGAGCGGGATCTCGGCGTCGATGGCCTCCCTGACGGCGTCCTTGGTGAACGCCGGGGGCACGAAGACGACCGACACGTCGGCGCCGGTCTCCTTGATCGCCTCGGCGACGGTGCCGAAGACGGGCAGGCCCTCGTGGACGGTGCCGGCCTTGCGGGCGTTGACCCCGCCGACGACGCGGGCACCGGAGGCGAGCATGCGCCGGGTGTGCTTGGTGCCCTCACCGCCGGTCATGCCCTGGACGATGATCTTGCTGTTCTCGGTCAGCCAGATGGCCATTACGCACCTACCGCGGCGAGTTCGGCGGCCCGCTTGGCCGCATCGTCCATCGTGTCAACCAGTTCGACGCCGGAGAGCTTGGCGTCGGAGAGAATCTGACGCCCGAGTTCGGCGTTGTTGCCGTCCAGCCGGACGACCAGCGGGCGGCTCACGCTCTCGCCACGGGTCTCCAGCAGCTTGAAGGCGGCGACGATGCCGTTGGCGACCGCGTCGCAGGCGGTGATCCCGCCGAAGACGTTGACGAAGATCGACTTCACGGCGGGGTCGGAGATGATGATCTCCAGGCCGGCCGCCATCACCTCGGCCGAGGCGCCGCCGCCGATGTCGAGGAAGTTGGCGGGCTTGGGCTTGCCCGGGAACGCCTCGCCCGCGTAGGCGACGACGTCGAGGGTCGACATGACCAGTCCCGCGCCGTTGCCGATGATGCCGACGGAGCCGTCCAGCTTGACGTAGTTGAGGTCCTTGGCCTTGGCCGCGGCCTCCAGGGGGTCCTCGGCGTCCTTGTCCTCGAAGGCCGCGTGGTCCGCCTGGCGGAAGACCGCGTTGTCGTCGAGGGTGACCTTGCCGTCGAGGGCCTTCACCTGGCCGTCGGCGGCCAGGATCATCGGGTTGACCTCGACGAGGGAGGCGTCCTCGTCGACGAAGGCGCACCAGAGCTTCTCGATGAGCTCGGCGGCACCGTCGAGCGCCACCTCCGGCAGGCCGCCGGCCTGGGCGATCTCACGGGCCTTGGCCCGGTCGACCCCGTCCAGCGGGGAGACGGGGACCTTCGCCACCTTCTCGGGCGTGCTGTGCGCGACCTCTTCGATGTCCATGCCGCCCGCTGCGGAGCAGATGGCGAGGAACGTGCGGTTGGCGCGGTCGAGCAGGAAGGAGAAGTAGTACTCCTCCGCGATCGCGCTGGCCTCCTCGATCAGGACCTTGTGGACCGTGTGGCCCTTGATGTCCATGCCGAGGATGTCGGTGGCCTTCCGCTCGGCGTCGGCCGCGTCGTCGGCGACCTTCACGCCGCCGGCCTTGCCTCGACCACCGGTCTTGACCTGGGCCTTGACGACGACACGGCCGGTCAGCTGCTCGGCTGCCGCCCGTGCCTCCTCCACGGTGTGCGCGACGACGCCGCGCGGCACCGGGATGCCGTACTCCGCGAAGAGCTCCTTCGCCTGATGTTCGAACAGGTCCACGAGGGTCCGTCCTTGCTTGTCCGGCTGGTGTACAGATGTGAGCGGGCCGGCTCCACGATCCAAGGGGGAGCCCGGCGGTTTTGCGCCAATGAAGCCTAGCCCGCCTGACGGCATGGCCAGGTAACCGGGTCCCTGATCACCCGGCCGAATGTTGTTCGTGACGCCGTGGCGGACCGTCGTACCGATGCGCCGGAGGTTCCCGCGACGCCTCGGCGGACCGGCGGTCCGGGGAGACCTCGGTGGATCGCCGGGGCCGTCGGGGCCGTCAGACCGGTGAGGGGATCGCGCTCCGGACCCAGTCGACGATCTCCTGCGTGGTGGCACCGGGGGTGAAGACCCGCGCGACGCCCATCTCCCGCAGCGCGGGCATGTCGGCCTCGGGGATGATCCCGCCGCCGAAGACCACGATGTCGGTCGCGTCGTTCTCCTTCAGCAGCTCCAGCACCTTGGCGAAGAGCGTCATGTGCGCGCCGGAGAGGATGGACATGCCGATCGCCGCGGCGTCCTCCTGGATCGCGGTGCGCACGACCTGCTCGGGCGTCTGGTGCAGGCCGGTGTAGACGACCTCCATCCCCGCGTCCCGCAGCGCGCGCGCCACGATCTTCACTCCCCTGTCGTGACCGTCCAGCCCCGGCTTGGCGATGACGACGCGGATCCTCTGCACGGCATCCATCCAGACCTCCTTGTCTGCGCTCCCCCGCGATGTGGGAGCTGTCGGCAGCGTAACCGGCCCCGTCCGGGCGTGGCCTCCCGGCCGCTTCGATTCTTCCCCGGCGCCCTTCCCCCGCCATCCCGGCTCTCCCCGGGGTCCCCTCTCCCGGGCACTCCGGTGGCGCTCCGGTGACGCTCGCGTGGCCTGCGACGGCGCGTGCGCGGGCGGGACGGCTCACGCGCGCGCAATCGGCGGGCGCGAGTTGTTGTCGCAGGCCATAGCCCGGGGACCGGGGGTTGACTAGCTTGGCGGATCTTGACTCCTGGGAGGGCATCCGATGAGACGGTGGGTCACTCTGCTCGCGGTCGTACTGGCCGGTTCGGTGCTGCCGGTGGCGGAGACGGCGGGCGCGGCCGCGGGCACGGCCACCGGCGCGGACGCGGCCGGGGCGCCGGGGAGGGCGGCCGGGACCGACACGGCGTTCACGGGGTTCACGGGGTTCACGGGGTTCACGGGGTTCACGGGGTTCCCGGCGACCGCCACGTCCCCGGCGGCGCCGGTGTCCCCGGTGACGGCGCTGAGGAGGCAGTTCGGCGAGCACGTGGGACTGCGGATCTCCGACCTCGGGCGGGTCTACCGGGCGGGCAGGCCGATGGTCACCGTCTGGCGCAGGGGCCGGGTCGAGTTCGACGCCACCGGCGTGTACGGCACCGACACCACCGGGCGGACGGAGATGGGCAGAGGGGTCGTGAAGGAGCTGGAGAACCGGCTGGGACAGCGGCTCGGCTCGACCCGGGTGATCTGCTTCCCGAACGAGGCGTACCTGTCCGGCCCCGGCTACGAGACGTGGCTGCCCGAGGGGAAGACCTGGCTCGGGCTGATCGGGCCGGCGAACATCAAGCAGACCGCGGCCCTGCCGCAGATCGTCGACATCTTCGAGCCGTCCACCCTGGGAACGCTGCTCTCGCACACCGCGGTGCGCAGGAAGCTGCGCTCCGGCACGTACCTGCAGGGCACCGTGACCCTGCGCACCCTCTACCGCGCCTCCCCCTCCCTGCGGGACAGGCTGGCGGGGCCGCCCAAGGGCAGGAACGCCGCGATCCCGGTCGGCTTCAGGCTCTGGCTGGACCGCTCGAACCTGGTCCGCCGGCTGAGCACCACCTGGAGGCAGCCGCTGCCGGGCGGCCCGCAGAAGTACACCACGACGCTGGTGGACACCCGCTACACCGGCTGGGGCTCCTCCGTCACGCTCGCCCCGCCGCCCCCGGAGGACACCGCCGACGCCGGACGGGTGGGCGCCGACATCCCCCCGCCCGCGGTCCTGCCGATCGGCTGAACGCCCGCCGCGCCGCTTTTCTCGCGTCACCTCCCGGATGAAATTCCTGTAACGGTTCAAGAGAAAGATCGGAACCTCATCGCTTACGGAAACAGGAAAACAACGTTCCGTGACCGATCGGAACCAAGAATGGCCGCCCCGCCCTTCTTGGTGACATCCGAACTTCAGGGAGGATTTCTGCACCGAATGTGCACGATTAATTCAATGGGCCCCTCCGCATGCGCTATCTTTTCGTGATCTCACACTGCGAGAGTGTGCTGATCCCTCGCCGTCAGGGCGCAGGGGACCATCAGGAGGATTTTCCCTTGAAGCGATACATCGCCGGGCTGGCGTGCGCCGCAACGGCCGTGCTGAGCGCCCCCGCGCTCGCGTCCACCGCGCACGCGCAGGCCGCCGATCCGATCACCGCGTTGAAGAGCCAGTTCAAGAGCGGGCGCGGCGTCACCTTTACCGACACCATCAAGACCCGTCGGCAGCAAAAGACCACGGTCCTCGGCAAGCGGATCGGTGAATTGCAGTTCGACACCTCCGGGGTGGTCGCGTCGGACTACACCACCAGCCTGCGCTTCAAGGAGGGTGACCTCGCATTCCTGACCGAGACGAGCGGCGGGGAAAAGACGCAGGCGGACAAGCAGTTCGAGAAGCTGCTGGCCGGTATGGCCGTGCCCGAGCGGGTCATCCGGATCAAGAAAAAGGCCTACATCTCGGGCGGGATGTTCAGCCAGTTCATGCCGGCGGACAAGTCCTGGCTGCAGTATCCCGGGGACACGCACGGCGCGACCGGCTCGCTGGGCCAGCTCGTCAACGTCGCCGAGCCCGCCACCCTGAAGGCCCTGCTCGCACACGCCACGGTGAAGAGGACCTCTACCTACACGGGGAAAATCACCTACGGTGAGCTCTACAAGATCTCGCCGTGGTTCCGGGCGGGAGCGGGAGTGGGAGCGAGGGCGACGCTGCCCCCCCACCTGCGCAAGGCGAAGATCGACTGGAAGCTGGTCCTGGACGGTCGCGGGCTCCCCGCCACCCTGACGGCCTCGTACGGAAGCGGGGCGACGATCCACACCGCCTACGGCAACTGGGGCGCCCCGGTCACGATCACCGCTCCGCCGGCCGACCAGATCGCCACCGTCAAGGAGCTGCAGGCGGGCTTCGAAGCCGTCGAGACCATCCCTCTGGTCAGCGGCAAGTGATCTTCCGGCACTGACGCGCCCTGCGGTACGCACGGTGCCCGCGCCCGGTGGGTCTCAGCGTCCGGCCGTCGCATGTCCCCCGGGCAGACGGCACCTGCCCGGGAAGCGATCCGTGAAGATCGCCAGGACGGCGCCCGCCCGGTCACCGGTTCTCGGCTCTGCATGGGCTTCACGGCCGGTCACGGGTGACCGGCCGCCGCTCCCCGGCCTCCACGAAGCATGAATGATCGGTTCCCGGATCCTCATGAGTCACGGATCACCGGTCGCCGGTTCCCGAGCCCCATCGGTCACAGGTGACCGATCCCCGGATTCCCTGCCGTTCGCCGGGTGCGTGATCTGTCGCCGATTCTTGATCCGTTGTTTCGCCGTATAGGCGAGAATCTTTTCCCTCCGCGACGACGCGCGGACCCCCAACGGGAGGACCCCCTCGATGAGGCGAACGCTCGCCGCCCTGACCGGCGCCACCCTGGTGGCCCTGACCGCTCCCCTGCTGGCCCTTCCCGCCGTGGCCGAGGCCGCGAGCGGACCGGCCGCCCTCACCCCGGCCTCCGCCTCGCGGACCTCGGCGGCCGACCCGGTCTCGGCGCTCACCCGGTGGTTCACACCCCACCGGGGCGTGCGGCTCGCCGAGAACACGAAGATCATCGGTGAGGGGAAGAAGTACCGGGCGATCTTCACCCGGCGGGCCGGGACGCTGGAGTTCGGCGCCAGGGGCCTCGTCGCCTCGGACCTCACCACCCGGTTCACCGTTCCCACGACAGGCGACGGGGGGATCGCCGGCCTGTTCTCCCCGTCCCGGACCGTCTCGGTGAAGGGCACGGCCTACACCTCGGGCGGCGTGTTCGCCGACTCACTGCCCGAGGGCAAGAAGTGGCTGCGTACGCCGGGCGACACGGGCTCCCTGGTCAGCGCCGTCCAGCAGATCATCAGCACCGTCGAGCCGGGTACGCTGCGGGCGACCCTGGCCCGCACCGCCGCCAGGCGCCCCGGGGGGACCTGGGACGGCACCAGGACCACGGTCCACTCGGGCACGATCACGCTGGGCGAGCTCTTCACGGTCTCCCCCGCGGTGCGCGCCATGCTCGGCACCAGGCCCACCGGCAGGTCCGCCACGCTCCCGGTGAGCTGGAAGATCTATCTCGGCTCCGACCTGCTGGTCCGCCGGGTCGTGTCGTCGTACACGGAGTCGACCAGGGGCCTGAACAGCACCGAGCTGACCTACGTCAACGACACCCGCTACACCGGCTGGGGCACCAAGGTCACGATCAAGGCGCCACCCACCGCCCAGGTGGCCGACTTCGACGAGCTCACCATCGGCGCCGACGAGGCCGGCAAGACCCAGGACCCGGTCCGGGAGTTCTTCGAGAACTGACCGGGCCGATCCGGCCCGCGCCACGGCTCCGGGGAGCGGCACCGGCCGCCCCCCGGACGCTCACGACGGGCACGCGCTTCCCGGACGCCCACGACAGGGACGCGCTTCCCTCAGGTCCACGACGGAGACGCGCTTCCCGGACACCCATGACGGGGACGCTCCCCGGACGCCCGTGAACCCGGGACCGGACCGGGACCGCTCGCGACGGGAACCGCCTCGCGGACGCTCAGAGCTTCTCCAGCGGCGCGTACGCCAGCAGCAGCGTCTTCTCCCCGCCGCCGCCGAAATCGATCTTGACCTTGGTCTTCTCGGCGACGCCGTCCACGGACACGACCGTGCCCAGGCCGAACGCGTCGTGGGTGACCCGGTCCCCGGGGGTGAGGTTGGGGATCGTCCTGCCGCCGGGCCTGCGCGCCGGGGCGGGCCGGGACTCGCGGCGGGTGGCGGCGCTCCAGGCGCTCTTCTCCGGGTCGCTGCGCCACTCCACCAGCTCGACCGGGATCTCCGCGACGAACCGGGAGGCCGGGTTGAACGCGGGCGAGCCCCAGGAACTGCGGACGGCCGCCCTGGAGAGGTAGAGGCGCCGTTCGGCCCGGGTGATGCCGACGTAGGCCAGGCGGCGTTCCTCCTCCAGCTCCTTGGGCTCGCCGAGCGAGCGGGTGTGCGGGAAGACGCCGTCCTCCATGCCGGTGAGGAACACCACCGGGAACTCCAGGCCCTTGGCGGTGTGCAGCGTCATCAGCGTCACCACCCCCTGGCCCCCGTCGGCCGCCGGGATCTGGTCGGCGTCGGCGACCAGCGAGACCTGCTCCAGGAACTCCACCAGCGTGCCCTCGGGGTTGGCCTCCTCGAACTCCGAGGCGACCGAGATCATCTCGTCGAGGTTCTCCAGGCGGCTCTCGTCCTGCGGGTCGGTGGAGGCGGCGAGCTCCAGGCGGTAGCCGGTGCTCACCAGCACCTCCTGGGCCAGCTCCGAGGGCGTCAGGTCGTCGGCCTTGACCATCAGCTCGTCCATCAGCGCGACGAATTCCTTGATCGCCTTGAGCGAGCGGGTGGCCATGCCCGGCGCGTCGTCCGCCCGGCGCAGCCCCTCCCAGTAGGGGATGCGCTCCCGGGTCGCGAACGCCTCGACCATGGCCTCGGCGCGCTCGCCGATGCCGCGCTTGGGCACGTTGAGGATGCGGCGCAGCGAGACCACGTCGTTGGGGTTGGACAGGAACCGCAGGTAGGCCAGCAGGTCACGGACCTCCTTGCGCTCGTAGAAGCGCACCCCGCCCACGACCTTGTACGGCAGGCCGGTCCGGATGAAGATCTCCTCGAACACCCGGGAGGCCGCGTTGGTCCGGTAGAACACCGCGACCTGGCCCGGCACCACGTCCTCGTCGTCGGTGAGCCTGTCGACCTCCTGGGCGACGAACATGGCCTCGTCGTGCTCGTTGTCGGCCACGTACCCGATGATCTTCGGCCCGGCGCCCTGGTCGGACCAGAGGTTCTTGGGCTTGCGGCTCTGGTTGCGCGAGATCACCGCGTTGGCGGCGGACAGGATCGTCTGGGTGGAGCGGTAGTTCTGCTCCAGCAGGATCGTCCTGGCCTCGGGGTAGTCGCGCTCGAACTCCAGGATGTTGCGGATCGTCGCGCCCCGGAAGGCGTAGATCGACTGGTCGGCGTCGCCCACCACGCACAGCTCGGCCGGGGGCAGGTCGCTCCCGCCCTCCCTGACCGGCTCCCCGTCGGCGGTGAGCGGCCCGGCCCGGCCGGTGAGCTCGCGGATCAGCGTGTACTGCGCGTGGTTGGTGTCCTGGTACTCGTCGACCATGATGTGGCGCCAGCGGCGCCGGTAGTGCTCGGCCACGTCGGGGAAGATCTGGAACAGCGTCACGGTCAGCATGATGAGGTCGTCGAAGTCCATCGCCCCGGCCTCGGTGAGCCGCTGCTGGTAGTTCCGGTACGCCTCGGCGAGCTTGCGCTCCAGGTGGGTGGAGGCCTGCGCGGACGCCGTCTCGTAGTCGATCAGCTCGTTCTTGAAGTTGCTGACCTGGGCGGAGAACGCCCGGGGCGGGTAGCGCTTGGGGTCGAGGTCCATCTCCCGGCAGACCATCGCCATCAGGCGCTGGGAGTCGGCCTGGTCGTAGATGGAGAAGCCGCTGGGGAAGCCCAGGCGCTTGGCCTCGCGGCGCAGGATCCGCACGCAGGCGCTGTGGAAGGTCATCACCCACATCGCCGCAGAACGGGGGCCGACGAGCCGGTCGACCCGGTCCTTCATCTCCCGCGCGGCCTTGTTGGTGAAGGTGATCGCCAGGATCTCCTGCGGGTGCGCGCCGCGTTCGCCCAGCAGGTAGGCGATGCGGTGGGTCAGCACCCGGGTCTTGCCCGACCCCGCGCCCGCGACGATGAGCAGGGGGCTGCCGTGGTGCACGACGGCCTCGCGCTGCTGGGGGTTGAGCCCGTCGAGCAACGGGTGGGTCACGGAGGAGGCTGGGATCGACACGCCCCCTAGGTTAGAGCGACCGGCCGACAACCGGGTCCGCCGGCCGCGAGGAATGCGGACGGACTCCCCGTCGGTTGTTGTGATCGAGTGGTACGCGAAAGCAAGGAAAGGCGTTCTCATGGTGTCCCAAGCCCAGATCGGTCGCGTGCTGGCGGTCACCGCGCACCCCGACGACGTCGACTTCGCCGCCGCGGGCACGATCGCGCAGTTCACCGACCGGGGCGTGGAGGTGGCCTACTGCGTGATCACCGACGGTGACGCCGGAGGTTTCGACCGGGAGCTGGACAACGGCGGCATGGCCGAGCTGCGCCGGGCCGAGCAGACCAACGCCGCCAAGGTCGTCGGAGTGACCGACCTGCGCTTCCTCGGATACCGGGACGGGAGCGTGGTGCAGAGCCTGGACCTGCGGCGCGACATCACCCGGGTCATCCGGCAGGTCAGACCGGACCTGGTGATCACCCACTGCCCGGAACGCAACCACCGGTTCATCGCCCCCAGCCATCCCGACCACCGCGCGGTCGGCGGCTGCGCGCTCGACGCCGTCTACCCCGACGCGCGCAACCCCTACGCCTTTCCCGAGCTCCTGCGCGACGAGGGGTTGGAGGCGTGGACCGTCGGCGAGGTCTGGCTGAACGGCAGCCCGGCGCCCGACCACCACGTGGACGTCACCGACACCTTCGACCGCAAGCTCGCCGCGCTGCGCTCGCACGTCAGCCAGGTCGGCCACCAGCACGACTTCGAGGAGTCCCTGCGGGGCCACTTCTCCCGGATCGCCGTCGAGGCGGGTTTCGGCTCGGGCCACTACATCGAGTCCTTCCAGCGGGTCGTCACCCTCTGACCTTCCCCGTCGCCCGGGTCCCTGTGACGCCGGGACGGATCGTTTCCTGCCTCACGGGGCCCGGACGCGGCGGAGGCGGGTCCTTCCTCGCGAGCGGTTCACCCGTGGCGCGGGAGGGGTCCTCTCACGAGCGGGTCTCCCGTGACGCGGAGGTCTTCCCCACTGGGGTCCTCTCCGGTGAGGTCCTCCCGGGTGGGGCCAGGCGGGCGAAGAGGTAGCCCAGGGAGTTGGTCGCCACGTGGAACATCGCGGGCGCGGCCAGACCGCCCCTCCTGCGCAGCTCGGTGAAGAGCACCCCGGCGAGCCCCGTCGCGACCACCGAACCGGCCACGACGCGCACCACGTGCCGGGCGGACGGGCCCGGCACGGTGGACCCGGTGGACCCGGTGGACCCGGTGGCGGTGGAACCGGTCGCGGGCCCGGCGGACGTCGTCGTGGAGGAGGGGGCGGGTTCGGCGGCCTCGCCGGAGGCCAGGCCGCTCAGGGCGGGGTTGGCGGCCATCATGTCGACGGCGGGCAGGACGTGCCAGAGCCCGAACAGGGCCGAGGAGACCGCGGTCGCCGCGGCGTGGCCGTGGGAGCGGGCGACCAGGGCGTGCACGACCCCGCGGAAGCCCACCTCCTCCAGCAGGACCGTGCCGACCGGCACCTGGAGCAGGGCCTCCTCGATCGCGCGGCCCCGGGAGAGCGACAGGGCCCGCTCGTCGCGGAAGAAGCGGCGGGTGGCCGGGATCGCGATGCCCGCGGCGTAGGAGACGGCCACCGCGGAGGCGAGCGCCCCGCCGATCCGCAGGCCGCGTGCCCGCTGGTGGAACCCCAGCTCGGCCCAGGAGAGCCCGGAACGGCGGGCCATCACGAGCAGCGCGCCGACGGCCGTGGCCGAGGTCAGCGGCGCCAGCCGGGGGGCCAGCCGGTTGTTGAGCACGTTGGCCGCCACCAGCACGGCCACCGCCCCGGCCTGGACGGCGGCTCCGGAGCCGCCGCGCGCCTGGTCGTGTTCCATGGTCAGACTCCTCGGGACATCGTCCCGCGTCCCGCGTGCCGGGTCGCGCCGGGAGCCGTGCGGCCCGGGACGCCTCATGGCCCGCCCGCGCCTCCCGGATCCGGTTCGAGGCTACGCGAGCGGCGTTCAGCTCGCGGCGGCCCGGCGCCGGTCGCCGGAAAAACGCAGCCCGCGGCGTTCCCTCACGGTCAGGCCGCCCCAGATCCCCTCCGGTTCGGCCGCCCGCACCGCGTAGGCCCGGCACTCCTGGAGCACCGGGCACCGCTCGCAGACCGCCTTCGCCCGCGCCTCGTGCTCGTCGGACTGCGCGGGCGGGAAGAACAGCTCGGGGTCGCTCGTACGGCAGGCGCCCCGCGCGGCCCAGCCGATCTCTCGCACCGTCCTCCTCATGTCATCACCCCCTGACGACTCGCCGGCCCTCAGACTAGGCGGGGCGCGACGCCGGGACGTCAGCCTTCGGAGGGATGGCCGGGTACGCACCAGGAGGTATCTCAGCAGGCGGAGGTCCCCCGGTCGTAGCCCTTGGCGAACATCGTCTGGCGTTGTTCGGCCGTGCCGTGGGCGTCCGGGCGCAGCCAGTCGTCGGTGGGGTCGCCCGCCGCGGCGAGGTTGACCAGGAGCTCGTCCTCGTCCCCTGGCTCGGTCTGCAGCGATCCCCCCTTGACCAGCGCCCCCAGGGTCCCCCCGGCGTAGCAGTCGGCCTGGAGCTCCCGCTCGACGTTCAGCCGGAAGGCGGTGTCCAGCTGTGCCTGCACGGCGTGCCCGAACTCGTGCGGGATGATCACGTACACCGAGCCGTCGCCCATCCGCCGGTAGAGCTCGCGCATCCAGTTCTCGTCGTAGGCGATGAAGTGGCCGGCCGGGCAGTAGAAGGCGTTGTTCGGCACGGCCCGCTCCTCGCCGCAGGAGGGGCCGTCGTCCCCCCGGTAGGCGATGAAGTCGGTGATCGGCCGGTAGGTCAGGCCGGACGCGGCGAAGGTCCGGCTCCAGTACGCCTCGGTGGACTCCCTGGCCAGCTCGACGTCCGAGGCGAACGTCTCCCCCCGCGCCTCGGACGAGGCACTGCTCCCGCCGCCCCCGGCGCCGCCGTCGTTCCCGGCCGGATCGCCCTGCCCGCCCGGACCTGCGACCACGACCCCGCAGGCGGTGAGGGCCGCCGTCACGAGCACCAGGACAAGGAGGAACACTCTTCTCATACCTCCATCGTGACCGAATCCGTCCCCCCGCGCGCAGGGGGACCCCCGCCGGAACGGAGCCCCGGGGACCCGGCTTCCCGGTGCCAGGGCGCTCAGGAGGTCACGGCGCCGCAGGGATGACGGCGTCTCGGAGGGGACGGGCCTCAGGGGACGACGTCTCGGAGGGGACGGGTCTCAGAGGGACGGCCAGGTGTGGACGGGCTCGTTGGTGTGCATGTACTCGATGTAGCGCAGCGTCATCCGGCGCAGCGCCTCGTGCCGCTCGATGCCCCCGAGCGCGTCCACGGCGGCGATCTGCCAGCTCGCCCCGGTCGTGCCGGTCAGGCAGCGCTGCTCGACGATCCCCAGCAGCCGGTCCCTGGCCCCGGGGTCGACGCCCCACAGGTCGAGCCCCTCGTGGGCGAGCGGCAGCAGGCGGCGCAGGATCAGCTCGGAGGCGGTCACCTCGCCGAGTCCCGGCCAGTAGAGCCGGGCCTCCAGGCCGTGCCGGGCCGCGGCGTGCAGGTTGTCCTGGGCCGCGGCGAACGACATGCGGGTCCAGATCGGGCGCTCGGCGTACGGCAGGACGCGCATGAGCCCGTAGTAGAACGCGGCGTTGGCGGCGACGTCCGCCACCGAGGGCCCGGCGGGCAGCACCCGGTTCTCCACCCGCAGGTGCGGGGTGCCGTCCACGACCGCGTAGACCGGCCGGTTCCACCGGTAGACGGTGCCGTTGTGCAGGGTCAGCTCGCCGAGCGCGGGGATGTTACCCCGGCTCAGTTCCTCGCGCGGGTCCTCCTCGTCGCAGAGCGGCAGCAGCGCGGGGAAGTAGCGGGCGTTCTCCTCGAAGAGGTCGAAGACCGAGGTGATCCACCGCTCGCCGAACCACACCCTGGGCCGTACGCCCTGGGCCTTCAGCTCCACCGGGCGGGTGTCGGTGGCCTGCTCGAACAGCGGGATCCTGGTCTCCTGCCAGAGCCTGCGGCCGAACAGGAACGGGGAGTTGGCCGCCAGCGCCACCTGGGGTCCCGCGATGGCCTGGGCGGCGTTCCAGTTGGCGGCGAACGCCTCGGGGCTGACCTGGAGGTGCAGCTGGACGCTGGTGCAGGCCGCCTCGGGGGTGATGCTGTCGGCGTAGGTCTCCAGGAACTCGTCGCCCTCGATCGACAGGTGCAGGTCCTCGCCCCTGGCGGCGAAGATCTGCTCGTTGAGCAGCTTGTAGCGGGGGTTGGACGAGAGCGTGCCCTCGTGGACGTCACCCTCGCGCAGCGTGGGCAGGATGCCGACCATGACCATGTGCCCGCCGACGGTGTTGGCCCGCTCCTCGGCGTGGTTGAGGCGGTCCCTGATCACCTGCTCCAGCCGGGCGGCGCCGTCGCCCTCCAGGGACTGGGGCAGCACGTTGATCTCCACGTTGAACTGGCCCAGCTCGGTGGCCCAGTCGGGCTCGGCGATGGCCCGGAGCACCTCGCCGTTGCGCATGGTGGCCTCGCCGCGGTCGTCCACCAGGTTGAGTTCGATCTCCAGCCCGGCCTTGGGCCGGTCGAACTCGAACCTGGACTCGCGGAGCATCTGCGCGAAGACGTCGAGGCATCGGCGCACCTTGTCCCGGTAGCGCCGCCTGTCCTCGCGGCTGAACACCATCGACGGTACATCACGTCCCATACTTCGCAGAGTCGCACATAAGTCACTGCTCGTACAGGAGATCCCGCGCGATTCGGCGGGAGGAATCCTCAGACCAGGCGCCGCGCCGTGGCCCAGCGGGAGAGCTCGTGGCGGTTGGAGAGCTGGAGCTTGCGCAGTACGGACGAGACGTGGGTCTCCACGGTCTTGACCGAGATGAAGAGCTCCTTGGCGATCTCCTTGTACGCGTACCCCCTGGCGATCAGGCGCAGGACCTCGCGCTCGCGCTGGGTCAGCGAGTCGAGCTCGGGGTCGATCGCCGGGGCCTCGCTGGAGGAGAACGCGTCCAGCACGAACCCGGCCAGCCTCGGCGAGAAGACCGCGTCGCCGTCGGCCACCCGGCGGATGGCGTCGGTGAGCTCGCGCCCGCTGATGTTCTTGGTCACGTACCCCCGGGCGCCGCCGCGGATCACGCCGATGACGTCCTCGGCCGCGTCGGAGACCGACAGGGCCAGGAAGCGGACCGTGGAACCGGACCCCAGGACCTTGCGCAGCACCTCCTGGCCGCCGCCCCCGGGCATGTGCACGTCCAGCAGGACCACGTCAGGGCCGAGCTCGGCGATCGCCCTGACCGCGGACTCCACGTCCTCGGCCTCCCCGATCACCTCGATGGAGTCGCCCAGCTCGGCGCGCACGCCCGAGCGGAACAGGCGGTGGTCGTCGACGATCAGTACCTTCACCGGGCTCATCGCGTCCTCCGTAGCCGTGTCATGACTCGCCGCTCGTTCACGCCTTCTCCAGTTTCATGCTCAGCATCACTTCCGTACCCTCGCCGGGCTCGGTACGCACCCGGGCGCTGCCCCCGTGGCGTTCCATCCTGCCGATGATCGACTGGCGGATACCCATACGATCCTCGGGGACGTCGTCCATGTCGAACCCGGCCCCCCGGTCCCTGACGAAGACGACGACCTCGTCCGGCTCCGTCTCGGCGTAGACGGAGACGACCTCGGCCCCGGAGTACTTGGCGGCGTTCACCATGGCCTGCCTGGCGGCCTGCATCATCGCGGACAGCTCGGGGGTCAGCGGGCCGTCGCCCACGCAGACGACCTCGATCGGCACCCCGTGGGCGTCCTCCTCCTCGGCCGCGACCCGCCGCACGGCCGCCGCCACCGAGGCGTCGGCGTCCTGCTGGGGCTGGTACAGCCAGTTGCGCAGCTCCCGCTCCTGGGCGCGGGCCAGCCGCATCACCTCGCGCGGGTCCTGGGCCCTGCGCTGGATCAGCGTCAGCGTGTGCAGCACCGAGTCGTGCACGTGCGCGGCGACCTCGGCGCGCTCCTCCTGGCGGATGCGCTCGCGGCGCTCGCGCTGCAGCTCCTTCCACAGGGCGGCCAGCCAGGGGGTCGCGATCAGCGCGACGCCGCCCACCACCACCAGCGTGAACACGATGCCCGGACGCGCCTTGTTGAGCTCGTCGTTGGCCACCAGGAAGCCGACCGCGCCGATCACCACGAGCACCAGCCCGAGGAACGTGCGGACCCGGTTCTGGCGGACCTGCCCGACCGTGTGGCTCATCCAGCGCTGCCGCCGGTCGGGATCGGCCTGCTGCCACAGGATCAGCGAGCCGATGCCGCCGACCGCGAGCGGCCAGGCGCCGAGCCCCGCCCCCGAGGTCCCGGTGAGCCAGCTCAGCGCGACGAGCGCCAGCCCGATCGCGCCGTACGCGGCGAGCTGGCTCCAGTCCCTGGCGGGCTCCTTGCCCTCGTGGGGTTCGCGCGAGGTGAACATCCACAGGACGGCGTAGGCCACGGCGCCGAAGCCGTCCACGACGGTGAGCAGCACGAAGGCCAGCCGCAGCACGACCGGGTCGAGCCGGAGCTGGGCGGCGGCCCCCTGGGCCACCCCGGCCACCAGCCGCCCCCGCACCGGCCTCACCAGGCGGGGCAGGGGCGCCGCGTCCTTGGACGTCACGGGCGCCGTGTCGAGAAGTGTCTGTCGGTCAGCCATATCGTCAGCATCGTCACACGAACCAGCGTGCCACGCATCAGGCGTTCCCCTGAAGCGACCCTGAGGCGACGGCCTCCCCTCCGGGGCGACTCAGGGGTGTCCCGGATGCGGGGGGAAGCCGGAAAGGCCACGATGGGGAGCATGAACGACACCGGCCGCGCCCAGGATCAGACGAGTGGCGTGCCCGGCCCCGAGCCCGCCCTTCCCGAGCGGGACAGGGGTCTGGGGCGCAGCGACCAGGGCCGCATGCTCACCGGCGTCTGCGCCGGTCTGGGGCGGTACGCCGGGGTCGACCCGGTGCTGTTCCGGGTGGGCTTCGCGGTGCTGTTGCTCGGCTCGGGGATCGGCGTCATCCTCTACATCGCGGCCTTCCTGCTGATGCGCGAGACCGACGGCGGCCCCGGCCACCTGGAGCAGTGGACCCGCCGCGACTTCGACGGCGAGACCGTCCTGACCCTGCTGACCGGTGTCTTCGTCCTCGGCCTGGTGATCAACGTCTCCTCGGACGGCGTGGGCACCGGGACGATCGTGGTCGGCACCGTCCTCGCCATCGCCCTGATGGCCGCCCACGCCCGGGGGGTGGACCTGCTGGCCGTGGCCCGTTCGCTGCCCGACCGGCTGCGGCGCCGCCGGGAGCCGCACCCGGCCGATCCCTGGCAGCCCCCGGCGGCCTCGCCGATGCCGCCGGTCGCGGCGACCTCCCCCTTCCCGCCGGGACCGTCCGGACAGCCAGGACAGCCCGGACCGGTTCCCGCGGCCTCGCCGGTCCCACCGACCACGCAGAGCCCGTGGGCCTCGCAGGGTCCGTCGGCCTCGCACGCTCCTCCGGCCTCGCAGGTTCCCTCTGCTTCGTCGGCCTCGCAGGCCTCGTGGACGGAGACGGGCGGCCGCTCCCGTCCCTTCGCGGAAGACGACCACGTCACCCGCGCCACCTCGGCCACCGGGTACGCGCCGGGGAACGTGCCCGGGGACACGACGGAGGACCCCGCCGGGCACGCCGGGCACGCCGGGCACACGGCCGGGTACGAGACCGGGAACACCGCCGTGAACGCGGCCCACGCCGCCGGGCCGGAAGGCGGGACGGAAAGCGGGACGGCCACCGAGCCCTCCGCCCCGAACCCCCCGGACGAGTACGCCCCCCGCCCGGACGCGTACGGCCCGGGGCCCGACCGGCCGTACGGAGACGTCCCGCCGTCCCCGTACCGGGTCGCGGTCCCGTCGTTCGACTCCTCGGGCGAGCCCTTCTCCCCGTACGGGCCCTACCGGCCCCTGGACCCCCGCAGGCGGGAGGGGCTCCACTCCCCCTACGCCCCGTCCGGGTACGGCGGAGCGGTGGAGGCGCCGCCCAGAACCGCCCGGCCCCGGTCGTTCGTCGGGGCCGTCACCATCATCCTGGCCATGATCGTTGGAGGCGTCACCGTGGCGATCCAGTCCACCTCGGGATCGGTCGACATGACGATCGCCGGGGGTGCCGCGCTCGCCGTCATCGGCACCGGCCTGCTGGTCGCCACCTGGTTCGGCCGGGGGGCAGGGCTGGTCGTGATCGGCACCGTGCTGTCGCTCGCCCTGGTCGCGGGCTCCCTGCTGGCCGGGATGCCGAAGAAGTTCGGCGACTACCACTGGGAACCCGCCACCCTGTCGGAGGTGGCCGGCGGCTACGAGGTGGGCGTGGGCGAGGGCGTCCTGGACCTGAGCGAGCTGACGCTGCCGCCGGGCTCGCGGACCGTCCTGGACGCGTCGGTCACGGTCGGGGAGATCAGCGTGGTCCTCCCGGCGACGGCCAGGGTCGAGGTGAACGGCTCCACCAGGTTCGGCGACGTCAAGATCGACCATACGGTGGAGGGCGGCGCCGACATCCGGTACAGCAAGGTCCTGGAGCCGGAGGTGACCCCGAGGGGAGACGTGGCGACCATCGTGCTGAACGTCAAGGCCGGCATCGGGGACGTGGAGGTGCGCCGTGCGGCCTGACCTGGAGCGTCCCGCGCGCCGTCGCGTCCACCGCACCGACTGGATGGCGCTGCTCAGCGGCATGCTGTTCGTCTCGGCCGGGATCGTGTTCGTGAGCGACCCGTCCGTCGAACCGCTGATCATGCTCGCGATCCTGGTCGGCGGCCTGGGCATGGCCGGTCTGGTCGCCATCCTGGCGAAGGTGATCCGGCGCTGACCGAACCCGGCCGGCCGGAGCGGCGCGTCCGGGCACGGAGGGGTTGACCGGCCACAACAGAGGCGTACGTTCACTTCTGTCGGCTTCCACAGCTCCATGCCCACCGGATGCACCGGGAGGACGTATGCCTCGAACATCCCTCACCGTCGACGGGGTCCGCTACGAGGAGGAGGTCGAACCGCGTCTCCTCCTCGTCCACCTGCTGAGAGACAGGCTGGGCAGGACCGGTACGCCCGTCGGCTGCGACACGAGCAACTGCGGCGCCTGCACGGTGCTGCTCGACGGGGTGAGCGTGAAGAGCTGCTCCGTCCTCGCCGTACAGGCCGACGGGAGCGACGTCGTCACCGTCGAGGGCCTGGCGGAGGGCACCGAGTGGCACCCCATGCAGCGCGCCTTCCACGAGGAGCACGCCCTGCAGTGCGGGTACTGCACCCCCGGCATGATCATGGCCGCGATCGACCTGCTCAGGGACGACCCCGACCCGTCTGAGGAGGCCGTCCGCGCGGGGCTGGAGGGCAACCTGTGCCGGTGCACGGGCTACACCAACATCGTCCGCGCGGTACGGCGCGGCGCCCGGGAGATGTCACGGCCTCGGACCGACCAGGAGACGGCCGGGTCCGAGAGGTCGGAGGGGTCCGCGACGCCGGGGCACGAGGCGGACCGGCACGGGACGGCGGCGGGGGAGACGGCGGGGCGGGAGACGGCCGGGGGGCAGGTGCGGACGCCATGACCGAGCAGCTCGACGCGGGCATGGTCGCCGAGAGGATCGCCGAGAGCGACCAGGTCGGCACCCCGTCCTCCACCCACGAGGTCGGCAGGGCGCGCAGGCGCAAGGAGGACGCCCGGCTGGTCACCGGCCGCACCACCTGGACCGACAACATCCAGCTCCCCGGCATGATGTACGTGGCCTTCCTGCGCAGCCCGATGGCCCACGCCAGGATCACCCGGGTCGACACCTCGGCCGCGCGCGACCGGCCGGGCGTGGTCGCCGTCTACAGCGGCCGGGACCTCGCCGACGAGCAGGGCAGCCTCCCGTGTGCCTGGCCGGTCAGCGAGGACGTGCTGATCCCCCACCACCCGCCCATGGCGGTCGACGAGGTCCGCTACGTCGGCGAGGCGGTGGCCTGCGTGGTCGCCACCGACCGCTACCGGGCCGCCGACGCCCTGGAGGCCATCGAGATCGACTACGAGCCGCTGGAGGCCGTGCTCGACCTGACCGAGGCCCTCACCGAGGGCAGCCCGAAGGTCCACGAGGGCGCGTCCGCGGGGAACCGGGCGTTCACCTGGAAGTTCTCCGGCGGCGACATCGAGGAGGCCTTCCGCGACGCCCCGGTGGTGATCGAGCGCACCTACGTGCAGCAGCGGCTCATCCCCACGGCCATGGAGCCCCGCGCGGTGGTGGCCACCACCGACGGCGACTCCTTCACGCTCTACTCGGCGACCCAGATCCCGCACATCCTCCGCGTCATGCTCGCGCTGACCACCGGCATCCCCGAGCACAGGCTGCGGGTGATCGCCCCCGACGTGGGCGGCGGCTTCGGCTCCAAGCTCCAGGTCACCGCCGAGGAGGTGCTCGCCCTGCTGCTGACCCGGCGGCTGGGCAGGCCGGTGAAGTGGACCGAGTCCCGCTCCGAGGGCAACCTGACCGCCCACCACGGCCGCGACCAGCTCCAGCGGATCAGGGTCGCCGCCGACCGGGACGGGCGGGTGCGGGGCGTCCAGGTGAACCTGCTGGCCGACATGGGCGCCTATCTGATGCTGGTCACGCCGGGCGTGCCGCTGCTCGGCGCGTTCATGTACAACGGCATCTACAAGATGGACGCCTACGACTTCACCTGCACCGGCGTCTTCACCACCAAGGTGCCGACCGACGCCTACCGGGGCGCGGGGCGGCCGGAGGCGACGTTCGCGATCGAACGGGCGATGGACGAGCTCGCCCACGAGCTGGGCGTGGACCCGGTCGAGCTGCGCCGCCGCAACTGGATCACCCACGAGGAGTTCCCGTACACCACGGTCTGCGGCCTGACCTACGACTCGGGCAACTACGAGGCCGCGACCGAGCGGGCCCTGGCCCTGCTCGGGTACGACAAGCTCAGGGCCGAGCAGGCCGACCGGCGTGACCGGCGTGACCCGGTGCAGCTCGGCATCGGCGTCTCCACGTTCACCGAGATGTGCGGGCTGGCCCCCTCGCGGGTGCTGGGCAGCCTCAGCTACGGAGCGGGAGGCTGGGAGCACGCCTCGGTGAGGATGCTCCCCACCGGCAAGGTCGAGGTCGTCACCGGCTCCTCGCCGCACGGCCAGGGGCACGAGACCGCGTGGAGCCAGATCGTGGCCGACGCGCTGGGCGTGCCGTTCGAGGACGTCTCGGTCCTGCACGGCGACACGGCCGTCTCCCACAAGGGCATGGACACCTACGGCTCCCGTTCCCTGGTGGTGGGCGGCGTCGCCGTGCTGGCCGCCTGCGAGAAGGTCAAGGACCGGGCCAGACTGCTCGCCGCGCACATGCTGGAGGCCTCCGCCGACGACATCGAGTTCGCCGACGGCACGTTCACGGTCCGCGGCACCGGGGTGGGGAAGACCATCCAGGAGCTGGCGCTGGCCACCTTCGCCGCGCACGACCTGCCCGACGGGTTCGAGCCGGTGCTGGACGCCGACGCGACCTTCGACCCGGACAACTTCTCCTTCCCGCACGGCACCCACCTGTGCGCGGCCGAGGTGGACACCGAGACGGGCGCGGTGCGCGTCCGGGCCTACGTGGCCGTCGACGACGTGGGATCGGTGGTGAACCCGCTGATCGTCGAGGGGCAGGTGCACGGCGGCATCGCCCAGGGCGTCGCCCAGGCGTTGTTCGAGGAGGCGGTCCACGACGCCGAGGGCAACCTGCTCACCACGACGATGGCCGACTACCTCGTCCCGGCCGCGTCCGACCTTCCGGCCTTCGTCACCGACCGCACGGAGACCCCGTCGACGACCAACCCGCTGGGCGTCAAGGGCGTCGGCGAGGCCGGGACGATCGCCTCCACGCCCGCGGTCGTCAACGCGATCGTCGACGCGCTGCGTCCCTTCGGCGTGAACGACGTGCGGATGCCCTGCACCCCCGAGCGCGTCTGGCGCGCCGTCACCGAGGGAGGCGACCGATGATCCCCGCGTCGTTCGACTACGTCAGGCCCGAGTCGCTGGAGGAGGCCTGCCGGGTGCTCGGCGAGGCCGCGGACTCCGGCGACGACGTCAAGGTGCTGGCCGGGGGGCAGTCGCTGCTGCCGCTGCTGCGGCTCCGGCTGGCCTACCCGTCCACGCTGGTGGACCTCGGGCGGCTGCCGGGGTTGCGCGGCATCGAGGACCGGGGCGACCACGTGTTCGTCGGCGCGCTCACCACCCACGACGAGGTGCTGCGCTCCGCGGTGATCAGGGAGCGCGCGCCGCTGCTCGCCCTGGCCACGGCCACGGTCGCCGATCCCGCCGTACGGCACCGCGGCACGCTCGGCGGCTCCCTGGCCCACGCCGACCCCGCCGGGGACCTGCCCGCGGTGGCGCTGGCGCTCGGCTGCGTCCTCGTCGCCCGCTTCGGCGACGGCGAACGGGAGATCCCTGCGGCGGACTTCTTCGTCGACTACCTGGAGACCGCGCTCGGGCCCGGCGAGGTGCTGACCGGCGTCAGGGTGCCCGTCCTCGGCCCGGGGTGGGGGTTCCACTACGAGAAGTTCCACCGGACCGCGCAGGCGTGGGCGATCGTCGGCGTCGCCGCGGCCGTACGGCGGAGCGACGGGATCGTGGAGGAGGCCAGGATCGGGCTGACCAACATGGGTCCCGCGCCGGTGCGGGCCAGGGGGGTGGAGGAGGCGCTGCGCGGCGTGGAGGTCGTGTCCCCCGGCTCCGGCCCGGGCTCCGGCTCCGGTCCCGGTGGCGGTCCCGGTGGCGGTCCCGGTGGCGGGGTCGGTGGCGGGGTCGATCCGGTCGCGGAGGCGTGCGCGCGGGCGGACGAGGGTACCTCGCCCCCCACCGACCTGCACGCCAGGCCCGACTACCGCCGTCACCTCGCCCGGGTGCTGACCCGCCGGGCGGTCAGGAGCGCGATCGGCTGAGCTTCGGCCGCTCAGGTCAGGGGCGTGATCGGCCGGGTCCCGGCCGATCGGGTCCCGGTGGATCGGGGTGGGTCCCGGTCGGGTCGGGGCGGGTGCGGGCCGGATCGGGGTGATCCGCCGATCCTGTCCGGATCACCGGGCGCCGAGGCATCGACCACGTCCAGATGGGCAGTACCAGAGATACGGGCGCCGACCGGGCTGGACCGTTACGGGCCAGTCAGGTCCGATATAGAGGCATAAATACAATCATGGGTTGCGTTGGGTCATTCGTCCGCTTCTTTGGCGGTGTACTGGAATACGACCCCGTGTAGTCGTAGTGTCGCGACAGCGGCCGATCGACAAGGAGTGGATCGATGGCGATGCGATTCGAGCACGAGTTCACGGTCCCGGTGCCGGTCGAGCAGGCCTGGCCGGTCCTGCTCGACGTCGAGCGCGTCGCGCCCTGCCTGCCCGGCGCCACCGTCGACAAGGTCGAGGGGGACGCCTTCACCGGCAAGCTGAAGGTGAAGGTCGGGCCGATCACGGTCACCTACCAGGGCCGGGCCTCGTACGAGAAGGTGAACGAGGACGCCCGCTCCATGACCCTCGTCGCCTCCGGCAAGGAGGCCAGGGGGTCGGGCACCGCCGGGGCCACGGTCGTCGCCCGGCTGCACCCCGAGGGCCGCACCACCCGCGTCACCGTCGAGACCTCCTTCACCGTGACCGGCCGCCCCGCCCAGTTCGGCCGGGGTGTGATGACCGAGGTCGGCGGGAAGCTGATCGACAGGTTCGCGGCCAACCTCTCCCGGCTTCTGGGCGAGAGCCCCCGCGTGGAGACCGCCGCCGAGACGACGCCGGAGACGGGCGGCGTGGGCGGCTGGAGCGCTCCTTCGACACCGGAAGCGACACCGGAAGCGACACCGGAAGCGACACCGGGGCCGGCGTCCGCCGGACAGCCGGACACGACACCGACCGCCCCGGAAGACCCGACCGGCCCGGCATCCACGACGTCCGCGACATCCGCGACATCCGCGACATCCGCGAAGCCCGGCGACGACTCGAAGGGCCCGAAGAGCTCGACACCTCCGAAGACCTCGGAGACCTCGGAGACCTCGGAGACACCGGAGGCACCGGCCGCCCCCGAGACCGCGACGACCTCGCCCCCCGGCCCGGCGGGCTCCACCGCCCCCGGCGACTCCCCCGTCGTCGGGTCCGTCCCGGCCGGTGCCACCGCCCCCGGCGACCCCTCTCCCGCCGGGTCCGTCCCGGCGGGCGTCACGGGCTCCGGTCACGAGGACCCGCCCGCGGGATTCCCCGGCCCGGCGGGCGCCACGGCCCCCGCCTCGGAGGGCACCGGCGACCCGGGCGACGCGGACGTCACGACCCCCGCCTCACAGGACACCGCCCCCGTACCCTCCGGGCTGGGCGGCCCGGACGGACCCGAGGGGACGAACGCGCCGGCGGCGACGCCCGCCTCCGGCACGGGCGGGACCACGAGGCACCTCAGCGCGGTGCCGACCCCTCCGGACCTGGTCCTCGACGAGGAGTCCGACACGCGCCGGAGCCACCCCGCGGGCACCTCGCGCACCTCGCTCAGCCCCGACGAGGAGGCCCTGAACCTCCTGGAGGTGGCGGGCCTGCCGCTCCTCAAGCGCGTCGCCCCGGTGGTCGCGGCCCTGGCACTCCTCATCCTGCTCACCTGGCTGATCCGCCGGACCCTGAACCGGCGCTGAACCGGCCCCGAACCGGCCTCGAACAGACCCCGAACCGGTGCTGGGCCGGTACCGAACCACCCCGTGTTCCCGGCGCCCTCCGTTACGGTCGGTCCATGAGCGTCGAGGACTACTTCCGCGGCCTTGCCCGCCATCCCACGGCGGCCGGGTTGTTCGTCACGGACGAGGCCGGCCGGGTCCTTCTCGTCCGGCCGACGTACAAGGAAGGGTGGGAGTTCCCCGGGGGAACGGTCGAGGAGGACGAGACGCCGTGGGAGGCCGCCGCGAGGGAGGCCGTCGAGGAGCTCGGGCCGGTCCTCTCGCCCCCGGTCGCCGTGCTGTTGTGCGCGGACTGGACCCGCCCTCGTGACGGGCGGCCCGGCGGGTTCCGGATGCTCTTCGACGGCGGGGTCCTCGACGAGCGGGAACTCGCAGCGATCCGGCTGCCGCCGGAGGAACTCAGCGAGTGGCGGACGGTGGACCCGGCGGACGCGGACGCCTTCCTGCCCCCGGAGCGGGCACACCGGCTGCGGGCCTGCGTGTCGGCCCGCCGTACGGGGCGGACCGCGTACCTCCAGGACGGTCTCCCGCTCACGGAGGCCACGCCGCCTACCCCTCCCGGCTCCTCGACGGACAGCCCCTGAAAGGCCGAAGAGGATCTTCCGTACGGCTCACGCGCCGCTCCCCGGGCTCGGAAGACGTGTTCGGCGGAGTTCACACCGGGTGGCTGTATGAACACTTGGCATGTAAGTGTTCACATGCAGGGGAGGTTTGAACGCCTGTGCCCGGACCGGGATCGACGGACGTGGCGAGCGGCTCGGGAGCCGGGCCGGGAGTCGGCTCGCCCGGACAGTGCCACACAACGCCAAAAACAGTGTCATCACTGCACAAGAGGGACGAGTAATCACTTTTCTCGGGAATACCTCAGAATGTGATCAATATCCCTGAATGCAGCGTTGTGGTCATCACCTACAACGACGCCACCCGGCTGCCCAGGGCCGTACGATCCGTGCTCCGGCAGTCGTTGCGCGGTGTCGAGGTGATCGTCGTCGACGACGCCAGCACCGACGGCACCGAGCCCGTGGCCCGCGCGTTGCAGCGCGAGGACTCCCGGGTGCGCTACCTGCGCACCGAGGTCAACAGCGGCGGGTGCGGCACCCCCCGCAACAGGGGCGTGGCCTCCGCGCGGGCGCCGTACGTGATGTTCCTCGACAGCGACGACGAGCTGACCCGGCACGCCTGCAAGAGCCTGCTGCTGGAGATCGAGCGGACCGGCGCCGACTTCGTCACCGGGCAGATCTCCCGGCTGTACGAGCGGACCGGCAAGACCGCCCGCTACTACCCCGCCCTGTTCGCCCGGCGCAGGACCGTCGAGGGGATCGCCCAGGAGCCCGAGATGTTCCTGGACTCCTTCAGCACCAACAAGCTCTACCGGGCCGAGCTGCTGCACCGGGTGCCGTTCCCCGAGGACATCCACTACGAGGACCACGTCTTCAGCACCGCCCTGTACTGCGCGGCGCGGCGGTTCGCCGTGGTCCCCTGGGTGGTCTACCTCTGGCACCGGGCCACCGCCGGGGGCGAGACGCGGCCGTCGATCTCGCTGAGCCTGACCGAGATGGCCAACGTCCGCTCCCGGATCCAGGCGGCCCGGATGAGCGACGACATCCTGCGCGAGAACGGCCTCGGCCACCTGGTTCACGAGCGGCAGCGCCGCTTCGTCCGCCAGGACCTGCGGGTCTACCTCAACCCGCTGCCCGCCCGCGACCAGGCGTGGATCTCCGAGTTCGTCGCGGTGGTCCGCCCCTACCTGGCCGAGCTCGACCCGGTGGTGTTCGAGACGATGGACCCGCTCATGCGGGTCTGCTGCAGCTTCGTCACCGACGGACGGCCCGACGAGCTGCTGGTCGCCGCCCGGTCGCTGAACGGGCCCAAGGCGCCGCCGCGCGCCGCCCTGCGGCGGGACGGGCACACCTACTGGGGCACGGAGGCCGACCCGAGGCGGGAGATCACCCCGCTCCGGCTGGCCGAGCTGCCCTACACCGCCTCCCGGCTGCGCCACGAGGCGGTCGTCACCGGCGAGGGCACGGTGATCAGGCTGTCGATCAGGACCTACGACCCGTTCGGCGTCCTGGACGCCACCCCCGGCTGGACCGCGTTCCTGCGGTTCAGGGACCACCGGGTACGGCTGACGCCGCGCGCGCAGCCCGGCGGCGAGCTCCTGAGCGAGGCGGCGGTCGACCTCGCCGGTCTCCGGCACGGCCGCCTGGGGTTCGACGGCCGCTACGACCCGGTGGTCGAGATCGTCCGTCCCGACGGGAGGGTCACCTCCGACCGGCTGCTCGTCGACCCCTCGGCCGAGCCGTTCCGGGCCACGGTCCCCCACCACGACGTCACCGTCAGGGCCGAGGGCGCCGCCGCCGTCCTGCGGGTGGTCTGGCGCCGCCGGGGACCGCTGCGGCGGCTCCCGCGGCTGCGGCGGGCCGCCGGCCGGCTGCTGCGCAGGATCGGCACGCCCGAGGTGAAGCTCCGCGTCTACAAGGGGCTGATCTCGGTGCTGCCACCGCGCGGGAACCTGGTCCTGTTCGAGGCCGACGTCGGCGCCGGCTACACCGGCAACCCCCGCTACGTGTACGAGGAGCTCGCGCGGCGGGACACGCCGCTGAAGGCGGTCTGGTCGGTGGCCAGGAACCGGCGGAACTTCCCGCCCGGCACCCGGCTGGTGCGCCGGATGAGCTGGCGCCACGTCTGGACCATGGCCAGGGCCGGCCACTGGGTCGACAGCCACGGCATGCCGCTGGCCTACCCCAAGCCGTCCGGCACCCGCTACCTGCAGACCTGGCACGGGCAGGGCATCAAGTCGGTCGGCTTCGACGCGCCCGACCTGCGTGCCGACTTCGACGGTCCCAGGACGACCTGGCGGGCGGCGGTGGAACGCTGGGACGCGCTGGTCTCGCCCAGCGCCGAGTTCGAGCGGGTCTTCGTGCCCTCCAACGGCTACCTGGGGCCGCTGCTGCGCCACGGCTCGCCCCGGTGCGACGTGCTCGTGCACGGCGACCCCGCGGCGGCCGGACGGGCGCGGGAACGCCTGGAGATCCCGCCCGGCTCCAAAGTGCTGCTGTACGCCCCCACCTACCGCGACCGGGCCAAGGGCTCGGGCCGGTCGGTCCGGGCGGACCTGACCGCGATGGCCGAGGCCCTGGCCGGGGAGTGGACGATGGTGCTGCGCACCCACCCGGTCGAGCGGTTCCGGGTGCCCGAGCACCTGCGCCACTTCGTCCGTTCGGCGGGGTCGTACCCGGAGGTCAACGACCTGATGCTGCTCTCGGACGCGCTGCTGACCGACTACTCGTCGCTGATGTGCGACTACGCGGTCACCGGGAGGCCGATGCTGTTCCTCGTCGACGACTGGGACGAGTACCGCCGGATGGAGCGCGGGGTCTACCACGACCTGCCGGCCATCGCCCCGGGCCCCTGCCTGACCACGACCGGGGAGCTGATCGAGGTCCTGCGGGACCTGGAGGGCGTGTCCGCGTCGTTCGCCGACCGCTACCGGGCGTTCCAGGAGCTGTGGTGCGCCGACGAGAGGGGGCACGCCGCGGCGAGGGTGGTGGACGACTTCTTCGGCCCCTTCCCCGCACGCGGGCAGGGACGGGGCGTCCGGCCCGCGCCGAGGAGGGCACGCCGGGAGACCGCCGGGCCGGTTCCCGTACCGGAACCGCCGGCCGGGGCCGGACGGGAACGACCTGCTGCGAACGCCGCGGGCACGGCGGGCCGGCCCGGGTGGCGGCGGCCGGTGAGGCTCCCGATGCCGGGATGGTTCCGGTGAACCGGGACACGCGAGGTGGTGGGAGCGGCGGGGGTGCCGTCGTGTTCGCCTGCCTGGACGCCGACACCCTGGGCGGCGTGCAGCGGGTCACCCACACCGTGGCCCAGGGACTGGCCGAGCGGGGCCGCGAGGTGCACGTGATCGGGCTGCACCGGGCCGAGAGCCCGTTCCGGTACGTGGAACGGCCGCGCTACACCGCTCACGTGATCCACCGCGCGCCGGTGGGGCGGCTCTCGGGGCCGGCCACCCGGCACGAGCAGCGGACCCTGGAACGGCTGCTGCGCGACGTGGGGCCGGGGTTCGCCGTGCTGGCCTCGCCCAGCGTGGTCACCCGGATCGGGCGGCTGCTGCCCGAGCGGCTGCTGCCGATCGGCCAGTACCACGGGTCGTACGAGCACGCGCGGGGGTCGTGGCACCTGCGCTCGGTCCGCGGCAACTACGGCACCCTGGAGAAGGCGGTCTTCCTCACCGAGGAGGACGCCTGGCTGTTCTCCGAGCACGCGCTGCTGCCCAACACCTGGTCCATCCCGAACCCGCTGCCGGCCTGGCCGTCGCGGACCGCGGACCTGAGCGCCCGCCGGGTGCTCGGGATCGGCAGGCTGGGGGGCGTGAAGCGGTTCGACCGGCTGATCTCCGCCTTCGCGCGGGCACGCGGGCGGGTGGACGAGGGCTGGGAGCTGCACCTGATCGGCGAGGGCCCCGAGCTGGAACGGCTCCGCTCGCACGCCGCGGCGTGCGAGGTGAGCGACGGGGTGGTGTTCCGCGGCCCGGTGCCGGCGGCCCTGATGGGACGGGAGTACCTGGGCGGTTCGGTGCTGGCCCTGTCCAGCGACCACGAGGGGCTGCCGCTGGTGGTCGGCGAGGCCGCCTCCCACGGGGTGCCCGCGGTGGCGTTCGACGTGTCGGGCGGGCTCAGGTCGCTCATCCGCGACGGGGAGACCGGGCTGCTGGTGCCCCCGACCGACGTCGGCGCGCTGGCGGACGCGCTGGCCGGGCTGATGACCTCGGCCGAAAGGCGGCGGCGGCTGGGCGCCGCCGCCCGCGCGCACGTCGAGGCGTTCCGGCCGGACCGGGTGCTGGACCGGTGGGAGACCCTGTTCGACGAGGTCACCCGCTGACCGCCGCCGGGCCGTCCGGGGAGGCCGGTCCCCGGTCGTCCCCGGCGCCGCTCGGCGAGGTCAGCCGCTGACCGTCGCAGGTTCGGTGCGTGGCATCGGCACCCCGGCCAGCACGATCTGAGCCGCGGTGAGCCGCGCCGCCAGCGGGTTCGGCTCGCGGAGCCGGATCAGCCGGTCGAACGTGACCCGCTTGACCCGGGCCAGCTTCCGCTTGGCCGCGGTCCTCTCGTAGCCGACGATCCGCGACGTCTCCGCCTTCGGCGCGCCGGTGAGCTCGTAGCCGTAGGTCTCCAGGCGGTCGGCGAGCACGCTCTCGCAGAGCGAGATCTCGCCGGCGTCGAGCCGCTCGCGCCAGGAGCCGGCCCGGGCGGTGGTCACCTCGCGGTGGGTGAGCGCGTGCCAGGTCTTGCGCGCGGGCACGGCGACGTCGGCCATCGCGGCCGGGTCGCACATGGCCGGGTCGAACTCCTCCCCGAGGAACTCGCACAGTCTGCGCAGGTGGGCCTCGGGGTCGGCGGTGAGGTCCTCGTAGCGCACCTCGTGGTAGCTGCCGCCGGGGAGCTTCGGCGCGCCGTGCCGGGCGAAGTCGATCGCCTCGGCCCACGCGGAGACCGCGCTGTTGAGGCTCCCGTTGTACCAGGGCATCTCCTTCAGCGACGCCACGCAGTCGCGGCCGTCCCTGATCAGGTGCACGAACTGGGCGTCGGGGAAGAGCCGCAGCAGCACGTCGGTGTACTGGAAGTAGGAGGGCCGCTTGTCGCCCCAGCGGGGCTTGCCGTGCCCCGCCGCGTAGGCGCGCAGCACGGCGCCCAGCGCCGAGCCCAGGGTCGGCGGCCCCGCCACGATCTGCCCGAGCACCTCGTCGCGGTCCAGGTTCAGCTCGTGGAAACGGGTCTGGGGCCGGTCGACCACCCACTCGGCCAGCTCGCGCCTGTGCTCGGCGTCCTCCAGGTCCCCGAACCGGAGCCTGCGCTGGTACGCGGAGACCATGAAGCGGGTCTCCGGCGGGATCGCGACGCGCGGGTGGGCGTGCAGCATGAGCTGCAGCATCGTCGTCCCCGAGCGGGGACAGCCCAGGATGAAGATCGGGCGGTCGGGCTTCATGATCAGACCTTCGCCAGCTCGCCGAGCTGCCGGCTGGTGAGCCGCGCCGCCACCGGGCTCGGCTCGCGCAGCCGGTTGACGCGGTCGCGCAGCTCCTTGCGCCTGCGCGCCCAGCGTCGCTTGGAGGCGGCCTTCTCGCACGCCTCGACGTGGGCCTTGCCCGCCTTGGGCGCGCCGCTGAGCTCGTAGCCGTTGGCGGTCAGCCGTTCGGCCAGGACGGTCTCGCACACCGAGATCTCCCAGGGCTCCAGCCGGGCCTTCCACGAGCCCGCCCTGGAGGTGGTGACGTCGCCGTGGGTGTTGCTGTGCCAGACCTTGTGCTGCGGGATCGCCACCCTGGCCACGTGGTACGGCTCGGTCATCGCCGGGTCGTAGTCCTCGCCGAGGAAGTCGCACAGTTTGCTCAGCTCGGCCTCCGGGGAGGCCGTCAGGTCCTCGTAGCGCAGCTCGTGGTAGCTGTCGGCGGGGAGCCTCTTGGCGTGCCGGCGCCCGAAGTCGATCGCCTCGCTCCAGTTGACCACCGCGTGGAAGACGTCCTTGGTGTACCAGGGCATCTCCTTCAGCGACGCCACGCAGTCGCGGCCGTCCCTGATCAGGTGCACGAACTGGGCGTCGGGGAAGAGCCGCATCAGCAGGTCGACGTGGTGGTAGTAGCTGGGCCGCTTGTCGCCCCAGCGGCTCTTGTCGTACCGCTCGGCGTAGGAGCGGAAGGTGATGCCCATCGCGGACCCCAGCGTCGGCGGGCCGGCGACGATGTCCTCGATCAGCTTCTCCCCGTCGAGCTTGAGCTCCTTGAACTTGGTGTCCTTGTCGCCCACGATCCACCGGCCGACCCTGCGCCGGTTGCGCTCCTCGCGCAGGTCGCCGAAGGAGAACCTGCGGTAGTAACCGGGCACCACGAACCGGGTCTCCGGCGGCACCGCGATGCGCGGATGCGAGTGCAGCATGAGCTGCAACATGGTGGTGCCGGAACGCGGACAACCGATCACGAAGATCGGGCGGTCGGACTGCATGACAACGAACCCCCGTAACGCTTTGGTCAAACAGATACGCGCGGCGCCTTCTCCACGAGCGGCACGACGGGCGCCACCCGGGCGAAGAGCCACATTCGGTAGATCAAGAAGACCTCGTTCAGCAGGAGCAGCGCTCCCGCGCCGACCGCGACGGGCACCAGCGCGGCCGTGCCGATCAGCGGGGCGACCACGAACACCGCGGCGTGGAACTCGATGCCGCTGATCAGGTGGGTGCGCACCCGGTGGCGGGCCAGCAGGCGCCCGACCCGGCGGGGCAGCCTGGGCCGCCTGCCCGCCCGCGGCACCGGCGGCGCCTGCGGCGTCACGGGCTCGCGCGGGACGATCGGTTCGCGCGGCGTGAGCGGCTCGCGCGGGGTGATCGGTTCACGGGGCATGACGGGCTCGCGCGGGGTGACGGGCTCGCGGAGCATGACGACCTCGGCGTCCCCCCCGCGCCCGGTGTGCCCGCCACGGCCACCGGTCCCCGCCTCGACGGAGGAGACGGCCGCCAGGTGGCCGAGCCGGTTCTCCCTGACCGTCTCGCGCACCCGCTTCATCTGCGGCGCGTTCACGTAGCGGAACAGGTCGAGCACCGCCACCCCGGCGCCCATCAGGACGTAGGAGACGTCACCGGTGACGGCGTACTGCCCGGAGGCGAGACCGGCGGCGCAGCAGACCACCCTGATCCGGTCGCCCACGTAGTCGAGCCAGAGGCCGAACGCGGTGCCGGTCCCCTTCAGGCGGGCTATCTTCCCGTCCATGCAGTCGACCGCGAAGCTCACGTAGAACAGCACGGCCCCCGCGGCCAGCCGGCCACCCGCGAAACAGATCGCCGAGCACATGCCGAGGATCAGGGAGAGGCGGGTGAGACCGTTCGGGGTGACGGACGTGTGGTTGGCGACGAGCAGGGTGAGCCTGCACGCCACCGGGTCGACCAGGAAAACGGTCCACCAGGAGTCTTTTCGTTTCCGGGTCGCGTGAACGTCGTCCAACGAATAGGCCCTCATACGTTCCAGCATGGCCACGCCATGTCTCCTGTCGTCTACGCTCTGTAACTACTAGAAGATCTCCATGCCAGTTCTTGACCGGCCCCCGCCAGATCGATCGGCCGCTTTGAAGGCGCGAAAGGCCGGGGAGAGGGCTCCCCGGCCTTCGGAACCGCGCCGCTAGCGGAACACCCGGTCCACGGCCCGCGCGGCCGCGTGACCGTCCTCCAGCGGGCAGAACCTGGCGGTGAACGCCTCGTACGCCCTGCGGTACTTGGCGTGGACGTCGTCGGCGTCGCGCACGGCCGCGATCAGCTCCTCGGTGGTGCGCGTCAGCGGGCCGGGAGCCTCGGCCTCGAAGTCGATGTAGAAGCCGCGTACCTCGTCGCGGTAGCGCTCCAGGTCGTAGGTGTGGAACAGCAGCGGCCGGCCCGTCACCGCGAAGTCGAACATCGCCGACGAGTAGTCCGTGACCAGCATGTCCGCGACCAGGTAGAGCTCCTGGACGTCGGGGTACACCGAGACGTCGCGGACGAAGTCGGCGCCGGCGCGCGGCACCCGGTCGGTCACGGTCGGGTGCCTGCGCAGCAGGAACACGTACTCCCCGCCCAGCTCGTCGGCCATCCGCTGCAGGTCCAGGTGCAGGTCGAGCCGGTAGCGTCCCCGGCTGTAGAACTTGTCGTCCCGCCAGGTCGGGGTGTACAGGACGACCTTCCTGCCCTCGGGCAGACCGAGCCGGTCGCGGACCCGCGCCGCCCGCTCGGCGACCTTCCCGGGCCCGCCGCGGATCAGCAGGTCGTCGCGGGGGGAGCCGATCTCCAGGATCTCCCCCTCGAAGCGCAGGGCGCTGTCCAGGATCGAGCTGCACCAGGGACCCGGCGAGATCAGGTGGCTCCACTGGGCGACGGTCCTGGCCAGCCGCTCGTGGTGGTCGGGCCTGGCGAACGGCACCTTCTCCACGTCGAAGCCGACGCGCTTGAGCGGCGTGCCCCGCCAGGTCTGCAGCACGGTCTGCCCGGGCCTGCGCTCGAACCAGGTGGGCAGGTCGCTGTTGGTGACGACGTAGCGGCAGCGGGCCAGCGCCTCGTAGAACTCGCGCCCGTAGCGGCGGACCGGCACCACCCCCTCGGGCACCTCCACCTGCCCGTCGCGGACGAGCCACATGAACTCCAGGTCCGAGCCGCGCCCGCGCAGTTCCTCGTAGATCGCCCTGGGGTTGTCGGAGAACTGCCTGCCGCCGAAGCTGTCGAACAGGACGGCGGGCCGGAGCGGTTCCGCGCGGCGCGCGGGGTAGAAGTCCTCGCGCAGCAGCCGCTGCTGCTTGGGCCTGCCCGAGGCGCGCAGGTCGTCGCCGACGGTGAACACGGCCTCGGCCATGACGTCGGTCTCGAAGGTGAACGTCCGGGTGGCCGAGATGTGCTCCAGCGGCGCGGACGGGCGGAACTCCACCCGCATGTCGCCGAGGGCCGTACGGACCGAGAAGCCGTGCGTGCCCGCGGGCAGCGGCAGCCACCCGGCGAGCGTTTCGCTCCCCTCGGGCGTCACCGTGACCGTGCCGTCGACCAGCGGGAACAACCGCTCGGTGAACCGGCTGCGGGAGGTGACGACCAGCCAGGCCGGGCCGTCGATCGGCCGCATCGGCGCCCCGGTCAGCCGCAGGTGCCCGTGTTCGTCCCACTCCACCCGCTCCACGTAGAAGGTGGGCCGCTGCTCGCGCAGCACGAACCCGCCCCGCTGCGACCGGTCCAGCACCACGTCGCGCCCGCGGAGCCGGTACAGGCCGCGCTCCACGGCGGCGTCGACGATCAGCGGCCGGGCCGGGCCGCCGGCGGGGACGACGTCGAAGTGCCACTCGGCGCCGGGGTGCAGCGCGCTCATCTCCAGGCTCGCCGGGTCGAGGGCGGGCCAGCGTTCCGAGAGCACGTCGTCCAGCGCGATCACCGCCTCGAAGTCGTCGCCGACGACGGTCATCGGGTAGCGCCGCTCGCGGCCCCCCTGGGGCCGGGTCAGCCGGAGCACCGGCCCGGACACCGGCCCGGGCACAGACGCGGACACCGATCCGGGCACCGGCGCGGCCCCCGGGCCGGTGCCCGGATCGGCGACGGAGCCGTTGCCCGAGCCTTCGGCGAAGCCTTTGCGCGGACCGTCGGTGGAGCCGGTGCTCGCGCCGGTGCCGAGGCCGGGCCCGCACCGGCCGGTGATCCGCAGCAGACCCTCGGCCACCCGGTGCCCGGTGACCCGCCCGCCCGGCCGTTCCACCCGGAGGCGGAACTCCTCCCCGGCCGTCCACTCCGTCCAGGCGACGGTCCCGGAGTCGCGCTCGGAGAACTCCAGCCGCCGCGCGGCCGGGCTCGGCTGCCCCAGCGCCCCCTGCCTCAGCAGGCCCCGGGAGAGCACGCGCAGCTCGATCCGCCAGGTCGAACCGGCCGGGAGCCGGTCCGGGTCGATCGACAGCCGGAAGCCGCACCAGTCCTTGCGCCTGCGCGGGCCGGTGTCCACCAGCGACAGGCTCCGCCGGGCCGTCACCGGGAGCCGCACCCTGCGCCCCGGCCCCTCGGGGACCAGCCAGGCGAAGACGTGCTGCTGCATCCGCCTGCGGGTCCGCAGGTAGCGCACCGACACCCGGCCGTCGACGACCAGGGCGTCGCCCTTCCAGTCCATGGTGTCCACCCGCTGGCGCAGGTCCAGCTCCTCGCGCATCCGGGTGAGGGATCGCGGAACCTGCACGGGGCTGTTGAGGTGGTAGCCGCGCACCCCGCCGCCGACGACGCGGGCGGTCGGCTTGACGGTCCTGTCCCACTCCAGCACCTGGACGAGCTCCTCCAGGCGGCGCTCGCGGACCAGGGCCCACTTCACCCGCCGCTGCGCCGGGACGAGCGAGAGGACCTTCGGCCCCGCCTGCTCCAGGTAGGCGCACGCCAGGTCCAGGAAGCGGTTCCGGAACGCCTCGTCGGCCTGGTCGAAGACCTGCAGGAAGTTCGGCAGGTCGCCGTCGAGGACCATCCGGTCCCATGCCGCCAGGTGCGCGGTCCTGCCGGTGCCGGCCAGGAAGCTCCGCACCGAGCCGACCGCGGCGAACCGGTCCTCGATCCCCTTGACGTGTCCCCGGTTCTGGGTGATCGAGACGTTCTCCCCCTCGCGCTCGCGCCAGAGGTAGACCGGGGTGGCGATCACGTCCACCGCCGCGGCCAGGAAGTGCGCGGGCAGGGAGACCGCGATGTCCTCCCACAGGACCCCCTCGGGGAAGCTCATGCCGTGCTCGTCCCAGAAGGAGCGGCGCCAGAGCTTGTTGGTGACCAGCCGGTCCTTGAGCAGGGCCTGGTCGCCGGTCACATGGGTCCGCCGGGCCGAGCCGGTGAAGATCGCCTTGTGCATGGGCGACTGGCGCACCCCCTGGCCGCTGAAACGGAGCACGTTGCCGGTCGCGAGATCGGACCCGCTGCCGGTCAGGCTGCACACCATCGTCTCGACGGCCGTCAGCGGGAGCATGTCGTCGCTGTCGACGAACGCGAGGAACTCGCCCGTCGCGTGCCGCACCCCGGTGTTGCGCGCGGTGCCCAGCCCGGCGTTCTCCTGCCGGACCAACCGGAACCGCGCGTCGCGCGCGGCGAAGGCCCCGGCGATCTCCGCGCTGGAGTCCGGGGAGCCGTCGTCCACCATGACGACCTCGATGTCGGCCCAGGTCTGCGCGACCAACGACTCCAGGCACGCCTCAAGGTACGGTTCCACGTCGTAGATGGGCACGATGATGCTCACTGGGGCCACGGTCGGTCCTCCGGTAGTCGAAAGCTCACGGTCCGGTCCATCGGCTCGAACACCGGAGACGGCACGCGGGTGAAGATCCACTCATCGTGGACGACGTCCCCGGCGGGGGGACGGGGGCCGGACGGCCGCCCGGGAGCGGCGGCGGAGGCCCGCCCACCCTCCGGCATCACCCGGCGGCCCCGAGCCCGAGGCGGACGTCACGTCAGAAGCATGGACGCGCGGCGGGAGCGGACGAACCCGAAACGGGACGGCCATGAACGGAGCTGACCGAGTCTTGACCGTCCCCGGCCCCCGGCCGGACGGACCACGGCGCCGGCCCCCCCGTGGCGCGGCAACGCCTTCCCCACGGCACGGTCAAGGCTGGGAATGCACACGTCCTGGTAAGTCGTAATGACCCCCCGATCCCCCCGGGGCGTCCGACACGATCGGTGACCGAGACGGGCGGGATCACAGCGAACGGCATTCGCGGGGGGAAACGCATGGAGTCAACGGTCGTCGTGGGGGCGGGGCCCGCCGGGCTCACCGCGGCCTACGAGCTGGTCCGGCGAGGACGCCCGTGCGAGGTCTTCGAGGCCGACCGGGTGGTCGGCGGCATCAGCCGTACCGAGGAACGCGACGGCTGGCGCTTCGACATCGGCGGCCACCGGTTCTTCACCAAGGTGCCCAGGGTGGAGGAGCTCTGGCACGAGCTTCTCGACGAGCGGGACTTCCCGCTCCGGCCGAGGATGAGCCGCATCCACTACCGGGGCCGTTTCTACGACTACCCGCTCAAGGCGTCCAACGCCCTGGTCAACCTCGGCCTCGTCGAGGCCGTGCGGTGCGTCGGCTCCTACGTCCTGGCCCGCGTCCGGCCGCCCGCCGACCGCTCCACCTTCGAGGGCTGGGTCACGGCCAGGTTCGGCCGGAGGCTGTACGGGATCTTCTTCAAGACCTACACCGAGAAGGTCTGGGGCGTACCGGCCGACACCATCCAGGCCGACTGGGCCGCGCAGCGGATCAGGGACCTCTCGCTGGGCAGGGCCGTCGCCGACGCGCTGACGCCCGGCCGCAGGCGCAGGGAGATCACCAGCCTCATCGAGGAGTTCCGCTACCCCCGGCTGGGGCCGGGCATGATGTGGGAGAGCTGCGCCGAGCGGGTCCGCGAGCGGGGCGGTGCCGTGCACCTGGGCACCCGGGTCGAGCGCATCCGCCGCCACGGCGACCGGCTGGCCGTCACCGTCCGCTCGGAGGACTCTCGCGACGCGACCGGCACCCGCGGCCCGGACGGCGTCCACGACGCGACCGGCACCCGCGGCCCGGACGTGCTCCACAGGCCGGACGTGCTCCACGGCCCGGGGGACACCGTCCGTGAGGTGCTCTGCGACGACCTGATCTCCTCGATGCCGCTCGGCGCCCTGATCCGCGCGTTCGGGCCCGACGTGCCCGACGTCGTCGCCGAGGCCGCCGCGGGGCTGAGGTACCGCGACTTCCTCACCGTCGCGCTGGTCGTCCCCGAGCGGTTCTCCTTCCCCGACAACTGGATCTACATCCACTCCCCCGAGGTACGCCTAGGCCGGGTGCAGAACTACGGCTCCTGGTCGGCGGACCTGGTGCGGGCCGGACGGACCTGCCTGGGCCTGGAGTACTTCGTCACCGAGGGCGACGACCTGTGGCGGATGCCCGACGACGACCTCGTCGCGTTCGGCACCCGGGAACTGGAGCGCCTCGGCCTGGTCACCCCCGGCTCGGTCGAGCGGGGATACGTGGTGCGGATGCCGAAGGCCTACCCGGTCTACGACGCCGGCCACGCCCGCAACGTGGAGGTGATCAGGAAGTACCTCGACGTGGAGTGGCCGCGGGTCCACCCCGTCGGCCGCAACGGCATGCACCGGTACAACAACCAGGACCACTCCATGCTCACCGCGATGCTGACCGTGGAGAACGTCGCCGAGGGCGCCCGGCACGACGTGTGGACGGTCAACGTCGACGCCGACTACCACGAGGAGTCCGCGACCCGCACCTCCGGCCGGACCTCCGGCAAGGACTCCGGCGGGCGCTCCGGCCGGAACTCCGGAGGGAGCGCCGGTGGAGGACCCGCCGGGGGCTCCGGCCGTGACGCCCCCGTCCTGCGGGAGGTCTCCACCGCCCGCCGATGACCCGCTGACCGGACGGGGCCGTGACCGCCCCGTCCGCCCCGCAGCCGCCGGCATCACCCGTTCCCGCCGGTTTCCACCTTTTTCATCCGGACCGCCCGGGACCACCCGGGGTCACCCCCGATGTGACCCCGGCCCCCCGGGCGGACCGGCCGTCCCGTCACGCCCCGCCCGGCTCCCGCCCACCTGTCGCCACCTGGGAGCCGGACGGATCAAGGCTCTCCTCCCAGCCTCTCTGGAGTCGCACACCATGACACAGCGTTCCACGGTCCCCGACGTCAGCGTGATCGTCATCACCTACGACGACGCGCCCCGGTTACCCCGGGCCGTACGGTCCGTTCTCGGCCAGACGCTCAAGAACCTCGAAGTGATCGTCGTGGACGACTGTTCCGGCGACGACACCCCGGCGGTGGCCAAAGCGCTCGCCGAACAGGACGGCCGGGTCCGCTACGTGCGGCTCCCGGCCAACAGCGGCGGCTGCGGGGCGCCCCGCAACGCCGGGATGGACGCCGCCCGCGCGCCCTTCCTGATGTTCCTCGACAGCGACGACGAGCTGCCCAGGCACGCCTGCAAGAGCCTGCTGCTGGAGGCCGAGCGGACCGACGCCGACTTCGTCATGGGCGCCGTGGAGCGCGTCGACGAGGCGACCGGCGCCGTCACCCTCTGGTACCCGCAGCTCTTCGAGGAGCGGCGGACCGTGGAGGGCATCCGCGCCGAGCCCGAGCTGCTCTTCAACTGCCTGGCCACCGACAAGCTGTACCGGCGCGCCTTCCTCGACGGCATCGGCATCCGGTTCCACGAGGACATCCACCACGAGGACATCGTCTGGTCCACGGAGCTGTTCTGCCGGAGCAAGCTGTTCGCGCTGGTGCCGTGGCCGGTCTACCGCTGGCTGCTCGCGGCCACCCCGGCGACCCGGTCGATCTCCTCCCGGCGCCACGAGCTGGAGAACGTGCGCCAGCGCGTCACGGCCGCCGAGCTGAGCGACCGCGTGCTGGCCGACACCCGCTCCCTGGACCTCAAGCAGGACAAGGACTACCGCTTCCTCTCCCACGACCTCCGCCTCTACCTGGGCGACCTGCCGATGCGCGCCCCCCGGTGGATCGACGAGTTCGCCGACCTCGTCATCCCGTACGTGGACACGCTGGAGCCGGCCGCGATCCGGCGGCTGAGCCGGGCCGAGCGGGTGTGCGTCCAGCTCCTCCGCGAGCGGCGCGGCGCCGAGGCGGCGCTCGCCGCCGTCGAGCTGGGCGGCGGGTCGTCGATCCCGCCCCGCCAGGTCGCCGGGCACGGCGGGCGGGTGTTCTGGGGCGCGACGCCCCCCGCGGACGAGCAGGGCCGGAGCGAGCTGGACGTCACCGAGCTGCACCTGGCCGAGCAGCCGTTCGCCGGCGCGCTGCTCCGGCACGAGCTCGTCGACCTGCAGGCGTCCAGGGACCGGGTGGACCTGACGGTGCGGACCTACGATCCCGGCCGGGTGCTGGAGGGCCGGACGACGTCCGCGTGGCTGCGCATCGGCGGCAGGCGGAAGACGATCGCCTCGATCCCCTTCGAGCCGGTACCCGCCACGACGGCACCGGAACGCCCCGGCGTCCCGGACGGACCCGGCGCGCTGAACGGACCTGTCGGCCTGGACGGATCCGGCGTCCCGGACGGGACCGACGGGGCGCCCCGCGTCCTGGAGGGGAGGGTGTCGATCTCCCTGCCCGACCTGGTCTGGCCGGACGGTGTCGTACGGCCGCAGGCGGTCGCGGTCGCGCTGCACGAGGGCGAGCACCGCAACGTCAGGCACCTGCTGGCCTCCCCCGGCCTGTCGTTCACCTCCGTGGGCGCGGTCGGCCAGGGACGGCTGGTCCTGGAGGCGTCCCCCGACGTCCCGTTCCGCCTCACCGCCCGCAGGCTCGGCCCGGTGCGGGCAAGGCGGTTCCCGAAGGCGTCCGAGCTCTGGCGCGGCCTGCTCGCCGACCTCGCCACCCCCCGCAACCTGGGCCGTTTCTACCGGTTCCTCAGCGCGGTCGTGCCGGTGAACCGGAACCTGGTGCTGTTCGAGTCGGCCGAGGGGAGCGACTACACCGGCAACCCGCGCTACATCCACGAGGAGCTGGGACGGCGGGCCACCGAGCTCCGGACGGTCTGGTCGCACGCGGGCGTTCCCGAGCGCTTCCCCGAGGACGTCGACCTCGTCCGGCGCGACACCTTCCGCTACGCCTGGACGCTGGCCCGCGCCGGGTACTGGGTGGACAGCCACAACCTGCCCTACTGCTACCGCAAGCGCGCGGGCACCCGCTACCTGCAGACCTGGCACGGACAGGTGTTCAAGAAGATGGGCCTTGAGGAGCCCCGGCACCGGGCACAGCCCGCCCTGGCCAGGAGATACGCCGAGGCCGTGGCGCGCTGGGACGTGCTGCTCACGCCGGGCCGCGACTTCCGGCGCGACTTCGCCGAGGCCAGCGGGTTCGACGGCGAGCTGCTCCACGCGGGCTACCCGCGCAACGACGTGCTGGTACGGCACGCCGAGCCCGCGCAGCGCGAGCGGGCGCGGCGGGTCCGGGAGTTCTTCGAGATCCCCGCGGGCAAAAGGGTCGTCCTGTACGCGCCCACCTACCGCGACGGCGGGCGTTTCAGCGGCGACTCGATCCGGCTGGACCTGCCCGCCCTCGCCGGGACGCTCCCGCCGGACTGGGTGATCCTGGTCAGGGCGCACCGCTACGACCGTTTCACGGTGCCGGACCCGCTCGGTTTCCTCGTCCGCGACGCCTCGGCGTACCCCGAGGTCAACGACCTGATGCTGGCCTCGGACGTGCTGGTGACGGACTACTCCTCGATCATGTTCGACTACGCCTGCCTGGGCAGGCCGATCCTCTACTACGTCGACGACCACGAGCGCTACGCCTCGGCCCAGCGGGGGGTCTGCTTCGACCTGGCCGACGTCGCGCCGGGGCCGCTGCTCCGCGACACCGGCGAGCTGGCCGGCGCGCTGGCCCGGCTGGACGAGATCGCCGAGACGTACGCCGAGCGTTACGCGCGGTTCCGCGAGCGCTGGTGCGGCCTCGACGACGGGCAGGCCGCCGCCGGGGTCGTGGACGCGTTCTTCGGGGAGGCCCTGCGATGAGAGCCCGCGACGTCTTCTTCCTGAGCACCGACGCCGACTCGATGGGCGGCTCCCAGCGGGTCATCCACACCCTGGCCCAGGGCCTGGGTGCGCGCGGGCACCGGGTGACGCTGATCGGCATCAACCCGTCCAGGCAGCCGCAGACCTACGTCACCGACCCCCTCTACCGGCACGTCACGCTGTACGACACGCCCGCCCCCGAGGTGGCCCCCCGCTCGCTCCCGTGGCGCAGGGGCAGGCCGCGGCGTCCCCCGAGGGAGATGGCGGCCGCCAGGGAGCGGCTGCTGCGGCTGACCGGCCAGGTCCGCCGCGGCTACCTGGTCGTCGCCTCCCCCTGGGCCGCCCACTGGATCGCCGACCTGCCCCTGCCGCACATCGCCAAGGTCGGCCAGTACCACCAGTCGTACGCCGAGGCGGTGGACTCCCCGAACCTCAGGCTGATCAAGAAGCACTACGCCCACTTCGACAAGGCGCTCTTCCTCTGCGACGACTACGCCGCGGCCTTCGCCGGGCACCGGCTCGCCAACTGCGGGACCATGCTGAACCCGGTCGGCATCTTCCCCGAGCGCGCGGCCCCGCTGCGCAACCCGCGGATCGTCTCGGCGGGACGGCTGGTCCGGGTGAAGCGGATCGACCTGCTGATCGACGCCTTCGCCGCCGCGTCCCCCGCCGTCGCCGAGCGGTGGGAGCTGCACATCATCGGCGACGGGCCGCTCCGGGCGGCGCTGGAGGCGCAGGCGTGGCAGACCGGCCTCGGCGACAGGATCGTCTTCAGGGGACAGGTCGCCGACGTCGAGTCCGCGTACCTCGACGCCTCCATCGTCACGCTGAGCAGCGACTTCGAGGGGTGGGGGCTGGTCCTGGCCGAGGGCGCCGCCTGCGGCCTGCCCGCCGTGGCCAGTGACGCCTCGGCGGGCGTGCGGACCCTGGTCCGGGACGGCGACAACGGCGTGCTGGCCGAGCCCGGCAACACCGGGAGCTTCGCCGGCGCGCTGGAACGCCTCATGTCCGACGCCGAGCTGCGCCGCGCGATGGGCGCCAGGGGCAGGGAACGGATGGGCGAGTACCGGCTGCCCCGGGTGCTGGACCGGTGGGAGGCGCTCTTCGACGAGATCGACCGCTGAAGGACCGCGCGGGTCCCCCGCACCCGGCTGACCCGGACGCCCCGGGTCAGCGGCGGGCCACCAAGGCCCGCGCCTCCCACGCCAGCAGCGGGACCAGCACGATCCCGACGAGGATCGGCGTCACCATGAACCGGAAGTCCGGGGCGGTGTTGGTGAGGATCACGCCGAGCTGCTGGCCCGCGACCACCGCCGCCCCGGCGAGCGCTGCCCCGCTCCCGGTGCGCCGCCGGGCCAGCGCGGCCGCCGCGTAGCAGAGGTAGCACCACAGGGGCGCCCGCCAGAGCAGCCACTCGAACTGCCTGACCGTGGAGGCGTCCAGCGCGATCAGCCCGGCGGTCCGCAGGACCGGGAGGAACGGCCGCTGCCGCATCACCGAGTCCACACCGGTGCCCTCCCAGGCGGCGGGCAGGCGCGGGTCGTGCGGTGAGAAGCGGTAGAGCTCGCCGCCGGGTTCGCCCGCGGTCGAGTCGATCTGCCAGGCCAGGGCGGCGCGGCAGACGCGGGTGCCCAGCATCAGGCCGGGCGCGCGGACCAGCAGCCCCCGCCAGAGCCGCAGGACGTCGGAGATGCGCCGCTCGGCCTCGGTGTGGCCGAACGCGGGGTCGAAGAAGATCCGCGCCATGGTCTGGCAGGTCGCGCCCCGCCGCCACGCCTCGGGCGGGGCGATCGCCTCCAGCAGGGCCCGTTCCTCACGGCCGAAGAGCTCGGGGCGTTCCCCGTACGCCACGGCGAGGTCACCGAAGACCGTCTGGTAGGCGAACGTGCGGGACGGCGGCGCGATCCCCAGCGCCGGATAACCGGCACCCAGCAGCAGCGCCGGCACCGTCACCGAGACGGCCGCCACCACGGCCAGCCACCGGCGGACCGCGGGCAGCAGCAGCGCCAGCAGGACGGCGGCGATCAGCGCGACCAGGAAACCGTTGTGGCGGAAGAGGCCCAGCCCGACCAGTTCGGCACCGAGGGCCACGAGACGCCGGTCCCGGATCGTTCCCCTCCCGGTCCGTGCGGGCCTGCGCCGCCGCCGCGATCCACCCCGCCGCCGCGCGGGCACTACCCCGGACGCGGTCCCGGACACCCCGGACACCCCGGACGCGGTGCCGGCCCCGCGTCCGGTCCCGCGGCCGGACGCGGCTCGAAGCACGGACCCGGACGCGGGTCCGGGCGTCGTTCGGGACGCGGGTCCGGAGGCGAGCCTGATCGCGGTGCCCGCGGCCAGCACCGCGCAGATCGTGAACGGCACGTCCTTCCAGATCGCCACGGTGAACGCGCCGAGCGGCGGCGACAGCGTGGCGCATCCGACCGCGACGAGCAGCCACCGCCCCGGCGGTCCCAGGGCCGTGAGCGCGCCCGCCAGGTGGGCCAGCGCGGCGGCCATCCCGGCCGTCTGCAGCAGGGTGACCGCGGACACGTCCCCGGTCAGCCGCAGGCAGAGCCCGAGCAGCGCGTCGTAGGCGACCGACTGCCCGGCCACCCAGGGACCCGTCGTGACGTGCTCGACGTAGGTGACGGAGTCGGGGCTCATCAGCCCGGGGTGAAAGGCGAGCCACCAGCCGAGCAGCACGAGCTGGCCGGTCGCGTAACAGGCGAGCGCGAACCGCCGGCCGGGGTCCGGGGAACCGGGGCTCTCCGGCCGCCGCTCCGCGGCCGTGCTCGGCTCCACCGTACTGATCGTCATGGTCTTCCCAGCGGGTTCCGACAGCGGGCGGGTGCCCATCATCGGGCACCCGCCCGGAACGCCCGCGCCGACTATACGCAGCCGTGACCAGGGGAATCACCAAGCTTGCGACACGCCCGCGACAGCGCCCGCCCGGGCGTCCCGGCTCCCGTCGAGGCGGGGTTTCACAGAACATCGTGACTCTTCCGCCCCGGAAGGCCTCAGCCGTCTCGATAGGATGACCGTTCGACCGACGTCGATATGACCCGGAGCTCCCCTCATGAAGTCTCCTGCCCGAATGGTGCTGGCCGCGTCCTGCGCGCTGGCCATGATCTCCGTACCGACCACCGCGTGGAGCGCGGACAAGCCGGAAACGAAGCCCAAGGCCACGGCGACGGGCAAGGCCAAGCCCGCCCCCAAGCCCGTCCCCGTGGACTGCGCGAAGGTCAAGTGCATCGCGCTGACCTTCGACGACGGTCCCGGCAAGTACGCCGACAAGCTGCTCGACACCTTCAAGAAGTACAAGTCCAAGACGACGTTCTTCCTTGAGGGCCAGTACGTGAAGTCCCGGCCCGCGTTCGCCAAGCGGATGGTCGTCGAGGGCCACGAGATCGGCAACCACAGCTACACCCACCCGCACCTGCGGGAACTGTCCGAGGACAGGATCCGCGAGGAGCTGACCTCGACCCAGGACATCGTCAAGAAGGTGACCGGCAAGTACCCGACGACGATCCGCCCGCCCTACGGCGAGCTCGACGAGCGGGTCGCGGCGGTCGCCAGGCAGATGGGCATGCCGATCATCCTGTGGAACGGCGGCTCGCGGGACTGGGCGACCAGGAACGAGAAGGCCATCTACGACGAGGTGCTCAAGAACGCCAAGCGTGACGGCGTCATCCTGATGCACGACTGGGTCGAGCAGACCGTCAAGGTGATGCCGAAGCTGCTGGCCGCGCTGCAGAAGCAGGGCTACCACGTGGTGTCGGTCTCCTCGCTGCGCGGCGCCAAGGCCACCGTGGCCGGGGACGTCTACCCGGTCGGCTCCGAGAAGGACAAGGACCTGAGCTCGGACTCGCCCACCGGCGACCCGGACGCCTACGCGCAGTCGCCGGAGGACAGTTTCTGATCCGCGTCCCCCGAGGACGGCTCCCGAGCCCCCGTCACCCGAGGACGGCTCCCGGGTCCCGTCCTCCCGGCACGGCTCCCGGGTCCCGTCCTCCCAGGGCGGTCCCCCGGTCCCGTCCTCCGGGAGCGGCTCCCGGCTCCCCTCCCCCGAGGACCGCTCCCGAGCCCCCGTCACCCGAGGACGGCGGCTCGGGGGCGGCACCCCCCGCGCCTCCCGCACGCCCCGCGCGGGCCAGCCGCCTGCCAAGACGCTGCATGGGAAGCTCCACGTAGCGGTAGGTCAGCAGGCTCAGGCCGAGCACCGCCAGCACGAAGACGGCGCTGAGCGAGAGCTGCACCGCCGGCCCCGCCGCCCGCACGTCCCCCACGACGGCGTGGAAGATCCGCAGCAGCGGGTGGTGCAGCAGGTAGACCGAGTAGCTCACCAGGCCCAGCCAGACGAGGAACCGGGGCAGCCGGCGCTCGCGCAGGGCCATCCCCCCGGCGAACGTCGCCCCGGCCATCGCCATGGTGACGAGCCACGGCCCCGGCTGCACCCACCACCAGCCCGCCTGGGGCGCCCAGATCGGGGCGACGCCCACCAGGACGGCCGTCACGGCGACCGGGGCGAGCCCTCCCGCCCCCTCCTCCCAGCGGCGGATCGCGGTCCCGGCGAACATCACCGCGAGGATCACCGCCCCCAGCCACGGAACGAAGCCGGAGAAGAGCAGCAGCACCAGGGCCATCGCGCCCAGGACGTAGGCGGCGCTCCTGCGGAACCTGCCGCCGATCAGGCAGGCCAGGCCGGCGAGGAACACCGGCCCCGACACGTAGGCGGGCCAGGGCCCGTCCAGCAGCGGCCCGGTCAGCACCAGCCCGGCGACGACCGCGACCGTCCCGAATACCACCGCGATCGTCCCGCTGGCCCGGTGCGCCCCGCCGACGAACAGCGCGGTCACGACCAGGTAGAACACCATCTCGTACGAGAGCGTCCACATGGTGTCGGCCAGGCCGCCACGGTGCACCACGTCCAGCAGCATCGTGGCGTGCGCGGACACCGACGACAGGTCCCTGGGCACCTGCTCACGGACCGGCATCCAGATCGCCGCCACCAGCACCCCGGCCACGACCAGCAGGTAGATCGGGTAGAGCCGGAACACGCGGCTGATCCAGAAGGCCCGCACGTCGCCGCGCCGCTCCAGCGACACCGGGATGATGTAGCCGCTGACCAGGAAGAAGACCAGGACGCCGTACATGCCGAGGTTGAACCAGTACGGCCTCAGGGAGGGCATGAACCAGGGCAGCAGGTGCTCCAGCATGACGGCGACCGCGCCGAGGCCGCGCAGCGCGTCGAGCCACGCCAGGCGGGCGGCGGAGGCCGGGGCGGCGCCGGCACCGATCGAGGAGGTGGAGGACACCCGCCCCAACCTACCGCCCGGCACTTTGCGAAGCCTTGCCGTCCGCGACGCGCGGCCCCGCGGGGCCGTGGACGCGGCGGGACGCGGCGGGGCGCGGCCCGCGCCCACGGTCCCGCCTACCGGAGGGTCACTCCCACTCGATGGTGCCCGGCGGCTTGCTGGTCACGTCGAGCACCACCCGGTTGACCTCGCGGACCTCGTTGGTGATGCGGGTGGAGATGCGGGCGAGCACGTCGTACGGGACACGCGACCAGTCGGCGGTCATCGCGTCCTCGCTGGAGACCGGGCGGAGCACGATCGGGTGGCCGTAGGTGCGGCCGTCGCCCTGGACGCCCACCGAGCGGACGTCGGCGAGCAGCACGACCGGGCACTGCCAGATGTCCCGGTCGAGACCGGCGCGGGTGAGCTCCTCGCGGGCGATGGCGTCCGCCTCGCGGAGGATCTCCAGGCGCTCGCGGCTGACCGCGCCGACGATGCGGATGCCCAGGCCGGGGCCGGGGAACGGCTGGCGCCAGACCATCGCGGCGGGCAGGCCCAGCTCCTCGCCCGCCCGGCGGACCTCGTCCTTGAACAGCGCGCGCAGCGGCTCGACGAGCGAGAACCGCAGGTCGTCGGGGAGGCCGCCGACGTTGTGGTGGGACTTGATGTTGGCGGTGCCGGTGCCGCCGCCGGACTCGACCACGTCCGGGTAGAGGGTGCCCTGGACGAGGAAGTCGACGGGCCCGTCGGCCAGGATGGCGCGCTGCTCGTCCTCGAAGACCCTGATGAACTCACGGCCGATGATCTTGCGCTTCTCCTCGGGGTCGGTGACCCCGTCGAGCGCCTTCAGGAAGCGCTCCTGGGCGTCGGCCACCCGGAGCTTGACGCCGGTGACGGCCACGAAGTCGCGCTCGACCTGCTCGGCCTCGCCCTTGCGCAGCAGCCCGTGGTCGACGAAGACGCAGGTCAGACGGTCACCGATGGCCCGCTGCACCATGGCGGCGGCCACCGCGGAGTCGACGCCTCCCGACAGGCCGCAGATGGCGCGGCCCTCGGGGCCGATCTGGGCGCGGATCGCCTCGACCGCGTCCTCGACGATGTTGAGCATCGTCCAGGAGGGGCGGCAGCCCGCGGCGTCGAGGAAGCGCTTGAGCACGGCCTGGCCGTGCTCGGAGTGCAGCACCTCGGGGTGGAACTGGACGCCGTACAGGCCCAGCTCGGGGTGCTCGAAGGCGGCCACGGGCGTCTGGGCGGTCGCCGCGGTGACGGTGAACCCCTCGGGGGCGGCCGAGACGCTGTCGCCGTGGGACATCCAGACCGACTGGCTCCGGGGCAGCCCGGCGAAGAGCACGCCGTGCTCGCCCACGTCCAGGGCGGTGCCGCCGTACTCGGCCGTGCCGGTCCTGGCCACCTCGCCGCCGAGCTCCTGGGCCATGACCTGGAAGCCGTAGCAGATGCCGAACGTCGGCACGCCGGTGCCGAACAGGCCCGCGGGGGCGGCCGGGGCTCCCTCGGCGTACACCGACGACGGGCCGCCGGACAGGATGATGGCCTTGGGCTTCCTGGCCATCATCTCCTCCACCGGCATCGTCGAGGGGACGATCTCCGAGTAGACGTGGCATTCACGCACCCGTCGCGCGATCAGCTGCGCGTACTGCGCGCCGAAGTCCACGACCAGGACCGTGTCGAACTCAGACACCAAGACCCCCAAAAGGACCCCCGAAGGGAACAGAGCGGTCGCGCCAGTCTATCGGCGCCCGCCCGCCCGCCCGCTCACGGCTGGGAAAACGCCTGCTCACGGGCGGGAGAGCGCGCGTTCACGGGCGGAAGGGCACGCGTTCACGGAGGGGAGGGCACCGGCGCACGGGCGGGAGGGCACCGGCGCACGGGCGGGGAAACGCCTGATCACGGCCGGGGACACGCCTACTCGTGGACGGGAAAGCGGGGCAGCGCCCCCGACAGGAGGGCCTCGGTCTGTTCGCGCAGGCCCTCGGCGTAGCCGGGGTGGGTGAAGACCAGGAAACGCTCCTCGCGGATGGCCTCCACGGCCACGCGCGCCACCTCGGCCGGGTCGATGCCCCGCTCCAGGAGCCCGTCGATGATCTCCCTGGAGGCCGTCTCGTCCTCGGTGCGCCCGGCGGTCCGCAGGTTCTCCGGGCGGACCCGCTCGGAGCGGTTGATGCCGGTCCGCACCCCGCCGGGGCACAGCGCCGTCACCCGGAGCCTGGACCCCGCCATCGCGAGATCCTGGGCGAGGGACTGCGACGCCGCGAACGCCGCGTACTTCGAGACCGAGTAGCCCCCCGCGACCGGCGCGGCGAACAGTCCCGCGACCGAGACCGTGTTGACGATGTGCCCCTCGGTGTCCTGGTCGATCATGCGGGGCACGAAGGCCCGGATGCCGTGCAGCACCCCCCACAGGTTCACCCCGAGCAGCCAGGCGAAGTCCTCGGGCTCCCTGGTCCAGATCCGGCCGCCCTGGAAGACGCCCGCGTTGTTGCAGAGCACGTGCACGGCGCCCAGCTCGCCGAAGGTCCGGTCGGCCAGGTGCTCCACGGCCACCGGGTCGGAGACGTCGGTGACCTCGGTGAGCGTCTTCACCCCCTCCACCAGCGAGGCGGTCTCCGCGAGCGCCGAGGGGTCGACGTCGGCGAGCATCAGCGTCATGCCCTCCGCGGCCAGGCCCAGCGCGAGCGCCCGCCCGATCCCGCCGCCCGCCCCCGTGACGACCGCGACCTTGCCCGACAGTTCACGCATCGCGCCTCCTCCAGCCTGACGATGTCCAGCGATGTCCAGCCCGACGATCTCACGCCCGTGCCCCGCGGGCCGTGGCGTACCTAGCGACCGATTGGTCCCCAAGCTAACGTTGAAGGTCACCACCAGTCGAGGAGGAACCCCATGACCGGCACCGGAGTCGTCGTCACCGGCGGCGCGTCGGGGATCGGGCGGGCCTGCGCGCTGGCCCTGGCCGAGGCCGGGCGCCCGGTCGCGATCTGGGACGTGGACGGGCCAGGCGCCAAGGAGACCGCCTCGTTCGTCGCCATGAACGGGGTCACCACGGTCGCCGTGACCGTCGACGTCACCGACGCCTCGGCCTTCCCCGCCGCGATCGCCGCGAGCCGCGAGGCCCTGGGGTCGATCGGCGGCCTGGTGCACGCGGCCGGGATCGCCGCCCCCCTGGCCCTCGGCGACCTCACCGAGGCGGCCTGGGACGCGGTGCTCAACGTCAACCTGCGCGCGCACGCCCTGCTGGTCAAGGCCCTGCTGCCCGACCTGCGCGCCCAGGAGGGCGCCGCGGTCGTCGGCGTCTCCTCGATCGAGGGCCTGGTCGGGCAGGCGTTCATCCCGGCGTACTGCTCCTCCAAGGCCGGCCTGCTCGGCCTGACCCGCTCGATGGCCCACGAGCTGGTGCCGATCCGGGTGAACGCCGTCTGCCCCGGCTACATCGACACCCCGATGCTCGCCCGGGCCACCGGCGGCGACCCGGGCTACCTGGAGTCCTTCAGGACCAAGTCGCCCCTGCGCCGCCTGGGCCGCCCCGCCGAGGTCGCCGCGGCCGTACGGTTCCTGCTGAGCGACGAGGCGTCCTTCGTCACCGGGGCCCACCTGGTCGTCGACGGCGGGGCGACGGCCGTGGACCGCTGACCGCCGCCCGCCCGCTGCCGTCCGCCCACCGACCACCGCCCGCCCGCTGCCGTCCGCCCACCGACCACCGCCCGCCCGCTGCCGTCCGCCCACCGACCACCGCCCGCCCGCT
>NZ_JBNCLF010000011.1:170739-246323 GCF_049844535.1 Streptosporangium sp. DT93
TGCCGTCCGCCGACCGCCGACCGCCACCGGCCGTCCGCTGACCGTTGCCCGCCGCCCGCCCGTACGCTCACACGGGGCCGGTGGCCGTCCCCCCGAGGGAGTGGCCGAGCAGGCCCAGGGGCGGGGAGCCGAGGTCGAGCATGGCGGTGTGGAAGCGCTTGAGCCCGAAGCCGGAGCCCCATTCGGCCCTGGCGCGCTCGCGCAGGTCGAGGATCTCCAGCTTGCCCCAGGTGTAGCGGCCGTAGGTGGGGTCGAAGGTGGCCCGCGCCGCCTCCGACAGGGCGGCGGGACCGGCGAGGTGGGTGTCGGCGGCGAAGCGGCGGGCGCCCTCCTCGACGGTCATCGCGCCGGAGTGCACGCCGATCGCGCAGGCCAGCCGGGTCACCCTGATGAGCGCCTCCAGCCACACGCCGATCTCGAAGCGCGGGTCGCCGGGCGCGAAGTCCTCCTCCACGCACAACTCCTCGGCGTAGTGCGCCCAGCCCTCGGCGAAGGCCAGCGACATCAGCGTCCGCCGCACCTCGGAGCGGGCGTGGCGCAGGGCACGGCCGTGCGAGAAGTGCCCGGGGGCGACCTCGTGCACGTTGATCGCCGGGAGCGTGGTCTCGCTGAAGACCTCCAGCCACTCCTCGATGTCGCGCTCGGGCCAGGAGGCGTCGGGCGGGGTGACGTGGTACCAGGAGGGGCCGTCGGGCTCGCCCGGCGCCGAGAAGCTCATCATGGCCATCGCCCACCGGCGCGACTCGGGCGCGATGCCGACCAGGCACTCGCCGTCGTGGTAGGGCACCAGGTCCTTCTCCCGGGTGAACGCGATCGCCCGCTCGGTGCCGGCCCTGGCCGCCTCGATCACGCCGTCGGGCCCGGGGTGGTCCCTGACGAGCTCGCGCGCCACCTCCAGCGGCTGCCGTCCGGCGAAACCCAGGGCCGCGCAGGCCTCCGCCAGCCGGGCCATCAGGCGGTCGCGTTCGGCGTCGGCCCGCTCGGCGAGCCGCCCCAGGTCGACCGGGAGTCCCTCGCCCGCGCTCATCAGCCGGGCCAGGCCGCCGGCGCCGAGGGAGGCGTCCGGGTCCCCGGAGCGGGCGGCCTTCTCGACGTGCTCCACCAGCCGGGCGTGGGCCCTGAACGCGGCCTCGCGCGCGCTCTCCTTCGCGTCCCCGGGCACCCCGGACGCCAGGCCGCGCACCGCCCCGAGCAGCGCGGTCGCGACGGGGGCGCTGAGCATGTCGAGGGAGGCCACGGCGTTGTCCACCGCCTCGGGCCACAGCGCGAGGTGGGCGTGCTTGGCGGCCTCCCGGTCGGCCTCGGGGGCGTACTCGCGGTCGTAGGTGGCCAGGTCGAGGTTGCCCAGGTGCTCCATGGGGCTGCGCCGGTGCAGTTCCAGCTCGCCGAGCTGCACCCGCACGGCCTCCTCGAAGATCTGCAGGTGGGCGGCGTCGTAGGGGTCGGCGGGCAGCGGCCCCCGGCCCAGCGCGGCCAGCCCGGCGCGCACACCCTCCGGTGACAGATCCTGGATCATGCCGTCGTACTCGTGCCGTCCGGCCATTTCCCTGACGCCGGAGACGGTGAGGTCGCAAACCGCACGGAGGCGGCCGTCGAGTTCGGTCATGACGGTGACGCTACAACGCGGAGCGCCGGTCGGGATCGGCCGAGAGGTCGAGACGGGCGAGTTCGCCGCGGGAGGCGACGCCCAGCTTGGGGTAGGCGTTGTACAGGTGGTGGCCCACGGTCCTCGGGCTGAGGAAGAGCCGGGCGCCGATGTCGCGGTTACTGAGACCCGTCGCGGCGAGCCGTACCACCTGGAGTTCCTGCGGGGAGAGACGGCCGAGCGGGCCGGGGCCGCGATCGGGCGCGCCCGCGGCGACGCTCTCGCCCGAGGCGCGCAGCTCGGCGCGGGCACGCCCGGCCCAGGGCCGGGCGCCGAGCCGCTCGAAGATCTCCAGGGCGGAGCGGAGCGGCGGGCGGGCCTCGGCCCGGCGGCGGGAGCGGCGCAGCCACTCGCCGTGGAGCAGCTCGGTGCGGGCGCGGTCAAAGGGCCGCTCGCCGGTGCGGTGCAGCCGGACCGCCCGCGCGTAGTACTCGCCCGCCTCCTCCTCGTCTCCGGCGAGCAGCGCCCGGCACCGCAGCGCGATCGCCCCGGCCCAGGGCCGCCGCATCTGGTCGGCCCACCCCTGGTACCAGCGGTACGGCTCCGCGGCGCGTCCGGGCAGCCCCAGGCGGGCGGCGGCCTCGACGAGGTCGGGCAGGCTGGACAGGACGTCCAGCCGGTTCGGACCGGCCGTGAGGTCCTCCAGCCTGCTCAGGACCGCCTCGTGCCGGCCGAGCCCGAGGTCGAGCAGGCCGAGCGCGCACCCGGCCCACACCACGTTCGCCCCCGTCCCCCGCGCGAGGACCTCCCTCGTCAGGTCCTCGCACCACTCCCGGTCGCCCTCGACGGCCGCGATCCAGGCGAGCACCACCGAGTGGTAGCCCTCGTGGTCGCTCTGGCCGGTGTCGCGCGCGACGCGCCGCCCCTCGGTGGCGCTCGCCAGCGCGTCGCGGTGCCGTCCCTGGAGCGCCTGTGCCCTGGCGAGCAGCGCCAGCGCGCGCGGCAGCACGCCGATCGCGCCCTCGACGCGGCAGTCCCGTACGAGGGCGGCGGCCAGGTCGCAGGCCGCGGCGTGCTCGCCGACCATGAGGTGCCACCAGGTGATCCGCGCGCGCTCCCTGAACTCCGCCCCGTGCGGCCCGGCCCGCGTGAGGGCGATCAGCTCGCGCAGCGCCGGCAGCCCGTCCCCCACCTCGTCGGCGGCCAGGCCGGTGAGACCCCTGGCCGCCCGGACGAGGGCGCGTACGCGATCGCCCGGGTCGATCCCCGCCTCGCCGGTCCGCTCCACGACGTCGGCGAGCGCGGCGAGGTCACCGGCGAACCAGGTGATCTCCACCGCGTCGAGGAGCATGACCGCCGCGGTGTCCGGGTCGTGCCCGGCGGTGGAGAGCGCCGCGCCGACGAGGATCTCGTGGGCCGCCTTCGGCAGGCCCCGCTCGGCGGCGACGACGGCCCGGACCCGCGCGACCTCCGCCGTCGTCGCCGGGTCCGCGGCGTGCGGGTCGGCCTGGTCGGCCAGGTCGGCCAGGGTGGCCGCCCGCTCGAACTGCCCGGCGTCGGCCGCGGCCCGCGCCGCCACGGTCAGGCGCCGTCCCCTGTCGCGCCGGGCGGGGCTGAGCGAGGCCGCGCGCTCGTAGGCCGCGGCGATCGCCGCGTGACCGCCGCGCGTGCGTGCCTGCTCGGCGGTGCGCTCCAGCGCGGCGGCGACCCGCTCGTCGGGGGAGGTGACGGCGGCGGCCAGGTGCCAGGCACGCCGGTCGTCGTCGCCCCGCGCGCCGAGGACGTCGGCGAGCGCCCGGTGCGCGGCGAGCCTCCGGCTCAGCGTGGCCCCCCGGTAGGCGGCGGCACGGATCAGCGGGTGCCGGAAGACCAGGCCGTTCTCGGCCAGGAGCAGCAGCCGCCTGTGCTCGGCCGGTTCCAGGTCCTCGACGGCCGCGCCGAGCCGCGCGGCCGCCCCGAGGACGACGGCCGGGTCGCCGGTGTCGTCGGCGGCGGCGACCAGCAGGAGCGTCCGGGTGCGTTCGGGCAGCGTGCCGATCCGGTCGGTGAAGGTCTGCTGGATCCGGCCGTGGGTCGGCGGCGTCCCGAGAATGTAGGGGTAGGCGGGCAGCCGGCCCTCGCGCTGCGCGGCGGCCAGCTCCAGCAGGGCCAGCGGGTTGCCCCGGGCCTCCCGCAGGATCTGGTCCCGGACGTGCCGGGGCAGGTCGGCGGCGTGCCCGGCCAGCAGGCCTTCGGCGTCCGCGGCGTCCAGGCCGGGCAGGCGCACCTCGGCGAGGCCGGGCGCCGGGAAGGCGGGCGCGTGCAGGTCGCGGGCGGCGAGGACCAGGGCGACGCCCTCGGCGTCGAGCCGGCGGGCGGCGAACAGCAGGGCCTCGGCGGAGGCGTGGTCGAGCCAGTGGGCGTCGTCGACCAGGCACAGCAACGGGCGCTCCTCGGCCAGGTCCGCCAGCAGGGTCAGGACCGCGAGACCGGTCAGGAAGCGGTCGCCGCCCGCCGCGGGCGCCGTGCCCAGGGCTCCGCGCAGGGCCCGCGCCTGCCTGGCGGGAAGGGCGCCGATGTGGTCGGCGACCCCCCTCAGGAGCAGGTGCAGGCCCGCGAACGGCAGCTCGCTCTCCGCCTCGATCCCGACCCCTCGCAGCACCCGCATGTCCCCGGCCACCGCCCCCGCGGCGTGGTCGAGCAGGGCGGACTTCCCGATCCCGGCCTCCCCGCGGACGACCAGCGCGCCGCTGCGGCGGCGGCGGGCGTCCGCCAGGAGCCGGTCGATGACCGCTCGTTCGTCGGTCCGTCCGTGAAACATGACTGGTTGATCGTTTCCAGGAGGTCGGTGGTCGTGGGCGGCGGGTGAGCGCGGGACGGGTCGTCCGACGTGCCGGTCCCCGGAAGGCGCGGGGAGTGCGGCCGCTCACCGGGGGTCGATCAGCCCGCGACGACCTCGGTGTTCTGGCAGGCGGTCAGCAGCCAGCGGCCGTCGTCCTGCCTGGACATCACGTACAGCGGAGCCCCCTCGTTCTGGTCGCCCGGCGTCAGGTAGAGCTGACGGACCTTGACCGCCGCGACGTCCGGGCGGATGAAGAGCACGTGGATCACCTCGTAGGTGACCTTGCCGTCCCAGTCCGAGGCGGGGAGGACCTCGCGGGTGAACTCCGAGATCGCGTCGAGGCCGATGAGGACCTTGCCGCCGCCCGTCGTCCAGACCGCGTCGGGGTGGAAGAGGGCGAGGAACTCGTCGGGGTCCTTGTGCCGCTGGGAGTGCTCCACGGTGGCCACGACCTGCTCGATGGCCTCGATGTCCGCGGCGTGCGCCGCGGGGTGCGTGTTCATGTGCACCACGGTGCTACCTCAAGCATGGTAGAGGTCAAGGGGTGCCGGGAGGCGAGTCCCTGTGATCTCGACCCTTCCCTGTGGCGTCGGCTCTTCCCTGTGGCATCGACCGTGGGGGCCCCGGACGGGTTCTCATCCATCCGACGCGTGCCGCCTGAGGAAGGCTCGCGCCGTGGCCTGTCCCCGGCCCGCTCCCGGGCCGAGCCAGAAGCCCAGGTGATCGTCGTTCTCCATCCGGTACGGTCGCGCGCCGGGTATGCGCTCGGCCGCGGCTTTCCCGTGGTCGAACGGCACGTCGCCGTCCCGCGTGCCGTGGATCACCGGTGCCGGAGCCCTCCTCGATCGGGCCGAGCCGTGTCACGGCGGTCCGCAGATCGATCCGGACGCCGGGGAGGATCGCCCGGACCGGGTGGGGCGCCGGGCTCCTTCACGGGGGCTCGGGCCGGGTGAGGACGGCGATGACGATCATCAGCGCGAAGGCGGACAGGGCGGTCAGGGTACGGATCGTGTGGAAGAGCTCCCACCTCTGCAGGATCTCGGCGTGACCGGCCGGTGCGGAGGTGGCGGCCCATCGCCTGAAGTGGGCGTGCAGCGGGACGTTGCCGAAGACCGTCACCAGCAGCGAGGCCACCGTCAGAACGCCGGCCCCGAGCGCCAGGCGCCGTGGCAGGCCGCGGCCGACGACGGCCAGGCCGAACGAGGTGAGGATCGCCAGTGCCATCGCACTCTGCATGACCGGCTCGTTGACCTCCATCATCGCGGTGTGGAAGGTCAGGCGCACGTCCAGCGGGACGGCCCCGAACGTCGGGACCACGTTGACCGCGCCGTACCCGAAGGCTCCGGCGAGCAGCCCGGTGGCCGGCAGCGCCGCCCCGTGGACGTATCTGGCTGGGGTTCTCATGGCCGTCATCGTCGCTCGCCCGCCGGTGCCGGTCGTCCCCCCACGGATGGCTTCCACCCGTACATCGCGGGGAGGAGAAACCGTCGCTCTACGACGGCGGGAGTATGCCCGCACTACGGCGCCGAACGGACGGGAAAGGTCCCGTCCGGCTTCGGCGCGAAGGGTCCGGAAGGGTCGGAAGGTCGGGGGTTCACGGGGTCACGGCGTCACGGCGTCACGGCGTCACGGGGTCAGGACGACCTTGCCGACGGTGGCGCGTGTCTCCAGGGCCGTGTGCGCCGCCGCCGCGTCCGCGAGCGCGAACCGCTGGACCTCGGGGACGAGCCTGCCGGACGCCGCCTCGGCGAGCGATCGCTCCTCCAGGCCGCGCAGCCCCCCGGGCACCTTGAGGATCCGCGGGCCGAGGGCGACCGAGACGGTCAGGCAGCGGGCGTAGAGGTCGCCGGTGGACAGCTCGGTCGGCTTCCCCGCCGACCAGCCGAACATGACGAACCGTCCGCCGACACCGAGCAGTTCCAGTGCGGTACGGCCCGGGGTGCCGCCGACCCCGTCGAACGCCACCGTCACCTCGCGTCCGTTCAGCGCGCCGCGCACCCGGCCGTCCCAGTCCGGCGTGTCGTAGTCGACGGCGATCGTCGCCCCCAGCCGGCGGACCCGCTCGACCTTGGCCGGGCCGCCGGCCACGCCCACGACGGTCGCGCCGACGTCGCGCGCCGCCTGGACGAGCAGGTTGCCGATCCCACCGGCCGCCGCGGTCACCAGCACCACGTCGTCCGGCACGATCCGCCCGACGTCGAGGATCCCCACCGTGGTGCGGCCGGTGCCGATCATCGCCACCGCGACGTCGTCGGCCAGGTCGTCGGGGAGCGCGTGCACCGCCTCGACCTCGCGGACCGCCAGCTCCGCGTAGCCGCCGCCGGCCAGGCCCAGGTGGGCGACGACCCGGCGGCCCAGCCAGCTCTCCTCGACGCCGTCGCCCACCGCGTCGACGACACCGGCCACCTCCCGGCCGGGGGTCATCGGCAGGTCCGGGAGCGGGAAGGGCAGCTCACCGGCGGAGCCCGCGCGGATCGAGGTGTCCATGAGGTGGACCCCGGCGGCCCTCACCGCGATGCGGACCTGCCCCGGGCCGGGAGAGGGGTCCTCGACCTCCTCGTACAGCAGGTTCTCGGCGGGGCCGAAGGCGTACTGCCGGATGGCGCGCATGACGATCTCCTTCATGCCGTGGTCGGTTGACGACATCGACGGTAGGAGGACCGGCGAGGACACCGCATGAGTCATATGACTGGGTCCGGCCGGCAACCGACTGGATCCGGCCGGCGGCCGCGACGGCGACCCGCCATGGCCACCGGCCACCGGCCGCCCGTGCGGCTCCCTGCCGCGAAGTCCCGTCCCCCGCGACCGGCGCGTCCGGGCTCCGACCCGGTCGATCGACAGAAGCGGGCCGGACGCGCCCCTTCCTAGCGTCGCGGGCATGACGAGGAACGAAGCACGGACGACGGCCGGGGCCGGGGTGGTGGAGCGCACCCGGTGGGGGCCGGTGGTGGCGCTCGGGACGGCGATGCTGGTCGTCTCGGTCGAGATGAGCCTGGCCGCGGTCACCCTGCCGGTCATCGGCGCCGAGATGGGGGTCGGCCCGGCCGCGACCACGTGGGTGCTGCTGGCGTACATCCTGCCGACGGCGGCCCTGGCGATTCCCGCGGGACGGTGGGTGGACCGCGCCGACGTGCGGTCGGTGCTCCTGCTCGCGGTGACCGGGGTCGGGCTGACGAGCCTGCTGGCGGCGTTCGCACCGGTGTTCTGGCTGCTCCTGGTCGCCCGCGTGCTGCAGGGGATCGCGGGAGCGCTGGTCGTCGCCGTCTACATGCCCGTCGTCGGCGCGAGCGTACGGGCCGGGCAGCGCGGTCGCGCCCTGGGCTACGTCGCCACGATCATGCCCCTCGGCACGATGGCGGGTGCCTCGCTGGGAGGGCTGGTGGCCGAGGCGTACGGCTGGCGCCCGGTCTTCCTGCTGAAGATCCCCCTCCTGCTCGTCGTGCTGTGGCTGGGACACCGCACCGTTCCCGGTGGCCGCGCCGGGCTGCCCGTGCCGGACCGGTCGCTGCTGCGCGAGGTCCTGGTGCTGGGAGGGGCGGTCACCGCCCTGCTCCTGGCGTTCGACCAGGTCGAGGAGCGGGTGGCGGTCGCCCTGCCGCTCGTGGTCGCGGCGCTCGCGCTGGCCGTGACGTGGGGGCGGCTTCCCGCCTCCCGGCCGGTGATCGCGCTCGTCCGCCGCCGCGCGTACGGTCTCCCGCTGCTCTCCCTGCTGCTGATGGGCTCCGTCGTCGGGCTGACCCTCTTCCTGCTGCCCTACCTCGTCGCCGACGTGCTCGGGCGTGCTCCCGGGACGACGGGGATCGCGCTGCTGTTCTTCGTCGGCGGGATGGCGGCGTGCTCGCCGGTCGGCGGGGCGCTGGCCGACCGGTACCGGCCGAACGTGATCGCCACCGTGGGCGGCGTGGTGACCCTGGCCGGGACGCTGAGCATGCTCACTCTCGGCGCGTCCGCGGGGCTCGTGGACCTGGCCTGGCGGCTGGCGGTGATCGGCGCCGGTCAGGCCCTGTTCAACGCCCCGAACAACGCCGCGCTCCTCGCCGCCGCGCCGCCCGGCATGATCGGCACCGCCGGAGGGGTCGGTGCCACCGTCCGGACCCTCGCCTTCACGGTGGGCCCGGCCGCGACGGCGCTGGCGTGGGGTCTGGCCGGGGGTGGGGCCCCGGGTTTCCGCGCGGGTGTGATCGTCCTGGCGGTGGCACAGGTCGCCGGGCTCGCCGCTCTTCTGGCGGCCCGGGGCCGTCGGTCGGACGGGGACCGTTGATCGGACCGAGGCCGTCGGTCGGACGGAGGTCGTTGATCGGACCGGGGCGTTGATCAGGCCGGGATAAAGCTGCCGGGAATTGATATATGTAAACGCGAAAAATGCACATTAAAGGCCGCCTGAATGGCGAGAGCGGACCACGGATGCGTATTTTTACCTGGCACTCCCGTCCCCCGCCGTGTTCTCTGGTGCAAGCACCGAAAGGCGCCAGGAGCGCGGCGGTTCCGCCGATCGCACAGATGCGCGACCACCTCCGCCGATCCAGGCGGACCCTGGTGGACCTGGGCGGCAATGCCCGGGAGGATCTCGTACCGGCCGGTATGACGACCGGTACGAGGACCCGCGCCGCTCTTTCCCCTCGACGTCCCCATGACGTCCGTACGACATTCGTGTGACGCGGAACCCCGACAGCGGAAAGGCGGGACGATCAGTCGTGAAAAGCGCTCCGGGTGACGGCACCCTCCTGCGTGACATCGCGATCGCCGGGATCGGGCGGGCGCCGGCCCACACCTGGTCGGTCGTCGACGAGGGGTTCTGGTGCCGGATCGCCCCCGTGGGAGGCGTCCTGCCGGCGCAGGGCTGGAAACTTCACCTCTCCGCGACGATGCTCTCCGCTCCGGTCGTGCTCTCCCGGGCCGTCCGGGTGCTCTCCGCCGAGGGGTGCGCCTTCAAGTTCCCGGCACGGCTGGACGACTACTGGGAGCTGCTGATGCCGCACTGCGCCCGCGCGCAGGCGGGGAAGTTCGTCACCGCCTACCCCTCGGACGACGTCGAGGCGGCCCGGCTGGCGGCACTGCTCGACGAGGCCACCTGGGGGCTGCCCGGCCCGGCGATCCTGTCGGACCGCCCCTACCGGCCGGGCGGGATCGTCCACTACCGGTACGGGGCCTTCGCCGGGCACCGGGTGCTCGGCAACGACGGGTTCTACGAGATCCGGCTCCGTACACCGGAGGGGAGGACGTTCCAGGACGAACGGCTGCCCAGGTTCTCACCACCGCCCTTCGCCACCTCCCCCTTCCCCACCTCCACGACCACCACCTCCACGACCACCGCCGCCTCCACCGGGAGCGGCTCCACCCGGGACGCCTCCACCTCGGGCACCTCTCCCTCGGGCACCCAAGCCCGTGAGACACGTCCCGCCGGCACCCCGGCCACCGGCAACGGCACGCAGAACAGGAGCGGGAACGGCGGGCCGCGACCGGCCGCCGTGATGCTGAACGGCCGCTTCGTGGTCCGCGAGGCCGTGCGACACGCCAACAGGGGCGGCGTGTACCTGGCACGGGACACCGCGAACGGCGCCGAAGTGGTGATCAAGGAGGGGCGCCCGCACGCCTCGTCCGACCTCGCGGGCCGCGACGCCCGTTCCCGGCTGGCGACCGAGCGCTCCCGCCTGGAGGCGCTGGCCGGCACCGGCCTGGTACCCGCCGTGGTCGACTTCTTCGAGCAGGGCGGGCACACCTTCCTCGTCGAGGAGCACGTCCCCGGCACGACGCTGCGGCGCTGGTCGGAGGAGAACGCGGGTCCCGTCGGGCACGACGGTTTCGGGCACGCACCCGCCGAGGTCCTGCCGATCGTGCGGCGCCTCGTCGAGGCGCTGCGCGCCGTCCACGGGTGCGGGTACGTCTTCCGCGACCTCTCGCCGGACAACGTGATGATCCTTCCCGGCGGTGATCTGCGGCTCATCGACCCGGAGCACGTGGCGGCGCCCGGCGAGATCGTCATGATCGGCGGCACCCCCGGCTACCTGGCCCCGGAACTGGTACCGCACAGCGGCAGGTTCCGCCCCGCCCCGGACGAGGCGGCCGACCTGTTCGGGCTCGGCGGGCTGACCTACTTCCTCGCGGTGGGCGCGGGACTGGAACTTCCCGAGGACGGCGTCACCGGCCCGGCCCGTGGCCGCCGACTGCTCGACCACATCGCCGCGGTGTCCGCGTCCAACCCCGCCCTGGCCCTGCTGCGGCCCCTGGTGCAGGGGCTGGTCGCCGAACCGGGGCGACGCTGGCCGCTGGACCGCTGCACCGCGTACCTGGAGGGGCTCGCCACCGACGATCCGCTCCGCGTCGCGACGGGCGACCGGACGGAGTCCCGGGTCCGCACGGAGACGGACGCGCGGGCCGGTGCCGACGAGAGCGCGCGGGCGGGGGACCTGGTGGCGGACGGTCTGGCGTGGCTGGTGGAGACGGCGGGCACCTCGGGCGGCGGCTCGTCGCCGTGGCCCGTCGTCCACGGCGGCGTCGAGGCGGACCCGTGCTCGGTGAACGGGGGCGTACCGGGCATCCTTGGCGTCCTCACCCTCGCCTCTCGCGTACGACACGTCGGCGCGAAAACCCCGGAGGCCCCGGAGGCCCCGAACGCCCCGAACGCCTCGAACGCCTCGAACGCCTCGAACGCCTCGAAGGCGACGAGCGCGAAAGCCCCGGAGAGCGCGAGGGCGGCGGGGGCCGCGCAAGGCCCGACGACCGCCGGAAGCACGCGGGCCACCGAGGTGGCGGCCGACGTGACCCGGTGGCTCCGCGAGCGCCTCGCCGCCGAGGACCTCTGGCCTCCCGGCCTCCACTTCGGGCGCTCGGGGGCCCTCTGGGCCCTGTACGAGGCGGCCGAGGCGTCCGGTGACGGCGAGACCATGGACGTGGCGCTGCGATCGGCGGCCCGGCTGCCGACCGCGTACCCGAACTCCGACGTGACGCACGGGCTGGCGGGCGCGGGTATGACGGTGCTGCGCCTCGCGGTCCGCTCGGGTGACCCCGTGCTCCGTGAGCGGGCCGCGAGGACGTTCGAGAACCTGCACGCCGCGCGTTCCTACCGGCGCGGGCACCCGCACTGGCCGGTCCCAGCGTCGTTCGACTCCGGCCTGGCGGGCGCCGACCACCTCGGCTTCGCGCACGGGATCGCCGGGATCGGCACGGCGCTGCTCTACGGGGCGGTCGCCCTCGGCCGTCCGGAGTGGATGGCGACCGTGCACGAGATCGCCCGCGCCCTGGAGGAGTACGCCGACGTCGACGGCGACTGCGCCTGGTGGCCGACCCTGGCCGAGGAGCCGCGCACGCTCCGGCCGCGACGGCCGCACTGGTGCAGCGGGTCGTCGGGGATCGGTTCCTTCCTCGTCCGCCACTGGCGCGCCACCGGCGACGAGGGTGCGCTGCGGCTGGCCCGGCACGCGGCGGTCGCGGCGCACCGTACTCGGTGGCGGTCGGGGACGGTCGCGTGCCACGGCCTGCCGGGCGAGGGCGAGTTCCTGCTCGACATGGCCGACTTCACCGGCGAGGACCGCTACCTGCGGCAGGCCGGGGACCTGGCAGGGTGCCTGCGGGCACGGGCCGTCTCCCGCTCCGGCAGGACGCTCGTGCCGGACCCCTTCTCCGCCGTCGTGCCGACCTTCCTCGGCGGTACGGCGGGCGTCGTCGCCTTCCTCCTGCGGCTCCGGCACGGGAACGCCCGGCCGTGGATGCTCGACGACGTCATGGGGGACGCCTGGCGCTCCCCCCTCACAGGCTCGCCGCCCGCTCCCGGGCGGCGGAAGGAGAACCGGCCCGCCACGGGCGTGGCCACGAGATCGACAGGGAGGTGAACACCATGTCCTTCGACGTCGAGGACCTTCAGGGTCTGCAGGAGCGCGAGCCGGCCGCCAACGAGGCCGGTCGGCTGACGAACTGCCGCATCCACATGTTCTGCACCGACAACTGACGAACACGGCCCCCTGCCCTCTCCGCGGCCGGGCGGGGGGCCCGTCGTTTCCGCTCTCCCCGGGCGGGCCGTCCGGGTTCCGGACGGCGGTTCTCCGGGCATCGGTCGAGCCCGAAGACCGGACGCGCCCGCCTCGAAGGACGCCCTAGCGTTCCCCGTCGCCGGGTTCGGCGATGCGGTCGAGCAGGGCCTCCAGCGTCTTGTCGTCGGTGGAGGGGGCCATCACGGTCACCCGCAGGTGCCGGATCCCGCCGATCTCGGCCGAGGTGAGCTGGAACGAGCCTTCCCCCATCAGGCGCTCCCGGATGGCCGCCTGGTCGCCGGTGCCGTACCGGAAGCAGACGATGTTGCTCTCCGGCTCGTACGGGCACGTGAAGCCCGGCCGTCGCGCGGCCAGCTCCCACAGGCGGTGGGCGGTCGCGTACCTCGCCGCGACGTACTCGCCCAGGCCGCGCTCGCCCCGCCAGGCCAGGTTGAGGAAGATCTTCAGGCCCAGCTCGGCCTTGCTGCACTCGACGGTCCTGCCGACGAGGTCGAACCCCTGGTCGCCGTAGAACAGGTAGCTGGCCTCCTGCCGGAAGGCCGCGTCCAGGTCGCCCTCCCTGCGGGTCAGCACCGCCGCCGCCAGACTGGAGGTACGCAGCATCTTGTGCGCGTCCCAGATCAGCGAGTCGGCGAGCTCGATCCCGTCCAGCAGGTGGCGGTGCCCCTCCGACAGCAGCGCCGAGGCGCCGTGGGCGCCGTCCACGTGGAACCAGACTCCGTTCGCGGCGCAGAACTCGCCGACGCCGCGCAGGTCGTCGTACAGGCCGGTCCCGGTCGCGCAGGCGTTCGCCACCAGGGCCATCGGCCGCCGCCCGGCACGGCGTACCCGCGCCAACACCTCGGGCAGGCGCGCGACGTCGATCCTGCCGAGCGCGTCCACCTCCAGCGGCACCACCGCGCGCTCCCCCAGTCCGAGGATCGCGGCGGCGCGGGTGAGCGAGTAGTGCGTCGAGGCCGGGACGAGCAGGGCCAGGTCGCCGGGGACGCCGTCGGTCCACGCCTCCGGCGCCACCGCCGCCCGCGCCGCCAGCAGCGCGGTGAGGTTGGCCAGCGATCCCCCGTGCGTCAGCACCCCGCCGCCCGCCTCGCCGAACCCCACCGTGGCGAGCATCCAGCGCAGCACCTCGAACTCCACGGTCGCCGCCGAGGCGCCCATCTCGTAGATCGCCATCGGGTTGTTGCTCACCCCGTGGACGAGGTCGGCGAGCGCCGCCGGGAAGTCCGGCACGGCGACCTGATGTCCCAGGTAGCCGGGATGGTGCAGCCGGGTGCCCTCGGCGAGGTAGACCCGCAGGAACGCCGCGTGGTCGTCGGCGGTCATCCCGCCCTCCCGGATCCACCGGGCCAGATCGAGCCGTTCGGCCAGCTCGCGCGGGGGCCTGCGCCGGATGACGGGCGGCACGCCCCGCTGGCTCTCGTCGACGTAGGCGGCCAGCTCGCCGACGGTCGCGTTCGCCGCGTTCACGAATTCCTCGATGTTCCACGTCACACGGGGATACTGGTGGAATTCACGGTGGCCCGCCATCTGGTCCGAATCCCGGAGGAGTGAACACGATGATCGTCGAACTCGATTCGGTGGACCGGCGGATTCTGGTCGAGTTGCAGAAGGATGCGCGGCTGCCCAACAAGGACCTGGCCGAACGGGTGGGCGTCGCCCCGTCCACGGCCCTGGAGCGGGTGCGCTCCCTGCGCCGACGCGGGGTGATCGGCGCCTTCCGCGCCGAGGTGGACCCGGCGACGCTGGGCCGCCCCCTGCAGGCGCTGCTCGCCCTGCGGGTCCGCCCGCACACCAGCCAGCTCGTGGACCCGCTGCGGGCCTTCGTCCTGGGCCTGCCCGAGACCATCGCCCTGTTCCACGTGGCCGGGCCGCAGGACTTCCTGGTCCACGTGGCGGTCGCCGACGCCGACCGCCTGCACCGGCTGCTGCTGGAGAAGTTCCTGATCCGCCCCGAGATCGTGCACGTCGAGACGACCCTGATCTACCGCACCGAGACCCAGCCCGTCCAACGCCCCACCGGCTGACCCGCGTCTCAGGACGACACGTAGGAAGCCGTACGAGCCGTTCCAGGTTGAAGCCACCAGCGGGCCCAGACGGTCTTGCCGGGGTGATCGGGCAGCGGGACGACGCCGGACTCGTGGGAGAGGGCCTCCACGATGGTCAGGCCACGGCCGTGCGGGGCGTCGGTGTCGAGACGAAGGTGCCGTGGCTGTCCCGGCCCGTGATCGGTCACCTCCAGGCGCAGCTCACCCGCTCCGGCTTTCAGGCAGAGGGCCGCCGGGGCGTCGCCGTGGACGACGGCGTTGGCCAGAAGCTCCCCGGCCACGAGGACCACGTCGTCGGCGAGGTGCCGGAGCGTCCAGGCGACGAGGGTGTCGTCCACCAGCGCGCGGACCTTGGCGATCGCCGTGGGATCGTGGGGCACGCCCCAGCAGGCGGTGCGGACGTACGAGGCATGCCCGCACCAGCGGCACCCGAGCGGCGTGGACGGCGGGGCGTCCCGACGGGTCCTGATCGGCCTGGGGGTTCCCGTGGAGTCGTGCATCGGATCGGACCTCCGTGTCCGTTCGAGGGGCTCGTCCCGACGGGCGATGTCCATACCTGTCGCGGCGCGTGCCCCCGTCCCCGTAGGGGTGGCGGGCGAGTTACATGTCCATGTCTCGCGAATGCGGGAACCGGTCACCGGGAGTGGGGAGGGCGGCGGTCAGGCGCCCGCCCCATCACTTTCCGGACATTTTTGACACCAATTCACGGGGGCCCTCCATCGCATGAAGAAAAAAGCCCTTCTTGCGATTCCGCTGTTTCGCGAAGCACTTCACAGGATGCCCTCAAGAGGGCTACGTTGAGTAGTGAAAGGTCAGCACATTGTTAGAACAGCTTGTGTTCTACAGTGCTTTTCTGTGCTTCCGGAGTGCTTCCCCGTCGGACGGAGATGAAATGTCCGCATACCCCGAGCCCAGTCGCGTCGCGAAATCTCTGGTCGTCTTCGGCGCCGAGGTGCGCAAGCACCGAAAGCGGGCGGGACTGTCACAGGACCGACTGGCGGACATCATCCAGTTCAGCCAGAGCCTGATCGGCTTCATCGAAAGAGGTGAGCGCACCCCCAGCCGGAACTTCGCCCAGCGCTGCGACGACGCCCTGGAGGCGGGCGGGGAGATCATCAACCTGTGGACGCACATCACCCGCGCGGCCAGCCCCCAGTGGTTCCGGGGCTGGCTGGACATCGAGCAGCAGGCGCACACCCTGCACACCTGGCAACCGCTCGTCGTGCCGGGTCTTTTGCAGACCGAGGATTACGCCCGAGCGGTACTACACGGAAAACCGGGCGTAGAAGATCATCAGGTGGAGAAGTATGTTGCCGCTCGGATGGAACGGCAGGCCGTCTTCACTCGCGCAGCTCCGCCGATGCTCTGGGTCGTATTGGACGAGGGCGTTCTACATCGCCCGATCGGCGGCAAAGAAGTCATGCGCCAACAAATTGAACGTCTCCTGACGAATGCCGCATCTCCAAGAATCACCATTCAAGTGGTTCCGCTGGCACTCGGAGTGACTACGGGGGTGCTCGGCGGATTCGTCATTGCCCAGCTTTCCGGGAGCGCGGATACCGTGTACCTCGAATCGGCACTGAACGGACAGGTCACGAACCGGTCCGAGGATGTCGAGGCCGTCCAGGCCACATACGACATGATTCGAGTCCATGCACATCCTCAGCACGTGTCCATCGAGTTGATCAGAGAGGCGGAGAAACTGTGGACCTGAGCAAGGAGCTGGAGAACGCGGTCTGGCGTAAGGCGACCAAGAGCGGTCCCAACGGCGGCGACTGTCTTGAGGTGGCTCCGCTGTCCGGGGGAAGGGTCGGCCTGCGCGACACCGAGGCCCCGGACAAGGCCCCCTTCGTCGTGAGCGCCGGCGTCTGGGACGCGTTCGTCGACGGAGCCAAGAAGGGCGAGTTCGACTTCTAAGGGGCCAGAAGTCACAAGGGCCCTCAGCCACCTGCTCCTTCTGGCGGTCGTCGCAACACTCCGGCTTGAAGGGGTGCGATGGACCTCGAGATCTGGAAGGACCGGAGAACGCAGGAGCCCCGATCCGTGAGCGGGAAGAACACTTCCGGCTCACGGATCAGGACTTCGGTACGCGCGAGGCAGCCTGGATCACGGGAATTGACCTGCGAACCGGCAAGAAGCGGAGGACCGGGCACCACTCTCCTGGCAGGGCAGGCCGATGTCCGGGTCGTAGAGGTCATCGGTGGACAGTCCGTCCTGACCAAGGTGGGTTCGCATGCTGACGGCAATGCTCAGGATGCGCTCGGCTCCGGTACGGCGCTCCGGCGCTTCCGGGCGGCGTTCGAGCACTTGAGCGGCGTGCTGGGTTTCCTCGGCCAACCGGATGACCCGGCGGGCGAGGCCATGAAGGGGCTCGTGCTCGAGATCCACGCTCATCGTCGCCCAACCTCCTTCGGGCACATCACCCGGGCTGTAGTTTCAGCGTAGCTCGTGACCAAGCTTTACCCGCGCCGATGAACGGCATCCGTCCACGTCCGGTCGCGCGTCTCTCTTCCCACGGCTCCGGCATGGTGAAGAGATGTCCTGTGTGCTGTCGGATCATCCAGGTCGAGAATCGCCCGCTTCCCTTCACCGGTCGTGCTCCAGAGCCGCAGCCGCGATGTCCGGATCTGTGGGCTGGTTGTCCTTGTGGACATTTCTGGAGGCCGCGAGGCTGATGGTGTGGAAGACGTGGTCGTGGCCGTCTATGACGGCGTGGTGCTGCTGGACGTGGCCGGTCCGGTGCAGGTTCTGCACGGGTCCCGCCGCTATCGGATCCGGCTCGCCTCGGTCGACGGACGCGCGGTACGTACGGATGTCGGTGCGCCCCTGGGGGCGCACCTGGCCCTGAGCGAGGTGGAGGGATCGGTCGGCACCTTGCTGGTGCCGGGGTACGTCTACCCCGACGGTGACCGCCCGGCCGAGTCGTTCATGGGCCGGCTGCCCGAGCTCGCCGGGCGCGCGCGCCGGGTGGCCTCGGTGTGCACGGGGGCGTTGCTGCTGGCGGAGGCCGGACTGCTCGACGGGCGGCGGGCCACGACGCACTGGGCCGCCTGCGCCGACCTGGCCTCCCGGTTTCCGCGGGTCGCCGTGGAACCCGACGCCATCTTCGTGCGGGACGGACGCGTGGTGACCTCGGCCGGCGTCACCGCCGGAATCGATCTGGCGCTCGCCCTCGTCGAGGAGGACCACGGTCCGGACCTCGCACGGACGGTGGCCAAGCACATGGTGGTGTTCCTGCAACGCCCGGGCGGCCAGTCGCAGTTCAGCGTCCGCACGTCCGTCGCCACGCCCCGCCACCCCGCGTTGCGCCGACTCCTGGACGCGGTCGCGGCCGAACCGGCGGGCAACCACACCCTCGCCGCGATGGCGGACCGCGCCGCGGTGAGCGAACGTCATCTGACCAGGCTGTTCCGCCGTGAGGTCGGTCTCACCCCCGGCCGGTACGTCGAGCGGATCCGGGTCGAGGCGGCGCAGGTTCTCCTGGAGACCGGCGCGGCCGGCGTGGACTCGGTCGCCCGCAGATGCGGCTTCGGGTCCGACGAGACGATGCGCCGGGCGTTCCTGCAGGTCCTGGGCACGACGCCGACCGCCCACCGCCGGCGCTTCCGCACCTCCCACACCGACCGCTGACGTGACCGTCCCCGAAGGAGACCGGATGAACTCGCCCCTGCCCCGTCGCGCCGAACCGGGAGCCGGCCCCGCCGACGCGCCCGGCACATTCGCCACGTCCGCCGAGACCGCCACATCCGACGGAACCGTCACATCCGCCGACCTGTCCTTCCCCGCCACGCCGATCGCCCGGGCGGCCCACCGGCTGGTCATGGACGTCCAGGAGCCGTACCTGAGCCACCACAGCCTGCGCAGCTTCCTGTTCGCCCGGGCCGCCGCCGCGAAGGCCGGCCGCCGGCCGGGCCAGGACTACGACGTCGAGGTCATGTTCCTCATCTGCGTGCTGCACGACATGGGCCTGACCGCCCGCGCCGACACCGGCCGGCGGTTCGAACTCGACGGCGCCGACTTCGCCGCCCGGTTCATGGAGGAGCGCGGCATCACCGACCGCCGCGTCGACACCGTCTGGGACGGCATCGCCCTGCACACCTCCCGCGGCTTCCGCCAGTCGCCGGTGTTCGTCCGCCGCCGCCCGCCCGAGATCGCGATCGCCCAGGACGGCATCGGCATCGACCTGACCGGCCCCGACGCGCTCCCCGCCGGCTACGCCGACCGCGTGCACGCCGTCTACCCCCGTCACGGCGGTGCCCGTGCCCTGACCGACGCCATCGTCGCCCAGGGTCTCGCCGATCCGCGCAAGGCGCCGCCCATGACCCTGCCCGGCGAGATCCTTCACCAGCGGCATCCCGAGCTCCCCTACGTCACCTGGGACGACATGCTCGACGCCGTCGCATGGGGCGACTGACGGGGCTCTCCGCCCATCGAGCCGCTGCCGTCGCCCGGACCCGTGGACGGACGTTGCCGCTTCGAAGCGGCGCGGCCGCATGCCGGACGAACCCCGGGACCATGCCGCCTCCGATCACCCGGATCCGGGACCTTCCCCGCAGGACAGGGTGGCGCGGACGACGCGGAGCATCCGGACCAGTTCGGCGGCGTCCGTGGCCGACAGGCCCATGGCCTGCGGGGCGTTGAAGGCGAGCACTCCGGGCAGGGCGCGGCCGAGGAGCGTCCGGCCCGCCTCGGTGATGCGCAGTGCCGCGCGGCGCCCGCGCCCGCCCGGCCCGTCGCGCTCGACGAGGCCGCGCCCGATCAGGGACGCGGCCACCTCGCCGAGACTCTGCGGCCGCACCATGATCGTTCGGGCGAGTTCGGCCTGGCTGAGGTCGTCGCCGTCGGCGAGCGAGGCCAGCACGCCGAACTGGGCGGGGGTGAGCCCGACGGCACCGAAGACCTCGGTGAAGCCCCGGGTGACGACGTAGGAGGTCTGGATCAGCTCCCAGAGCGGGAGGTCGGGTTCGCCCTCGGGCCATGTCCCCTCCCCGGGACGTGCCTCAGGCACCGCGGGCCCCGGTGAGGGTGCGGCCCAGCCGTGCGGCGGCGGCGACGGTCGGCAGCGCGACCCGGGAGGCCCGGGTTCCCGCCGGTGTGGCGAGCCGGTGGATCCATCGCAGCGGCTGCATCGACGTGCGCACGGCCTCGCCGGCGTAGCCGGCCATCCTGTTCTGGAAGCGGTGCACCGCCAGCGGGATCGTGGACTGCCCGTCGCGCACCAGGAGCAGTTCCTCGGCGAGCACGTCGGCGTCGCGGATCGCGGTGGCCGCGGCCCTGCCCCCGGTGGGGGGCATGGCGTGGACGGCGTCGCCCAGCGCGGTGACGGCACCGGCCGGCCACGGGGTGAGGTCGGCGTCGGGATCGGCGGTGTGGAAGGCGAAGAAGGCCGCCGTCGCGGGATCGGCCGCGCGTACCAGCGCGCGTACGGCCTCGTCCCAGCCGCGCAGGGTGGAGTCTGCGAGCCGGACCAGCCCGGCGCCGTCGAGCTCGCGCGGCCGGCCGGGGTAGGTCCTCTCCGGTGCCAGCGCGCCCCAGATCAGGGTGGGCGGTTCGGTGATCGGCGCGATCTCCGTACAGGTCGCGGGGTCGACCGCGGCACCGGAGCCGGGGTCGTGGACGGTGAGGAACAGCCCGACGCCGCCGGGGCCGAACGCCAGGGCGGGCCCGCGCGCCAGCAACGCGGGGATCAGGGGCCGGGTGGCGGCGGTCAGGGCGGTGCGGCCGGCGATGCCGCTCACCCCGGCCGGGAGGGACGTCGGACGCCCGGCCAGTGCCCGCGCGACGCGCGACCCCACGCCGTCGGCGCCGACCAGCAGGTCCCCGTGGTCGGTGCCGCCGTCGGCGAAGGACGCGGTGACCGTGCCGTCGGGGTGGGTGCGGTGCCCGGTGAACTCCGACCCCAGCCGCAGCGCGTCGTCCAGGCCGTGGGCCAGCAGCCGCCGCAGCGGGATCCGGCCGATCATCAGCGTCTCCGACGCCCGCTCGCGGGGTTCGGTGAACAGCAGCCGCATCCTGTGGTCGGCGACCGCGAACCGCGTGAACGCCTGAGGTCCGGCCGAGCTGGCCAGCAGCGCCTGGTAGTGGTCCGGCGCGAGACGGCGGCGCAGTGCCGCGCAGGCCCGGTCGTCGAGGTGGAGCCGGTATCCGCCCGTGGCCTCCAGGGCCCGGTCGCGCTCGTGCACGACCACGTCGATCCCGTTGCGGCGCAGCGCCTGGGCCAGCGTGAGCCCGCCCATCCCCGCCCCGATGATCAGAACCCTCATACCCCGTCCCTGTTATCAGGCACCTGATAGTTGACTATAAGCTACCTGATAACAGGGACGGGCTCCGGGAGACCGTTCAGAGGGCGTACCTGGTGAGGGTCACCCCGCCCGAGAACGTTTGCTGCTCGACCAGGTTCAGGTCCTTCGCGTGCCAGCCGTCCGGGAAGAGCCTCCGGCCCCGGCCGAGCACGACCGGATAGGTGAACAGGCGCAGCTCGTGGACCAGGCCGGCCCGCAGCAGGGCATGTGCGAGCGTGATGCTGCCGGTGAGCACGATGTCGGTTCCGTCGCCGTCGATCAGGGCACGGATCTCCGACTCCAGCGCGTCGCCACCCCGCAGGACGGTCGTGCCGTCCCACCCCGGGTCGTCCAGCGTGGTCGACACGACGTACTTCCGCACCCGGTTGAGGTGGCCGGTGACCCCGGTGCGGTCGTCGACCTGCTGGGGCCAGAATCCCCGCATCGCCTCGAAGGTGGTCCGTCCGACCAGGAAGCCGTCCGACGCGGCGGCGTGCTCGGCCGTGACCGCGGCCAGTTCCCTTCCCTGCTCGGTGTCGGCGGTGACGTCGAACCAGGACTGCTCGGCGTCGACGACCCCGTCGAGCGTGATGTTCTGCGTGATGACGATTCTTCGCATCCACGCACGCTAGAGGCCCCCCGGAACCCCGGTCCAGCGGCCGGCAGGCCGAAGACGCGCCTGGCGGGTCAGGCGGCGTGCCGGGCGGCGAGTGCCCTGCCGGCCTCGTCCGCCGCCTCCTCCGAGGTCTTGCGCATGATCGCCGCGATCTCGGTGAACTCGTCGAGGGCCGGGTTCACGCCGACGAGCGTGAACTCGCGCTCGACCACCGTGAGGTCGGCGCCCCAGATGTCGGCGAGGATCCGGCGCAGGTAGTCGATGTTGTGATCCCATCCCTCGCGCGGGGTGCCGGGACCGTAGGCGCCACCGCGGGTGACGACCAGGACGGTCGGTGTGCCGTCGAGCAGGCGGGTGCCGTGCGGCGCTCCGGCGAGCGCGAGGTCGATCCACGTCTTCGCGTGCTGCGAGACGCCGAAGTTGTAGAGCGGCAGCGCGAGCACGGCGCTCGTCGCCTGCCGCAGCTCGGTGGCGAGCCCCTCGGCCGTGGCGAGCGCCTCGCGCTGCGCGGCGGTGCGGTCCGCCTCCGGAAGGTGGCTGCCGGAGATCGCGGTCTCCCAGGCGTGCGCGGGCAGCGGGTCCCGGCCGAGGTGACGCCGTACCACCGGCACCCCGGGGCGGGCGGCGGCGAACTCGTCGAGGATGCGGTCGGCGAGTGCGCTGCTGGCGGAGCGGTCGCCCTGGATGGAGGCGTCGACGCGGAGCACGGACATGGGATTCCCCTGACGAACGAATCGGCTTGAATGTTCAAGTCGACGATATGCCGAACGACTTGAATGTTCAAGTCACCAGGTAGGGTTGGTGTGTGAGCCCCGATACCCCTCGCGAAGACATCCCCGAGCCCGACCCGCCGTGGCTGTCGCCCGACCAGCAGCGCGAATGGCGGGCGCTGGTCGCCCTGTTCATGACCCTGCCGCCCGCCCTGGACGCGCAGCTCAAGCGCGACGCCGGCCTGAACTCCTTCGAGTACCAGGTGCTCGCGGCCCTCTCCGAGGCGCCCGGCCGCACGGTGAGGCTCAGCGACCTGGCCGCGCTGTCGCAGGGGTCGCTCTCGCGGCTCTCCCACGCGATCACCCGCCTTGAGCGATCCGGCTGGGTCGAGCGGCACAGCGAGTCCTGCCGCGGCGGGCGGCGCACGCAGGCGCGGCTCACCGACGCCGGCTTCGCCAGGGTCGAGGAGATCGCCCCCGGCCACGTCCGCGAGGCGCGCCGGCTCGTCGTCGACGTGCTGACGCCCGAGCAGCTCGCCGCGCTCGGCGCCGCCGCCCGCGCGATCACCGCCGTCACGATGGCCGAGGCGCCCGAGGCGTGCCGGGAGGCCCGCGGCTGCTGACCCGGCGGACGCGTTCGCGGAGGGTCGACGGGTTGACCTTGTCGCAGGGACAGGGGGTCTACTGGTCGCCATGCTGCTGATAGGCGAGATCGCCAAGCTCGTGGGCGTGACCCCGCGGACCGTACGTCACTATCACCGGATCGGGCTGCTCGCCGAACCGGAACGCACCCCCGGCGGTTACCGGAGCTACGGCATGAGCGCGTTGAGCCGCCTGCTCCAGATCCGCAGGTTCACCGCGCTGGGCATGGGACTCGGCGAGGTCACCGACGCCCTGGCGGGCGCCGGCGCGGGAAGGCCGGCGCCTCCCGTCAGGTGATCTCGACGATGGGCAGGCGCAGGGCCCCGGGGGCGGCCGCCGGGACGACCGGGTTCCCGGGGACGACGGGCGCCAGGCGGACGTACGGGGAGCCGGGGGCGGGGCGGGTGTCCGGCTCGCCCCGGTTGGGCCACAGGGCCATGGCGCGCTCGGCCTGGGCGGTGATGGTGAGCGAGGGGTTGACGCCCGGGTTGGCCGAGACCGCGGAGCCGTCGACGACGTGCAGGCCCTCGTGGCCGTGGACGCGGTGGTAGGGGTCGATGACCCCGGTCTCCGGCCCGGCGCCGATGGCGCAGCCGCCCAGGAAGTGCGCGGTCGCCGGGATGTCGAACAGGTCGAGCCAGGAGCCGCCCGGAACGCCGCCGACCTCCTTGGCCGCGTGGCGGACGAACTCGTGGCCCGCGGGCAGCCAGGTGGGGTTGGGCTCGCCGTGCCCGCGCCCCGAGCGCAGCCGCCGCCCGAACGGCCCCCTGCGCGACGACAGGGTGATCGAGTTGTCCTTGGCCTGCATGACCAGGGCGATGATCGCGCGCTCTGACCAGCGGCGGTGGTTGAACAGCCGCGCCACCAGATGGGGCCTGCGCACCGCCTCGCCGAGGAACCTCAGCCAGCGCGGGGCGCCGCCGCCGTCGATGAGCAGGGTGCGGAGCATGCCCATCGCGTTGGAGCCGTCGCCGTAGCGGACCGGCTCGATGTGCGTGTGGGCGTCGGGGTGGATGGAGGAGGTGATCGCCACCCCCCGGTTGAGCTTGTCGCCGGTGACCGACAGGCGCTCGAAGCCGAGCAGCGCCTCGGAGTTGGTCCTGGTGAGGGTGCCCAGCCGGTCGGAGATCCGGGGAAGCCTCCCGTCCGCCTTGAGCGCGTGCAGCAGCCGCTGGGTGCCGTACGTCCCGGCGGCGAAGATCACCTGCTCGGCGGTGAGCGCGCGGCGGCGCCAGGGCGTGCCGGTCCGGTGCGTCTCGACCCGGTAGCCGCCGCCGTCCAGCGGGGCGACCGAGGTGACCGTGGTCTCGGCGAGGACCCTCGCGCCGGCCCGCTCCGCCAGGTGCAGGTAGTTCTTGACCAGCGTGTTCTTGGCCCCGTGGCGGCAGCCCGTCATGCACTCGCCGCATTCGGTGCAGCCGCTGCGGCGCGGCCCGGCGCCACCGAAATACGGGTCGTCGACCTCGACGCCCGGGGTGCCGAAGAAGACCCCGACCGGGGCCAGGTGGAAGGTGTCGCCCACGCCCATCCGCTCGGCGACCGTGCGCATCACCTCGTCCGCGCGGGTGACGGTCGGGTTGAGCACCACGCCCAGCATCCGCCTGGCCTGGTCGTAGTACGGCGTCAGCTCGGCCTTCCAGTCGGTGACGCCCGCCCACTGGGCGTCCCGGAAGAACGCCTCGTGCGGCTCGTAGAGCGTGTTGGCGTAGACGAGGGAGCCGCCGCCGACCCCCGCGCCCGCCAGGACCATGACGCCGGTGCCCTTCTCGCCGCGGAGCACGTGAATGCGCTGGATGCCCTTCAGGCCCAGCGCGGGCGCCCACAGGAAGTCCCGGACCCGCCAGGAGGTCCTGGGCAGGGTGCTCTCGTCGAAGCGGCGCCCGGCCTCCAGCACGGCGACGCGGTAGCCCTTCTCGGTCAGCCGCAGCGCCGAGACGCTGCCGCCGAATCCCGATCCGATCACCAGCACGTCATGGTCGAACACGGAGCCTCACTTCAGCCGGAGCGCCTTGAGCGTCTTGAAGACGCCCACCAGGGTGTCTGCGTAGCGCTCGTAGGTCATGCCGAGGACCGGCTCGAAGCCCAGCCAGGACGCCTGGCTGGAGACGGTCTGCGACTCGGTGTACTTCAGCAGCCCCTCGGTCCCGTGGCGGCGGCCGAGACCGGAGGACTTCATGCCGCCCATGGGGGCGTCGTAGGAGGCGTAGGCCGACCCGTACCCCTCGTTGACGTTGACGGTGCCCGCGTCGACGCGGGCGGCCAGCGCGCGCCCGCGCGCCACGTCGCGGGTCCAGATCGAGGCGTTCAGTCCGTACGCGGTGTCGTTGGCGCGCTCGACCGCCTCGTCGTCGTCGCCGAAGGCGTGGATCGCCACGACGGGCCCGAAGGTCTCGGCGTGGCAGAGCTCCATGCTCTCGTCCACGCCGGCCAGCACGGTGGGCTCGTAGAAGAACGGCCCCAGGTCCGGGCGCGCCCGGCCTCCGGCGAGCACCCGGGCGCCCTTGGCGACGGCGTCGTCCACCTGCGCGGTGACCGCCTCCAGCTGCCGCCGGGAGGAGAGCGAGCCCATCTGCAGGTTCCAGTCGAACCCGGCGCCGATCCTCATGTTGCCGACCTGGCGGACGAACCGGTCGACGAACGCGTCGTGGACGGAGTCGTGGACGTAGAGCCGCTCGACCGACAGGCAGAGCTGCCCGGCGTTGGTGAAGCAGGCGCGCAGCGCGCCCTGGGCCGCGAGGTCCAGGTCGGCGTCGTCGAGCACCAGCATCGGGTTCTTGCCGCCGAGTTCCAGCGAGCAGCCGATCAGGTTCCTGCCCGCCTGCTCGGCGATCCGGCGCCCGGCCCGGGTGGAGCCGGTGAACGCCACGTAGTCGGCGCCCTCGATCAGCGGGTCGCCCACCTCTTCGGGCTCGCCCAGGACGACCTGCCAGATCTCCCTGGGCATGCCCAGGGAGACCATCAGGTCGATCGTCCAGAGCGTGGAGAGCGCGGTCCGGGTGTCGGGTTTGTGCACCACGGTGTTGCCGGCCAGCAGCGCCGGGACGACGTCGGTGACGCCGAGCGAGAGCGGGTAGTTCCACGGCGAGACCACCGCCACCGTCCCCTTGGGCCGGTGGTTCTCGACGGTCTTCGTGACGACGGGCATGAAGGGGATCCGCCGGTCGGGCTCCAGCAGGCCCGGGGCCCGCCGCGCGTAGTACAGGGTGCAGCCCGCGACGTCGAGGACCTCCTCGAAGGCGTGCCTGCGCGCCTTGCCGGTCTCCCACTGGAGGATGTCGAGGATCTCGTCGCGGCGGTCCAGGATGGCGCCGTGCAGGCGCAGGAAGGGCTCGGCCCGCTCCCGGGCGGGCCGGGCCGCCCACGCCCGCCGCGCCTCGTGCGCGGCCCGGTAGGCGTCGTGGACGTCGCCGGCGGTGGAGACGGGCATCTCGGTGAGGACCTCGCCGGTGAACGGCGCGACGATCTCCTGCGTCTTGCCGGCGGAGGTCACGTGCCGTACGACGCGTTCGATCATGCGGGGGGAGAGGACCCGCGTCAGTTCGGGGGGAACGGCCATGTTCGCAGGGTAATCGGCGGAGACCGGCCATGGCTACCAACCGGTAGCAAGGCGTCGAAACCCCCGTCCCCGCGATCCGCCGTGCCGACCGCCCTTGCGATCCGCCGCGTTGAACCGCTCGACCCCCGAGCCGCCGCGTTGAACCGCTCGTCCCCGCGATCCGTCGTAGGGGCATGAGGACATCGATGCGCACGGCCGGCGCGGCCTGCGCGGCCGCCCTGGCCGCCGCCCTGCTCGCCACCGCGTGCACCCCGGCGGGGACCGGTGGCGGCGCGGGGCGTACGGAACCGGCCGGACCCGGCACCGTCAGGCTGGGCGCCGTCACACTGGTCTCCTACGGCGGCTGCGACGACATGCTGGCCGGGCTGCGCGCGGCCACCGCAAGGAACGTCGGCCCCTGGGGCATCGGCGCCCCGCCGGTCCTGTACGCCGAGGCGCAGGACGCCGCCGGCTCCGCCAAGCGCGCGGCCGGGGCGCCCGAGCACTCCACCACGAACGTGCACGAGGCCGGGGTGGACGAGCCGGACCTGGTCAAGACCGACGGTGAGCGGGTGGTCACCGTGAACCGCGGCGTGCTGCGGGTGGTGGACGCCGCGACCAGGAAGACCACCGGCACGCTCAGGCTGGTGAACGCCGAGCAGGTGTGGGCCCCGGCCGACCTGCTGGTCAGCGGTGACCGGGCGCTGGTGCTGTTCTCCGGCGGCGGGATCGTCCCGTTCGGCGCGACGTCCAAGCGCGCGGCGACCGCCGGGCCGCACTACGTCCTCGTCGACCTGTCGGGGAAGCCGAAGACGATCGGCTCGCTCACCCCGGAGGGCTCCCACGTGGACGCCCGGATGATCGGTTCGACCGTGCGGCTCGTGGTGCGCAGCCAGCCTCGGATCGAGTTCCCCGACCACGGTGACGTGCCGGAGAACGAGCGGACCCGGCGGAACGCGGAGGTCGTCGCCAAGGCGCCGATCGAGGCGTGGCTGCCCGGCTACGAGCTGACGCCCACCGGCGGGAAGGCCTCGAAGCGCACCGTCGGGTGCGAGCGGGTCAGCCACCCCGCCGAGTACACCGGCACGTCGATGCTGACCGTGCACACCCTCGACCTGGCGGGGGCGCTCACCGACACGGCCCCGATCAGCGTGGTCGCCGACGGCGACACCGTCTACGGGACGGGCTCCAGCCTGTACGTGGCCAGCAACCCGCGCTGGTGGTCGCCCATGCCGATCGAGCCGATGATCGTCGACGACGCCTCGACGGCCCCGGCCGCCACCCCCACCGGGTCGCCCACGCCTCCCGTCCTCCGCTCACCCATGACGTCCCCGATGACCCCGGCCACCCCGGCGGTCTCGACGGCCGCACCCGGCACGACCGCCGCGACCGGTACCGCCGCCGCGCCGGACGCCCCGATGGTCCCGGCCGCCGCCGGCCTCGACCCGCAGCCGAGCCTGCTGCCGGAACCGGTCCCGAGCACCTCCGCCGCCTCCTCCGGGCCGCCCCCGAGCGCGCCGGTCACCTCGCCGGTCCCTGCCGAGCCCCCGGCCGTCACGCCGGGAACCCCCGGCCCCTCGCCCACCGCCACCGCGACGCTGCCCACCAGGACGGCCGAGCGGGTCGAGCCCCCCGAGGAGACGGAGATCCACCGGTTCGACGTCACCGCGCCCGGCGCGCCGCGCTACGTCGCCTCCGGCAAGGTGCCGGGCAGGCTGCTCAACCAGTACTCCCTGTCGGAGCACGAGGGGCACCTGCGGGTCGCCACCACCCTGACCCTGCTCCCCACCCCCCCGTCCGCGGCCCCGCCCGCCACCCCGTCCGCGGGCGCGTCCACCGACCCGGCCTCCACCCCCGCCACCACCACGACCGTCGACCCCGCCGTGGACCCGGCCGTGGACCCGGCCGTCGAGCCTCCGGGCGCGCCGAACACCTCCAGCGCCGTCTACGTGCTCAAGGCCGACACCCTGGCCAGGACCGGTGAGGTCGGCGGACTCGGGCGGGGTGAGCGGATCTACTCGGTGCGCTTCGCCGGCCCGGCCGGCTACGTGGTGACGTTCCGGCAGGTGGACCCGCTCTACACGCTCGACCTGCGCGACCCGGCGGCGCCGAGGGCGACCGGCGAGCTGAAGATCACCGGCTACTCGGCGTACCTGCACCCGGCGGGTGAGGGGCGGCTGATCGGCGTGGGCCAGGAGGCGAGCGAGCAGGGCCGCACGCTCGGCACCCAGGTCTCCCTGTTCGACGTCGGCGACCCGGCCGCCCCGCGCCGCCTGTCGCAGATGTTCCAGAAGGACTCCGGCTCGGAGGCCGAGTGGGACCCGCACGCCTTCCTGTACTGGCCGAAGACGGGCACGGCGGTCCTCCCGCTGAGCTCCTGGAAGGCCGGCGAGCCGACCACGGGGGCCGCCCTGGTCCTCGACATCGACGACACCGCGATCACCCGGGTCGGCACGATCCTGCACACCGGGCCCGAGCGGACGGACGACAGCCGCTTCGCCCCCTACGATCCGGGAATCCGCCGCTCGGTCGTCATCGGCGACGACCTGTGGACGCTCTCCGACCTCGGCCTCAAGGTCAACACCCTCGACGGCCTGGCCGAACGGGCCTGGATCCCGTTCTCCTGACACGCGCCCCCGACCGTGGGAACGCGCTCCGGCCCACCCGCCGGGGCGCGTCTCCCCCGCCCCCGTAGGCCCTCTATTACACCGACATACCCCCCTTTACAATATCTTGTCATGTCACTTGAATAGGTGTTACCTCTTGCGCAACACACGCGTGCCGCGTGTGCCATGGCCAACGACGGCCATCTCTGCGCAGGAGGATCGGTGCCGACCAACTCCCGGTTACGCCTCACCGTCGTCGCAGCAGCGACGGCGGCGCTTTCTCTCTCCCTCCCGGGAATCGCCCAGGGAGAGCCCGGAGGGCAGCCCCCCAAGGCCCTCGACTTCCAGGCCGAACACGGCGCCAAACCCGACCTGGACAACCGGCGCGGCAGCGTCGCACCCCCGTCGTCGTCCGCCCGATCGATGGCGAGCACCGCGACGATCCGTTGGAACGCTCTCGGCACCCCCGCCGTCGTCACGGACTCCGCCCCCCTCGCCGAGGGGCTGGGCGCCGACCCCGAGCGCGCCGCACGCGCCTACCTCAAGGCGAACGAGAACCTCTTCGGCCTCTCCGCCGAGGCCGTGGACGCCCTGGAGAAGGTCGCCGCCAACCCCATCGGGGACGGTCACGCCGTACTGCTCAGGCAGAAGTTCGGCGACCTGCCCGCGGGCGTGGACGGGCAGGTCGTGGTCGGCGTGAAGGGCGGCAAGGTCCTGCACGTCACCTCCACCCTCTCCCGCTCCTCGCAGGCGCCCCCCGCCGCCCGGATCACCGAGCAGCAGGCGCTGGAGGCCGCGGCCAGGGACGGCGGGATCGACCTGGCCACGGCCACGGTCAAGAAGGCCACCGCCGTGGCGGTGCCCGCGCCGGACGGGACGCACAACGCGTTCCAGGTCGTCCTCATCGGCGGCGGCCAGGGAGAGCCCGCCGGGTACACCACGCACGTGGACGCGGTCAGCGGCGCGATCCTGACCCGCGAGAACCTGGTCGACCACCACTCCGCGCCCGACGACCCGCGCTGGGAGGCGTTCCCGGCCAACCCCCCGGCCGACTACTCCTCCACCGACACCCGCGCCACGTGGTGCTCCATCGCCGGCCCCGGCTGCGACGTGATCGGGGCCGACCCGGCCACCGGCAAGCCGTGGGACTTCGACCACACCACCGGCACCCCCACGTTCACCAGCATCGGCAACGCCGCCAGGACCGTGGAGAACCGCGCCAGCGGCGACGCGTACACGGTGGGCACCCGCAGCAACGTGAACACGCCCAGCCGCGAGTACGCCTACCCGTGGACCAACAAGTGGCACACGGCCAAGTGCGACCCGGCGTCGCTGGACCAGCCCGGTGAGGCCGACCTCGAAGCGGCCATCACCAACCTGCACGTCATGCACAACCGCATGCACGACTGGTCCTACCGGCTCGGCTTCACCGAGACCGCGTGGAACATGCAGAACGACAACGGCGAGCGCGGCGGCCTCGGCGGCGACCCCGAGCAGGGCAACGCCCAGGCGGGCGCCCGGGTCCTCAGCGTGCGCGACAACGCCAACCAGATCACCGGCCCCGACGGGGTCGCGCCCATCACGAACATGTACCTCTGGCAGCCGGTCGCGGGCGCGTTCTACGCACCCTGCGTGGACGGCGACTACGACATGTCGGTCATCGGGCACGAGTACACCCACGCGATCTCCGGCCGCATGATCGGCGGCCCGAACGCCGGGTGGAGCGGCGCCCAGGCCGGGGCCATGAACGAGAGCACCTCCGACCTGTTCGCGATGGAGTACCTGTCCGAGTACGGCTTCCGTCCCGCGGGCGACACCCCGTACGTCACCGGCGGCTACGTCACCGGCGACAAGAAGGCCGGAATCCGCAACTACGACATGTCCACCTCGCCGCTGAACTACAGCGACATCGCCTACGACATCGTCGGGCAGCAGGTGCACGCCGACGGCGAGATCTGGTCGGCCACCCAGTTCGACGTGCGCAAGGCCTTCGTGCAGAAGTACGGCCAGGGCACCCCGGCCAGGCAGAAGGCGTGCGCCGACGGCGCGACCCCGCTCACCCAGTGCCCCGGCAACCGGCGCTGGGCCCAGGTCTCCTTCGACGCGCTGCTGCTGATGGCCTCCGGCGCGGTCAGCTACGTCGACCACCGCGACGCGCTGCTCGCGGCCGACGCCATCCGCTTCGGCGGGGCCAACCAGGCGATCATGTGGCGTGCCTTCGCCGAGCACGGTCTCGGTGAGGGTGCCACCAGCGTCGGGCCGAACGACCCCGACCCGACGCCGAGCTTCGTCAACCCGTCGGGCAAGAACGGCGAGCTCCAGCTCAAGCCGCTGCTGGAGGCCAAGGGTGCCGCGCTCCGCCTCTACGTGGGCGACTACGAGGGCCGCGTGGTGCCGGTGGCCGACACCGACCCCGCGACCGAGCTCGGCGACACCGCGAAGATGACCCCCGGGATCTACAACTTCGTGATCGCGGGCAAGGGCTACGGGCACACCCGCCTGAAGTTCGCGGTGCTGCCCGGCGTGAAGCTGCCGCTGCCGGTGTCGGTGCCCAAGAACGTCGCCTCGGCGGCCCTGGGCGCCACCGCGACCGGTGACGGCGTCAACCACGCCCTGCTGATCGACGAGACCGAGGCGACGAACTGGGCCTCGCTCACCGCGCCGGTCAAGGGCAAGGCCGTCACCGTGGACCTGGCCGGGACCTCCCCGGTGAAGGTCCGCCGGGTGCAGGTCAGCGCCATGCTCCGGCCCAACACCGGTGACACCGCCGACCCCGGCGCCCAGAACCGGTTCAGCGCCCTGCGCGCCTTCGAGGTCCTGGCCTGTGACTCCACCAAGAAGGACTGCTCCTCGCCGGCGTCCTTCTCGGTCGTCTACACCAGCCCGGCCGACGCCTTCAAGACCACCCTGCCGCGTCCCCGCGGCGCCGACCTGATCATCAAGTCCTTCGGCATCCCGACCACCACGGCGACCCACCTGACCCTGCGGGCCGTCTCCACCCAGTGCACCGGCAACCCGCTCTACGCCGGCGAGCAGGACGCCGACCCCAACTCCGCCACCGACTGCGCCACCGCCAGCCCCGCCAGGGACCAGCTGCGCGCGGCCGAGTTCCAGGCGTTCACCCGCTAGACCGGACCGGGCACCCCCCCCGGGGGCGGGTGGCGCGCACGGCGCCCGCGGCCCCCGCCGCCGCCGGGCGGGGCGCGGTCGGGGGGAACGCCCCGCACCCTCCCCGGTGCGCGCCCGCCCGCGGTCCCGCGGTCCCCCCGCTACCCCGCCCCGCCCCCCCGCGGCCGCGGGGGGGCCCCGCCCCGGCGACCGCGCCCCCCCCCCCCCCGGGGGGGGCCGCTTCCGTTCTCACGCGCCCGATCCGTCCCGGTTCCGGGCACGCCGGGCTCGTCCCGAGGACACCCGGCTCCCGGCACGCCGGGCTCGCCCCGAGGACACCCGGTTCCCGGGACGCCGGGCCGGGCGCGTCCCGGGAACGCGCGATTCCGGGACGTCAGACCCGGTGCTTCTCCGGGGTGGCCACCGGCACGATCTCCGGGGCGCCCAGCCGGATGGCGTCGGCCTCCTGGTCGGTGTCCTGCTCCTGGGAGAGGCGCTCGGACTCCACGCGCTTGGTGTAGTACTCCACCTCGCGCTTGACCTGGTCGTCGTCCCAGCCCAGCGGCCCGGCGAGCAGCTTCGCGGCCTCGTCCACCACGGCCAGGCCCCGGTGGAAGGTCTCGATCGAGATGTGCGTGCGCCGGGTCAGCACGTCGTTCACGTGCCGGGCGCCCTCGTGGGTCGCCGCGTAGACCACCTCCGCCCGCAGGTAGTCGTCCGCCCCGGTCAGCGGCTTGCCCAGCGAGGGGTCCTCCTCGATCAGCGCCAGGACCTCGTCGATCATCGACCCGTACCGCTGGAGCAGGTGCTCGATCCTGGCCACGTGCAGCCCGGAGGACTGGGCCAGCCGGTGGCGGGAGTTCCACAGGGCCTGGTAGCCCTCGGCCCCGGCCAGCGGGACGCGGTCGGTGCAGGAGGGCGGGACCCGGTAGTCCAGGCCGTGGGCCACCGCGTCGACCGCGTCCTTCGCCATGACGCGGTACGTCGTGTACTTGCCGCCCGCGACCATGACCAGCCCCGGCAGCGGATGCGCCACCACGTGCTCGCGGGAGAGCTTGGAGGTCTCCTCCGACTCCCCTGACAGCAGCGGCCGGAGCCCGGCGTAGACGCCCTCGACGTCCTCGCGGGTCAGCGGGACCTCCAGCACCTCGTTGACGTGGTCGAGGACGTAGTCGATGTCGGAGCGCGACGCCGCCGGATGGGCCCGGTTCAGCTCCCACGCGGTGTCGGTGGTGCCGATGATCCAGTGACGGCCCCACGGGATGACGAACAGCACCGACTTCTCGGTCCGCAGGATGATCCCGGTGAGCGAGTGGATCCGGTCGCGCGGCACCACCAGGTGGATGCCCTTGGAGGCCCGTACGTGGATCTGCCCCCGCCCTCCGGCCATCTCCTGGAGATCGTCGGTCCACACCCCGGTGGCGTTGACCACCTGGCGGGCCCGGATCTCCATCTCGCCGCCGTTCTCCAGGTCGCGCACCCGGACCCCGGTGACCCGCTCCCCCTCGCGCAGGAAGCTCACCACCTGCGTCCTGGAGGCCACACTGGCCCCGTACATGGCCGCGGTCCGCAGAGTGGTCATCACGTGCCGGGCGTCGTCGATCTGGGCGTCCCAGTACTGCACGGCGCCGGTGAAGGAGCTCTTGCGCAGCGAGGGCGCCAGCCGCAGCGCCCGCTTGCGCGACAGGTGCCGGTGGCCGGGCATCCCCCGGGTGCCCCCGAAGGAGAAGCCCATGGTGTCGTACAGCACCAGGCCCGCGCCGACGTAGGGCCGCTCCCAGATCCGGTGCTTGAGCGGGAACAGGAACGGCACCGGCCGGACCAGGTGCGGGGCGAGCCGCTGCAGCAGCAGCGAGCGCTCCTGGAGCGCCTCCCTGACCAGGTCGAAGTTGAGCTGTTCCAGGTAGCGCAGCCCCCCGTGGATCAGCTTGGAGGACCTGGACGAGGTGCCGGAGGCGAAGTCGCGCGCCTCCACCAGCCCGACGGACAGTCCCCGGGTCGCCGCGTCCAGCGCGACCCCGGCGCCGACGACCCCGCCTCCGATCACCACCACGTCGAGCTCCTCGGCGCTCATCTGCGCCAGTGCGGCGGCTCTCTCGGCAGGGCCGAGCCGTCCGGTGCCCATTCGCGCCGTCATGTGCAACCCCCTGGGGTGCGGCTTGTCGCCTTACGTGATGTATCTACCCATCTACCCTAGGCACACCACTACCGGCGGGTAGGAAACGGCAGGCGAGATTCCCATCACAGCACGACGAACACCGCAGCGAAAAGACCGGACGGTCTGGAGCAGGGAGGACCATACCGGGAGTACCGGGCGGAGCGGGCCGGGATCATCGGACGGAAACGCCCGGCGGTCGTGCCGGGAACGGGTCCGTCCGCGGACCCGGAAGGATGGGGCCATGAGCATCACACTCGCCGGCGCCCGCGTCGTGACCCCCGACGGCGTCCACGAGGGCTGGCTGACCATCGAGGACGGACGCATCACCCACGTGGGCCAGGGAAGCGCCCCCGGACCAGGGCTGGACCTGGCCGGTCGGTACGTCGTGCCGGGCTTCGTCGACATCCACAACCACGGCGGGGCGGGCGGCTCCTTCCCGTCGGGAGATCCCGCGCAGGCGAGGCTGGTGGCGGACCTGCACGCCCTGCACGGCACCACCACGCTCGTCGCCAGCCTGGTCACCGCCCCCCTGGACGACCTGGCCTCCGCGGCGTCGGCGCTCGCCGAGCTGTGCGAGGACGGCCTGCTGGCCGGGATCCACTTCGAGGGGCCCTACATCTCCTCGGCCCGGTGCGGGGCGCACGACCCGGCCCTGCTGCGCGAGCCCTCGCCCCGGGAGCTCACCTGGCTGCTCAAGGCCGGGCGCGGCCACGTGCGGATGGTCACCCTCGCCGCCGAGCTGCCCGGCGCGCTGGACACCGTACGGGAGGCGGTGGCGAACGGCGTGATCGCCGCCCTCGGCCACAGCGACGCGAGCTACGAGCAGACGATCGCGGGCATCGACGCGGGCTGCAGCGTGGCCACCCACCTGTACAACGCGATGCCCCCGCTGCACCACCGCGACCCCGGGCCGATCGCCGCCCTGCTCCAGGACGAGCGCGTCACGGTCGAACTGATCAACGACGGCGTCCACCTGCACCCGGCCATGACCCGCCTGGCCTTCACGACGGCGGGTCCCGCGAGGACCGCGCTGATCACCGACGCGATGGCCGCGGCCGGGATGGGCGACGGCGTCTACGGGCTCGGCCCGATGAGCGTGAACGTGGTCAACGGGGTGGCCCGGCTCGCCGAGGGCGGCGCCATCGCGGGCAGCACCCTGACCATGGACGTCGCGTTCCGGCGTGCCGTGCGCGAGGTGGGGCTCTCGCTCACCGAGGCGGCCGAGATCTCGTCCCTGACGCCGGCCAGGGTGCTCGGCCTGGACGACCGGCTGGGCTCGGTCACGGCCGGCAGGCAGGCCGACCTGGTGGTGCTCTCCGGTGACCTGGAGGTCTCCGGGGTGATGCGCCGGGGCTCCTGGATCACCGAACCCCGCTGACCCGCCGGGCCGCCCGCCCGGCGGGTCACGAACCGCCGGCCCGCCCGGTGCGGGCCGCCCTCGCGTGACGGAAGGGCGGCCCGGGTGGCGGAGAGGCGCGAGCGGCAGGAGAGGGGCGGCTCAGGTGACGTAGGGGGCGACGACCACCTCGACGCGCTGGAACTCCTTGAGGTCGGAGTATCCGGCGGTGGCCATGGTGCGCCTGAGCGCGCCCATCAGGTTCATCGAGCCGTCGGCCACCGAGGAGGGACCCTGCAGGATCTGCTCCAGCGTACCGACCGTGCCGAACTCGACCCGCTTGCCCCGGGGCAGCTCGGGGTGCTGCGCCTCGGAACCCCAGTGGAAGCCCCGGCCGGGGGCCTCGGAGGCCCGCGCCAGCGGCGAGCCGACCATGACCGCGTCCGCGCCCACCGCGATCGCCTTGGCGATGTCACCGGAGGTGCCCATGCCGCCGTCGGCGATGACGTGGACGTAGCGCCCGCCCGACTCGTCCATGTAGTCGCGGCGGGCCGCGGCCACGTCGGAGATCGCGGTGGCCATCGGCACCACCACGCCCAGCACCGTGCGGGTGGTGTGCGAGGCGCCGCCGCCGAAGCCGACGAGCACCCCGGCCGCGCCGGTCCGCATCAGGTGCAGCGCCGCGGTGTAGGTGGCGCACCCCCCGACGATCACGGGCACGTCGAGCTCGTAGATGAACTGTTTGAGGTTGAGCGGCTCGGCCCTGCCGGAGACGTGCTCGGCCGAGACCGTCGTCCCGCGGATCACGAAGATGTCCACGCCCGCGTCGATGACGGCCTTGTGGTACTGGACCGTGCGCTGCGGGGAGAGCCGGACGGCCGTGGCCACCCCGGCGGCGCGGATCTCCTCGATCCGGCGGCCGATCAGCTCCTCCTTGATGGGCGCGTTGTAGATCTCCTGGAGCCGCTTCGTGGCCGGCTCTCCCTTGAGCGCGGCCACCTCCTCCAGCAGCGGCATCGGGTCGTCGTACCGGGTCCAGAGTCCTTCGAGGTCGAGCACGGCGAGACCGCCGAGCCTGCCGACCTCGATGGCCGTCCGCGGCGAGACCACGCTGTCCATCGGGCTCACCACGACGGGCAGCTCGAAGCGGTAGGCGTCGATCTGCCAGGCGATCGAGACCTCCTCGGGGTCGCGGGTCCGGCGCGAGGGGACGATGCCGATCTCGTCGAGCGCGTAGGCACGACGGCCGTTCTTGCCGCGGCCGATCTCCACCTGAGTCATATGCCTGCCTTCATCGTTCATGCGGATACGGCGCGCGTGGTGAGTCCCGCGCGCCGTGCCCGCCGCTGCTCTAACGACCGTGGTAGTTGGGGGCCTCGACCGTCATCTGGATGTCGTGCGGGTGGCTCTCCTTCAGGCCCGCCGACGTGATCGGCATCAGCTCGCACCGGTCGTGCATCTCGGCGACCGTACGGCAGCCGGCGTACCACATGCCCTGGCGGAGACCGCCGACGAGCTGGTGGGCCACCGCGGCGACCGGGCCCCGGTAGGGGACCTGGCCCTCGATGCCCTCGGGGATGAACCTGTCCTCGGTGCCGACGTCGGCCTGGGCGTAGCGGTCCTTGCTGAAGGAGGTGCCGCCCCGCTCCCGGTTGCGGACCGCGCCGAGCGAGCCCATGCCCCGGTACGACTTGAACTGCTTGCCGTTGATGAAGATCAGCTCACCCGGGGACTCCTCGCAGCCGGCCAGCAGCGACCCGAGCATGACCGAGTCGGCCCCGGCCGCGATGGCCTTGACGATGTCCCCCGAGTACTGCAGGCCGCCGTCGCCGATCACCGGCACCCCGGCGGGACCGGCGGCCAGCGACGCCTCGTGGATGGCCGTCACCTGCGGGGCGCCGACCCCGGCGACCACCCGGGTGGTGCAGATGGAGCCGGGGCCGACCCCGACCTTGACCGCGTCGACCCCCGCGTCGATCAGCATCTGGGCGCCCGCGCGGGTGGCGATGTTGCCGCCGATCACGTCGACCCGGCTGTTCGCCTTGATCTTGGCGATCATGTCGGCGAGCCCCTTGGAGTGGCCGTGCGCGACGTCCACCACGAGCACGTCGACCCCGGCCTCGATCAGCGCGGCGGCCCGCTTGTCGGCGTCGCCCCCGACGCCGACGGCCGCCCCCACGACCAGCCGGCCGTCGGCGTCCTTGGTCGCCATCGGGTACTTCTCGCTCTTGGTGAAGTCCTTGACGGTGATGAGCCCGCGCAGCCGGCCGCCGGCGTCCACCAGCGGAAGCTTCTCGATCTTGTTGTGCCTGAGCAGGTCGAACGCGTCGTCGGTGGAGACCCCGACCGGCGCGGTGACCAGCGGCATCGGGGTCATGACCTCGCGCACCGGGCGGCTGTGGTCGTTCTCGAAGCGCATGTCGCGGTTGGTGACGATGCCGACGAGCACGCCGGTCTCGTCGGTCACCGGGACGCCCGAGATCCGGTACGTGGCGCAGAGGCGCTCGACGTCGGCGAGGGTGTCGTCGGGTGAGCAGGTGACCGGGTTGGTGACCATCCCGGCCTCGGAGCGCTTGACGAGGTCGGCCTGCTGGGCCTGGTCCTCGATCGAGAGGTTGCGGTGCAGGACGCCGATGCCGCCCTGGCGGGCCATGGCCACCGCCATGCGGGCCTCGGTCACCGTGTCCATCGCCGCGGAGATCAGCGGGATCCTCAGGGTGATGCCCCGGGACAGGCGCGTGCCGGTCTCGGCCTCACCCGGCTGGAGGTCGGAATAGGCGGGGACCAGGAGCACGTCGTCGTACGTGAGCCCCGGTTCGGTGAACTTGGCCATCAGCAACCCTCCTGCCACGGCGCTCTCATGACGGGGAAAGGCGCCGGCCCCCGGCTCACAGTTTAGAGTCTGGCACCGGCCCGGCCTCCCCCGGGGGAAAAACACGCCGCCGGGAGGATTGAACAGGCCCCGGTGAGGGGAAAAAGGGCCGTCGCGCCCTCGGCGGTGCCCGGTCCTGGACGGTTCCGGTCGAACGGACCCCGGTGAGGGGAGAGCCGGCCGTCGCGAGGCGGGGCCGGCCGCTCCCCGGAGACCCGGCCGCTCCCCGGAGACCCGGCCGCCTCCTGGAGCGGGCCCGCGGGCCACACTCGCGGAAGCGGGGACGCGGCCCGCGAGACGGCCGGGGGTCACCGGGGAGCGAGAAGAGGCCGGGGGGCCGAGCGGTCGGTGACCCGCTCGGTCCCCCGGATCATCGGTACCGTCACGGAGCGCCTCGGCGCCATCGGACCCCCCTCGCATCCGGATGGCGGCGTCATCCGCGCCGGTACCGACGCTGCGTCAAGGGTGTGTCACGGTAGGTTCATCCGGCAATGGACAAACGTGCAGTTGCACGAAGTTGCACGTGGCGGCATGCCGGTAGCGGCAACGCCCGGACAGGGATGATTCACCGGGCTATTCTCGCCAGACCCCCGTGTCATTCTGCAGGAGTCCCTCACTGATGCGTCCTGACACATCCATCCCGCCCGTCATGCCCGCGCCCCCCGGCCCGTCCGGCCCGTCCGGCCCGTCCGGGTCACTCGGGTCACCCGGCCGGATTCCCCGCTCCGGCGGCCTCGCGCCGTCCGGCCGGGTCACCCGGCCCGGCTCCTCGGACCCGTCCGGCCCGTCCGTTCCCTCAGGCTCAGCCCTTCCCTCAGGCTCATCCGGTCCTTCAGGCCCGTCCGGTCCGCTGGAGACGCTGGGGCTCACCCCGGACCAGACGATCCTGTACAACGCGGTCCTGCGCCTGCACCGCGCCACCCGCGCCGACCTCGTCCAGGCCACCGACGGCTCACCGGAGTCGACCGCCCGCGAGCTGGCCACCCTGGTACGGCTGGGCGTGGTCGACGAGCAGGGCGGCGAGTACCTCGCCCGTCACCCGGCCGCCGCCCTCGGGCACCTGATCGCCGAGAGGCTGGACCGGCTGGCCGCCGAGAGCCGCGGGATCGACCGCGTGCTCGGATCGATCCGCGGTTTCATCCACCAGTACGACGCCGGGCACGACCACCAGAGCGGCCGGTTCCCGGTGGAGGTCGTCGGCGGGGCCGACGAGTTCCACGAGAGCGTGATCGGGATGGCCGTGCAGGCCCCTCCGCTGACGCTGCTGTCGGCCATCCCGGACGGCCGGACGATGAGCGACTTCGCGCACCGCTACGCCGACCAGTGGATCGGCGCCCAGCACGCCGGCCTGCTCTCCTGCCGGGTCGTCATCCCGGTCAACACGCTGGAGATTCCCGGTCTGCGCGACAAGCTGGACCGGTTCGAGCGGGCCGGCGCACAGGTGCGCACCCTCGACGCGGTGCCGAGCTGGTTCCTGGTCGCCGGGGAGGGGGCCGCCGGCATGCCGTCCCAGTGGGGCGGCACCCTCTCCGAGAACGCCTACAACTTCCACCTGGTCCGGGCACCCGTCGTGGTGGCCGCGCTCGACTCGTTCTTCGAGGAGCTGTGGGCCCGCGCGTCCGCGCTGCCCTGGACGTACCGCGACGACGTGGTGATCCAGGTGCTGCGCCTGGCCGCTCAGGGCGTCTCCGACGAGCTGATCGCCCGGCACCTGGGCGTCTCGGTCCGTACGGTACGGGCCCGGTTCGCCGACGCCATGAACGAACTGGGCGCGCAGTCGCGCTTCCAGGCGGGCGCGGAGGCGACCCGTCGCGGCTGGCTCTCCTAGAGCCCCGGGACCCTCCGGCTCGCCTGGGGCCCGAGGGTCTCCGGTCCTCCCTCGGCCGGGAGAGGTTCCCGGCGGTGCGAGGACCGGGCCCGCACTCGACCGGGGAGACCTCCCCTGGCGGCACGGGGTCCGCCCCGCCCGGGGACGTCGTACTCGTGCAGTTCCATGCCTCTCTGTCACATCCAGGCCATAAGGTGGGATCGTGCTCGACGATGTCCCCCGCGACCCGTTCGCGGATGACCCCGACGACCCGGCGGCGGCGCTGGGCGATCCCGACGATCCCGAGCCGCTCACCACGGACGAGCGCGACGAGGCCATGACCGACCTCGCCGACGTGGAGGTCTTCCGCTCGTTGCTGGAGCCGCAGGGCGTGCTCGGCCTGGTGCTCGACTGTCCCGAGTGCGGCGAACAGCACTACTTCGACTGGGAACTGCTCCGCGGCAACCTGCGTCAGATGATCGAGAACGGTCAGCCGCAGGTGCACGAACCCGCCTACGAGCCCAACCCCACCGACTACGTGAGCTGGGAGTACGCCCGGGGTTACGTGGACGGTGTGATCGACACCGAGGAACACCGCTGATCCACGTCGTCGGCCAGGGCGGCCAGCAGCGCGATCGCGGCGTCCGGGGCCTTCGCGGCGTTCGAACTTTTCGCGGCGTTCGAGACCTTCGAGGTCTTTGAGGTCTTCGAGGCGGGGACCGGCGCCCTTCGGGAGAGTGCCTCGATGACGGCCTCGGTCTCGGCCACGGCCGGATCCTCGTCCGGCCCGTACCTGCGGGCCGGACGTCGCGGGTGAACCGTTGTCATGATCGTTCTCGCTCCGGGTCGTCGCGAGCCCCGTCCCGCGGTTCAGGTCTCCGCTCGCGGCCCCTGCTCAGCGGCTCCGCGGTCAAGCTATCGACTCCAGCTCCGCCATCGCCCGAAGCCTGGCCAGCGCCCTGTGCTGAGCGACACGAACCGCACCTGGTGACATACCAAGTACATTACCGGTCTCCTCGGCGGAAAGGCCCGACACCACCCGGAGCATGAGCAGCTCCCGCTGGTTGTCCGGCAGCCGCGACAGCAGCCGCCGGGCGTGTTCGGCCTCGATGTAGCGCACCACGGTCTCCTCCGGCCCCGGCCCCTCGTCGGGCCCGTCCGGAAGGTCCTGCGTGGGCACGGCGGACCGCACGGAGCTGCGCAACGCGTCGGCCACCTTGTGGGACGCGATGCCGAAGACGAAGGACGCGAACGGGCGTCCCATGTCACGGTAGCGGGGCAGTGCGGACAGCACCGCGATGCACACTTCCTGGGCCACGTCGTCCGCGATGTGATACTGACCGGAGACCCGGCCCAGACGACCACGGCAGTAACGGACGACCATCGGCCGCAGGTGCGCGATCAGAGCCTCGATCGCGGTGCGATCCCCCTGAACGGCGAGGCTTGTCAGGTCCTTGAGATCATCCCTGTGGGCGACCCCATCGGACCTCGTCGCAAGCCTCACCCCATTTTTGGCGTCGGCGACGCATCCCTCGGTCACGTTAGGCATGATGCCCGCCCTGATAGTGACTGTCGTCATGGCAAACGGCTACGGATTGGTCACATTGAGGCGGTGATAACGGCGCGTAATCACGGGGGGGCGATATCGACTACGGTATGTAGGAATATTTCCTTCGATTGCCAAAATGTGGCGCCTATTGACAGAAGTGCTTTTGATCTTCCAAACCACGGGACGCTCCGTGACGCTTTGAGACCGCTTTCGGTTTACCACCGGGCGCGGAACTTACCGCCGGGCACGGAACCGACCGCCGGGCACGGAACACGAACGGCCACCGGCCGCCGATCCCCGCTCCCGGTCACCGGCCCCGGCCCCCGGCCTCGGTCACCGGCGGGGACACGGGCCGCACGCGGGCGGAACACGAACGGCCCGCGCCCCCCGAAGGGAACGCGGGCCGCGGGTGAGCGGAGACCGATCAGTGACCGTGGCCGTGGCCGTGACCACCGGCGGCGGCCGGAGCCTCGTCCTCGGGCTTGTCCACCACGAGGGCCTCGGTCGTCAGCAGCATGCCGGCGATGGAGGCGGCGTTCTGGACGGCCGAGCGGGTGACCTTGACCGGGTCGATGACGCCCTGGGCGATCAGGTCGCCGTACTCGCCGGTGGCGGCGTTGAAGCCCTGGCCGACGGAGAGCTCGGTGACCTTGGCCGTCACGACGTAGCCCTCGAGACCGGCGTTCTCGGCGATCCAGCGGGCCGGCTCGACGAGCGCCTTGCGGACGATCGAGACACCGGTCGCCTCGTCCCCGGTCAGGCCCAGGTCGTCCAGGGCCTTGGAGACGTGGATGAGCGCGGAGCCACCGCCGGAGACGATGCCCTCCTCGATCGCGGCGCGGGTGGCCGAGATCGCGTCCTCCAGGCGGTGCTTCTTCTCCTTGAGCTCCACCTCGGTGGCCGCGCCGACCTTGAGCACGCAGACGCCGCCGGAGAGCTTGGCCAGCCGCTCCTGGAGCTTCTCGCGGTCCCAGTCGGAGTCGGACTGCTCGATGGCGAGCTTGATCTCCTTGACGCGGTCGGAGATCGCCGTGGCCTCGCCGGCACCGTCGACGACGGTGGTGGAGTCCTTGGTGATCACGACGCGGCGGGCGGTGCCCAGCACCTCGACGCCGACGTGCTCCAGCTTGAGGCCGATCTCCTCGCTGACGACCTGGCCGCCGGTGAGGATGGCGATGTCCTGCAGCATGGCCTTGCGGCGGTCACCGAAGCCGGGCGCCTTGACCGCGACCGAGGTGAAGGTGCCGCGGATCTTGTTGGTGACCAGGACGGCCAGGGCCTCGCCCTCGACGTCCTCGGCGATGACCAGCAGGGCCTTCTTGGTCTGCGCGATCTTCTCCAGCAGCGGCAGGAAGTCGGCGACCGAGGAGATCTTGCCCTGGGTGATCAGGATGTAGGGGTCCTCCAGGACCGCCTCCATGCGCTCCTGGTCGGTCACCATGTACGGCGACAGGTAGCCCTTGTCGAACTGCAGGCCCTCGGTGAACTCCAGCTCCAGGCCCATGGTGTTGGACTCTTCGACGGTGATGACACCGTCCTTGCCCACCTTGTCGAACGCCTCGGCGATGAGCTCGCCGATCTTGGCGTCCTGCGCGGAGATCGTCGCGACGTGCGCGATCTCCTTCTTGTCCTCGACCGGGCGGGCGGACTCGATGAGCCTGTCGCTGACGGCCTTGGCGGCGATGTCGATGCCGCGCTTGAGGGAGAGCGGCTGGGCGCCGGCGGCCACGTTGCGCAGGCCCTCGCGGACCATGGCCTGGGCCAGGACGGTCGCGGTGGTGGTGCCGTCACCGGCGACGTCGTTGGTCTTGGTCGCCACCTCCTTGGCCAGCTGCGCGCCGAGGTTCTCGTACGGCGCCTCCAGCTCGACCTCGCGGGCGATGGTGACACCGTCGTTGGTGATGGTGGGCGCACCGAACTTCTTGTCGATGACGACATTGCGGCCACGCGGGCCCAGCGTCACCTTGACCGCGTCCGCGAGAGCGTTCACGCCGCGCTCGAGAGCTCGGCGCGCGTCCTCTTCGAACGACAGGATCTTCGGCATGACAATCCTCTCTATAAGTACGTCGGCGCATCAAAGCCCCGGGCGCTGTCGCGACCCGGGGCTCGATACGTCATCTTTTTGTGAAGCGAGATCTACTTCTCGATGATGGCGAGCACGTCGCGGGCGGAGAGCACGAGGTACTCCTCGCCGCCGTACTTCACCTCGGTGCCGCCGTACTTGCTGTAGAGGACCACGTCGCCCTCGTTGACGTCGAGCGGAACACGCTTCGAGCCTGCGTCGTCCCAGTTGCCGGGACCCACCGCGAGGACCTTGCCCTCTTGCGGCTTCTCCTTGGCGGTGTCCGGGATGACCAGACCGGAAGCGGTGGTCTGCTCGGCCTCAAGCGGCTGGACCACGATGCGGTCGCCGAGCGGCTTAACGGGAACCTTGGTGGCGGTCGTCACGTCGGACCTCCCCTTCAGATGTGAACGATCTAGAAGAGGCGACCAGCGGTCTGCCGTCGCGGGTGTCAGACCTGCCTCGTCGCATTGATTTGGCACTCTCACGGGGAGAGTGCCAATACGGAACAGTATGCAAGGAGGCCTTGACAGTCAACACGAAGCGCCCTTCTGCGCTTGGAGCGGAAGGCGAACCGGGAGGAAAACCCCTCGTGAGGCCCGTCGTGGAAGGCGGTAGCGTCGGCCGGTGTGAATCTCGACGCATTCCGGGAGCTGCTCACCCCGCGCGGCCAGGAGGCCCTCGCCGCCGCGGCGGAGACCGCCGGGGACGACCCGGTGGCGGCGGTGACCCGGCTGAGGCGGACCTACGACGCCGACCTGACCTCGGCGGCGCTCACCCAGGCCGCGCTCAGGGCACGCGCCGGGGAGAAGTTCGGCGCCGACGCCGCCCTGATGTACTTCACCCGGGCCGGCCTGGAGCAGGCCACCCGCCGCGAGGTCGCCGACCACCGGGCGCGCCGCATCCCGGCGGGCTCGCGGGTGGCCGACGTCTGCTGCGGCATCGGCGGCGACCTGCTGGCCCTGGCCAGGGCCGGGTGCGTGGTCGAGGCCGTGGACGCCGACCCGCTCACCGCCGCGGTGGCGCGGGCCAACGCGGACGCGCTGGGCCTGGGGATGCGGGTCTCGGTCCGCGCCGCCGACGCCTCCGCGCTGGACCCGGCCGCCTTCGACGTGCTGTTCGCCGACCCCGCCCGCCGTACGGCCCGGGGCAGGACCTTCGACCCGATGGGGTACTCCCCGCCCTGGCCGGCGGTGCTGGAGATGGTCTCGCGCGCCCCTTCCGCCTGCCTGAAGGTCGCCCCCGGCATCCCCTACGACCTCCTCCCCGACGGCGCCGAGACCGAGTGGGTCTCCTGGCGCGGCGACGTCAAGGAGGCGGTGATCTGGTGCGGCGGCCTGGCGGGCACGGCGCCGCGCCGGGCCACGCTGCTGCCGTCCGGCGTCACGATGACGCCCGACCCCGCGCTCGGCGCCCCCTCCACCGGCCCGGCGGGACGCTACATCTACGAGCCCGACGGCGCGGCGATCCGCGCCCACCTCGTCGCCGAGATCGCCGCCTCGGTCGGCGGGCGCCTGCTCGACCCGCAGATCGCCTACATCACCGCCGACGACGCGGTCGGCACGCCGTGGGCCTCCCGGTACGAGGTCCACGAGACGCTGCCGTTCTCGCTCAAGCGCCTGAGGGCGGTGCTCCGCGAGCGCGGCGCCGGGAACGTGACGATCAAGAAACGCGGTTCCGCGGTGGACGTCGACCGGCTCAGGAAAGACCTCCGGCTGACCGGGGGTGAATCCGCGACGGTCATTCTCACCCGGATCGGGGAGCGGCCGTTCGCCTTCGTGTGCGCCCCCGGTTGACCAGCCAAAATAGTTAATTCTTCCAGCCAACCGGCAATTCCCATCTTTTAGTCTCGCCGCTGGAAAACGCCGGTCCAGCGGCTAAGGTTTCGGGACGGGAGTCCTCTCCCGCCTGCGGTTCGTCACGTCCCTTGGCATTGTCTGTCGTTTTCTTGCTATTCCTGAGTATTCACAATATTCCTTGGCAAACTGACCACATCCCACCGCGCGGCCGACCGTCGGCGAGTGAAGGAGTCCTCGGTGGACCACTCCGACCACGCCCTGTTCCAGGCGGGCAGCCAGACCGCCATCTCCGACCGGATGCGCGAGCTCCTCGCCCGCGCGGCCCAGGACCACGTCTACGAGCAGCGGACCCAGGGGGCCGTGCTCGACGAGATCCGCCAGCGCCTGGAGGGCATGGAGTGGCTGCTCCGCGAGGTCAGGGAACGCGAGATCGGCGGGCTGAACGGCACCCTCGAATCCGTCAACGGCCGCCTGGACGAGATCACCGCCCGTCCGCCCACCTGGGCCGAGGGCCTGGCGCAGCACGTCGAGTCGGTCCGTGACCACGTCGACGCCGTCGGCCGGCGCGTCGACGCGGTGCGCGACCGGGTCTCGGGCGTCGGCGACCTGCCGGGCCTGTGGACCGATCTCGGCGCCATGGGCGAGGGCGTGGAGGAGGCCCTGTCCCGCCTGCGCGCGATCTCGGACGGCACCCAGGGCGTCGACGAGCAGGTGCGCGCGCTGGCCGAGCACCTGGCCAGGCTCCAGGCCGACATGGGCGTCGCGGCGCACCGGTTCGGCCGCCTGGACCGGGCGCTGGCCGACCTGGCCCAGCGCACCGGGCGTGTCGAGGCGGGGATGCTGGAGGCGTCGACGAGCCTCCAGCAGGCCCTGGGCACCGCCACCGACCGGGTGCTGGCCGCCCTCGACCAGGTCAACGCCAAGGTCGACCAGGTGAGCGGCAGGGTCGACCAGGTCGTGCCGAGGATCGACGAGCGGACCGCGGCCGTCGAGAACCGGATCGACCGCCTGGACGGCCACCGGGCCGCGGCCGGCGGGCGCTTCGACACCCTGGAGGAGCGCCTCGACGACATCGAGGGCCGGGTCACCGGCCGGATGGACGTCATCGACTCGCGCCTGTCCACCCTGGACGGTCACGCGGAGAAGTCCGCCGAGCGCCTGGAGAGCCTGGACGAGCGGGTCGGCTTCCTGCCGGCGATCCTCGGGCTCGACGTGCTCATCGGCGCCCAGGCCACCGAGCAGCGGGGGCGCTTCGACTCCCTGGAGGAGCGCGCCCGGCGGGCCGAGGCCGCGCTGGCCCCGCTGGCCGAGATGGTCCGCGCCCGGCCCGACCGCGAGCAGCTCTCGGAGGTGCTGAGCGAGACCGTGGAGCCCGCGCACGCCGACCTGACCCGCCGCCTGGGGTCCCTGGAGGAGACCATGCTGGCCCTCGCCGAGGCGTTACTGCGCCCGGTGAGAACCGACAAGGGCTGAGGGCTCCGGGGCGTACGTCTCGCGGCAGAGGTTGTCCTTGACGGTCTTGAGCAGGGACGAGAGCTGCCCGACCTGCTCGTCGCTCAGCCCCCGGGTCATCCGCTGGTGCAACTCGGCCATGACCCGCTCCACCTCGGGCAGGAGCGCGCGCCCGGCGGGCGTGATCTCGACCATGCTGATCCGCCGGTTGCCCGGACAGGGGCTGCGGCTGACGAACCCGCTGCGCTCCAGTCGCTGGAGCGTCTTGGTCATCGTGGACACGTCGACGCCGACGATCCTGGCCAGCGCGTTCTGCGACCGGGGGCCGTGCTCCTCCAGCGCGCCCAGCACGCGTTCCTGGCCCGGGTACAGCTCGATCTCCGCGAGGAGGTTGGCGAGCAGGACGCGGTGGTCGCGGCCGGTGACGACCATCAGGCAGTTGAGGCTCTCCTCGACTCCGCCGCAGTCCCCGTCCGTCGCGTCGCAGCTTCCGCCTGTCTCGTACACCGTGTCGATCCGCGGCTCCGTCATGTCCGGGTCCTTTCCGTCCCTGTCGAGACTACCGCTTGCATGTTGGCCGACCAAGTTGTACAAATGACCATTGGTTGGCCAAGTTGGTCAGCCAAGAAGGGAAACGTCATGCCTTTCTCCCCGTTCACGCTCGGCGGCCTCCAGCTCCCCAACCGGCTCGTGATGGCCCCGATGACCCGCTCGCGCGCCTACGTCGACGGGATCCCCTCCTCCCTGACCGCCCTCTACTACGCCCAGCGGGCCTCCGCCGGCCTGATCGTCACCGAGGGCGCGCAGCCCAGCCCGGCGGGCAAGGGCTACATGGACACCCCCGGGCTGCACACCGACGAGCAGGTGGCCGGGTGGCGGGAGGTCACCGACGCCGTGCACGCGGCGGGCGGCCGGATCTTCGCCCAGATCATCCACTCCGGCCGGATCGGCCACCCCGACAACACCGGCGCCGTGCCGGTCGGCCCCTCCGCCGTACGGCCGGCGGGGCAGATCTTCACGCCCGCGGGCATGCAGGACCACCTCACCCCGATCGAGCTGACCACCGCAGAGGTCGAGGCGACCGTCCAGGACTTCGCGGACGCCGCCGCCCGCGCCGTCGAGGCCGGCTTCGACGGGGTCGAGCTGCACGGCGCCAACGGCTACCTCATCCACCAGTTCCTGTCGCAGAACGCCAACCTGCGCGAGGACCGCTTCGGCCGGTCGTCGGTGGCCGACAGGATCCGCTTCGCCGTGGAGACCGCGCGGGCGGTCGCCGACCGGATCGGCGCCTCCAAGGTCGGCATCCGGCTCTCACCCGCCACCGGCAGCGGCGACCTGGTGGAGGACGACGCGCACGAGGTCTACCCGGCGCTGGTGGCCGAGCTCGCCGCGCTCGACCTGGTCTACCTGCACCTGGTGGGCGGCGTCTCCGAAGAGCTCGACCGGGAGATCCGCAGGACGTGGCCGAACGCCCTCATCCTCAACGTCCCCTCGATCACCGACCCGTCCGCCAGGATCGCGTACTCCCTGGAGCGCGGCGCCGACCTGGTCTCGCTGGGCTCCTCGTTCCTGGCCAACCCCGACCTGCCGCTCCGGCTGCGACTCGGCGCCGAGCTCAACCAGGCCGACCTCGCCACGGCCTTCGGCGGCGACCACCGGGGCTACACCGACTACCCGCTGCTGCCCCTGCACCCGGCGTCGGCGTAGACCCCGCCGGACGACGCGGATCCCCGGAGGGAGCCGGGAGGGCGGCCCGGTCGAGCTGCCCGGCCTCGGCGTGGACCCCGCCGGACGACGCGGGGGCCCTTCACACGTGGACGGTGGTGACGGGCAGCGAGGAGTCGGCGGGGATGTCCAGCGGCGACGGCGCCACACCGGCCGCCACCAGGTCCGACCCCAGGGCCGCCACCATGGCCCCGTTGTCGGTGCACAGGCCGGGGCTGGGGACCCTGAGCCGCACGCCCGCCGCCTCGCAGCGCTCCCGCGCCAGCGCCCGCAGCCGGGAGTTGGCCGCGACACCGCCGCCGATCAGCAGGTCCCCGACGCCGTGCTCGGCGCACGCGCGCAGGGCCTTGCGGGTCAGCACGTCCACGACCGCCTCCTGGAACGAGGCCGCCACGTCGGGAACGTGGACCGGCTCCCCGGCCTTCTGCCTGGCCTCCACCCACCGGGCCACCGCGGTCTTCAGGCCGGAGAAGGAGAAGTCGAGCGTCCCGTCCTCGTACTTGCCGCGGGGGAAGGCGATGGCGCTTCCCGAGCCGTCGCGGGCCACCCGGTCGATGTGCGGCCCGCCCGGGAACGGCAGGCCGAGCACCCGCGCCACCTTGTCGAACGCCTCGCCCGCGGCGTCGTCCACGGTGGAGCCCAGCGAGATGACCTCCCTGGCGACGTCGGGCACCAGCAACAGGGACGAGTGCCCTCCCGAGACCAGCATGGCGATGCTCGGCTTGGGCAGGGCGCCGTGCTCCAGCTGGTCCACCGCGACGTGCGCGGCCAGGTGGTTGACCCCGTACAACGGCACACCCAGACCCAGCGCGTACGCCTTGGCGGCGGCGACGCCGACGAGCAGCGCCCCGGACAGGCCGGGCCCGGCGGTGACCGCGATCGCGTCGATGTCGGCCAGGCGCAGCCCCGCCTTCTCCAGCGCCCGGTCCACGGTCGGGGTCATCGCCTCCAGATGGGCCCTGGACGCGACCTCGGGCACCACCCCGCCGAAGCGGGCGTGCTGCTCGACGCTGGAGGCGATGGCGTTGGCCAGCATGGTGTGCCCCCGGACGATGCCCACGCCCGTCTCGTCGCAGGAGGTCTCGATGCCCAGGACCACCGGTTCGTCACTCATGGAGATCCTTCCTCATCATGATCGCGTCGGTGCCGTCCTCGTAGTAACGGCGGCGCAGGCCGATCCGCTCGAACCCGAACCTGTGGTAGACCGCCTGCGCGTCCGGGTTGTCCGCGCGCACCTCGAGGAAGACCGAGACGGCGCCCCGGCGCGCGGCCTCGGCCAGCAGCTCGGTCAGCAGGGCGCCGCCGATGCCGGCCCTGCGCCACCCGGCCAGTACGGCGATGGTCTGGACGTCGGCCTGGTCGCCCGCCGCGGCGAGCCCGGCGTAGCCGACGATCACGTCGCCGGCCAGGGCCACCACGTAGTGCCTGGTCCTTGGCTGGTCGTCGAGCTCGCCGCGGAGCATGCCCTCGCTCCAGGCGTCGGCGGGGAAGGTCGCGTGCTCGATCTCCATGACCGCGGGCAGGTCGTCCGGGGTCATGACGCGGAGCACCGCGGTCACGTGGAGACCTTCTTGGGCGGCGCGGGCACCCGGGCGTCGGGGCGGCGCAGGTAGATCGGCAGGGGCGGCCCCAGCACGGGGTGACCACCCTGCCCGGGACGGCCGTCATGCCCGGGACGGCCGTCGGGCTCCGGACGGTCGTCGGACGCGGGATGTGCGCCGGTACCCGTGGTCCCGGCGATGCCCGGCTCGGTGGGCGCGGCGTCCCGTTCGGTCAGCGCGGCGGCGGCCAGCGCGGCCAGCGCGCCGGCGTAGGGGTACTCCGGCGCGTCCACCAGCCGGGAGGCGCCCAGGATCTCGGCGTACATCCGCGCGCCCGCGCCGACCAGCGGGATCTCCCCCGGCAGGTCGTGGGGCCGGTCCACCGCGGGGTCGGACAGCCGGGTGCGCGCGTCGGCGTAGTGGCCCCAGAAGACCTCCTTGCGGCGGGCGTCGGTGGCCACCAGGAACGGCGCGTCCAGGCCGCTTCCGTAGGCCAGGGCGTCGAGCGTGCACACCCCGTACGCCGGGACGCCCAGGGACGTCGCCAGGGCCTGGGCGGTCACCAGGCCGACCCGCAGGCCGGTGTAGGGACCGGGCCCGGAGCCGGCGACGACGGCGGTGACGTCGCCGAGCGAGACCCCGGCCTCCCGCAGGACCGTCTCGATCGTGGGCACGAGCAGCTCGCCGTGACGGCGCGCGTCGACCGTGGTCGACTCGGCGAGGACCCTCTCGCCGTCGTGCAACGCTGCGGTGACGGCGGGGGTGGCGGTGTCAAAGGCCAGGACCAGCACGGACAGTTAGCCTAGTCCGTTCCGCGAGGGCTCATGCCTCCCCGTGCCGCGAGGGCTCAGGTCTCGACCAGGGTGGCGTAGACGATCAGGTTGTCCTCGTACTCGTGGTCGTCCCAGTCGAAGGTCCCGCCGCAGGTGATGAGCCGCAGGCCGTCCTCCAGGTAGACCTTGTCGGCCGGGAACCGGTTCTTGCTGATCTGCTCGATCGTGTCCACCCGGTACTGGGCGACCTTGCCGTCGCTCCGCACCACCTTGATGACCTGCCCCTGCCGCATGTCCTTGAGCCGGTAGAAGACGGCGGGCGCGGTCTTGGTGTCCACGTGCCCCAGGATCACCGCGGGCCCCTTGTCACCGGGGACCGCGCTGCCGGTGACCCACCCCGCGACGTTCGGCTTCTCGTACGGCGGCAACTCGACCCTGCCGTCGCTCACACCGAGCTTCATCAGGGGCGCCTTGATGCCCAGGGACGGGATGTCGATGCGGCTGGGCGCGACCGAGGCGCGGGCGGGCGGCTTCTCCTCCTCCCCGCCCCTGCCGTTGATCGCGACCATGACGACCCCGGTGACGACCCCGGCCAGGATGATCCTGGACCAGCGGGTTGAATCGGCCATCGGAGGCTATGAGCGGCGGCGACGTACGACCGCGACGCCGATGCCACCCGCCAGGGCCACGGCGAGCAGCACCCCGGTGGTGCCGATCGGCACGCCCGAGTCCTCGGGACCTCCGGCCGCGGTGCCGCCGCCGCCGGTGCCGGGCGCCTCGGTGCTGATGATCGTCCTGGTCGGCCTTGAGGTGGGGGCGGGGCTCGGCTCGGTGTCGGCCACGATCCGCAGGTTGGTCGTGCCCGTGTCGTTGGTCCCCTCGCACCTGGCGTTGATCTCGTAGACGCCGACGGCGGTGCCCGCGGCGACGGTGGCCTGGCCGCGCACCCAGGGGCGCGGCGTCGGGGTCGCGGTGGACGCGGGGTCCGGGGTCGGCGTGGCCAGGATCGGGTCGAGGGTCACCGGGGTACGGAAGATCCGGGAGGAGGCGGTGCCGCGGTGCTCGGGCCCTCCCTGCGGGATCGGGCAGTTCGCCAGGATCCACACCTTCTGACCGGCCTTGGCGCGGGCCGGCTGGAGCTGGACCTCGATGTCCTGACGGCTGATGCCGAAGTCGGACCGGGTGGGGGTGGGTGTGCCCGTCGGGCTGCCCTCAGAGGTGGCCTCGGCCGTACATCCGGCTGCGGTCATCCCGAAAAGGACGATGGCTCCTGCAATCGCGACACGCTTGACGCTTGGCACCGTCGAACTCCACTTCGCCCTCCGGCCGACGACCCTCGCCCGGCACGATGACCCACCTGTTCCCCATTAAACATGGGCAAACCCGCAACAGTCGATCATCAGGCCAGACGATCTAGACCAATGGGGAGTAGTGCCAGCGTGACAGGATTTCCCCGCCCCCGTAGGCGATTCAGACGACAGCGGTCCGGACGGCGACGACCCGGGCCGCGGGGATCCGGACACCGTCGTCCGAACAGCAGCGGTTCGGGCGACGGTGACCCGGACGACGGTGTTTCGGACAGCGCTGGTTCCCACGACGGTGGTTCGGACGACGCTGGGTCAGACGGCGGTGGGTCAGACGGCGGTGGGTCAGACGGCGGTGGGTCAGACGACGCCCTTCCAGCGTGCCCCGACGCCGCGGAGCTCGACGGTACGCCCCTCGCCCGCCCCCTCGGCGGCGCCCCGGCCGATGACGATCTCCAGCCGGTCCTCGGCCAGCCCCTCCACCAGTCCCTCGCCCCACTCCACCACGGTCACCGACTCCTCCAGCGAGGCGTCCAGGTCGAGGTCGTCGACCTCCAGGTCGCCCCCGAGGCGGTAGGCGTCGACGTGGACCAGCGGCGGGCCGCCCGAGAGCGAGGGGTGCACCCGGGCGATCACGAAGGTGGGCGAGGTGATCGGGCCGCGGACCTTCAGGCCGGTGGCGATCCCCTGCACCAGGGTCGTCTTACCCGCGCCCAGCGGGCCGGACAGCACGGCCAGGTCCCCCGGCCGCAGCAGCGCCGCCAGTTCCTCGCCCAGCTCCCGCATCTCCTCGGCGGTCGCCACGTCTCTCACTGCCCCGTCACTCCCTGTCGGTCCCTGTGAATCCCTGTGAATCCCTGTCAGTCCCTGTCGGTCCCCGCCGCCGTGGCGCCGTCACCGGTGTCGCCGTCCGCGGCGAGGTCGGCCGCGGCCCGCTTGAGCAGGTCGCGCAGCGCGTCGTTGACGGCGGTCGGCCGTTCCAGCTGGACCAGGTGCGAGCTGCCCGGAATCTCGGTGAAGCGTGCCTGCGGCAGGGCCTTGGCGATCTCCCTGCTGTGCTCGACCGGCGTCAGCCAGTCCTCGTCACCGACCATGATGGCGGTGGGCACGCCGTTCAGCACACTCAGCGCGTTCATCTTGTCGTGCGAGACCAGCGACGGGTAGAACTCGGCGATCACCTCGAACGGGGTGGAGCGGATCATCGACTCGACGAAGTCGACGAGCGTGGGGCTGACGTTCTTGGAGTCGGCGAACCCGAGGTGGCGCAGGGCCAGGAAGGCCACGTCGTTGCCGACCTGGCGGCTCTTGTCGACCAGCGTGCCGCCGCGCCTGAGGATCGACACCGCGCCCGGCGTGACCGTGTGCACCGCCTTCGCCACCAGCGCGGGCAGGCCCAGGGAGATCTCGCCGAGCCTGCCGGGCGAGGTGGAGATCAGCGCCACGCCCCTGATCCGGTCGCCGAACAGCTCGGGACGCCGGTCGGCCAGGGCCATGATCGTCATGCCGCCCATGGAGTGGCCGACGAGCACGCAGGGGCCGGGCACCAGCGCCTCGATGATCTCGGCCAGGTCCTCGCCGAGCCGGTCGATCGAGTTGTCATCGGTCGGCACGCGCGGGGAGCGCCCGTGGGAGCGCTGGTCCCACAGCACCAGCCGGTAGGAGTCGCGCAGGTCGCGCCGCTGGTAGTGCCAGGAGTCGAGATTCAGCGTGTAGCCGTGGCACAGGACCACGGTCAACGGGGCGTCCTCGCGGCCGTCGACCTCGGCGTACAGGGGGACGCCGTCGGAGGCGGAGATCATGGTGGGGCGGCCGCGCAGCTCGCCGAGCGGCTCGCTGGCCTCCAGGTCGGGGCGGAGCCTGATGCGGCCGACGGCGTACCGCTTGGCGAGGGCCGCCGCGGCCACCCCCGCGGACGCCACACCGACGATCGCGCCCGCGACACCGGCCCTGCGCCGTCTGGTCGTACTCATCAGCCCCCCTGGAATGCCCTTCACCGGTGAACGCGTGGGACCCGCGAACCGATCCCGGTCACGATCTCATGCGTGATCGTGCCAAGGGAATCCGCCCATTCCTGGACGGTCGGCTCGCCGCGCGAACCGTCGCCGAACAGGATCACCTCGTCGCCCTCCGCCAGCGGATCGTCTCCCACATCGATCATGAACTGGTCCATGCAGACCCGCCCGGCGATCCGCCGCCTGCGGCCCCCCGCCAGCACCTCCGCCCGGTTGGTGGCGTGCCGCGGGACCCCGTCCGCATACCCGAGCGGGACCAGGCCAAGCGTGGTTTCCCTATCCGTAACATAGAGGTGCCCATAGGACACACCGGACTCTGCGGGCACCCGTTTCACCAGCGCGATCCGCGCCACGAGCGTCATCGCGGGACGGAGCCCGAAGCCTCCCAGCTCGGGCACCGGGCTCAGCCCGTAGGCCGCGATCCCGGGGCGGACCATGTCGTAGCGGGCCTGCGGCAGCGTCAGGATCGCCGCCGAGTTGGCGATGTGCCTGATCACGTGCGACCCGCCGGCGCCCGCCTTCTCCGCGATCCCGAGCGCCTCGTCGAAGGCGGCGAGCTGGCCCGCCACGGACGGGTGCCCGGGGACGTCGGCGCAGGCGAGGTGGGACCAGAGCCCGGCGATCTCGATCGTGCCCTCGGCCCGCCTGGCCAGGGCCCGGTCCAGGAGCGCGGGCCAGTCCCGCACCGGCGCGCCGCCGCGGGAGGTGCCGGTGTCGGCCTTGAGGTGCACCCGGGCCTGCCGCCCGGTCGCGGCGGCGGCGTCGGCGATCGCGTCGAGCGTCGAGGGGCCGGACGCCGACAGCTCGACGTCCTGGGCCACGGCCTCCTCCAGCGGCTCCCCCGGCGGGATGATCCACGACAGGATCGGCGCGGTGACCCCCGCGGCCCGTAGCTCCAGGGCCTCGCGGACGAAGGCGGTGCCCAGCCGCCCGGCCCCGCCCTCCAGGCAGGCCCGCGCCGCCGGGACCAGGCCGTGCCCGTAGGCGTCGGCCTTGACCGCCACCATGATCTCGGCACCGGGGGCGTGGCCGGCGAGCAGCGCCAGGTTCTCGCGGATCGCCGAGAGATCCACCCGTGCCTCTGCGGGAGTCGTCGGGAAGCTCATCGCCTCAGTCTCGCAGGTGGTACGACCCTCCCAGGCCCGTTGACCAGGCCACGAGCCGCCCCGGGCAGGGCCTGGGCGACGTCGGCGGCGGGCAGGGGGCCTTCGCGCCCGGCGATGCCGTGCAGGTAGGCGGCGGCCGAGGCGGCGTCGTAGGCGTCCAGACCGGCGGCCAGCAGGGCGCCCGCCAGGCCGGCCAGCACGTCGCCGGTGCCGCCGGTGGCCAGCCAGGGGCTGCCGGTGGGATTGACGCCGACCGGCCGCCCCTCCTGGGCGACGAGCGTGGTGGAGCCCTTGAGGAGGACGGTCACGCCCAGCTCCATCGCGGCCCGCCGCACGTTCTCCAGGCGGCACGCCTCGATCCGGTCGCGCGGCACGTCCAGCAGCCGGGACAGCTCCCCCGCGTGCGGGGTGATCAGGACGGGCGCGGAGCGGTAGAGCAGTGACCTGTCGGCGGCCAGCAGCGTCAGCGCGTCGGCGTCGACGAGCACCGGCACGTCGCTCGCCAGCACCGAGCGGGCCACGGCGTGCGCCTCGTCGCCGGTGCCGAGCCCCGGGCCGAGCACCCAGGCCTGGACGCGGCCGACCCGCTCGACGCCCTCGCCGGGGGCGAGCGTGGTGATCACCGCCTCGGGCCAGCGGGCCCGTACCTGGGCCACCGGCTCGGCGGTCCCGGCGTAGCGGACCATGCCCGTCCCGCCCCGCAGGGCCCCGCCCACGGCCAGCACCGCGGCGCCGGTGTAGCTCTCGCTGCCGGCCGCGATCCCGACGACGCCCCGTCGGTACTTGTCGGAGGTCGCGCCCGGCCTGGGCAGCAGGGCCGCCACGTCGGCGTCCTCCGGCGCGGTCGCGTCGGGGTCGGGCAGGTGGGGGCCGAGGCCGATGTCGACGAGCTCGGCCCGTCCCGCGTGCCCGCGGCCGGGGTCGACGAGCAGCCCGGTCTTCCAGGCGCCGAAGGTGACGGTGGCGTCGGCCGGGACCGCGGCGCCCTCCACCTGGCCGCTGCTCGCGTCCACCCCGCTGGGCACGTCCACCGCGACGACCTCGCCGGGCGCCTCGCCCGCCAGCCGGGCGAGGGTCGCGTACGGCTCCCGCAGCGCCCCGCTCCCGCCGATGCCGACCATGCCGTCCACGATCAGGTCCGCCGCGGCGAGCACCGCGCGGGCCGCCGCGCCCTCGGGGTCGACGATCCTGCCGCCCGCGCGGCGCAGGGCCTCCAGGCCCGCCGTGTGGACGCGCGCGCCCGCCGCGATCGCCTCGACCCTGGCGCCCCTGGCGGCCAGGCGGGCCCCGGCGTACAGCGCGTCCCCGCCGTTGTCGCCGCCGCCGACGAGCAGCGCGACGCGGGAGCCGTACACGCCGCCGAGCATCCTGGCGCAGACCACCGCCAGCCCGGCGGCGGCCCTCTGCATCAGGGCCCCCTCGGGCAGGGTCGCCATCAGCGCGGCCTCGGCCGCCCTGATCTGGTCGGAGGTGTACGCGGTCCGCATTCCACCGAATCTATCCCTCGGCGATCACGTAGGCGACGGCGACGCCCCCGTCGTGGGTCAGGGAGACGTGCCAGCGGGTCACGCCCAGGTCGCGGGCGACGTCGGCGACCCGGCCGGTCACCCGCAGCTCGGGCCGGCCGTGCTCCCCGCGCAGTACCTCGGCGTCCAGGTGCGCCAGCCCGGGAGGCGCGCCCAGCGCCTTGGCGACGGCCTCCTTGGCGGCGAACCTGGCCGCCAGCGACTCCGTGGCCAGCGCGCCCTCGGCCACGGTGAACAGGCGTGCCCGCAGCGCGGGCGTGCGCGCCAGCGTCGCCGCGAACCTGGCCACGTCCACGACGTCGACGCCGATACCGATGATCACCCTCCCAGGGTAGGAGAGCGCGCCGGGCTCGTGACGCCGCCGGGGACCCGCCCGGGGACGTGACGGCCGCGCACATGCGGGCCACCTACGAGGTCGGCGTGTTCGGGGCCGTCACGGTCACCCACGCGATGATCCCGCTGCTGCGGGCCTCCGGCGACGCCAGGATCGTCAACATGACGACCCGGCTGGGCTCGCTGTCCCTCACCGCGACCAGGGACGGCATCAACGCCGACTGGGCGATGCTGGCCTACAACTCCGCCAAGAGCGCGCTCAACGCGCTCACCGTGCTCTACGCCAACGAGCTGGGCGGCTCCGGGATCCTGGTCAACGCCGTCGATCCCGGGCACTGCGCCACCGACATGACCGGCCACACCGGGAGCCGTACGGCCGCCCAGGGCGCGGCGGTGGCCGTGCGCATGGCGACCGTCGGCGCCGACGGCCCGACCGGCACGTTCGGCGGCGAGGACGGCCCTTTCCCCTGGTGACCCGGGTGCCCTGTCCCGGTGAGCCGGTCGTCTTCCCTCCCGACGGACCGGCCGCCCCCGGGAGAGCGGCCACTCCCCGCCGGTGACCCGGCCGGCCTTCCCGAAGAACCGGCCGGGCCCCTCCCCGGCGGCGGGGACTTCTCGTTCCCGCCGCCGGAGAGGGTCGCGGGTCAGAAGCCCCCGCGCTGCCAGGGGCCCCAGATGGCGAAGCTCATGCCCTGGGACGCCTGGGCGTTGACGTAGAGGGTGTAACCGCCGGGACCGAAGGTCGAGCCGGCGAACTCGGCACCGGAGTCGCCGCTGACCGGGACCATCCAGGCGAAGTCGAAGATCTCACCGCTGCCGGTGAGGCCGCGCATGTAGTTGCCGTCGGAGCCGTCCTCGCACAGGACCAGGGTGCCCCGGGGGCTGACGGTGATGTTGTCGGGCAGGTCCAGGGTGACCGAGCCCGGCGACTCGTAGACGAGCTTGAGCCGGCCGCTCCACGTCTCGTACGCCCACACCTGGCCGCGTCCCTTGCCGAAGCCGTCGGGCGGGGTGTCGCCGGGCGCGGTCGCGCCGCCCTGGGTGGAGACGAAATAGATCGTTCCGTGGTGGCTGACCGCCCCCTCCAGCCGGGAGAAGTGCGCCGCCCCCTTGGCCCTGCCCTGGGTCGAGACGGCCAGCATGGCCGTCGCGTAGGTGGTGGGGCCGGTGAAGGTGGGGTCGGGGTCGTCGATGTCCACCCAGGTCGTCGCGTAGGAGGCCCCGGCGGGCTGGCCGAGCGAGAGGTCCTTGTTCGGGACGCCCTGCACGGCCAGCATCTGGAGCCTGCCCCCGTCGAGGATGCGGCCCGCCGCGAGCGGGTTCCTCGGGGGCAGGTAGCGGTAGAAGCCGGAGGGGTAGAGGAAGTCGTCCTCGGTCATGTAGAGCGCTCCGGTGAGCGGGTCGAACGCGACCGACTCGTGGGCGAACCGCCCGGCGCTCCTGATCGGCACGCGGCCGCGGCCGTCGATCGGGACCTCGAAGATGTAGCCGTGCTTCTGGGTGAGCCTGCTGTTGTCCTGTCCGGTGGGGTCGTTGCCCACGTCCGGCCCGTTGACGGTCTCCTCGCAGCTCACCCAGGCGCCCCAGGGCATCGGCCCGCCCGAGCAGTTCATCTGGGTGCCGGTCAGGCTGGGGGCGGAGGAGAGCACCACGCCGTAGCGGCTGACCTGGAGCGTGGAGGTGCCGCCGCCGGCCACGGGGTCGTAGGCCTTGGACGGGTCGCCGAACGCGCCGATCGGCCCGTTGACCTCGTGGTTGCGGACCAGGATCGCGTTGGTGCCGGACCCGCGGAAGGCGGCCATGCCGTCGTGCCGCGAGGGGACGATCGAGCCGTCGGTGAACCGGTCGCCGGCGACGCTGAAGGAGCGGTAGTGGAAGCCGGAGGGGAGGTGGAGCCGGACCGCGCCGTCCCGCTCGTCCGGGATCGGCACCAGCGGCCCGTAGCCGCCCCCGGGGCGGGTCCGGCCGCTCTGTCCCGCTCGTGCGACTCCGGCGAAGGGTCCGGCCACCCCGATCGCCGCCAATGCGGTGCTGCGGGCGAGGAAACGGCGACGATCCATCTGTTGCTCCTTTGGATCAGATATGTTCACGCAACGTTAATCTGTTCCGGAGGACCGCTATAGGGCATTTATGAATAATTAATCATCCGGAAAGGTAAGCGACTCCTTCTGTGCCGGTTTTCGGCATCATCGACGTCCATCATGGCAATTGACGCATTAGAACCTTTTGGTGCTTTTGAGGCTTTTGGCGCTAAAGGTGCTTATGATGCCCTTGGTGTCAAGGTGTCTTTTGGTGCACCCCGGGGGCCGGCAGGAACCGCGGGACCGGAATCACCCCGCCGCGACCGATGGCACGCTCCACGATCCGCGGGGAACCGCGGGGCCGGGGTCACTCCGGGTGACCGGCGGCGTGGTCCGGGGATCGTGAGGAACCGCGGGACCGGGGTCGTTCACGGTGGCCGGCGGCGCGGCCCCGGGATCACGGGGAACCGCGGGACCGGGATCACTCCACCGTGACCGACTTGGCGAGGTTGCGGGGCTGGTCGACGTCGTGCCCCTTGGCCGTGGCCAGCTCGCAGGCGAAGACCTGGAGCGGCACCGTGGCGACCACCGGCTGGAGCAGGGTCGGCACCGCCGGGATGTGGATCAGCGTGTCGGCGTACCGCTCGACCGCGAGGTCGCCCTCCTCGGCGATGACCAGGGTCCTGGCGCCCCGGGCGCGGATCTCCTGGATGTTGGACACGATCTTGTCGTGGATCACCCGCTGACCGGTCGGGGAGGGGACCACGACCACCACCGGCAGCCCGGCGTCGATCAGCGCGATCGGGCCGTGCTTGAGCTCGCCCGCGGCGAAGCCCTCGGCGTGCATGTAGGCCAGTTCCTTGAGCTTGAGCGCCCCCTCCAGCGCGACCGGGAAGCCCACGTGCCGCCCCAGGAACAGCACGCACCGCTCACCGGCCAGCGACCTGGCCAGCGCGCGGACCGGCTCGACGGTCGCCAGCACCTCGCTCACCTTGGACGGCAGCTGCGCCAGCCGGTCGACGATCTGGGTGATCTCGTCGCCGAACCTCGTCCCCCGCACCTGTGCCAGGTAGAGCGCCACCAGGTAGCAGGCGACGAGCTGGGTCAGGAACGCCTTGGTGGAGGCCACCGCGACCTCCGGGCCCGCGTGCGTGTAGAGGACGGCGTCGGACTCGCGGGAGATCGTGGAGCCGTTCACGTTGCAGATCGCCAGCACCCGGGAGCGCTGCCCGCGGGCGTGCCGCACCGCCATCAGCGTGTCCATGGTCTCGCCGGACTGGCTGATCACGACCACCAGCGTGTCGCGGTCGAGGATCGGGTCGCGGTAGCGGAACTCACTGGCCACCTCGACCTCGCAGGGCAGCCCGGCCCAGTGCTCGATGGCGTACTTCGCGATGAGCCCGGCGTGGTACGAGGTCCCGCAGGCCACCAGGATGATCTTGTTGATGTCCCGCAGCTCCTGGTCCGAGAGCCGCATCTCGTCCAGCACCAGCCGGCCGTCCCGGCCGACCCGGCCGAGCAGCGTGTCGGCGACCGCCCGGGGCTGCTCGGCGATCTCCTTGAGCATGAAGTGGTCGTAGCCGTCCTTCTCGGCGGCGGCGGCGTCCCAGCCCACGTGGTAGTCGCGCGTCTCGGCCGGCATGCCGTTGAAGCCGACGACCGTGATCTTCGAGGGGCACAGCTCGACCACCTGGTCCTGCCCCAGCTCCACCGCCTCGCGCGTGTAGGCGATGAACGCCGCCACGTCCGAGCCGAGGAAGTTCTCCCCCTCCCCCCGGCCGACGACCAGCGGCGAGTTGCGCCGCGCGCCCACCACCACCTCGGGCTCGTCGGCCGAGATCGCCAGCAGCGTGAACGCCCCCTCCAGCCGCAGGCAGACCCGGCGCATCGCCTCGGCCAGGCCACCGGCCGCGAACTCCTCCAGCAGGTGGGCCACCACCTCGGTGTCGGTCTCGGAGACGAGCGGGTGCCCCGCGTCCTCCAGCTCGGCCCGCAGCACCGCGAAGTTCTCGATGATCCCGTTGTGGATGACCGCGATCCGCCCGGTGCAGTCGGTGTGCGGGTGGGCGTTGCGGTCGGTCGGGGCGCCGTGCGTGGCCCAGCGGGTGTGCCCGATCCCGGCCGTGGCCGCCGGCGCGGGCCGGGCGAGCAGCGCCGAGCGGAGGTTGGCCAGCTTGCCCGCGCGTTTCTCCACGACCAGGCCGCCGGGTCCCGCCAGGGCCACCCCCGCCGAGTCGTAGCCCCGGTACTCCAGCCGCCCCAGCCCCTCGACCGCGACCTCGATCGCCTGCCGCCGTCCGGTGTATCCCACGATCCCGCACATGGCCACCCCCCCTTCCTTGAGAGATCGGCCGCCTCACCTCTGGAGAACCCCCAGCGCAGCCCAAGAATCCCGCCCGGCGCCCCGGCGGGAGCGCGCCCCGGCCCGATCAGTAGGCTCTTGCACCATGGCCAACGGTCCGGACATCGCGACCCCGTACGTTCAGCTGAGCCGAACCCAGTGGAGCGAGCTGCGCAGGAACACGCCGCTCACGCTCACCGAGGGCGAGCTGGAGGAGCTGCGCGGGGTCGAGGACCCGATCGACCTGGCGGAGGTCACCGACATCTACCTGCCGCTCACCCGCCTGCTCAACCTGCACTTCACCGGCGCCCGGCAGCGCAGCGCGGCACTGAACACCTTCCTCGGCGGCGGCCGGCGCGAGGCCCCGTACGTGCTGGGCATCGCCGGCAGCGTCGCGGTCGGCAAGTCGACCACGGCCAGGCTGCTGCACACCCTGCTGGCCCGCTGGCCCGAGCACCCGCGGGTGGACCTGATCACCACCGACAGCTTCCTGTTCCCCAACGAGGTCCTCACCTCCCGCGAGATCATGCACCGCAAGGGCTTCCCGGAGAGCTACGACCGCCGGGCCCTGGTCAGGTTCGTCGCCGACGTGAAGGCGGGCCTGCCCGAGGTCACCGCCCCGGTCTACAGCCACCTGGAGTACGACATCGTCGCCGGTGCGGTCCAGACCGTGCGCCGCCCCGACATCCTCATCGTCGAGGGCCTCAACGTGCTCCAGCCCGCCCCGCCCACCGCGCTCGCCATCAACGACTTCTTCGACTTCTCGATCTACGTGGACGCCAAGGTCGAGCACATCCGCGACTGGTACGTGGGCCGCTTCCACGAGCTGCGGCGGACGGCCTTCGAGGACCCCAAGTCCTACTTCAGGTATCTCGCCGACCTGTCGGAGGAGGAGGCGACCGACTTCGCCAGGAACGTCTGGCGCGACATCAACGAGCGCAACCTCGTCGAGAACATCGCCCCCACCCGGGGCCGGGCCGACCTGGTGCTGCACAAGGGCTCCGACCACTCGATCAGGCGGGTCACCCTCCGCCGCGTCTGACCCGCCGGCCGGTCCACCGGCCTGTCCGCCCCCTGAACGTCCCGGCGGCCGTGCCGCCCCGCCCGATGCCGGGCGGGCGGGACGGTACGGCCGTCGATCGGTCAGGCGGGCAGGACGTTGTCGGCGAAGGCGCCCTTCATGTTGCCGCGCTCCTCGAAGACGAACACGATGTAGGTCTCGAAGTACTCACCCGGCTGGCCCGCGACGCGCGCGATGCCGACCTTGGTGCTGGCCTTCCACACCAGCTGGGTGAAGTGACCGGCGCCGGAGGAGAACTGGGCGGCGGCGAAGTCGTAGGCGGAGATCTCGTCGTACCACTTCTTGACCGCCCTGGATCCGGGCAGGGCCTCGGCGTCGCCGCCCCAGAAGATGTTCTCTCCCGTCTGCGCGCGCAGGCCGGTGTGACCGGCCGCGAGCCTTTCCTGCTCGGAACGGGACAGGGCCCGCTCCAGCGCGTAGGCGTTGAGTTCGGCGTCCAGGACCAGAGGGGGCGCGTGGTGCTTGGCGCGGTAGGCGTTGGCCTCGGCGAGTGCCTCGGCCTGGAACTCCGGGGTGGTGGCGTCGGGCAGGGCGGGGCGGGTACCTGACATGGGGCATCCTCTGCAGCGTAGGATCACACGCCGAATCGCGATCGCTGTTCATCGCTGCTTCCTGTCGGCGTGAGACGGCTTTCGACCTGCGGGCCGTCCGCTCCTCATCCTCTGCCGTCCACAGGAATCCGACAGACCCAACCGGTGTCCAATATCGGACAATATGCAGTCAAGTCGGAACTGTGCGTTACGTCGCCGCCCCGTCCACCCGAAAGGGCCGCCCCCATGCCGACCCCCGCCCCGACGGTGCGACGCGCCGTCCCCCGCGACGCCAACGACCTGTACGAGCTGAGCCTGAGGGCGATCGAGGTCTCGGCCGCCGCCCACTACACCTCCGGGCAGCGGGCCGCCTGGTCCCGGCGGCGCAGCCTCGACGGCCACCTCTGGATGATCACCGAGACGGCCGCCTTCGTGGCCCTCGACGAGGGGCGCGTGGCCGGCTTCGCCACCGTCGCCCTGCGGCCCGTGGACCGGCTGTGCCGGGGCGAGGTCGACCAGTTGTTCGTCGGCCCCGAGCACGGCGGCCGGGGCGTCGCCCGGCTGCTGCTGGAGACCGTGGAGGAGGCGGCCAGGGCCGACGGGGTCACCGAGCTCGTCACCCACGCCTCCTGGCGGGCCGCGCCGGTCTTCGAACGTCTCGGCTACCTGCGGGACGAGGTCGAGACCGTGCACCTGGACGACCAGACCCTCGGCCGCGTCCGCATGCGCAAGCCGTTGTCCTAGGGTTGGCCCGTGTTACATCTACGCGTGATCAGCCCGGCGGAGCTGTCCGGCGAGGTGCTGAAGGTGCTCGACGAGTGCGTCGGCGTCGTCAACATCGTCGTGTTCCCCGGGGCGGCGCGCTCCCCCGCCGGTGACCTGGTGCAGTTCGACATCGCCAGGGAGTCGGCCAACGAGGTGATCGACCGGCTGCAGGAGCTGGGCCTGCACACCGAGGGGTCGATCGCGGCCGAGCAGATCGACCTGTCCATCTCCCAGGTGGCCGACCGCGCCCAGGAGGAGGCGCCCGGCGACGGGGACGACGCCGTGGTCTGGGCGGAGTTCGCCCAGCGGCTGGAGGAGGACATCCGGCTCACCTGGGCCTTCATGGCGTTCCTGACGATCGCCACGCTGCTCGTCGCGATCGGCGTGATCGTCAACTCGCCGATCCTCATCATCGGCGGGATGGTGATGGGGCCGGAGTTCGGCGCGGTCGCGGCGATCGGCTTCGGCCTGATCAACGTCGACCGCCACCTGATCGGCCGCGCGCTCCGCACCCTGGCCCTGGGGTTCGCCACCGCCGTGGTGATCACCTTCGCCTTCGCGCTGGCCGCGCGCTGGCTCGGCTGGATCGACGTCGACTCGCTGAACGGGCACGAGGAGATCGAGTTCATCGTCAAGCCCGACCGGTGGTCGTTCATCGTGGCGCTGCTCGCCGGGGCGGCCGGGGTGCTCTCGGTCACCGCGGGCAAGTCCTCGGCCCTGGTCGGCGTCTTCATCTCGGTCACCACGGTCCCCGCCGCCGGCTACTTCGCGGTCGCCGCCGCGCTCTCCCGCTGGGACGACATGGCCGGTTCCGCCCTCCAGTTCGGGGTGAACCTCGCGGGAATGACCATTTCCGGTGTCGCGACGCTCCTGGTCCAGAAGGCCTACTGGTCCCGGTTCGGCATACGGCTCCCGGCCCGCCCCGGCCCCCGCTGACCGCCGGGCTTCCCCCTGCCCCCGCCTGACGGCCGAGCTCCCCGCCCCGGCCCTGATCCGGCAGGGTTCCGACTCCCCCGGTTCTCTCCCCCCGGGGCCTGACCGGCCGCCGGAAACCGCTCTTACGGACGAGGCGACTCGTTCGTATGGCCGAGGTGCCCCTCCCATCACGGCCGATAAGGTCCGACCATGACTATCCTCGCCACCGAGGGACTGACCAGACGTTTCCCCCGGGTGACGGCACTCGACCGGCTCACCGTCACCGTCGGCCCCGGCGTGACCGGCCTGGTCGGCGCCAACGGCGCGGGCAAATCGACGTTGATCAAGATCCTGCTCGGACTGCTCGAACCCAGTGAGGGCGGCGCCCATGTGCTGGGCATGGACGTGACGACCAAGGGCGACGAGATCCGCCGCGTCGTGGGCTACATGCCCGAGCACGACTGCCTCCCGCCCGACCTGTCGGCCACCGAGTTCACCGTGCACATGGCCCAGATGTCCGGCCTGCCGCGCACCGCGGCCCGCGAGCGCGCCGCCGACGTGCTGCGCCACGTGGGGCTGTACGAGGAGCGCTACCGGGCGATGGGCGGCTACTCCACCGGCATGAAGCAGCGCGTCAAGCTGGCCCAGGCCCTGGTGCACGACCCCCGACTGGTCCTGCTTGACGAGCCCACCAACGGCCTCGACCCGGCCGGCCGCGACGAGATGCTCGCGCTGATCCGCAGGATCGGCTCCGAGTTCGGCATCAGCGTGCTGGTCACCTCGCACCTGCTGGGCGAGCTGGAGCGGGTCTGCGACCACGTCATCGTGATCGACGGCGGCACGCTGCTGCGCTCCTCGGCCATCGGCGAGTTCACCCAGCAGACCCAGACCGTGACCGTCGAGGTGGAGGAGGGCCAGGACGCGCTGGCGGCCCGGCTGACCGAGCTCGGCGAGACCGTCACCGCGCACGGCAGGCTGCTGCTCGTCCACGTCCGCGCCCCGGAGACCTTCGACACGCTCCGCGACGCCGTCTGCGAGCTCGACCTCTCCCTGATCCGCGTGGAGCAGGGCCGCCAGCGCATCGAGGACGTCTTCAGGGAGCCCGCCAGTGTCTGAGCCCACGGGTGTCATCCACGACATCGGATACCGCCACTACGAGGGGGCGCGTCTCGGCCGCGGCCACGCCACCGTCGCGCTGACCACGCACACCCTGCGCGGGGTCTTCGGGCTCGGCCGCACCGCCCGCTCGAAGATCATCCCGTTCCTGCTGGTGGGCGTCATGTTCCTGCCCGCGGTCGTGTCCATCGCGATCATGGCGCTGATCAAGCAGGAGGGGATGCGCTACACCGAGTACGCGGTGGTCATGCAGGCGGTGCTCGCGATCTTCCTGGCCTCGCAGTCGCCGTACGCGGTCGCGCCGGACCTTCGCTTCCGGGTGCTGCCGCTCTACCTGTCGCGCCCGGTGACGCTGTGGAACTACGTCGGGGCGAAGCTCGCGGCGATGACGGCGGCCATGTTCCTGCTGCTGGCCCTGCCGCTCACCCTGCTGTTCGTCGGTGAGGTGATCATCGACATGCCCGGGGACACGCACACCGTCGAGTACCTCACGAGCATGGCCGGAGCGGTCGTCTACGCGGTGCTGCTGGCCTGCCTGGGCGTGGCCATCGCCTCGTTCACCCCCCGGCGGGGGCTGGGCGTCGCCTCGATCATCGCCTTCTACCTGCTCGCCTCCGCGGTCTCGACCGTGCTGTACGCGACGCTGGAGTCGATGGGCGACGACGCCACGGCCGCCTGGGCATGGCTGATCAACCCGTTCTTCCTGGTCGACGCCGCCGTGCACGTCGGGATCTTCGACGCCGTCCCGGCCTCCAGCGTCGTCTACCCCTCCGGTGCCGGGCCCCTGGCCGCCGGAGCGCTCGTGCTCGCGCTGATCGCGCTGTCGGTGACGGCCCTGATCGCGCGCTACCGGAAGGCTGCCGCCCGATGAACATCGAACTGGCACAGGTCTCCCGCTGGTACGGCAACGTGGTGGCCGTCAACGACATCACCATGGCCATCGGCCCCGGCGTCACCGGCCTGCTCGGCCCCAACGGGGCGGGCAAGTCCACGCTGCTGCACATGATGGCCGGGTTCCTGGCCCCCTCGGGCGGCACCGCCACCCTGGACGGCTCCCCGATCTGGCGCAACCACGAGATCTACCGCTCCATCGGCCTGGTACCCGAGCGGGAGGCCGTCTACGGCTTCCTCACCGGCTGGCAGTTCGTGCTCTCCAGCGCCAGGCTGCACCGCCTGCCCGACCCCGACGACGCCGCCCGCAAGGCGCTCGCCCTGGTGGAGATGGAGAGCGCCAAGGACCGCAGGATCGAGACCTACTCCAAGGGCATGCGCCAGCGCGTCAAGGTGGCCTCCGCCCTGGTGCACGACCCGCAGGTCCTGCTGCTCGACGAGCCGTTCAACGGCATGGACCCGCGCCAGCGCCTGCACCTGATGGACCTGGTCAGCGCCATGGGCGCCGCGGGCAAGACCATCCTGTTCAGCTCGCACATCCTGGAGGAGGTCGAGCGGGTCGCCCAGCACATCGAGGTGCTGGTGGCCGGCCGCCACGCCGCCTCCGGCGACTTCCGGGAGATCCGCCGCCGGATGACCGACCGGCCGCACCTGTTCCGGGTCCGCTCCAGCGACGACCGCCGCCTGGCGTCCGCGCTGATCGCCGACGCCTCCTCGGGCGCGGTGTCGCTGACCGAGGCGGGCCTGGAGGTGCAGGCCGTCGACTTCCGGCGCTTCACCCGGCTGCTGCCCAGGGTCGCCAAGGACGCGGGCGTACGCCTCTGGCAGGTCTCCCCTTCCGACGAAGACCTGGAGAGCGTCTTCTCCTACCTGATCAACAGGAGCAGCTGACCATGAACGGTGTCATCGCCGGACTGTCCTACCGGGCTCTCCTGGGCCGCCGCCGGATCTGGCTGCTGGTCATGCTGCCCGTGGGGCTGATCGCCATGGCCGTGCTGCTGCGTCTCCTCGGCGCCGCCGACGAGCGCAGCGCGGTCACGCTCATGCAGACCTTCGCCATCGGCACCATGCTCCCGCTGCTGGGCCTGATCGCGGGGACCGGGGTGATCGCCCCCGAGATCGACGACGGGACGATCATCCACCTGCTGTCCAAGCCGATCTCCCGGCCGGTGATCGCGCGGACCAAGTTCGTGGTCGCCGCCTCGCTGCTCGCGCTGTTCGGCGCCGTGCCGACCTTCGTCGCGGCCTACCTGCTGGTGGGCGGCGAGTCCGGCATCGCCTCCGGTTTCGCGCTCGGTTCCCTGGTCGGCGGGATCGCCTACGCCGCGGTGTTCATGCTGCTGGGCGTGCTGACCCGGCACGCGGTGACGATCGGCATCGTCTACGCCCTCGTCTGGGAGGGCGTGGTCGGCAACTTCGTGCCCGGCGCCCGCCGCTTCTCCATCCAGCAGTGGGCCCAGACGGTCGCCGACCAGCTGTCGTCCTCGGCGTTCTTCTCCACCGAGATCGCCCTCGGCTTCGCCGTCTCCGCGCTCGCCGTCGTCACCGTCGGCGCGGTCCTGTGGGCGGGCCGGCGCCTGCGGAGCTTCTCCCTCACCGGCGACGAGTAGGTCTCCCCCCCGGACGCGTGCCCGTGCCGAGGCCCGCGCCCGTGCCGCACGGCCGGGTGCGGCACGGGCCGGTTCGCACCCGGGCCCCGCTCAGACGTGTCACCGCTCGGACGATCTCCGCAGACGGCGACGGCCGCTGCTCCGGCGGACGGCCGGCAGGCCGACCAGCACCAGGGCCAGCAGGCCGGCGCCGGCGGCCACGTACCACAGGCGGCTCGTCACGGGGTGGGCCGTCGCGTGCGCGGCCTCGGCCGCCGCCGCACCGGCGGGCAACTGGTCGGAGTGGGTGGCGCAGACGATCGGCTTGTCGCCTCCCTCGGTGCTCGCGCAGGCGATGCTGGCCAGGCGCAGGAGGTCCTCCGGGGTGGTGCCCACCTCCGCGACGGTGCGGAAGGTGACGGCCTTGCCCGGCGGCACGTCGGCACTCCAGCGGACCCTCTCCCTCGTGGCCGTGCCGTGGCCGTCGGCAGAGACGAACCTCAGGCCGGGTGGCAGGCTCTGGGTGAGGTCCAGCCCGCGCACGCGGGACGTCCCGGTGTTGCGGACGGTGATGACGTAGGTGAGCCGGTCGCCCTCCTCGACGGAGGTCCGGCCGTTGTCGATGCCGATGCCGAGACTGGGGACGTCCCCGGCGACGGCCCTCGCCCCGCTTCTCCCCGCCCTCGTCCCGGCCCCTTCGTCCTTCGCCCCCGCCGCCCCGCCCCTCGTCCCCGTTCCCCCGTTCCTCGTCCCCGTTCCTTCGCCCCTCGTCCCCGTTCCTTCGCTCCTCGTCGCGGCACCGGTGTCCTCGGGCCCCGGGTCGCGCGCGGACGCCGCCGACGACGGCGCGGCCAGGACGACGGTCAGCGCCGCCCCGAGGCCGCAGAGGGCCGCGGCGCGCCGCGCGCCGGCGGAAGGACGGACGGTCGTCATCGATGCCATGCTCTTCTCCTTCACGGTGTCATGTACGGGTGTGCGGTGGGGCACCCCGATCCCTGCCCCGGGCCGGCGCGGCGTCATTTGGCCGTCGCGACGTAGGTGAGCGTCACCGAGTAGGTGCCGACCGGCACGAAGGGAATATCGGCCTCGAAGTCGGTGACGATGGCGTCTCCGGTGGGTGCGGACGGGACGTCCTGTTCGTGGACGAGCAGCGAGGTGGTGGGCGAGATGTCCCGGAAGACAAACGTGCCGCTCTCGCGCACACGCAGGTTCCCGACCGGGATGGTGACGGTGTTGCCGGGCTCGTTCGAGGTGAGTTCGGCGGAATCCGTCCCCACGGTGACGGTGTAACCGTAGAAATTGTTCGTGATGACCGTCATGCTCACGGCCCCGTCGTTCCTGACGGTCGAGTTCGGGCGGCCGGCCATGGTGAACTCGCTGGTCAGACCCTCAAGGGTGATGCTGGTGGGGGTCACGGCGATCACGAGGAAACAGCCGGGATCGGCGCTGCCGACGGGACAGGTGTTCCCCGTCGTCGTCGAGGTGACCCGGTTGTCGAGCACGGCGTCCCCGGTGTCCTCGCGGAGGACGGTGACGCTGAAGGTCACGACGGCACTGGCGCCCACGGGCAGGTCACCGGCCCAGGTCAGCGTCGGTTCCGCGTAGGTGACGGTACCGACGGTCGCGACGGCGTCCCCGTCGTAGGAGGCGTCGTCCAGTACCCCCGCCAGCGAGTCGGCGAACATGGCGCCGGTGTAGGGCGCCTCGCCGGTGTTCGTGGCCGTGATCGTATAGCGGACGGTCCCTCCCGCGACGACGCCGACGGTGTCCGCGGTCTTGGTGACGGTGAGCTCGGGAATGAGGACGATCACCGTCATCACGCAGTTCGGGTCTCCCCCGTCCATCGGGCAGGTCGAGCCGGGAACGGTGGAGGTCGCGCTGTTACGAAGAATCCTGTCACCGGGCGCGGGGTAGGCGACGTCCACCGAGTACGTGATCGTCACCCCGGCACCGACCACCAGGTCGCCGGTCCAGGTCAGCTCCGGCTCCGTGTAGGCGACGGTGCCGACGGTGGCGTTCGCGTCATCGTTGTACGCGGCGTCGTCCAGCACCTCCGTCATCCGGTCGACGACCGTGGCACCGAGGTAGTCGGTCTCCCCGGTGTTGACAGCGGTGATCGTATAGGCGACGGTACCGCCCGCGACGACGGTGCCGGCGTCGGCGCTCTTGGTGATCGTCAGCTCCGGCACGAGAACACGCACGAACGCGGTGCACGCCGCCGCGGCACCCACGACGGGACAGCTGCTCCCCTGGGAGCCGGAGACCGCGGTGTTGGAGAGAAGCTTGTCGCCGACGTCGTCGGCCTCGTGCACCGTGATCGAGTAGGTGATCGTGGCGCTCGCACCGACCGCGAGGGCACCGGTCCAGGTCAGCGTCTCTCCGGCGTAGCCGAGGACACCGGTGGTGGCGACGGCGTCCTCGTTGTAGTCGGCTGCGTCCAGCACCGCCGTCAGCGAGTCCGTGACGCTCGCCGCGTCGTAGGAGGTCTCCCCGGCGTTGGCGACGACGATCGTGTAGCCGATCGTGTCACCGGGGGTGGTGGTCGGCGCGTCGGCGGTCTTGACGATGTCGAGGGCGGGGACGAGCACGGTGACGCTCGCCCTGCAGGCGGGCGTGACGGAGTCGGCCGGGCAGGTACTGCCTGGCGCCGCAGAGGCGACGACGCTGGTCATGATCTTGTCTCCGGCGCTCGGGTCGCCGGTGACCACACTGAAGGTGACGATGGCGGTCGCACCGACCGCGAGGGCACCGGTCCAGGTCAGAGTGGGACTGTCGAACACGAGGGTGCCCGTGCCGGCGGTCGCGTTGCCTCCGTACGTGGCGTCGTCCAGCACCCCGGCCAGCGCGTCGGTGACACTGACGCTGTCGTACGCGGTCTGGCCGGTGTTGGCGATCGTGATCGTGAACCGCACGACGTCGCCCGGGGTCGCGGTCGCCCGGTCCGCGACGGTGGAGATCGCCAGGCCGGGTATCAGGACCGTCACCGTCGAGGCGCAGGCGGGATCGGCGCCACCCACCGGGCAGGTACTGCCCGGCTCGCTCGACGTGACGACCGCCCTGAGAGCCTTGTCGCCGTTGTCCGGCGTGTCGACGGTCACCGAGTAGCCGACGACCGCCGACGCGCCGACCGCGAGATCTCCGGTCCAGGTCAGCGTGGAACCCGTGAGGCCGACCGTGCCGGTGGTGGCGGTCGCGTCGGCGTTGTAGGCTGCGTCGTCCAGCGTCCCGGCCAGCGCGTCGGTGACGGTGGCCCCGATGTAGTCGGTCTGGCCGGTGTTGGTGATCGTGATCGTGTAGCCGACCGTCCCGCCGGGCGTGGTCGTGACGGTGTCGGCCGTGTTGACGATCGTCAGGGCCGGGACGAGCACGGTGATGAGTGTCGTGCACGCCGGGACGGACCCGGCGGACGGGCAGGTGCTGCCCGGCGTGTCGGAGAAGACCCTGTTGAAGATCAGCTTGTCGCCCGGGTCGGGGCTGCGCACGGTGACCGAGTAGGTGATCGTCACACTCGCGCCGATCGTGAGGTCCCCCGTCCAGATCACGTCGGTGCCGGCGAAGACGACCGTGCCGCTCGTAGCGGCCGCGTCTCCGTTGTAGACGCTGTCGGGGAGCACCGCGTCGAGCCGGTCGGTCACCGTCGCCCCGATGTAGGGGGTCTCGCCGCCGTTGGTCGCGGTGATCGTGTAGGTGATGACGCCGCCGGGAGTGACCGTGGTCCTGTCAGCGCTCTTGGAGACGTCCAGGACGGGGGTCAGCACGGTCACGGTCGAGGTGCAGGCCGGGTCGGTGCTCCCGGCGGGGCAGTTGGTGCCCGGGGTGGCCGAGGTCGCGACGGCGGTCAGGACCTTGTCGCCGGGGTCGGGATTCATCACGGTGACCGAGAACGTGACGGTGACGACGTCACCGACGGCGAGGGCGCCCCGCCATTCTCCCCGATCACTTCCGGGGGCGATGGTGAAGTCGCCGGCCGTGGCCGTCCCGTTGTTGTCGTAGGTCGCGTCGTCGAGGACACCGGCGAGCAGGTCGTCCACGACGACACCGCTGTACGGCGTCCGCCCGGTGTTCGCGATCGTGGTCGTGTAGTTCACCGTCCCGGCCGGTACCGCGGTGGCCACGTCCGCCGAGTTGGTGATCGTGATCCTGGAGATCAGGACCTCGCCGGAGCAGCGGGGGTCGACGGCGCCGACCGGGCAGGTGGCGCCCGCCGTGGTGGAGGTGACGGCGTTGGACAGGCGCCGGTCGCCGGTCCCCGGGGTGTCGGCCGTGACGCTGTAGGTGATGACGGCCGCTTGGCCGGGGGCGAGGGCGCCGCTCCAGGTGATGGCCTGGCCGCCGAAGGCGACCGTTCCCAGCGTGGCGTCCGCGTCGGCGTTGTAGGCCGCGTCGTCCAGCACCCCGGCCAGGGCGTCGGTGAGGTTCGCCTCCTCGAAGGGCACCTGGCCGGTGTTGGTGGCCTTGATCGTGTAGGTGACCGTCCCACCGGGCGTGGTCGAGGCCTTGTCGGCGGTCTTCGTGATCGTCAGGACAGGGGTGAGGATGACGACTCGCGCGATGCACGCCACGTCACCACTGGCCGGCGGACAGGTGCTGCCCATCTCGGTGGACGCGACCGTGTCGGTCAAGAGCTTGCCGCCTGTGCTGGCGTCGCCGGCGGTGACCGAGTAGGTGACGGTCGCGCTCGCCCCGACCGCCAGGTCACCGGTCCAGGTCAGCGTGGACCCCGCGAAGCCGACCGCGCCGGTCGTGGCCGTCGCGTCCGCGTTGTAGGACGCCTCGTTCAGCACACCCGTCATGTCGTCGGTGACGACGGCACCGGTGTACACGGACTCCCCGCTGTTGGTGATCGTCACCGTGTAGGCCACCTCCTCCCCCGGAACCACCGCGGTCCTGTCGGCGATCTTGGTGATCGTCAGCCCCGGGGTGAGCACGGTGACGACGGCGGAGCACCCGGGGGCGGTCGTCAGGGGACAGCTGTTGCCCTGCGCCGTGGAGATCGCGGTGAGGGTGAGCGTCCCGTCGCCCAGGTCGGGGTTGTTCACCGTACTGCTGCCGGTGATGGTGACACTGCCCCCCACCGGGACGTTCCCCGTCCAGATCAGTCCCGTGGGAGTCAGTGACAGCGATCCCGAAGTGGCGGTCTGGTCACCGTTGGGAGTGGAGTCGTCGACGATGTCGGGTACCTCGAACAGGACGCTGGCCTCGTCGTAGGCCGTCTGTCCCGTGTTGGTGATCACCGTGGTGTAGCGCACCACACCCCCCGGGAGCGCGGTCGGCGCGCCGGCCGTGAGCACGATGTCCAAGGCGGCCAGGGTCACCGTCTTCGCGCAGCGCGGGTCGGTGCTCGTCGCGGCGCAGTTGCCGCCCACCGAGTCCGACACCAGCGTGTTGGAAAGGATCCCGTTCCCGGTGCCGGGGGAGTTCGCCGTCACCGAGTAGACGACCGTGGTCGACCCCGCGGCCGGGACGTTCCCGCTCCAGGTCAGGTCGGGCGCGGTGTAGGTGACGACGCCCGTCTCCGCCTCGGCGTCGTCGTTGTACGCCGCGTCGTCCAGTGTTCCGGCCAGCGAGTCGGTGAACGACGCGCCGACGTACGGTGCCAGCCCGCTGTTGCTGATCGTGACGGTGTAGGTGACCACCTCACCCTCGGCGACGGAGACGGTGCTCACGCCCTTGTCGAACGTCAGGTCGGTGGCCTGGGTGATCGAGACGCCGGTGTCGCAGCGGGAATCGGTTCCGCCGGGCGGACAGTTGGTGCCGGGGGTGGCGGAGGTGATCGTGGTCACCAGGTTCAGGTCTCCGGTCACCGGGTTGTCCACCGTGACCGTGAAGGTGACGGTCGTGCCCGCGCCGGGTGCGAGGTCACCGGTCCAGGTCAGGACGGAACCGGAGAGACCGACCGTGCCCGTCGTGGCGCTCGCGTCCGTGTTGTAGGACGCGTCGTCCAGCAGCCCGGCCAGCGCGTCGGTGAACGTCGCCCCCGTGTAGGGGAGCGGCCCGGTGTTGGTGGCGGTGATCGTATGGATGATCGTGCTTCCCGGCACCGCCGTGGTGGGGGCCGCGGTACTGGTGATCGTCAGCGCGGGGACGAGCACGGTCACGGTGACGGTGCATCGCGGGTCACCGTTGGCCGGAGCGCAGTTGCCGCCCGCGGTGGGTGAGGAGATCGTGTTCACCAGCCTCTTGTCCCCGGGGTCGGGGTCGCGCACGGTGACCGTGTAGGCGATCGTCGCGCTCGCCCCGACCGCCAGGTCACCCGTCCAGGTCAGCGTGGACCCCGCGAAACCGACCGCACCGCTCGTCGCGGTCGCGTCGGCGTTGTAGACCGCGTCGTCCAGCACCCCGGCGAGCGGATCGGTGAACGTCGCCCCCGTGTAGGGCGCCTGCCCGGAGTTGACGACGGTGACCGTGTAACCGACCGTGCCCGCCTGGACCGCGACGGAGGCGTCGGCGGTCTTGGTGATCGTCAGACCGGGGACGAGCACGTCGAGCCTCGCCGTGCAGCGAGGGTCCGTACCCCCGGACGGGCAGTTGTTGCCCGGGGCGGCGGAGACCATGGTGCCGGTGACCACCAGGTCGCCGGTGGGCGGGTTCTTCAGCGTCAAGGTGCCGGTGAGGGTGACGACGCCCCCGACGGGGATGTTGCCGGTCCAGGTGACGTCGGTGGCGTCCAGGACGATCGTTCCCGAGCTGGCGACCTGGTCCCCGTTGGGGATGGCGTCGTCGAAGGCGCCGGCGTTGGAACTGCTGACGCTGATCCCACTGTAGGGAACCTGACCGGTGTTGGTGAACGTGCCGTTGAGGGTGATCGTCGAACCGGGGGTCGCACCGGCCTGGGTGTAGCTCAGCTCCAGCAGGAGGCGGGCCACCGGCACCGAGGCGGCACACCGGGGATCGGCGTTCCCCGCCGGGCAGTTGCTCCCCCTGGTGGGCGAGACGACGGTGTTGGACAACACGGCGTTCCCCGGATCGGGGTCGCGCACGGTGACCGTGTAGGCGATCGTCGCGCTCGCCCCGACCGCCAGGTCACCCGTCCAGGTCAGCGT
>NZ_JBNCLF010000011.1:246423-252701 GCF_049844535.1 Streptosporangium sp. DT93
GTCCAGGTCAGCGTGGACCCCGCGAAACCGACCGCACCGCTCGTCGCGGTCGCGTCGGCGTTGTAGACCGCGTCGTCGAGGAGCCTGGACAGCGGGTTGTTCACCACGGCGCCGGTGTACGGGGTCTCCCCGGTGTTGGTGGCCGTGAACGTGTAGGTGACGGTGTCTCCCGGCGCGGCGGTCAGTGTGTCGGCGGCTATCCCCAGCAGCAGGGCCGGGACCAGAACGGTGACCACACTGAAGCAGCCCGGCGCCGTCGCACCGGCGACAGGGCAGCCGCTGCCCGGCGCGGCGGACGTGATGGAGCCTCGCAGGACCTTGTCGCCGGTGTCGGGGTCGTTGACGGTGACCGATCCGGTGATGGTGACCGTCGCGCCGATCGCGATGTCCCCGGCCCACAGGAGCGAACCGTTCGGGTTCATGGTGATGCTGCCCGAGCTCGTCACAAGATCACCGTTGTAGACGGCGTCGTCGAGCACGTCCGCGATGACGAACGTGGCGTTGATGCCCGCGTAAGGGGTCTGCCCGTTGTTGGTCATCGTGAGCGTGTACGGCACGACGCTCCCGGGGACCGTGGTGCTCGACGGGGTCGTGACGGTCATCGTCAGCTGCGGGACGAGAACCGTCACGCTGCTGGAGCATCGCGCGTCCCCGCTTCCGGCGGCACAGTTACTGCCGGTGGTGGTCGAGGAGACCCCGCTCGTGAGCGTCCTGTCGCCGGTGTCGGGATCGTCGACGGTGACCGAATAGGTGACGGTGGCGGTGGCACCGACCGCCAGAGCGCCGGTCCAGGTCAGCGTGGACCCCGCGAAGCCGACCGCACCGCTGCTCGCGGTGGCGTCCGCGTCGTAGGTCGCGTCGTCCAGCACCCCGGCGAGCGCGCCGGTGAACGTGGCCCCCGTGTAGGGGGTCTGTCCGCTGTTGGTGACCGCGACCGTGTAACGCACGATCGAGCCGGGGGTCGTGGTCGGTACGTCGGCCGTCTGGGTGATCGTCAGGCCGGGGATGAGGACCGCGACGTTGGTGAGGCACGCGGGAGCCTGGTTGCCCACCGGGCAGGTGTTTCCCGCCGCGGCGGATGTGACGGAGGTGCGCAACATCCGGTTCCCGGTGTCGGGGTCGTTCACCGTGACCGACCCGGTGACGGTGACCGAGGCACCGATGGCCAGGTTCCCGGTCCAGGTGACGACACCGCCGGGGCCGGGAGCGGTGCTGCCCGACGTCGCGGCGAGGCCACCGTTGAGGGTGGCGTCGTCCAGCACGTCCGCCAAGGAGATGGCGAAGCTCGTCCCGGTATAGGACGTCTGTCCCGTGTTGGAGGCGGTGAAGGTGTAGTTCACCACCGATCCGGGGGTGGTGGTGCTCACGTTCGCGCCGCTGGTGATGACCAGTGCCGGGATCAGGACGGCGACCGTGACGGTGCACTGCGGGGCGAGGTTCCCCTGCGGGCAGGTGCTCCCCGGGGTGCCGGACGAGATCGTGTCGACGAGACTGCGGTCGCCGGTGTCGGGAACGCGCACCGTGACCGTGTAGGTGACCCTCGCGCTCGCGCCGGGCGCGAGGTTCCCGGTCCAGGTCAGGGTGGAACCGCTGGACGACAGGACGCCGGTGGTCGCGGTCGCGTCGCCGTTGTAGACCGCGTCGTCCAGCAGTCCGCTCATCGTGTCGACGAACGTCGCCCCGGCATAGGAGGTCTGACCGGTGTTGGTGGCCGTGACGGTGAAGCGGACCGTTCCGCCGGGCGTCGTCGTCGAGACGTCGGCGATCTTGACGATGGACAGGCCGGACACGGTCACGGTGGCCGAGCATCGGGGGTCGGTGCCGCCGGCCGGGCAGGTGCTGCCGATCGTCGGGGAGGTCACCGCGTTGGCCAGGACCTTGTTCCCGGTGCCGGGGTTCCTCACCGTGACCGAGTAGGCGATGGTCACGGTCGCCCCCGCCGCCACGTTGCCCGTCCAGGTCAGGGTCTGGCCGGTCAGGGAGACCGAACCGCCGCTCGCGGTCGCGTCGCCGTTGTAGGTCGCGTCGTCCAGGACGCCCGCCAGCGGGTCGTCCAGCGTCGCGCCGGTGAAGGCGGTCGTGCCGGTGTTGTTCACGGTGATCGTGTAGGTGACCGTGCTCCCGGGAGCCGCCGAGGAGGCACTGGCCGTCTTGACCGTGACCAGCGCCCCGGCCGTGATCACCAGCGTCGCGGACCTGGTGTCCGCGAGACCGTTCGCGTCGACCACCCGGAAGGTGACCGTGGAACTGCCGATCTTCGTCGGGGTGCCCGACAGCACTCCGGTGGAGGTGTTGAGCGTCAGCCCCGGCGGCAGGGCGCCCGCGCTGACCGACCACGTGTAGGGGGCGACCCCTCCGCCGACGGTCAGCGCGACGCTGTAGGCGACCCCGACCTGTCCGGGGGGCGGCGCGACGAACGTGAACGCCGGCAGCGCCGCGATCGTCACACTCACCGTCCTGGTGCTGCTCTGGTTGAAGGCGTCGACCACCCGCACGGAGAAGGAGAAGACACCTCCCAGGGTGGGTGTGCCCGACAGCACACCGTTGGAGGTGTTCAGCGACAGGCCCGGCGGCAGGGCACCCGCCGTGATCGACCACACATACGGCGCGGTGCCGCCGGTGACCGTCAGCGCGACGCTGTAGGGGATGCTCACCTCCCCGTTGGGAGGTGCCGGGAACGTCAGCACGGGTGCCGGGGTGATGACCAGGGTGACCGCCCGGGTGGCGCTCACCGTGCTGGCATCCGTCACCCGGGCGGTGAAGGAGTAGCTGCCTCCCAGGGTGGGTGTGCCCGACAGCACACCGTTGGAGGTGTTGAGCGTCAGGCCCGGCGGCAGGGCGCCCGCGCTGACCGACCACACATACGGCGTGGTGCCGCCGGCGACGGTCAGCGCGACACCGTAGGCGACGTTCACCTCCCCGGCCGGCGGCGCGGCGAAGGTGAACGCGGGCGGCACGTTGGGGACGACGGCGGCCGAGGCCAGGGAGGCCGGGCCGGCGCCCGCCGCGTTCACGGCCGTGACGGTGAACGTGTACGAGGTGCCGGGGGTCAGCCCGGTGATGCTCCGGCTGGTCGCGGTGCCGTCGAAGGTCCGGGTGGGCTGCGCGACACCGCCGATGTAGGGCGTGACGACGTAGCTCGTGATGGGGCTGCTGTTGGCCGCCGGCGCGGTCCAGGTCAGGACCGCCGAGGAGGTCCCGGCGGTGACGGCCGTGATGGTGGGCCGGCCGGGGACGGCGTAGGGGACGACCGCGTTGGAGGCGGGGCTCGCCGTGCCGGTGCCGACCGCGTTCACCGCGGTGACGGTGAAGGTGTAGGTCGCGCCGACCGTCAGCCCGGTCAGCGTCCTGGTGGTGGCCGAGGCACTGAAGGACACCGGCGTCTGGGCCACGCCGTTGCGGGCCGGGGTCACGACGTAGCCGGTGATGGCGCTGCCGTTGCTCGCCGGCGCCGTCCAGCTCACCGTCGCGCTCGCCACTCCGGCCACCGCCGTAGGCGCGGCGGGCGCCGCGGGGGCGGAGACGTAGGTGTAGGTGGCCGACGCGGCGAGCCCTCGGGTGACGACGGTGACGGTGACCACACCGGCCGGGGTCCTGGCGGGCATGGAGGGGATCGTCAGGGTGCCGTTGCCGTTGTTGACGAAGCAGCCGACACTGACCCCGGCCGGGCACGGCAGCAGCACGACCGGTGTGCCCGCCTGCTGCTGGGCCGTGGTGCCGATCTCGATCGCGGTGGCACCGGAGATGTTCGTCCCGCTCACGAGCACCGTGTTACCGCCGGCCGTCGAGCCCGAAGACGGATTCAGGGAGACACCGCCGGGTGTCGCCGGCAGCGTGCCTGCGGTCGTCGTCGACAGGTAGGCGGGGCTGGCGTCGTTGGACGAGGCGGTGACCACGGTGCCGGTGCGGATCTGCGCCGGCGTGACGCCGGTCCCGGTGACGATGCCCACGACGGTGAGCGGGGGTAACGTCACCCCGGCCGCGAACGGCGTGGCGAAGTTCGTGCACGTGACCGAGCGCGAGGACGGCGCCGAGCAGACCCACCCGGTGCCGTACGCCCCGACCGGCACCGTCCCCTCGGGCATCATGTGGGTGATGGTGACCGGCGAGGTCTCCTGCTGGCCCGCCGCGACACCCGCGACGACGGTGTAGGTCACCGGGTCGCCCGGCTGCAGAGTCGCGGCGTTGTAGCTGGTCTGGGCGACCGTCAGCCGGGGAGCCACGCCGGTCGACGCGGCCACGGGAGCCGGCGCGTTCAGCGCGCCGGCGGCCACGCTCAGGACGAGCATCCCGGCGAGTGCCCGCCCGCGCCTCGGCGGCAAGCCATCGATCAGGCCCGCGAACCGGCCGGAACCGCCGGATCCACGAGGGCGGGCCGTCCCTCCCCGGTCGGGGACGCCGCGGAGAACAGCGGGGAGCGGAAACACGACGCGACCCCCTTCGATCGATCATGAGGTCGGCGGCCTCGCACCGCGTAGGACATCGTGACGATCGAGGTGACCGGATGCCCACCGGGACTCACGCCGTTCGGCACGATGAGCGATTTTAGAGAAAATCCCTCTTGTATCACTAAAAGTGTCTGATCAACGACTCAGGGTGTCAATTCATGTGAAGCATGGCGTGTCACCGAACAAACAGGACATGACAAGCCCTGAAGACGGGTCGCATCAAGCACGGCGGAGCGCACGCTGCACTGACCGCGCGGCGCCGTCACGAAGATTTGACGTGACGGCCGGTCACGAAGATCTCGTGTGACGGACGGTCACGAAGATCTCGTATGACGGACGGTCACGAAGACCGAGATGGCGAACCGGACACCGCGGACCGGAGGTGGAAACCGGGTGGTGCGAGCCGAGGTCGTGGACCCGGATGTGAGAACCACACGCCAGAACCGGGCACACGACAGAGCACGGCCCGCACGAGAGGTGCGGGCCGTGCTCGGAAGGTTCACCCGATTCGACCGTGGTCCGTACGGACCGGGCGGATCAGACGCAGGCCGTACGGACGACGTCGGCCAGGCGACCGGCCAGCGACTCGGCCTGCTCGGCCGAGGCCGCCTCGACCATGACGCGGATCATCGGCTCGGTGCCGCTCGGACGGATCAGCACCCGGCCGGTCTCGCCCAGCTCCGACTCCGCCGCGGCGACCGCCGCGGACAGCTCCGGGACCGAGGTCTTGGTCCGGTCCACGCCCTTGACGTTCACCAGGACCTGCGGCAGCCGGGTCATCACCGAGGCCAGCTCCGCCAGCGGCCGCTTCTGCCGCGCCACCACCGCCAGCAGGTGCAGCGAGGTCAGCAGGCCGTCACCGGTCGTGGCGTGGTCGAGCATCAGGACGTGCCCGGACTGTTCCCCGCCCAGGTTGTAGCCCCCGGCCCTCATCGCCTCCAGGACGTAGCGGTCGCCCACGGCGGTCTCGACGACGTCGACACCGGCGCCCTTGAGAGCGATCTTGAAGCCCAGGTTGGACATGACCGTGGCCACCACGGTGTCACCGGACAGCGTGCCCTCGGCGTGCATGGCCATGGCCAGCACCGCCATGATCTGGTCGCCGTCGATGATCTCACCGGTGTGCGACACAGCCAGGCAGCGGTCGGCGTCGCCGTCGTAGGCGATCCCGACGTCGGCGTTGCGGGAGACCACGATCTGCCGGAGCTTGTCCAGGTGGGTGGAGCCCACCCCCGCGTTGATGTTGAGACCGTCGGGGCGCACCCCGATCGTCTCCACGGTGGCTCCGGCCCGCCGCAGCGCCTCGGGGGCCACCAGGTGGGCGGCTCCGTGGGCGCAGTCGATGACCACGTCGAGGCCGTCGAGACGGACGTCCGTGGTGGACAGCACGTGCGACACGTAACGGTCGGCCTCGCCGTACGCCTCGCGCACGCGGCCGACCGAGGCACCGACAGGGCGCTCCCACTTCTCGCCGAGCCGCTGCTCGATCTCGTTCTCCACCGCGTCGGGCAGTTTGTATCCGCCGCGGGTGAGGAACTTGATCCCGTTGTCGGGAGCGGGGTTGTGGGAGGCGGAGATCATCACGCCCATGTCGGCTCCGAGAGCCGTGGTCAGGTAGGCGACCGCCGGGGTGGGCAGCACGCCGAGCCGCAGGACGTCCACGCCGGACGACGCCAGGCCGGCGACCACCGCGGCCTCGAGGAATTCTCCCGAGGCGCGGGGGTCCCGGCCGACGACGGCGACGGGGCGGCGCTGGCGCCCGGCGCCGTGGAACCCCCCCGCCTGGGCGCCGACCTGGGCCGCCGCCACCGACAGGGCCCTGGGGTGCTC
>NZ_JBNCLF010000011.1:252711-279560 GCF_049844535.1 Streptosporangium sp. DT93
CCCCCCGCCGGCCCCCCCCCCCGCCCCCCCGCACGCCCCCGGCGGGGGGGGGGCCCCGCCCCACGCCGGCGCGGGGACGGCTCTGCCGCCCGCCGCCGTCCCACGCCCCGGCATCGCCGAGGACATGGGCCGCGGCCACGGACAGGTCCATGGCGAGCTCGGCCGTGAGGTCGCGACCGGCGACCCCACGTACCCCGTCGGTGCCGAAGAGGCGACCCAACTTAACGCTTGCTGTACTGAGGGGCCTTACGGGCCTTCTTGAGGCCGTACTTCTTGCGCTCGGTGGCGCGGGCGTCACGGGTCAGGAAGCCGGCCTTCTTCAGCGGCGCCCGGTTGACCTCGACGTCCAGCGCGGTCAGCGCGCGGGACAGACCCATGCGCAGGGCACCGGCCTGACCGGTGACGCCGCCGCCGTTGATACGGGCGATGACGTCGAACTGCTCCTCGGCACCGAGCACCACGAAGGGCTCGTTGACGATCTGCTGGTGGACCTTGTTCGGGAAGTAGTTCTCCAGCGTGCGGCCGTTGATCGTCCACTTGCCGGTTCCCGGGACGATGCGCACCCGGGCGACGGATTCCTTGCGGCGGCCCGTGCCGTAGGAGTTACCGGTGGTGATGGGCTTGCGGACGGCGGCGTCAGTGCCGCCGGCAGTGGACTCGGAGGTGTACTCGGAGGGGAACTCCTCCGCGGAGTACGCTTCCTGATCGCCCTCGACGGGCGTCTCGACACCGGTGGGCTCAGCCACGGTTCTCCTCTAACTTTCCTACTCGGCGCCGGCCCTCGGCCGGCGCTGCTGGCGACAGGCTGCTACTGGGCGATCTGGGTGAGCTCGAAGGGCGTCGGCCGCTGAGCCTGGTGCGGGTGCTCGGAACCGGCGTAGACCTTGAGCTTCTTGATCATCTTCCGGCCCAGGGCGTTCTTCGGCAGCATGCCCTTCACGGCCTTCTCGACGGCACGGTCGGGACGCTTGTCCATCAGCTCGCCGTAGGTCATGGAGCGCAGCCCGCCCGGGTAGCCCGAGTGGCGGTACGCCTTCTTCTGCTCAAGCTTGTTGCCGGTCAGCGCGATCTTGTCGGCGTTGATGATGACGACGAAGTCACCGGTGTCGACATGATTGGCGAACGTCGGCTTGTGCTTACCGCGGAGCAGGATCGCGACGTGGCTGGCCAGCCGGCCGAGCACGATGTCGGTGGCGTCGATGATGTGCCACTGACGCTCGACTTCGGCAGGCTTGGGTGTGTACGTGCGCACGGTCGTATGCCTTCTTTGGTCGCGTCTTCGGCGCTGTCGGAGATGACAGCAACATGGTCGGTAGGTGCGGGCACACGACAGCCCGGACCTTCCGTCTCCAAAAAAGAGGAGATGACGCCGGACGCGCCGCGTATCGGTCTGCAGAGGAGACCAATTCGCACACAACGAACTAGCAGGATACCGGTGTGGATGAGTGCCGGTCAAAACGACATGACTCTACTCCGGTACCCCGGCAGTCTACCCGGGTCCGGCCCGTGCCCGGAGCCGCCTCGCCAGAGCCCGCTCACGGGGTCCACCCGCGACGCCCGCCGTACCGGCCCGCCCCGCGGTCTTTCTCACCGGGTCACCGGTCTTTCCCACCGGGTCGCACCGCCGGTCCGTCGGGCCGGTCACGCCCGATCCGCCGGGGCCGCCGGGGCCGCCGGAGACGTGGTTCACGGAATGGTTTTGATTCGTTCTCAATATTCCCTTCTTCCTCACCGCAAACATCTCTATCTTTGATAGCGGTATGTGGCAGCTTCCTCACACCCGGCACACCCAGCGAGCGCGGTTGCGCCGCCTGGGGGCGGTCGCGTGCCTGGTGGCCGTTCTGGTGGTCGGTTTCCTCATCGGCCGCAGCAGCCGCGAGAGCGAGGCCGCCGACCAGATCTACCTGGACAACACCGGCCCCAGGAGGGCCACCCCGACCAGCGGCGTGCTGGCGGGCCAGGTGGACGAGCAGCGTGCCCCGCTCGCCCGGGCCGTCCGCCCCACCGCCTCCCAGGACCCCACGGCCTCCCAGCACCGCCGTCCGCGCCCCTCGGCCACCCCCACCGGCCGCCGTACGGGCACGGGCGAGGACGGCCCCTCCCGCTACCTCCTCAACGGCGACGGCGTGGCCGTGCCCGCCCTCGGGGCGATGGAGCGGGAGGTCGTCCGCCTCGTCAACGTCGAGCGCAGGCGCGCCGGGTGCGGGCCGCTCAGGATCGACAGGAGACTGACGGCGTCGGCCAGGAGACACTCGGCCGGGATGGCGGCCCGCGGGGAGCTGTCGCACACCTCCCGCGGCGGCACCTCCCCCTGGGAGCGGATGGAGGCCGCCGGTTACCGCGACGGCGGCGCGGAGAACATCGGACGCGGCTACACCTCCTCCGACGAGGCCGTGCTCCACTGGATGAAGACCACCGGCCATCGCCGCAACATCCTCAACTGCGAGCTCAGGGCCACCGGCGTCGGAGCAGTCCAGGGGACCGACGGCCTCTGGTGGACCCAGGACTTCGGATACTCCTGAGGTTTCCGGCCCCGCTACAGGGCTACTCTCGGCGCATGGGTTTTCCCGTGGAGCCGCCGCGCCGCCGGCCTTACAACCAGCCCGACGCATCGCCGCCCGCAGAGGGCCAGCACTGGTTCGACCCCTCGACACGCAGCCGCCCCCCGGGTGCTCCCGGCGCCTCCGGGGGCCCTGGCGGTCCCGGCGCACCCGGAGGACCAGGAGGGCCAGGAGGGCCAGGCACCTCCGGAGGTCCCGGTGGGCCCCAAGGTCCCGGAAGGCCCGGAGGTCCCGGTGCGCCCCAAGGTCCCGGTGCGCCCGGCGCCTTCGGAGCTCCTGGAGGCCCCGAGGGCTTCGGGGCGCCCGAGGACCCCAGGGCCGCCGAGACGTCCGAGAGCCCGCGAGGCGCCCGGGGTTCGCGGGGCTCACGCGGCGCCTCGTCGCCCAAGGACCCCTCCTCGCGCAGGAGCCCGCAGCAGAAGCCGCCCCCGAAGATGTGGAGCCCCTACGACGAGGGCCCCCGCGCGCGCTATCCGATCTTCATCGCGGCCGGGGCGTTCGCCCTCCTGGTCGCCGGGGGCATCGGCCTGTCCATGCTGGCCAGATCCGACCCCGCGTCGGCGCCCGCCGAGGCGACCCCAACGGCGGACGATCCCGCGCTGCCGCCCGCCAAGGTGGCGGACGGCAAGTTCGGCTACGCCTCCTCGCGCGCCACGGACCCGCACCCCCTCGGCCTGGACGAGGTGTTCAAGCGCAAGAAGGTACGGGCCGGCGACCAGACCTACCTGATGACCACCCGCAGGCTCGACAAGAAGTGCGGCCAGGCGGTGGTGGGGACCAAGCTCCAGAAGGCGCTCACCGCGGCCAAGTGCACCCAGATGCTGCGCGCCAGCTTCCGCGACCCCTCGGGGAAGATCATCGGCACCGTGGGGGTCGCCAACCTCAAGACGTCGGCGGGAGCGTCCAAGGTCATCGCCGTCAAGTCCGGCAAGAAGCAGGAGGAGTACCTCAAGGCACTGCCGGGCAAGGACAAGGTCACCAAATTTCTCGGTTCGGGCGAGGCGTCGGTGGGCTACTGGACCCACGGGCACTACGCGATCCTCGTCTGGTTCCAGTACAAGGACGGCCATCTGCCGAAGAAGACCGAGGCCAAGAAGCTGAGCCAGACCGCGATCGCCGTGATGGACGCGACCGTCACGCCCGCGCTGGACTCGCGATCCCTGACCGGCGAACGGCCCTGACCAAGGAGCCATACCATCGTTTTCAGGGATGAATCCGGCAGACGATGCGGCCATACCCGCATGGCGATCTCTGGCTGTCGCTAGGCTTCGGCGTATGCGTGGCCAGGAATCCGGGTCCGATCAGCACCGTGAAACCGAGGGTCCGGCGGCACCGGCGACGCCACCGCCGAGTTTCGGCCGACCCTCACCGCACGTGCTGCGGGCCGAAGTCGCAGGTGACGAGCAGCCTTCGGACGCTTCCGCATGGCCGGAGCCGGCCCCGGGAGCGGTCCAGTCATGGACGGTCCCCGTGGACGACGGGGTCCCCTACGACTGGTACGCGCAACCGGAGGACGACCCGCCCTCCAGCTGGTCCGGCCCGCGGCCTCCCGTTCCTCCGGCCGGGCCGCAGCCTCCCCCCTCCCCGGCAGGACCGCAGCCTCCCGCTTTCCAGGCCGGTCCGCAGCCTCCGGCCCCCTCGGCCGGCTCACAGCCTCCCGCTCCCTTCGCCCCCGCCGCCCCGGCAGGACCGCACACCGAGCCCACCGGGCCCGCCGGGCTCACCGGACCCGCCTGGAGCGATCCCGCCGGCCGGTCCGGCGGCTCTGGCCCGCCGGGGACCTCCGCTCCCGGGAATCCCCCGGGGCCGGACCCGTCGGATCCCCTCGGCCCTCCCCGCCACGGCCTCGCGGGCCACGGCCCCCTGGGGTCAGGTCCCGCGGACCTCCTCGACTCCCCGGCTCCCGGCCACTCGGCCTCCGGCCCCTCACCCCTTCCCGGCTCCCCGCCCCCTTCAGGCTCTCCGGCACCCGGCCTCCCCGGCCACGGCCTCCCAGCCCCGGGTCTTCCCGGCCACGGCCCTTCCGGGGTCACCGGTCCCGCGGAGCCCGGTCGTGCGGGTCACGGCTCCGAGGGTCCCGCCTGGACCGGCTTCACCCGGCCGGAGCCGGCTCCTCCCGCGTGGATCAACTCCCCCACGCCCCCCGAGCCCACCCGCCCCGCCTGGCCCGCCCCGCCGGAGGGCTTCACGCCGTCGGCTCCCCTGAGCGCGCCCCCGCCGGGATTTCCGGTCTCACCGCCCGGCTCCGTCGACCTGCCGCCGTCCGGCCTCCAGAGCCCGCCGCCCGGCACGCCGAGCTTGTCGCCGGGCACCGTGCCGCCGCCCGGATCCGTGAGCCCCTCGCCCGGTTCCGTGAGCCCGCCGGAGGGGCGACCGCTCCCCGGGGGGCCCATCGTGCCCGGGGCGCCGCCCTGGCAGCCGCCTCCGGCCTTCACGGCCGCCGCCGCGGGCATGCAGGTCTGGTCCGCCTCCGGGCAGGAGCCCGCCCCCTGGCCCGCCGCGACCGGCGAGCCGGTATGGTCCGACCCCGACGAGACGCCCGGCCGCCCCGGGGAACCGGGAGACGTCGCCGTCTGGCCACCGGACGCCGCCCCGCCCGGAGAGACCGACGAGAGCACCGCCGACGTCCGCGGCTCCATGCCCGGCGCACCCGCCGGAACGGGACCCCGGGCACCCGGCAGAACGGGATCATCGGCGTCCGGTGCGCCGGATGCGCCCGTCGGGACAGGACCATCGGCACCCGGCGTGCCCGTCACCCCCGGCGCGACAGGACCGTGGGCGCCCGATACGTCCTTCACCTCCGGCGCGACAGGACCGTGGGTGCCCGATACGTCCGAAGGGCCGGCGCACGTTCCCGGTCACGCCGTCCCTCCCGAGCGGGGTGGACCGGCCCGGCAGAGCCCGGCGCTTCGGCAGGATCCGCCGATCACCTCGTCCCCCGCGGCCGGACCGGCCTCACCCGCACCCCCCACGGCCGGCCCCGCCTCACCCTCCACGCCGCCCGCCGCGCCCCCCTCCATGGCCGTCCCCTCCATGCCGCCCGCCGCGCCGCCTGCCGTGGCCGCCCCCTCCGCAGCCGCCACGACCGCTGCGCTTCCGACGGCGGAGCCGGTCACCCAGCCGGGCTCACAGCCGATCACCCAGCAGGGCCCCCAGCCCACGACACCCCTCGAACAGCCCACGCGCCCCTGGGCGGCCGGCCCGGCTCTGCCCGTTCCGCCACCGCCTCCGGTGGAGGAGGCGACCCCTCCGGGCGGCATTCCGCTCTTCCCCTCGCTGTCCACGCCCCCCACGCAGGCGGACGGCTCGCCGGACCCGGGCGCGAACGATCCCGCGATGGCGCGCGGCCCGTTCACGCCGCTCTCGGCGTTCACCCCCGAACCCCCGCCCCCCGCCCCCGCACCGGCCCGTAGCCGGGCGAGCACGGTGCTGCTCGCGGCCGTGGTCGCGGTCGTGGTGATCGGCATCGGCACCGGGGCCTTCCTGGCCTACCGCTCCTTCAACACCGGACAGGCGGCGAGCGCGGCGGATCCGGTCCTCACCCCCGGAGAGGCCGAGACCGGCGACGACCCGAACCTCGCCTCCGAGCCGGAGCCCGTCAACACCACGGTGCTCAACTCCGAGAGGACCGACCCGGGGACGGTGAGCGTGGCCGACGCCTTCGTCAAGAAGGTGACCGTGGCCGGAGCCACGTTCACCCGGGTCAAGACCGACGTGGCCGAGCAGTGCCAGAAGGCCGCGGCGGGCAGATTCGCCGACACCCTGCGCGGCCAGGACTGCCGCCGGGTGCTGCGGGCGACGTACGTGGACGGCAAGCGCAGGTACGCCGTGACCACCGGGATCGCCGTGCTGCCGACCCGGGAGTCCGCGATCGCGGCCGACCGGGCCAAGAACCTGGAGAACAACCTCTGGTTCCGCGGCCTGCCCGCCGCCTCGGGCAGCGGGGCCGAACGGGTGCACATCGCGGGCGGCTACGCGGCCGGGATGGTGTGGGGCCGCTACATCGTCTTCAGCTACGCCACCTTCAGCGACGGTCACACCCCGACCGCCAAGGAGAAGGCCCTCGCCAAGGTCAGCGGGGCCTTCCGCGACCAGACCGCGAAGGTCGTCGAACGGCGCGTCACGAACTGAGCGCCACGAACCGCGCGTCACAGGCCGGGCCTCATGAGCCGGGCGCCGTGAGCCCGGCGCGACGAACCGGACGTCACGAACCCGGCGTCATGGGCTCGGCCTCCTGAACCGAACCTCGTGAACCGAGCCTCACGAGCCAAGCTTCACGAGCCGGGCGTCATGGGCCGGGCGTCATGGACCTGGCCTCACGAATCGAGCGCGTCACCAAACCGGCACCATGGGCCGAGCCGGATGAACCGGGCGTCACGAGCCGAGCGTGCGTACCCGGCGGGTCTCGGCGGCCCGCCGGGCGAGCTCGGGAGCGTCGGGGTATTCGACCCGTTCGAGACAGAGCCCGTGCGCCGGTGCGACGTGCACCCAGGAGTCGCGTACGGCCCGGGCCAGCACCCCCGCCGGCCAGTCGGTCCCGAGCCGCCCCTCGCCCACCGGCAGCAGCGACCCCACGAGCGCCCGGACCATGGAGTGGCAGAAGGCGTCGGCCACCACGGTCGCGACGACGAGATCGTCCCGCCGCACCCAGTCCAGGCGCTGCAGCTCGCGGATGGTGGTCGCGCCCTCGCGTCTCTTGCAGAAGGCGGCGAAGTCGTGCTCGCCGAGAAGGGCGGCGGCGGCCTCGTTCAGCCTCTCCACGTCCAGGGGACGGCTGTACCAGAGGACCTCCCGGCGGCGGAGGGGGTCAGGCCCGCCCGGGGCGTCGGAGACCCGGTAGGCGTACCGCCGCGACAGTGCCGAGAACCGGGCGTCGAACCCCTCGGGAGCCACGGTGACGCGATGCACGCGCACGTCCGGGGGCAGGACCCCGCCCAGCCTCCTGCGGAGCGAGGAGAGCCGCTCGTCGAGGCTCGCCGCGACCGGGTCCGCCGGGTCCCTGCGGCGGTCGCGGCCGTCCAGCACGGCCAGCGCGTCCGCCTCCAGGTCCACGTGGGCCACCTGGCCCCGGGCGTGCACGCCGGCGTCCGTCCGCCCCGCCACGGTCAGCGACGGAGGCTCGGGAAGGCGCAGGATCGTGCCGAGTGCCCCCTCGATCTCCCCCTGGACCGTACGCCGCCCCGGTTGCCTGGCCCAGCCGGAGAAGTCGGTGCCCTCGTAGGCGAGATCCAGCCGTAGCCGTACCACGGTGTTCCTTCCTGCGCCTGGCCCGACCTCCAGGAACGAGAACGGGCCCGGCGCCCCCGTGCGGAGGGTGCCGAGCCCGTTCACCGGACCTGAGAGATCAGGCGTCGTTCTTCTTGGCCTCGGTCTCACCGGCGGGAGCCTCGGTCGTCTCCGCGTTCTCCCCGGAGTCCTTCGGCTGCTCGGCGGTGTCGGCCTCGGTCGCCTCGGCCTGCTCGGCCTTGGTCTCCTCGGACTCCGTCGCTTCGGCCTTCGGGGTCTCCTGCGCGGCGGGCTTCGGCGCGGCGGCCGGCCTGGCGGCGGTCTGGCCGACCTTGACCTGGTTCAGCGGCTCGGACACCAGCTCGATCACGGCCATGGGGGCGGCGTCGCCCTTACGCATACCGATCTTGGTGATGCGGGTGTAGCCACCGGGACGCTCGGCGAAGGTGGGGGCGATCTCGGTGAAGAGGTGGTGGACCACACTCTTGTCCTTGACGACCGTCAGCACCTGGCGGCGGTTGTGCATGTCGCCGCGCTTGGCCTTGGTGATCAGCTTCTCCGCCACCGGGCGCAGACGCCTGGCCTTGGCCACGGTGGTCTTGATCCGGCCGTGCTGGAACAGCTGGGTGGCGAGGTTCGCCAGGATCAGTCGCTCGTGGGCCGGGCTGCCGCCGAGACGGGCACCCTTGCTGGGCCTGGGCATAACGTTCTCCTTGGGAGTGGAACCGCCCCGGCCGTACGAGGTACCGGGGTCGGGCCGGGGGCCGATGGGCCCCCGTCATCGTGAAACACGTGAAACGCGCGAAACCCGCCCGTCCGCCGGGCCGGTGCGGGCACCGGTCCGGCGGGAGGCGAGGGTCAGTACTGCTCGGTCTCGACGTAGGCGCTGTCGTCGTCGTCGTAGCCGCCGCCGGCCACCGCGCTCGGGTCGAACCCGGGCGGGGAGTCCTTGAGGGCCAGCGTCATCTCGTGCAGCTTCTGCTTGACCTCTTCGATGGACTTGGCACCGAAGTTCCTTATGTCGAGGAGGTCCTGCTCGCTGCGGGCCACGAGCTCACCCACGGTGTGGATGCCCTCGCGCTTGAGGCAGTTGTAGGAGCGGACCGTGAGGTTCAGCTCCTCGATCGGCAGCGCCAGGTCGGCGGCCAGGGCCTGGTCGGTCAGCGACGGGCCGATGTCGATGCCCTCGGCCTCGACGTTCAGCTCGCGGGCCAGGCCGAACAGCTCGACCAGGGTCTTGCCGGCGGAGGCCACCGCGTCGCGGGGCTTCATGCACGGCTTGGTCTCGACGTCCAGGATCAGACGGTCGAAGTCGGTGCGCTGCTCGACACGGGTCGCCTCGACCTTGTAGGTGACCTTGAGGACCGGCGAGTAGATGGAGTCGATCGGGATACGGCCGATCTCCTGGCCCGGCTGCTTGTTCTGCGCGGCGGAGACGTAGCCGCGACCGCGCTCGACGGTCAGCTCCATCTCCAGCTTCGCCTTGCCGTTCAGGGTGGCGATGCGCAGCTCGGGGTTGTGCACCTCGACACCGGCCGGGGGCGCGATGTCGGCGGCGGTGACGTCACCGGGGCCCTGCTTGCGCAGGTACATCACCACGGGCTCGTCGTGCTCGGAGGAGACGACCAGTTCCTTGAGGTTCAGGATGATGTCGGTGACATCCTCCTTGACGCCCGGCACGGTGGTGAACTCGTGCAGCACGCCCTCGATGCGGATGCTGGTCACGGCCGCGCCCGGGATGGACGACAGCAGCGTGCGCCGCAGCGAGTTGCCGATGGTGTAGCCGAAACCCGGCTCCAGCGGCTCGACGATGAACTTGGACCTGGTCTCCTCGATGGACTCCTCGAGGAGGGAGGGACGCTGAGCGATCAGCATGTGGATCTCCCTTGGACGGCGACGCCCGCTATTTGACGTCGCTCTGAACAACAGCGTAGGTGCCGTACGGCACGAGGCCGCACGGCACCGACAGAGCCGCTACTTGGAGTAGAGCTCGACGATCAACTGCTCCTGGACCTGGGTGTCGATCTGCTGACGGACCGGGAGCTGGTGGACCAGGACGCGCAGCGCGTCCGGGACGACGCCCAGCCACGCCGGGTACGTCTTGTCACCGGCGGTGGCGCGGGCCACCTCGTAGGGCAGCAGGTTGCGCGACTTCTCGCGGACCTCGACGATGTCGTGCTCGCGCACCCGGTACGACGGGATGTCGACCTTCTTGCCGTTCACCAGAATGTGCCCGTGACGGACCTGCTGGCGGGCGGCGTCGCGCGACTCGGCGAAACCGGCGCGGTAGACCACGTTGTCGAGACGGCTCTCCAGGATCTGGAGGAGGTTCTCGCCGGTCTTGCCGGTCTTGCGGTTGGCTTCCTCGTAGTAGTTGTGGAACTGCTTCTCGAGGACGCCGTAGATGCGGCGGGTCTTCTGCTTCTCCCGGAGCTGGAGCTGGTACTCCGACTCCTTGGGACGAGCGCGGCCGTGCTCACCCGGCGGGTAAGGACGGATCTCGATGGGGCACTTGGCGGACTCACACTTCTTGCCCTTGAGGAAGAGCTTGGTCTTCTCCCTGCGGCAGAGCTTGCAGTCCGCACCCGTGTAACGAGCCATTTTCTATCTTCTCCTGGGCGTCAGACGCGACGGCGCTTGGGCGGGCGGCAGCCGTTGTGCGGCACGGGGGTGACGTCCTGGATGGATCCGACCTCGAGCCCGGTCGCCTGAAGCGAGCGGATCGCGGTCTCACGGCCGGAGCCGGGACCCTTGACGAAGACGTCGACCTTGCGCATGCCGTGCTCCATCGCGCGGCGGGCGGCGTTCTCCGCGGCCATCTGCGCGGCGAACGGGGTGGACTTACGAGAGCCCTTGAACCCGACGTGGCCGGCGCTGGCCCAGGAGATCACGTTCCCACTCGGGTCGGTGATCGAGACGATCGTGTTGTTGAACGTGCTCTTGATGTGGGCGTGCCCGTGAGCGACGTTCTTCTTTTCCTTGCGACGCACCTTCTTGGGTGCGCCCTGGCGGCTCTTAGGAGGCATTCTGTGCCTTCACTCCTGAGGTGGTCGGTCCTGCGGCTACGCGGACTACTTCTTACCGGGCTTCTTCTTGCCGGCCACGGTCTTCTTCTTGCCCTTACGGGTACGCGCGTTGGTCTGCGTGCGCTGACCGTGCACGGGAAGGCCACGGCGGTGCCGGATGCCCTGGTAGCACTGAATCTCGATCTTGCGGCGGATGTCGGCCTGAACCTCGCGACGGAGGTCACCCTCGATCTTGTAGTTCGCCTCGATGTAGTCACGCAGCGGGACGAGTTCCTCGTCCGTGAGCTGGTGAACACGGAGGTCGCCGTTCACGCCGGTGGCCTTGAGGGTTTCGAGCGCACGGGTGCGGCCGATTCCGAAAATGTAGGTGAGAGCGATCTCCAGCCGCTTGTCGCGGGGGAGATCCACACCAGCAAGGCGAGCCATGGTGGGGCATTCTCCTTCGTTGTGACGGAGGTCCTGCGCCTCGCTTCCCCTCCCCATGCCCGGGGTGAGGGCCCCGGCCTCCGACCGGGGGTCTCCTGCGGGGTACGGCGTGAGCCGCCTGCGCAGGTGCGAGACGCGTGTACGTTGACGGCCCCACATGGGTCGAGTCCGCTACCTGGAGCGGACTCTCGCGGGGCCTGCTGGAGCGACTTAGCCCTGGCGCTGCTTGTGGCGCAGGTTGTCGCAGATCACCATGACGCGACCGTGCCGGCGAATCACCTTGCACTTGTCACAGATCTTCTTGACGCTCGGCTTGACCTTCATAGTCCTATTCGTCCCTCAGACGCTTACTTGTATCGGTAGACGATCCGCCCACGACTGAGGTCGTAGGGGCTCAGTTCGACGACAACCCTGTCGTCAGGAAGGATCCGGATGTAGTGCATCCGCATCCTCCCGCTGATGTGGGCCAGGACCTTATGGCCGTTGTCGAGTTGCACCCTGAACATCGCGTTCGGGAGCGACTCAACCACAGTGCCCTCGATCTCGATGGCGCCGTCTTTCTTGGCCATGTCCCTCGCGTTTCACTGATCGGTCGTCTGAGGCTTCGGAACACTACGCAGCCGCGACCCAGCGCTTCGATGAGAGCGACGGTTGCGACACCGTCGATGCGCATTGGTCATAGTGAACCGAAAAAGGAGTGTACGGCACCGGGCGAGGAAATGCGAAACACACGGCCGGTACCTTGACACAACCGCTACATAGGATACCGCAGATCCCGTAAGGGATGGACGGCGCGGCTCGGCGCGCGGGCTACCCGCGCCCTCATTGTGGCACGTCCCGCCTGGTCAGGCCAGTACCCACGTCGCTTCCGGGCCGGGCATCCCCCCGGGGCGGTCCGGGCGACGGCCCCGCGGATGCGGCCGCCGGCACGCCCCCGGCGCGTACGCGGGAAAGCCCCCGGTGAGAGGTCACCGGGGGCTCGTCGCGGTCGGCTCCGGGGCCCGGGACCTGCCGCGTCCCCGCGGGAGTCCCGGATCTCGTCGTTCATCGCCGTCTAGAAGGCGTCGCCCCAGCGGCCGCAGTCGTCGAACTTGTTGTCGCCCTCGCAGACCCGGATCTTGAAGTCGTCGAAGCCGTTGCTCTTCTTGAAGCCGCCGAACCTGTCGAGGTGCGAGCGGCCGAAGGTGCTGAAGACCTTGGTGTGGGAGCCGAAGCGGTCGTGCCACTTGAACCACACGTAGCTGCGGTCGCGGTCACGGTCGCGGTCGAACAGGTCGCCGTAGAACCAGTAGCGGCCGCTGTCCTTGGTCCAGTACCCCTTGAAGTACGAGCGCCTGCCGAAGCCCTCGCCCTTGCCGAAGCCGGAGTGGTAGGGGCCGAAGAAGTGCTTGCCGGAGACCTGGGTCTCCTGGACGGCGGCGGCCGTGGCCGGGGCGGCGGAGGCGCTCGCCGCGGGGGCGGCGGCCACGGCGGCGGCCAGCGAACCGGCGAGGGCGGCTCCGGCGAGAAGGGTGCGCATCGTGCTCATCGTCATGCTCCTGTGCGGTGGAGGTGTTGCCGTTCGGACACCTCGAACACTAGGAAGATCCGGCGAACCCTTCTGCGCAGGAATACGCACTCACGCCGCAGAGTGCACTATTACGACTTCTCCGACCCCTTCCACGGCTTCGCCCCCTGGGTGAGCGTGGACATCAGCAACACCACACCCCAGGGCCCCATCACCCACAGCGGCCAGGGGTAGGGGAAGTCCAGCCCTGAGGTCACACCGACGATGAGCCAGATCATCCAGTTGATGCCGCTGGCCATCGCCCAGACGGCCCAGGCGGACCTCATGCCCTTGTCCGCGGGCGTCGCGCCCGCGGCCCCGGCGGCACGCTGCGGGGCCCTGGAGGGGGTCTCGGGGAGGCTGCGCAGGTCGACCTCGGGAAGGTCGGAGGTGAGGGTGGCCAGCTCCCCATAGGTCTTGCTGGTGTAGAGCTGCTCCAGACGGTCGTCGAACTCCTCGGTGGTCAGTCGTCCCTGGGCGTAGTGCTCCCTCAGGACCGAGGCGACCTTGTCGCGGTCCCCGTCGGAGGCTCGCATCTCAGGACCGGACGGCATGTCAACCACATCCACTCAGCATCGGGCCGGAACTAGCCCGCGTTTCCCAACAGGTCGGCAAGCCGCGCCTCTCCCCCGTCGAGCGCGGTCAGTACCCAAGGACCATTATGTGTCACGGCGACGCTGTGTTCGAAGTGCGCGGACATCTTGCCGTCGACGGTCACCACGGTCCAGTCGTCGGCCAGCACCTTGGTCCGGTCCGTGCCCAGATTGACCATGGGTTCGACGGCGAAGCACATCCCCGGCTCGAACTTCGGGCCCCGCCCCGGCTTGCCGTGGTTGGCCACCCAGGGGTCCATGTGCATCTCGGTGCCGATGCCGTGCCCCCCGTACTCCTGCGGGATGCCGTAGCGCCCCTGGGAGCGGACGTAGCGCTCCACCTCGTGCCCGATGTCGGACAGGTGGCGGCCCACGGTGAGCGCGGCGATGCCCCGCCACATGGCCTCCTCGGTGACCCGCATCAGCTCGGTCAGCTCGGGGGCCACCTCGCCGACCGGCACGGTCACGGCCGAGTCGCCGTGCCAGCCGTCCAGGATGGCGCCGCAGTCGATCGAGATGATGTCGCCCTCCCGCAGCTCGCGGCTGTCACTCGGGATGCCGTGCACGACCTCGTGGTTGACCGAGGCGCAGATCGTGGCGGGAAAACCCTGGTAGCCCTTGAACGAGGGGATCGCCCCCTCGTCCCGGATGGCCTTCTCGGCGATCGCGTCGAGATCCAGGGGCGTCATGCCCGGCCGGATGCTCTCGCGCAGCAGGTTCAGGGTCCTGCCGACCACCAGGCCGGCCGCCCGCATCTTGTCGAGCTGCTCGGGCGTCTTCATCTGGATTCCGTGCTTGTTCTTCTTGAACAACCTGCACACCCCCTGGGGTGACTCAACGGGCGGATCGGGACCCCAATTCCCCCGATTCTGCCCTAAATGACAGCACGCCACCCATGAGAAACCATGGGTGGCGTGCAGGGCGCACATATCGCGTCCGACGTGTCGTCAGCCCGCGTAGGGGCTCAGAGCCTCCATCGCGCGCCGGGTGACCTCCTCCACCGGACCGGTGGCGTCCACGCCGACCAGGATGCCCTCGCCGGCGTAGAAGGAGACCAGCGGAGCGGTCTGCTCCTGGTAGACCTCCAGGCGGTGCCTGACGGTCTCCTCCTTGTCGTCGTCACGCTGGTAGAGCCGTCCGTCGCAGGCGTCGCAGACGTCGTCCTTCTTGTCGTCGAAGTCGACGTGCCAGATACGGCCGCACTGGCTGCAGGTGCGGCGGCCGGCGAGCCTGCGCACGACCTCCTCGTCGTCGACCACGAGTTCCAGGACGAGGTCCAGCGCGGCTCCGAACTCGGCGAGGATCTTCTTCAGGATCTCGGCCTGGGGCACGTTCCTGGGGAAGCCGTCGAGCAGGAAACCGTCCTGCGCGTCCTTCTCGGCGAGACGGTCGCGGACCATCGCGATGGTGACCTCGTCGGGCACGAGGTCGCCGCGGTCCATGTATTCCTTGGCAAGCTTGCCGAGCTCCGTGCCGCCCGAGACGTTGGCGCGGAAGATGTCACCTGTCGAAATCTTCGGGATCGACAGGTTCGATGCGACGAACTGGGCCTGTGTCCCCTTACCCGCTCCGGGGGGCCCGACCAGGACGAGGCGCACTACTTCAGGAAACCTTCATAGTTACGCTGCTGCAGCTGGCTCTCGATCTGCTTCACGGTGTCAAGGCCGACACCAACCATGATCAGAATGCTCGTCCCTCCGAACGGGAAGTTCTGACTCGCGCCGACGAGCGCCAGCGCGACGATCGGCACCATGGAGATCAGGCCCAGATACAGCGCGCCGGGAGCGGTGAGTCGCGTGAGCACGAAGTTCAAGTACTCAGCAGTCGGGCGCCCCGGGCGGATGCCCGGGATGAACCCACCGTACTTCTTCATGTTGTCGGCGACCTCAACGGGGTTGAAGGTAATCGACACGTAGAAGTAGGTGAAGAAGACGATCAGCAGGAAGAACGTGATCATGTACGTCGGGGTGGTGCCGCCGCCGCCGAACTCCTGGTTGATCCACTGGATGATCGGGTGCGGCTCGCTCTGGGTGTTCGAGAAGAGCGTGGTGATCAGCTGCGGCAGGTACAGCAACGACGAGGCGAAGATGACCGGGATGATGCCGGCCTGGTTGACCTTGAGCGGGATGTAGGTGGAGGTCCCCCCGTACATCCGGCGGCCGACCATGCGCTTGGCGTACTGCACCGGGATCCGGCGCTGGGCCTGCTCCACCATCACGACCAGGGCGATCATCGCGATACCGACGACGATGACCACGGCGAAGACGAAGGCGCCCTTCTGGCGGGCGATGTTCAGCAGCTCGGACGGGAAGACCGCGATGACCTGCGTGAAGATCAGGATCGACATGCCGTTGCCGATGCCGCGGTCGGTGATCAGCTCGCCCAGCCACATGACCACGGCGGTGCCGGCGGTCATGGTCAGCACCATCGTGACGATGGCGAAGACGTTGTCCTTGTCGAGCAGGATCTCCTCGCGGCACTGCGGGAACAGCTGTCCGCTGCGCGCCAGCGCCACGAAGGCGGTCGACTGGAGAACGGCCAGCCCGACCGTGAGGTAACGGGTGTACTGCGTGATCTTGGTCTGCCCGGCCTGGCCCTCCTTCTTGAGGGCCTCCAGCCTCGGGATCACCACGACCAGCAGCTGCAGGATGATGCTCGCGGTGATGTAGGGCATGATGCCGAGGGCGAACACTGAAAGTTTCAGAAGTGCGCCACCGCTGAACAGCTGCACCATTCCGTAGATGTTGCCCGCGTCCCCCGCCTGCGCCTGGGTGAGACAACGACTGATGTTCTCGGTATGCACACCCGGGGTAGGCAGAACCGAACCAAGTCGGAACAGCGCGATGATGCCCAAGGTGAAGAGCAGCTTCTTACGCAGGTCCGGCGTACGGAACGCTCGGGTGAATGCGGTCAGCACGGTCCCTCCTGCGCGCCTGAAAGGCGAGGTCGGTCAGCGATGGTGCGGGGGTGTTCCATCTTTGCCATATCCAGTCAATGAGCCCGTGGAAATGAGTCGAGGCCCACTGTCCAGCGAACTCTAACGCACTACGGGCGCGGGAGCCCATTGCGAGCCCCCGCGCCACGTGATGATGACACCTACAGCTCGGAGACGGAGCCCCCGGCAGCAGCGATCTTGTCCTTGGCGGACGAGGAGAACGCGTGCGCCTCCACGTTCAACGCCACGGACAGGTCGCCGGTTCCCAGCACCTTGACGAGCTGGTTCTTGCGGACCGCGCCCTTGGCGACGAGCGTCTCCACGGTGACGTCGCCACCGTCGGGGAACAGCTCGCCGAGCCTGTCGAGGTTGACGACCTGGTAGGTCGTCTTGAACAGGGCGTTGGAGAAGCCCTTCATCTTGGGCAGGCGCCGCTGCAGCGGGACCTGACCACCCTCGAAGCCCAGGGGAACCTTGTTCCTGGCCCTCGTACCCTTGGTGCCACGACCCGAGGTCTTGCCCTTGGACGCCTCGCCGCGGCCCTTGCGGACCTTCGACTTGTTGGCGCCGGGGGCCGGACGCAGGTGGTGGATGCGGAGCGGAGTGTTCTCTGCCATGTCTAGTCGACCTCTTCCACGGTGACGAGGTGCGTCACCACGGTGACCATGCCACGGATCTCCGGGCGGTCCTCCTTGACGACGACGTCACCGATTCGCTTCAGACCGAGCGAGCGCAGCGAGTCACGCTGGTTCTGCTTGCCGCCGATCTTCGAGCGGACCTGGGTGATCTTCAGGCGTGCCATCTGTCAGCTCACCGCCTTCGCGGCCGCGGCCTCCGCGAGACCCTCGGCGCGAGCCCTGAGCATCGCCTTGGGGGCCACGTCCTCGATCGGCAGGCCACGACGGGCCGCGATCTCCTCGGGCCTGCTGAGGCCCTTCAGAGCCGCCACGGTGGCGTGCACGATGTTGATCGGGTTGTCCGAGCCGAGCGACTTGGACAGCACGTCGTGGATGCCCGCGCACTCCAGCACGGCGCGCACCGGGCCACCGGCGATGACGCCGGTACCGGGCGAGGCCGGACGCAGGAAGACGACGCCGGCGGCCTCTTCGCCCTGCACGATGTGCGGGATGGTGCCCTGGATGCGGGGGACCCTGAAGAAGTTCTTCTTGGCCTCCTCGACACCCTTGGCGATCGCCGCGGGCACTTCCTTGGCCTTGCCGTAGCCGACGCCGACCATGCCGTTGCCGTCACCGACGATGACGAGGGCGGTGAAGCTGAAGCGACGACCACCCTTCACGACCTTGGCCACTCGGTTGATCTTCACGACGCGCTCGATGTACGAGACGCCCTTGTCAGCGTTGCCACCGCGGCGGTCGTCACGACGACCGTCACGCCGCTCGCCACCGGCGGCGCCACCGCGACGCGGAGCTCCAGCCATTAGTGGTTCCTCTTCTCATTCGTAAGACGGGCCATCGGTTGCGGTCCTCGGAAAGGAGTCATCAGAACTCCAGTCCGCCTTCGCGGGCGCTGTCTGCCAGCGCCGCGATACGGCCCGCGTAGCGGTTGCCACCCCGGTCGAACACGACCGCGGTGATTCCGGCCGCCTTGGCCCGCTGAGCGAGAAGCTCGCCGACCTGCTTGGCCTTGTCGGTCTTGGCGCCCTCGGCCGAGCGCAGCGAGGCGTCCATGGTGGACGCGCTCACCAGCGTGTGGCCCTGGGCGTCGTCGACGATCTGCACGAAGAGGTGCCTCGTGGAGCGGTTGACGACCAGACGGGGGCGTGTGGCCGTACCGACCACCTTCTTGCGGACTCGGCCGTGGCGGCGGGCCCGCGAGAGGGTGCGGGCGGCCGTGTGCTTGCCGAACGCAGTCTTGCCAGCCATGCCTACTTACCAGCCTTTCCGACCTTGCGGCGGATAACTTCACCCTGGTAACGCACACCCTTGCCCTTGTACGGGTCGGGCTTGCGCAACTTGCGGATGTTCGCGGCGATCTCGCCGACCTTCTGCTTGTCGATGCCGTCCACGTGGAACAGGGTCGGCCTCTCGACGCGGAAGGTGACGCCCTCGGGGGCGTTGACGATCACCGGGTGACTGAAACCGAGAGCGAACTCGAGCTGAGTCGGGCTCTTGGCCTGGACGCGGTAACCGACACCGACGATCTCCAGGGTCTTGGAGTACCCCTGGGTGACACCGGTCACCATGTTGGCGACCAGGGTGCGGGACAGGCCGTGCAGCGCACGGACCTTGTTCTCGTCGTTGGGGCGGGTGACGGAGAGGTTCCCGTCGTCGCCCTTGGCGATCGCGATGGGTTCCACGACCGTGTGTGAAAGTGTGCCCTTAGGACCCTTGACCGTGACGTCCCGGCCGTCGATGGCGACGTCCACTCCGTTCGGTACGGGGATGGGCAGCCGTCCGATTCTTGACATGCTGTTCGTTCTCCCCTCTACCAAACGAAGGCGAGGACTTCCCCGCCCACTCCACGCTTGCCGGCCTGCTTGTCCGTCATGAGACCGCCGGACGTCGAGATGATCGCGACGCCCAGTCCACCCAGGACTCGGGGCAGGTTGTCCTTCTTTGCATAGACCCGCAGGCCGGGCTTGGAAACCCGGCGCAGGCCCGCGAGCGACCGCTCACGGCTCGGCCCGAACTTGAGCTCCACCACGAGGTTCTTCCCGACCTTGGCGTCTTCGACGGTCCAGGCCTGGATGTATCCCTCCTGCTGGAGGATCTCGGCGATGTGCGCCTTGATCTTCGAGTACGGCATCGCCACGCTGTCGTGGTACGCCGAGTTCGCGTTTCGCAGACGCGTCAGCATGTCTGCGATCGGGTCGGTCATCGTCATGGCCGGTGGCCTTCCTCACCGCGGTTTCCACAGGGGACCTACGGTGCGGTCATGGGCGCTTCGATCAGCGCCCGGTGAGTATCGAGATTCTATGTGGGGCCGGGGACCGCGCGGACCCGTGAGGACACGGGACCGCGCGGATCGCTACCAGCTCGACTTGGTGATGCCGGGCAGCTCGCCCCGGTGCGCCATCTCGCGGAAGCAGATGCGGCACAGGCCGAACTTCCTGTAGACGGCGCGGGGACGGCCACAGCGCGAGCAACGGGTGTAGCCCCGGACCTCGAACTTGGCCTTGCGAGCAGCCTTGACCTTGAGCGACGTCTTCGCCATGATCAGGCCTCCTTGAACGGGAATCCGAGCTGCTTCAGCAGCGCCCGGCCCTGGTCGTCGGTCTTAGCGGTGGTCACGACCGTGATGTCCATGCCCCGCTGACGGTCGACCTTGTCCTGGTCGATCTCGTGGAACATGACCTGCTCGGTGAGACCGAAGGTGTAGTTGCCGTTACCGTCGAACTGCTTGGGCGACAGGCCCCGGAAGTCACGGATACGGGGCAGCGCCAGCGAGAGCAGCCGGTCGAGGAACTCCCACATGCGGTCACCGCGGAGCGTGACGTGCGCACCGATCGGCATGCCCTCGCGCAGCTTGAACTGGGCGATGGACTTGCGGGCGCGGACGACCGCCGGCTTCTGACCGGTGATCACGGTGAGGTCGCGGACGGCGCCTTCGATCAGCTTCGAGTCGCGCGCGGCCTCGCCGACGCCCATGTTCACCTTGATCTTGGTGATCGTGGGCACCAGCATGATGTTCTCGAACCCGAACTCCTCGTTCAGCTTCGCGATGATCTCTTCGCGGTAGCGCTGCTTGAGGCGCGGAAGGGCCCGCTGCTCGTTCTCGGTGGTGTTGGCGGTCATCACTTGTCCCCACCCGTCTCGTCGGAGGCGGCCTGGGCCGGCTCGGTCTCGGCGGGCTTGTCGTCCTTGGCGGGCTCGGCCTCGTCCTTGGCGTCCTTGGAGGCCTTGGCGGGCTTGTCGTTCTTCGCCTCGTCCTTGGCGTCCTTGGTGGCCTTCGAGGACTTGGCGGGCTTCGCCTCGTCCTTCTTGCCGTCCTTGGGCTTGGCCTCGTCGTCCTTGAGCTTCTTGACGTTGCTCACGTGGATGGAGGCCTCCATGGTCTGCACGCCGCCGCTCTTGGCGCCGCGCGGACCCTGGTTGGTCTCCTTCGTGTGCTTCTTGACCATGTTGACGCCCTCGACCACCACGCGCTCGTCACGCGGGTGGGCGGCGATCACACGACCCTTGGCACCCTTGTCCTTGCCGGCGATGACCAGCACCAGGTCGCCCTTTTTGACATGCAGCTTCGGCATTACAACACCTCCGGCGCGAGCGAGATGATCCGCATGAACTTCTTGTCACGCAGCTCACGTCCGACGGGACCGAAGATGCGAGTGCCCCGCGGGTCGCCGCTGTCCTTGATGATGACGGCGGCGTTCTCGTCGAAGCGGATGTAGGAGCCGTCGGGCCGGCGGCGCTCCTTGACAGTACGGACGATGACGGCCTTGACCACATCGCCCTTCTTCACGGTGCCGCCCGGGATGGCGTCCTTGACCGTGGCGACGATGATGTCGCCGATTCCCGCGTAGCGCCGGCCCGAGCCACCGAGCACACGGATGCAAAGGACTTCCTTCGCACCGGTGTTGTCGGCGACCTTGAGCCGCGACTCCTGCTGGATCACTTGAACTCCTGTTTGTCTCGCCGGTTCTCACCCTCGGGTGAGCCTTGCGGAACCTGCTGGGTCTTTGTCCTGCGGCCACAGCCCTCGCGGACCGCGGCCGAGGCGGGGCGGAGATGGCTCCGCCCCCTTGGACGCCGTCGTGGGGGGTGACACCGTCACCCCCCACGAGGCGTGTGGCCTACTTGGCCTTCTCGAGGATCTCGATGACGCGCCAGCGCTTGCTGGCCGACAGCGGCCGGGTCTCCATCAGGAGAACGCGGTCGCCGACGCCACAGTCGTTGGCCTCGTCGTGCGCCTTGTACTTGGTCGTCCTGCGGATGACCTTGCCGTACAGGGGGTGCTTGACGCGGTCCTCGACGGCGACCACGACAGTCTTGTCCATCTTGTCACTGACGACCAGACCCTCGCGGGTCTTGCGGTAGTTCCGCGACTCGGTCGTGCTCTCAGTGCTTTCGGTGGTCTCTACGGCCTCAGCCATCGATCGACTCCTTCTCTACCGTGACGATTCCGAGCTCCCGCTCGCGCATCACCGTGTAGATACGGGCGATCTCGCGGCGAACGGCGCGTAGCCGCCCGTGGCTCTCCAACTGGCCGGTCGCGGCCTGGAAGCGGAGGTTGAACAGCTCCTCCTTGGCTTCCTTCAGCTTCGTGACCAGGGTGTCCTGGTCCTCCACCCGCAGCTCACCGGCGGTCAGGCCCTTAGCCATCACGCCTCACCCACTTCACGCTTGACGAACCGGCACTTCATCGGCAGCTTGTGCATCGCACGCCGCAGGGCTTCGCGAGCCACCGGCTCGGCGACACCCGACAGCTCGAACATGACGCGGCCGGGCTTGACGTTGGCGATCCACCACTCCGGCGAACCCTTACCGGAACCCATGCGGGTCTCGGCGGGCTTCTTGGTGAGGGGACGGTCCGGGTAGATGTTGATCCAGACCTTTCCGCCACGCTTGATGTGACGGGTCATCGCGATACGAGCCGACTCGATCTGGCGGTTGGTCACGTAGGAGTGCTCAAGCGCCTGAATGCCGAACTCGCCGAACACGACCCTGGTGCCGCCCTTGGCGGCTCCGTGACGGTCGGGCCGGTGCTGCTTGCGGTGCTTGACCCTGCGCGGGATCAGCATGGTCAGCTCCCTTCAGCACCCGGCTGCGCAGCCGGGCCGGTCTCGGGGGCGGCCTGCGAGGCCGCCTCGTTCCTGGGTGCGGCCGGAGCCGCGGCACGGTCACCACGACCGGCACCGGCGCCACCGGCACCGCCGCCACGACGGGCGCCACCGGCGCCGCCGCCACGACGGGGACGGTCGCCGCCGCCGCCACCGGCACCGGGGCCACGACGGTCGTCGCGGTCACGGCGCTGGCCGGCGCGGGCGCCCGCGGCGGCCGCCTCGCGCTCGGCGCGGCTGGTCGGGGCCTCACCCTTGTAGATCCACACCTTCACACCGATACGGCCGAAGGTGGTACGGGCCTCGTACAGGCCGTAGTCGATGTCCGCGCGGAGCGTGTGCAGGGGCACGCGGCCCTCGCGGTAGAACTCCGAACGGGACATCTCGGCGCCGCCGAGACGACCCGAGCACTGCACCCGGATGCCCTTGGCGCCGCTCTTCATCGCCGACTGCATCGCCTTGCGCATGGCACGACGGAACGAGACACGGCTGGAGAGCTGCTCCGCCACACCCTGGGCGACGAGCTGAGCGTCGATCTCAGGGTTCTTGACCTCGAGGATGTTCAGCTGGACCTGCTTCTTGGTCAGCTTCTCGAGGTCACCGCGGATCCGGTCCGCCTCGGCGCCGCGGCGGCCGATGACGATGCCCGGACGGGCGGTGTGAATGTCGACCTGTACCCGGTCGGTGGTCCGCTCGATCTCCACCTTGGAGATGCCGGCCCGCTCCATGCCCTTCTTGAGCATTCGGCGGATCGCCACGTCCTCGGCCACGTACGACTTGTAGAGCTTGTCGGCATACCACCGGCTCTTGAAGTCGGTCGTGATGCCGAGGCGGAACCCGTGCGGGTTGACCTTCTGACCCACTAGCGGGTCCTCCCCTTCGGCTCGCGGGACTCCACGATCACGGTGATGTGGCTGGTCCGCTTGTTGATCCGATAGGCGCGACCCTGGGCGCGGGGACGAAACCGCTTCAGCGTCGGGCCCTCGTCGACCCAGGCACGGCTCACGAAGAGCGTCTCCCGGTCGAGCTTGAAGTTGTGCTCCGCGTTGGCAATGGCGCTGGACAGCACCTTGTACACGGTCTCGCTCGCCGACTGGGGAGCGAACTGCAGCACGGCCTGCGCCTCCGAAGCGGGCAGCCCGCGAATGAGGTCCACCACGCGGCGGGCCTTCATGGGCGTGTGGCGCGCGAACCGCGCCTGAGCCCTGGCTTCCATCGCTTACTCCTCTTACCTTCTGCTTCGTGTCGGTCGGGTCCGTCTCGCCCGGTGGTGGCCGCCACGGCTCTCGCCGTGCGGCCGTCTGCGGGCGGGACGAGCCCTCCCTGTGAGGCGCTCTATCGCCGGCTGCGGCGGTCTTCCTTGACGTGGCTGCGGAAGGTTCGCGTCGGGGCGAACTCACCGAGCTTGTGGCCGATCATCGACTCGGTGACGAACACCGGGACGTGCTTGCGGCCGTCGTGAACGGCGATCGTGTGACCGAGCATGTCGGGCACGATCATGGAGCGCCGCGACCACGTCTTGATGACGTTTTTGGTGCCCTTCTCGTTCTGGACATCCACCTTCTTCTGAAGGTGGTCGTCCACGAAGGGACCCTTCTTGAGGCTACGTGGCATTTTGGCTGCTCCTACCGCTTCTTCCGCTTGGTACGACGGCGGATGATCAGCCGGTCGCTGGCCTTGTTCGCCGCACGAGTACGACCCTCGGGCTTGCCCTTGGGGTTGACGGGGTGACGACCGCCGGAGGTCTTACCCTCACCACCACCGTGCGGGTGGTCGACCGGGTTCATCGCGACACCGCGGACGGTGGGGCGCTTGCCCTTCCACCGCATGCGTCCGGCCTTACCCCAGTTGATGTTCGCCTGCTCGGCGTTGCCGACCTGGCCGATGGAGGCCCGGCAGCGGACGTCGACCTGGCGCATCTCACCGGAGGGCATACGCAGCGTGGCGTACTGCCCCTCCTTCGCCAGGAGCTGGATCTGCGCGCCGGCGGACCGGCCCAGCTTGGCGCCGCCGCCCGGACGGAGCTCCACCGCGTGGATGAAGGTACCGGTCGGGATGTTGCGCAGCGGCAGGCAGTTGCCCGGCTTGATGTCGGCCGTGGGGCCGTTCTCGATGTTGTCGCCCTGCCTGAGGCCGGTGGGGCAGAGGATGTAGCGCTTCTCCCCGTCGGCGTAGTGCAGCAGCGCGATACGGGACGTGCGGTTCGGGTCGTACTCGATGTGAGCGACCTTGGCCGGGATCCCGTCCTTGTCGTGACGCCGGAAATCGATGATCCGGTAGGCGCGCTTGTGGCCACCGCCCTGGTGACGGGTGGTGACACGGCCGTGGACGTTACGGCCACCCTTGCTGTGCAGGGGTGCAAGCAGCGACTTCTCGGGTGTGCTGCGCGTGATCTCGGCAAAGTCCGAGACGCTGGCGCCGCGTCGACCCGGGGTCGTCGGCTTGAGTTTACGGATGCCCATCTTTTTCGTTCATCCTTCGTCGGTTAATCCGGTCGAATGCCCCTCACCGGCTGGTGAGGGGCTTTCTCCCTGTACGTACTGAGCGAGCGCGTCAGCCGATCTGACCGAAGATGTCGATCCGGTCGCCCTCGACCAGGCTGACGATCGCCCGCTTGGTCGCGGGGCGCTGGCCGTAGCCGAACCTGGTCCGCTTGCGCTTGCCCTGGCGGTTGATGGTGTTGACGCTGGCCACCTTGACACCGAAGATCTTCTCTACGGCGATCTTGACCTGCGTCTTGTTGGCCGTCTTCCGCACCAGGAACGTGTACTTGTTGTGCTCGTCGATCAGGCCGTAGCTCTTCTCGGAGACCACCGGCTTGATGATGATGTCGCGCGGGTCGGCGATCTTCTCCATCAGGCGTCTTCCTTCCCGCTCTTGCTCAGGCGGGCCACGACCTGGTCGTAGGCCGCCTGGGTGAAGACGACATCGTCGTAGCAGAGCACGTCGTAGGTGTTGAGCTGCCCGGCGTCCAGCAGGTGGACCTCGGGAGCGTTGCGCAGGCTCAGCCAGGTGAGCTCGTCGCCCTCGTCGACCACGACGAGGACGCTACGGGCCTTGGTGATCCTGCGAAGCGACTCGAGAGCCGCCTTGGTCGCCGGGGTCTCCCCCGCGACGAAACCGTTGACCACGTGAACGCGGCCACCGGTCGCCCGGTCGGACAGGGCACCGCGCAGGGCGGCGGCCTTCATCTTCTTGGGAGTCTTCTGCGAGTAGTCCCGCGGAACCGGGCCGTGGACGACGCCACCGCCGGCGAACTGCGGGGCGCGGGTCGAGCCCTGACGGGCGCGGCCGGTGCCCTTCTGGCGGTACGGCTTCTTGCCGCCGCCGCGGACCTCGCCACGGGTCTTGGCCTTGTGGGTGCCCTGCCGGCGAGCGGCGAGCTGGGCCACGACGACCTGGTGGATCAGCGGGATGTTGACCTTCGTGCCGAAGATGTCCTCCGGCAGGTCGACGGTCCCGGCCTTGTCGCCGCTCACGTCGAGGACGTCAATGGTGCTCACTTGGCAGCCCCCTTCTTGGCGGCGGTGCGGACCAGGACAAGGCTGCCGTTGGCGCCGGGGATCGCACCCTTGATCAGGATGAGGCCCCTCTCGGCGTCGATGGCGTGAACCTTGAGGCTCTGGATGGTCGTGCGGACGTTGCCCATCCGGCCGGCCATGCGGACGCCCTTGAAGACGCGGCCCGGGGTGGCGCAGCCACCGATGGAACCCGGCGAACGGTGCTTGCGCTGCGTACCGTGAGAGGCGCCCAGGCCCTTGAAGCCGTGGCGCTTCATGACGCCGGCGAAGCCCTTGCCCTTGCTCTTGCCCGTCACGTCGACGAACTGGCCGGCCTCGAAGGTGTCGGCGGAGAGCTCCTGGCCCAGGGTGTAGTCACCGGCGTCGTCGGTGCGAATCTCCGCGAAGTAACGGCGCGGGGTGATGTCGTGCTTGCGCAGGTAGTCGCCGAGCGGCTTGTTGACCTTCCGTGGGTCGACCTGCCCGAAGCCCAGCTGAACGGCGGAGTAGCCGTCCTTCTCGGGGGTGCGGACGCGGGTCACGACGCACGGACCGGCCTCGACGACGGTCACCGGGACCATCCGGTTGTCCGCGTCGAAGACCTGGGTCATGCCGAGCTTCTTGCCCAGGACACCCTTGATCTGCTTAGCCATGTCAGTGCGTTCCCTCAGAGCTTGATCGAGATGTCGACGCCGGCCGGAAGGTCGAGCCGCATGAGCGAGTCGACGGTCTTGGGCGTCGGGTCGATGATGTCAATGAGCCGCTTGTGCGTGCGCATCTCAAAGTGCTCGCGGCTGTCCTTGTACTTGTGCGGCGAGCGGATGACGCAGTACACGTTCTTCTCGGTCGGCAGCGGCACCGGGCCCGCGACCTTGGCGCCAGTCCGTGTCACCGTCTCGACGATCTTCTTGGCCGAAACGTCGATGACCTCGTGGTCATAGGCCTTGAGCCGAATGCGGATCTTCTGTCCCGCCATAATGGCCTCGGTGTCCTTCGCTGTCGTCTGAAAAAGTTACGTGCGGCCTGTTGCCGCTGTGCATGTGGGGCGGGTCCGCCTCGCGGCGTCCCCTCCACCTCGTACGGAAGCCCGTGTCCCCCGTGAAGGGGGCGTTCTCCGCACGTCCCACGTAGCAGACGCTGTGAGTCTGCGCTTTCTTCCGTGATCTGGCAGTCACTTCGGCAGATCTTCCGGCCGAAGCCACTGCGAGATCACGGTTCGTGGGTCCTGCCGGGGTGGGGGGCCGGGGGGGGGGGGGCGCGCGGGGGGGGGGGGGGGGGGGGGGGGGGGGGGGGGGG